>DATHHW010000019.1:0-70540 GCA_035317005.1 Pyrinomonadaceae bacterium | reverse complement strand
CCACCGGCGGTAAACTAAAAACTAACAGTCTCATGTCAAAGAGCATTCAAACGAAATATCAACCAAGCCAGGCGCCGCGGCGTCCCGGCCGAAGTCTGGACTTAAAACCTCTTGACTTCGAACGCCGCTTCATAGATGACTCCATCTCTCATCAGAAACAATCAGACTGTCCGTCAGGCCCGCACTGGAACATATAGGGAAACTGCGCTCTGGTTAACGGCTCGGTCGCGTTCCACAGACGCGTCTGTTTGTAGCGGTCCAGGGTCCATCCTAACTGCCGCTTGTTGCGCCAGGTGGAACCGAGGGCTGCTTCTTCGCCACTACCCATCAGGTGACACGATTCGTGCAGCAGGACCGCGGCGCGCTCGTTGTCGTCAACCGGCACGCTGAAAAACTCCGGATACAACGTTACTACCTCGAAGGGAAAGTTCGTTGCGGCATAAGCCTCGCGATGCCCGACGTAGCGGTTCCACCAATTGTCCGTCGCGCGAAAGACGGTCAGATGCCCGAGGATAAATGCTTCACGATTGAACCCGTGCTGCTTTAGGACGGCGATCGCCTTCTGCACTTGCTCGCGTTGATCGGGTTGAAGTCCATCCGAGCTAATCAAGAGCGACACATAACAGATTAGCAACGCGAGGAACGTCGCCCCGACTACCCAGGTGAGCCGCTTAAGGAAGCCCCGCTTCGGCGGACTCGTTCCTGCCGCGGCTTCCTGATCGGGTTGCGGTTCTGTCCAATCTTCGCCCGTCAGTGGACTTCCGCAGCGCCGGCACAATTCGTCAGCACCGGTGTTGACCAGTCCGCATCTGGCACATTTTTGTCGCGATTGGTGAGGCGTTTGATTAGGGTCAGGGTTCATCGCGATGAGACAAGTCGTGGCGGAGGAAGACCGAGTCTTTATTTGGAGTGCGGTAACTCGTTACCGCTTTCAAAGGTCACAACTTGTCGCGACCAGATAAGACGTTTGTATAGCGCCGCGCCGCATACGAAAGTGGCGACAAGTCGCCGCACTCCAAGATTGGCGCTCATCTCATACCGCGACACACTCGCCGCGCTTCAGGAAGCGACCGTCTCCTGACTTGCCCTTGTATTCGCCGTTGTCGATCACAATCTTGCCGCGCGAAAGCACGGTATCGACCGTGCCTTTAATTGTCCGGCCTTCATAGGCGCTGTAGTCGACGTTCATGTGATGTGTCTTGACGCTGATCGTCTGGTCTTTGTTCTCGTCGAAGATTACGATGTCGGCGTCTGAGCCCACCGCTATCGTTCCTTTCTTTGGGAACAGGCCGAACATCTTCGCGGCCGCGGTCGAGGTAAGCTCGACAAAGCGATTGAGCGAAATGCGATTTTCAACCACGCCGGTATAGATCAACGACACGCGATGCTCGACACCGGGAGCGCCGTTGGGAATCTTAGTAAAGTCATCGCGGCCCAGTTCCTTCTGTTCCTTCATGCAGAAAGGACAATGGTCGGTTGAGATGACTTGGAGGTCGTCCATTTTCAAACCTTTCCACAACTCAGCCTGGTTGGCTTTCTCGCGCAGCGGCGGCGTCATCACGTATTTGGCGCCGTCAAAGTCTTCGCCGTAATCGTCGATCGAAAGGAAGAGATACTGCGGACACGTTTCAGCGAAAGCAGGAATGCCGCGGTCGCGCGCCTGCCGGACCTGGTTCAGCGCGTCCGCGCAAGAAAGGTGGACGATGTAAACGGGCGACTCAGCCATCTCGGCAATCGCGATCGCGCGATGCACACCTTCGGCTTCGGCAATCGTCGGACGCGTCAACGCGTGATACTTGGGTGCGGTGTGGCCCTTGGCCAAAGCGTGCTTGATGATTTCGTTGATGACGATCCCGTTTTCCGCGTGCATGCAAATCAAACCGCCGCGTTGGCCTGCGGCCAGCATCGCGCGGAAGATGGTGGCGTCATCGACCAGGAAGACGCCGGGATAAGCCATGAACATTTTGAAGCTGGTTACGCCTTCATCCATGACCGTGTACATTTCTTCGATCTGGCGATCTTCGAGCTCGGTCGTGATTAGATGAAAGCCATAATCGATCGCGCACTTGCCTTCGGCTTTCTTGTGCCAGTTATCCACGCCTTGCAATAGCGACTCGCCTTTGTACTGCACGGCAAAGTCGATAATCGTAGTCGTGCCACCGTGCGCCGCCGCGATCGTGCCGGTGCGAAAATCATCCGCCGCCGTGGTGCCGCCGAACGGCAATTCCATGTGCGTGTGCGGATCGATGCCGCCGGGAATGACGAGTCTGCCCTTGGCATCGATAGTCACGTCGGCTTCCATTTCAAGTTTGGCGCCGATGACGGAGATGACTTCGTCTTCGATCAGAATGTCGGCGTGGTAGTTGTCAGTGGCGGTGATGATGTGTGCGTTTTGGATTAGTGTTTTCATAGATTTGATAACTGGGAATGGCGGGCGGCTTTGCCGCCTGATGTGCGGAAAGGCTCCGCCTTTCCGGTCAGCTTATCTATTCTGGGGAGGCTACGCCCTCTCCTCCAATTGATTTGGTCAATATCAACCATCAAAGGTTCATCTTCAAGTGGACGACGCTTCCAGATTCTAACACTCGACCAGCGATAATCTTCCGCGCGTTCAACCAATCCAGCTCTCTCTGGATTCTGATGAATGTAATTCACTTTCTGCATGAACATGTCTTCACTGAAGATCGGTAGCGTATTGTTATGATGTGCCCAAAGCGAATACATGTGTCCCCTCGAACCCGATTCACGTCGAAGCTTCTGGAGTGAGGCATTATGGCCGTGCTCTTTCAGATGGTCAATCACACGGCGACTGATGATTCCGTTGATGTATTGAAGCACCTTCGAAGGTTTGATTGCTGAGTCGGTTATCGCATGAAGGTGATCTGGCATGATGACATGGGCATAGGGCGAACCCGCCGGACTTCCGGGCTTCATCAAGGGCTTTGCAAGTGATGATTTTGATGGAGTCTGTACGGAAAACTGGCAGGCGGTCTTTGGCTACGGCTGTCAGATAGAGAGCGGGAGTGTCTCTGGAGATCGTATGCATGAGGCGGAGCCTCAAAATCAAGACAACTGCTTAACGGAAAGGCGGAGCCTTTCCGCACATCAGGCGGCGGAGCCGCAAATCAAAACCTGACACCTATGGGAAAGCCAGAGCTTTTCCGCACATCGGGCGGCAGAGCCGCATGAGAACATCGCAGAGCCGCATCATACGCTGCCTGTCAATCCCACCATCATTGCAATGGTTTCGGCGAACCTGCTGGCGACTCGACTTTCTTCGGCAGCGTCACAGTCTTTACATCCACGGTAATTTCCTTGAGTCGAGTTGCGACCTCGGGCCTCATATCTGCCTGATAGCGACCGCCGAGATATTTGGCAAAGAACTTTTCCGCGCTGGCGAACATTGCCATATTATTGACTGGCCGCGCAAAGCCGTGGCCTTCATCGGGCGCGACAATGTATTCAACGGGAAAGCCTCGATCGCGAAGCGCGATTACGATCTGATCCGCTTCGCGTTTGTGCACTCGAGGATCGTTCGCTCCCTGGACGACCAAAAGCGGCGTCTTGATCTTACTCGCTGAGTTCAAAGGCGACTGGCGATCGAGTTGCGCTCTCCCTTCAGGCGTCGTCGGATCGCCCATGCGTTGATAAAAGAGTTGGCGCCCTCCTTCCCAGTACAGCGGAATTCCCTCGATTAGTGTGTTCAAATTCGAAGGTCCAACATAGTCCACCGCCGCCGCGTACAGATCGGGAGTAAATGTGACCCCAGCCAGCGTTGCGTAACCACCGTACGAGCCGCCCATGATGCCGGCGCGTTTAGGATCGACGATGCCCTGGGCGACGAGGTATTTCAATCCCCAGGTGATGTCGTCCTGCATCTTGTCGCCCCATTGTTTGTTGCCCGCATCGATGAACTTCTTGCCATAACCGGCCGATCCGCGGAAGTTTGGTTGCAGCACCGCGTAGCCGCGATTGGCCCAAAACTGGGCAAAGGGGTTGCAGGCGAAAATGTCGCGCTCCCAAGGGCCGCCGTGTGGAAATATGACGAGTGGGAGGTTCCTGGGGGCGACACCCTTCGGTAACGTCAGGTAAGCCGGAATCTCGAGTCCGTCGGACGACTTGTAACGAATGGCCTGCATCGGGGCGAGATGATCGCGGTTGAGCTTTTCGAATTCGCGATACTGTAAAGTTAGTTTCTTCGTCTGACGATCGAAGAGATAACTTTCGCCGGGCTCGGTATCACTCACGACCTGGACGAGCCAGAGTCTTTCGTCTTTGGTCGCCGATCCAAAGTCAAAATCTTTACCGGGAAACTGCTTTTGCAGTTGCTTGAAATCTGCCTCGTATGATTTGTCTTTGAAGTAAACGCGCTCGCGTTCGTCTGCGTACCAGGTGGAGATCAAGTCATTGGTTAAGTCCGAAAATATCGCGTCGCCAAGATCGACCCGATTAAGCGGATCCGATTCCACCGCTTCTTCCTTGCCGGTGGCCGGGTCGAAAAGCTCCAGGCTTACCAAATCAACGCTGGCGCCTTTGTTGGTTTGGAGGTAAACGCGCTGGCCGTCTTTGTGATAACGGACCGGCGCGCACGTCTCAAACACGTTGCACGAATAGACTTTGGTAAAGCCTTTGTCGTCGACGCGCAGAATTTCATTGTCGCCATTATCGGCGACGCGTGTGACCAGGCGCAGTTGATCTCTGAGATCGAAAGTCCAGCCGACAATCCTTTCCGTATTCTGACGGACGAGCGTCCGTTCACCGGTTGAGATTTTGATCTTATAGAGATCGTGCCAGGCCTTGTCGCGATCGTTCAGAGCCACATAAAGCGCATCCGGGTCACTACGGGGAACCGCGACAATCTCAGCCTCGACTTCCTTCAGGTCGGTAAGATTACGTGCAGCCGGAACTCCCTTGCCCGCCGCCGGGCTGTCGGCCGGATTGACGGCGTAAACCAGATAGTTTTCGTCGCCGGCCTTGTCCTGCACGAAGAGGATGTACTTGCCGTCGCGACTCCAGAAATATCCGGGAATGGGCCGGGTCTCGTCCGCGGTCAACGGCTTCGCGGAATCAAACGGCGCCGCGGTTGGTTTCACCCAGACATTCTGTGTGCCCTTGAACGGTTTGATGAAGGCGATGAACTTGCCGTCGGGCGAGAGCTGGGCGTTCGTGATCTCAGGATCGCCGAAGAAGAATTCGCGATCGATTAGCGGCGGTTGACCCTTTTGTTGGGCTGCGGTCCGCACTGGCGAAACGACCAGCATGAATGTCGCGCAGGCTGCGCCAACTAGAATGAAGATCGGGCTGCGAAGCTGCCGAAGAATTGAGAATCTCATAGGACCTCTTTTGTTTACGGTGGACTTTGTGGTGCCTGGCTAAGACTGCTGATACGTGCCGCGGCTTTGAGATGTTTCTCTGACCGAAGCCGGAGCTCAGCGGTATTTCTCGGTAACATTTGAAGGACGGATGGGCTCGGGCGATCGTTAGCAGCGATGGTGGCTGGGTCTGCGTCAACGCGGCTTTGCCGCCTGATTTGCGGAAAGGCTCTGCCTTTCCGATCAGCATCTGTGATCTGAAGAGGCTACGCCTCTTTTATCATTAACTATCTTTGGAAAATCCTGTGCTTGAGGCGGAGCCTCAAAATCAAATTAACTACTCAACGGAAAGGCGGAGCCTTTCCGCACATCAGGCGGCGGAGCCGAAAACCAGGTTGAGCACTTCCGTGGCGCACCTCACGCCACCGCCGCGAAACTCTTATCCAGCGCTTCGATCAGCTCATCAACATGGTCCCTAGTCGAATTGAGCATCATCCCGGTGCGCATCACGTTGCCATACAGCCCGCCTTTGCCAACCAGCACGCGATGCTTCTTCGTTTCTTCAAGAACCTTCGCCACCGATTGCGGATCCGGTTCTTTCGTTTCACGATCTTTGACCAGTTCGACCGCCTGCATCAGACCCATGCCGCGCACGTCGCCAATGACCGTGTACTTCTCTTTCAGTTCTTCCAGGCGTCCACGGAAGTAACCACCGACCTCGGCCGAATTCTTTTTCAGATCGTCATCTTCAATAACTTTTAGCACTGCCAGTGCGGCCGCGCAGGAAACCGGATTGCCGCCAAAGGTCGAGAAGGTGAGCCCGGGAAACTTGTCGGCGACTTCCGGCGTGGCCACGGTGATCCCGATCGGCGTGCCGTTGCCCAGGCCCTTCGCTGAAGTGATGATGTCGGGTTCGACGTTCCAGTTTTCAATGCCAAACCATTTGTCGCCGGTGCGGCCCCAGGCGGTTTGGACTTCGTCGGCGATGAACAGCCCGCCGTGCTTGCGCGTGATTTCCACCGCGCGTTCAAAGTATCCCGGCGGCGGCACAATGAAACCGCCGACTCCCAGAATTGGCTCAGCCATGAACGCGGCGATCTCGCCGGTGGTCGTGGTCATGATCAACTCTTCGATGTCGTTGGCGCAGGCCAGTCCGCATTCCGGGTAAGTCAGCTTGTATGGACAGCGGTAACAATACGGCGCCATCGCATGAACAAATCCGGAGACCTGCGGCGGCAAAGGGCGCCACGGAGCATGACCCATCGCCGAAAGGGAAGTCGCCGACCGGCCGCTGTAAGCATGGCGCAGCACGACAATCTCATGCCGGCCCGTCGCCAGTTTGGCCGCATGGACCGCCGTGTCATCTGCTTCCGTACCGCTGTTCGTAAAAAAGGATTTCTTCAAACGACCCGGAGTAATTTGCGCCAGCTTCTCCGCGAGATCAGATTGCGGCTTATTGCTATAGAGCGTCGACGTATGGGTGATGGTCTTGAGCTGATTGATGATTGCTTCGTTAACCACGGGATTGGCATGACCGACGCTAACGGTCAATACGCCGCCAAAGCAGTCGAGATACTTGTCTCCGCGATCGTCCCAGACGTGGAAGCCTTCGCCGCGCACCAGCGCCAAAGGCTCCTGGTAATACGTAGTGACGGCGGGGAAAAGAAACTCTTTGTGTTTGCGGACAGTTTCGGACGGGGCGGTTTGTGGTTCTGCTGAACTCATGAACTCATCCTTCAGTTGTAGTTGTTGCTGCCGGCTTGCGTCCCGAGAACGCCGCGGCCACCAGGAGAATAATGACCACGGCGAAGGCAAAGTCATCCAACACTGAAATAACGACCAACAGGACATTGATTGCCGTGCCCGAGAGTTTCATCGTCTCTACAATGTTGGGCAGCCTGTAGCGAATGCAGAGGAAGATGAACGCTTCGACCCAGTAGAGAGCAAGGGCCAGCACGGTCATCAACGATACTCGCGGATGTCGCTTCCAGCGCGTGATGGCAAAGACAATGCCGCCGAGGGTGACGAGCAGCATCGGAATGCGCCGCGCGAACATGTATAAGAAATAGGAAGTCAGTCCCATGGAAGTCAGTTACGCCGAAGTTTCTCCCGGCGCCGGGCTCCGCCGCATAAAGATGCTCACGAGTAAGAGCGTGAAAGGAATCGCCAGCGTGGTATGGTAGATCAAACTCAGCACGACCATTACATTATTCGAGATCCTGTTTGCGCCGCTGGTTTGGTTGACGAGTAAGTCGGGCACCCAATTATAGACCGCCGCGAAGATCGGCCCGTGCAAGAGAAGTAGCACCAGACTGACGAACACCAGCGGCGCGACCTTCGGATACCGTTTCCAACGAATGGCGACAAAGATCAGACAGGCCAGGATCGTGATCAGCGAAGGCACCTGCTCAAGCAGGCCCCAGAGAAGGTCGTAGAATTTTTGCAGGTTGTCCATGCGAGCAAATGTCTTAGTTCAAACGCGAGCGAATATCAGTTAGTGGATTCATCCCGTAGCTTCTTGATAATTGCCTTAGCTAAACGCTCATTAATCTCGTTGTGACGTGGCACCGCTTGGGACTGCTTGGTTCGCGGATTCACGTACCAGTCATGTTTTGCACCGTGCCGCCCTAGCAAACAACCTCTCTCCTCCAATGTTTTGATCAGTTCACGCCTTTTCATGACGCAATCGCCATTTCTTCAACCTTTCTAATAAACGGAACTTCGCCGGATTCAATATCGGTCAATAAGTCTTTAAGGTTTTCAATTAACTCATCTTTGGAATAAGCCTGAGTATGATAGTCAGGATAGTCGTTTAGGTAACCCAGAAAGAACTCGCCATCCTGCCAGAATGTGTATTTGAGTGTTCGCATCAGATTCTCCTTTCTACGGTTGCTGGAAGTTGTACATCCTTGGCGTATTGGGCCGTAATAGCTCTGAACTTATCCCGATCAGAGTGGTTAATTGCTCCCTTGCTAATTAACGGCATCTTACTTACAAAGCGAGCTTCCAGCGAACCTACCGCAACATCCCAGTTCTCCGCGTTACTTATTGCTTCAACGACTTCTTTGGGCACTGCTACGGCTACGATCGTATCCCCATTAGACGCGAAATACGCGCCGTCGAAACGATTCAACGGGTAGCGATTGTCGCCAACTAAGACTATTACATCTGCGTTGTGTGAAAAGAAAGCGCGGGTAAAATCCGGATCCAATGAAGCATTTGTGCGTTTAAGAAAGCCAGTAGCGCCCGGTGCGAATAGAATAGCCAAGTTTGATTTCTGTCCATTCTTGACTGAATAGCCGACGACCATCGAACAGAAGTATACTTTTTTTCCAACTTGAAAAAGTATGTTCATGGACTTCGTTCTCACGATCGTCTGGTCTCTAAATTTGTCGTAGTGGATCTCGAGATGTTTGGAGTCGAAGTCGGGGCGTTTTGTCTGCCCAGCAGCGCTGAGAGCGAACAGACAGATTGCGAGGATAGCGATGGGGTATCTCATTTCAAGTTTCCTTCTTTGACATCTCAGTACAAATTCCCCTCGCGTTTGCGGCCCGTATAGTCCACGTAAACTACTTTCAATTCGGTGTAGAAGTCCAGAGCCGTCGAGCCCTGCTCGCGATCGCCGATGCCGGTGCCTTTGATTCCGCCAAACGGGATGTGGGCTTCGCCACCGGTTGTCGGCGAGTTGATATGCGTCATGCCGGTTTCGATCTCGTCAACGAAGCGAAAGATCCGTGCGGCATCGTTGGTAAAAATCGACGACGATAACCCGAACTCAGTATCATTCGCGACCTGCATGGCTTCGTCGAAATCTTTCACCCGCAAGACAGAGAGCACGGGTCCGAATATTTCTTCGCGCGCGATGCGCATATCCGGCGTCACATGATCAAACACGGTGGGACGAACAAAGTAGCCTTTGTCGAGACCATTGCCGGTCGCGCGTTCGCCGCCGCAAACCAAAGTGGCGCCGTCCTCGCGGCCGATGTTCAGATAGTCGAGCACGGTCTTGAACTGGCCCTCATCCACGCTCGGACCCATTTCAGTTTTCGGATCGCTCCCATCGCCAATCCTCATTGATCCGGCGCGCTCGGCAATTCTCTTGACGAACTCGTCGGCGATTTCGTTTACCACGATGGCCCGGCTGGTCGCGGTGCAACGTTGTCCGGACGAGCCAAACGCACCCTGAGCGGTTGATTCAACCGTAAGGTCCATGTCGGCGTCTTCCAGGATCACCACCGGGTTCTTGCCGCCCATCTCGCACTGGCATTTGGCGCCGCGCCGGGAAACCTGTTCGTACAGACGGATGCCAACTTCGTTCGACCCCGTGAACGAAACGGCTTTCACCGCGGGATGATTGATGATCTCATCGCCGGCATCTGAGCCCGATCCCAGAATCAAGTTCAAAACGCCCGGTGGTATTCCTGCTTGTTCGAAGATTTCCACGATACGGACGCCGGTTGCCGGTGTCAGCGTTGCCGGCTTGAAAACAACCGCATTGCCGGCCACCAGCGCCGGCGCGATCTTCCACACCGGAATTGCTACCGGAAAGTTCCAGGGCGTTACGCAGGCGACCACGCCCAGCGGCTGTTTGATCGTGTAGGCAAAGTTGGCGGGCAGTTCGGACATGATGGTCTCGCCGTTCATCCGCCGTGATTCGCCGGCGCAGAATTCCGCGACGTTGATTGAGCGCTGCAACTCACCGCGCGATTCAGAAAGAGTCTTGCCTTCTTCGCGCGTCAGAATTGATGCCAGTTCTTCCTTCGCCTCTTCCATTAACCGCGCGGCTTTGGCGACGATCTTGCCGCGCGAAGGGGCGGGCGTCTTCCGCCAACTTTGAAAAGCCTCACTCGCTGCATCGACTGCCGCGCGTGCTTCTTCGCGCGTGGCCTGCCGAACAGCCCCGATGATGTCGTCAGTGTTGGCCGGATTGACGTTGTTAACGGTGCGCGACGAACTGGATTCAATCCATTTGCCGCCGATAAAATTTCGATAGGTATCCATATTCGTGTTCTTTGACTCTCGCTTAAGTTTCTTTTTAGGCGTGCAACTTGTCTGGCCGAAACTAAGGCGGACAAGTCGGCCCGCAAAACGATCTTATTTTTAAGTGTCTTAGTTGATGGGGTGAATATATCACGAACTTTGGAGTGCGGCGACTAGTCGCCGCTTTGAAAGCGCTGACAAGTCAGCGCACTCCAAAAAGCGCCGTGACTTGCCACGGTATGCGGAGATCGTACAAAGTTATGAGCCTGAAATGATCGACCAGCCAACTAAGAACGAAACAGGCATTGCTCTGAATAATCTCCGGGAACTGCTGGAACGACGAGCTGGCGCCAACCCGCAAAAGGTCTTTCTGTTTTCTGACCCGGACAGGCGGCAGTTTACTTACTCTGAATTTAACCTGGCGGTAAATCGGGCGGCTGACATGTTGTTTGCGCATGGGATCGGCAAAGGCGATGTGGTCAGCTTGCTGATGCCGAACAGCGTCGAATACATCATCGCCTATTTTGCTTGTTGGAAACTGGGTGCGCTGGCAGGGCCAGTAAACTCGCTCCTGAAAGAAAGCGAAACCGCTTTCGTGCTGAACAATTCAGAGACCAAAGCGATGTTGGTCAATTCCGAATTCCAGGATCGGATCGACGCTATTCGGAATGAACTTCCGCATTTGAAATCTGTCATCACTTTCGACGACGAGGCCGAAGCGACGCGCGAGTTTGGCGAGACAGATAGAAGCGGGCAGGATGCCCGCGCTCCCAGCAAAGATGACGATGCCATCATTATCTACACCTCGGGGACCACTGGAAAACCAAAAGGCTGCTTATTAACCCACGGCAATGTAATCGCTAACGCGCGACAGATAAGCGAGTGGCTAAACTTCACCGGGAACGATCGGCTGTTGACGATCATGCCTTTGTTTCATATGAATGCGGTGTCGGTGACCACGATGTCCGCGCTGTATGCCGGCGGTTCGACCGTAATTAGTCCAAAGTTCTCGGCCAAGCGTTTCTGGAACACAATCTCGGATTACCAGATTACTTCGTTCGGGTCGGTAGCGACGATGCTGTCGATGTTGCTGAACACTTACCCGGACGGAGTGCCCGAAGGCCTGAAGACTGAACAGCTTCGATTTGCGATGTGCGGCTCAGCGCCAGTGCCTACTGAGGTAATGAAGAAGTTTGAAGAGACGTTCAACTGTCCGGTCGTCGAAGGCTACGGCCTTTCGGAATCGACTTGCCGCTCAACTTTCAATCCTCCGGACGTGCGACGGCGGCCAGGTTCGTGTGGTTTGCCGATCGGAAATGAAATGAAAGTCTTTGACGATAACGACAAGGAAGTTGCGGACGGCGAGCTGGGTGAAATTGTTTTGCGGGGCGAGAACATCCTGAAAGGCTATTACAAAAATCCCGAGGCGACTTCGACGGCATTTCGCAATGGCTGGTTTCACACGAATGACATTGGCTATCGCGACCAGGATGGTTACTTCTTCATCGTCGATCGCAAATCAGACATGATCATTCGCGGCGGCGAGAACATCTATCCGCGTGAAATCGACGAAGTCCTTTACCAGCATCCTGCCGTAGCGGCCGCCGCGACGATCGGCGTTCCCGATCCGCTTTATGGTGAAGAAGTCGCCGCTTTCATCGTGCTGAAAGATGGAATGAAGGTCAGCGAAGAGAACCTAATCAATTACTGCGCGGAAAGACTGGCGGACTATAAGTGTCCCAAGTCGATTCGCATTGTGAAAGACATTCCGAAGGGCCCGACTGGAAAACTTCTCAAGCGCGAGCTGGCAAAAATCTATTCGACGACAAGCCTCTGAGACGGCTTCACCGTCGGGCACTCTTGCTGACGGGGTTGCGAGGACCGACCGTGCGAAAACAGGCAGCGCAATCCGCCTCCGCACAAAATGATCACAGAAAGCTCGACTCCTAAAAGACCTCGCATTCTTCGTGACGCGAGATTCGCGCTGGAATTAACCAGTGTTTGAGAGTATCTAACTGTGCAAGCTTCAATTTCAGAATCACCAAATCTCGGGCGAATTGGAGCCCGTCGAGATTCGCCCAACGTTGACAAGGTTAACGTGGCTGTATAGAGTACGCATGCTCTTGTAATTGTATTTCCACCGGCGGTTGGGTGCGGACAACCCGACGGTACGTGTGGTGTTCGAAGCTGAAAGCCCCCGAGACGTTTCTCTTGCCCGCTTCACCGCTTCCCCGAAAGACACCCGCGACATTTGAATTTTAGAGCCCCACTGGCGTTGAAGTTTGTCTCGTCAGCGACAGGTCGAACTAGAATAACGACCACCCACTTGGTTTGTGAAAAGGAGAAATCAGTGAATTCAAAGAAAATAGCAGTGTTATCGACTCTTGCTTTGACCTTGGTTGTCGGTATGACGATGTTCCGCCAGGACACGACTAAGGCAGCAGTAGCCGGCTGCACCGTCCCAACCGATCACGCAACAATTCAAGCTGCAGTTAATGATGTCGGTTGCTCCGTCATCAATGTAATGCCGGGAATGTATAACGAGAATGTTGTCATTCCCAGATCGCTTAGTCTGAATGGAGCACAGGTTGGAATAGACGCGCGCGGACGCAGTGGCGCCGAATCCATTATTAATGGCGGCGTTGCAGCAAACATCACTATTACTGCTAATGGTGTCACTGTCGACGGGTTTACCCTTAACGGTCCAAGCAGTTCTGGCACTGCGGCTATTGTGATGCAGACTGGCAATACTGGGGAGACGGTTCAAAATAACATCATCAGTAACCCTGGCCGAGCCGCCTCAATTACTACTAGTAACACTACTTTTAGTAAGAATGCGGTTAACAATACGGCCACCGCAAGTGATGGCTTCCAGGCAAATAGCACCCCTGTTTCAAACCTAACTATTTCAGACAACAGTTTCGGCGGAGCTAATTCCGCCATCTACAATGCCGACATTACCATCATAGAAGGCAATTCGAATGTCGTCGTTTCAGGTAATTCAAGTAATGCCGATGGTACTTTGGTGGCGCTCTTCAAAACGAATGGTGCTCAAATTACCGGAAACACCGTCGTTGGAACAGCGAACTCATCAGCAATCTATGTCGGTGGTGGCGATAGCAATGTCTTTGTAAACGGAAATCAAGTAAGTTCTGCAGCCCCGGCGGTCAAGGTAGCCAATGCTTTTGGTGTCGGACCAAATTCCAGCGTGACGATTACTGGTAACACGCTGTACAACAATGCATACGGCGTCAACGTAGCCGCAACTTCTGTGACCGACACTGTTCAAGCCCACAGGAACTCACTCACAGGGAATACAGCTTTCGGAATTTCAAATGACCCCACTTCCGGCGGTTTGGTTAGCGGTACATGCAATTGGTGGGGCGCCGCTAGCGGGCCTGGCCCGATCGCTTCCGGCTCAGGCGACAAGGTGAGCACCGGCGTCATCTACGCACCTTGGCTGGTTTCCGCTAATCTC
Source organism: Pyrinomonadaceae bacterium (assembly GCA_035317005.1). Classification (GTDB taxonomy): domain Bacteria; phylum Acidobacteriota; class Blastocatellia; order Pyrinomonadales; family Pyrinomonadaceae; genus UBA11740. Next base: position 56,770 of record DATHHW010000019.1, on the reverse strand, counting down.
AATGGCCCCTGCATTGGCGGCAACGTGGCCACAAACAAGGACCAGTGTAAGAATGATGGCTGGAAGACGCTCGTCCGCGCAAACAACACTCCGTTCAAAAACCAGGGTGATTGCGTCAGCTACACGAACAATGGCAAGTAGTAAGTCCACATGACAAGAAGGGCGAGGCCGCTTCCGGACTCGTCCTTTTTCTCTACCGGCGCTTGCCGCTTTATTTTTTCACATTGCCGGATAGAGTACCCGCGCTCTTAGCTGGTAATAAACACCGGCGGATGAGTGCGGACACCGATGGAAAGAGTGTGGTGTTTTAGAAGCTCAAAGCCCCGGGGTTATTGCCCACCTGCCGCTTTAGTGCTCTTGATCGACACCCGCGACTTTCAATTTTCCAAGCGCTGAATGTTTTCTGAGTACCATTCTTTCGGCGTTGAAGTGTCTTCGCTTGCAAATTGGTCGGTTGCTGTATCGACCTCACTTAGATAAACACTTAACTAAAAAGGAGAAAGCAATGAATCTGAAGAAACTAGGAATAGGATTGGCTCTGGCCTTAACGCTGGGTCTGAGCGTAATCATGTTCGGTGGACAAAGAACCCAGGCCGCCGGTACTTGGTATGTGTCGACCACAGGGGTGCCCACCGGAGTCAGTGGTGGGTCGTGCTCGAATCCGAGCTTTAATACGATCGGTGCCGCGGTAGCGGCAGCATCTAACGGCGATACGATTCAAGTATGTGCGGGTACGTACCCGGAATCCTTCGGCGTCGATAAGGGGCTCGTTATTAACGGACCCAACGCCGGTATTAGCCCGAACGGTGGAACCCGCGTGGCAGAGGCCATCATCAACAGCACCGGCAACCCCACGATCCGAATCAGCACCACCGCCCCCGTGACGATCGACGGGTTCTCCTTCACAGGGGCGACCGGCGCGAACATCGACTCGTACACGTCGGGCAACAACCCCATCATTAAGCGCAACATCTTCACCGCTGGATCAGATGGGTTTTTCTTCAACGAACCGGCTTTGTTCACGTTCGAGGACAACTACCTGCACGACCTGACGGATTGCGGCGGCTGTGATGGAGTTTTCATCGCCGGCAACTGGAACGGCAGCACCGGGACCGTCGCCTCGATCAAATCCAATGTGTGGTCAACGATTGGCAGTTCCGGGATGAACCTGAGCAACGTCTCGGGCTCGATCTCGGGCAATCACTTCTCGTATGTGACGTACTACTGCGCGTTGCTCGCGAACGGCACGAATGTCGATGTCAAGGACAATACGTTCGAGCACACCATCAACCCCGATCTCACGGTGCGGACCTGGGGAGCCGGCGTTCGTTTCTACGCCCCCTCGGCGGGCTTCGGAGCGCGGATCACCGGCAACACGTTCTCGAATAACTACGTGGGGATTGGCGTGCGGATGGGGAGTCCGACTGCCAACATCACGGGGATGGACGTCTATGCACACAAGAACAAGTTCGTAGGCAACACGGCGGCGGGCCTCCGCCACGACGGTCTGGGTACGTTCAACGCCACCTGCAACTGGTGGAACAGCGCCAGCGGCCCGACCAACGCCGGCAACCCCGGAGGCACCGGCGATGTCGTGGATGGGACTGGGCCCGTGAACTTCACTCCGTGGCTCATCGCGCCAGGCGGAGATTGCATTGGCGGCTTAATCGCGACCAATAAAGACCAATGCAAGAATGGTGGTTGGCAGACGCTTTTCCGCGCCAATGGTACCACCTTCAAAAATCAGGGTGATTGCATTCAGTATGTGAATACTGGCAAGTAGCAGCTCTCGAGTTACATTAGGACGAGAGTTGTATGGTCCATGAGAAAAGGGCAAGGTCCAATGGCCTTGCCCTTTCCCTATGCTCCGTAGCAATTCCTCGACTACGTTTTCGCCGGCCCGAGTGTGATTGAACTGTTGCGAATCGCCTTTGCCCGATCAATCATCCACGCTCCAACCAGCCAGATTGCGCACGCCGCGACCATCACCACCGAAAACCATTGACCATAGAGTCCGTCAGGCGAGAACTTTTCGGTCGCCGCGTGCAGCGCTTCGCTGTTGGGCAGGACGCCGGCTTCGGCAAACTCGTGAAAGGTGAAGATGGCGACCTGGGTCATAAACAGGAGCAGAAAAATTCCGGTCACCTGGAAGAACCGTTTGACATTAATCAGATGTCCGAACCGTCCCCAGGCCCAAGCCATCGCCACGGCAGCGCCTAGTCCAAGCAAGGCCCCGGAAAGCAGTCGCGGGCTGCGCACCTGCAAGAGCATCAGAGAGGTTTCCATCCCTTCGCGACTGATGGTCAGCACCGTGAAAAGAAAAACTCCCAGATAGGCTGTCCAACCAGAGCGGCGTACGGAAACTTCACCCAGCCGCTCTTCCATTTTCTCTTTCAGCTTCGGTCCGGTGCGCCACATGTAAATCACCAACGACGCAACCATCACGATCGCTATCACGCCGAGAATGGCTTCGCGCAACGATTCGTTGCCGAGAAATCCGGCAAACGTCTGACCCAGATGTTTTTCGATCCAATCGCCCTGACCCGTCTGCATTTGAAAGAGCAGGTAACCGAGTCCGCCGCTAACCGCCAGTGCCACAGCGATCGCCCAATAGACGGCGGGCGCGAGGTGGCGCTGCCCGGATTTATGCAAGTAAGAAAAAATCACGGCCACGAGCAGGAACGACTCGAATCCCTCGCGCAGTATGATGATGAAAGACTGAAGCATGATTCGGTTTTGCGCTCGTCGTCGCCCTGGCAACCTCAACGCCGGTTCGCAGTATGCCTCAAATTGAAAATGATTGTCAATATCGGATTGGAGACATCGGAAGCCCGACCGTAACGGAGGGCGACTGGATTCCGGATCAAGGAGTAGCCCTCCCTTACGGTCGGGCTTCTGATACTTATGATGGTGGATTATTCAGAGGGCCGGTCGAAGATTGAGTTGATGACGTAAAACGCGATCATGCCGCCGCCGATCACTGCACACGTAGCCACCGTTCGCCACAGCACATCAGTCCCGGCAAAATTCCAAATCGCCAGCAGACAAGCGACTACCGCGACCAGGATGCAGGCGCTCGTAGTCCAGAAGGATATCTTCGTGACTATGCGCGGATTGAGGAAGCCTCTTCTCAACTATTGCTGTCCCTGCTCTACGAATATTGCGTCCGACGTTATTGCGAAGTCACCGGTGCGATTACCAAATCGGCGCGTACCGCACCGAGCGGAGTCACGGCCATGATCCGTAACGGCAGTCGGCGGGAATCGTCGCCGATCCATACCCGTATCTGCATCTTATCACCTTGAGGGTCATCCGCTGCCAGCACCAGCGTTACCATGATCGCATTTATCTTTTGGTTACCCACTTCAATAGTTTCGCGTCGTTGGGATTTCACCAGCAACGTGCGCGGTTGACTGGTAGCCATGATCGATAAGGCGCTCTGTTTAGGCGGCCAGAGATCTAACGTGCGAATGGAATAAAATGTCGAAATCAAATCGTGCGTGCCGACCGGAATGTCGATCCGCTCCTTATTATCGGACACGGCGGCGCCCCGATTCTGATCAAGATTATAGGCGCGACTGTAGCGGTACTTGCCCTCTGACAAATTCAATTCAGTGCGAAACGGAAGCAGCGTAGTCGGATCTACGTAAGAAGTGATTTGATCGTTGACAGGAAACACTCGTGCCCCGGGACCGGTGGTCTGCGCGGTGACCGAAAAAAGTAATCCGTCGCGATTGAAATATCGTCCGCGCGCCTTCAAAGTCAGCGTAATCGCACCGACGGGTTGCTGAGCATTACTGGCGAGATAAACCTGATAAGTAAGTTGTTCGCCGATTTTGAAGGGGACATCCTTCAAAGGTTGTTCCGAATTTGCTCCGGGTGGCAACGCCGGAACCTGGCCCGGCTTCCTGGGTGTCGGAGATGGCCTGGGGTCGGTCTTAGTTGGTGGAGTAGGACTGCTACTCTGAATCGGCTCTGGCAAAGTCAGTTCGGAACCTGCCAAATCGGCGCGAATTTCACCGGCCTGGACCTCCGCGACGATCCGCACGGGCACATGCCGCTCGTCGTCGCTGAAATACACCTGAATATTGTAGTCACGCGAGTTCTTAACATTCACCCGAGCGATTATCGTATTGAATGACCCGACGTTGGTCTTGATCAGTTCCCGCCCGATCACTTTCACTTCTGCCCGGTATTGCTCGCCTTCGTGCTGAACCGTCATCAAATAAGAAGAACGATCAGTCAAAGGCAGCGACCGGACCCGGTAGAGCGCGGAAAGCAAATCGAAGGTGCCGAGGGATTCGGCGGTCCTCAGCTTTGACGGAATCGCATCGGTTCCGGCCGGCTGGTTGTAATCGCGCTCGGCTTCGGAAGAGCGACCTGCTTCACGGACGACCCGCTGCGCGCGGTACGGCAAGCCCGTCTGCGGATCGACGTAAGTTGTATAGTCGTTGTTAATCGAAAGCAGCGCCGCGTTTACTATGCCGACCGTCTCGACGTGCGCCCGCAACTGAATTCCGTCGCGATTGAAGAAGGTGCCGCGCCCGGCGACGAACAGTTCGATGTGCGCGGCGCTGGCGTAATGCGAGAATTCAACGTTGTAAGTGAGACGTTCGCCGAGCCGATAAGCGGCGTCGTTAAATGGAGCCTGGGTGGCTTCGATCTTTTGCTGGGCCGCAATCACGCAAGTGAGCGAAATCAGCAGGGCCATCAATTGCACAAGTTTTAGTGAGAACTTCAGCTTTGCGTGCACCTTCGAATGATAATGGTAAGTCGCCGCGCGGCGCAACAACGCCTCTGAAGTGGTCGTTTGATGCAGAGTTAGCGTGTGACTGCAATCACCAATCTTAAAGGCTGACATCTGAAGGCAAACTGACGACACGATTCCAACTGCACGCCTGCTTCTTCCTTTGGTTCCAATGATCTCGGAGGGTGATCTCACGAAGGTTGATTAAGTTGCCTGAGCGCATCGTCGATCTCGGCCACGATTCTTCCGGCTGCCTCGACTGGATCTTCAGCATTCAAGATTGGTCGCCCGACAACCAGATAGTCAGCGCCGGCTTTGATTGCTTCGACGGAGGTGAGCGTGCGTCGCTGGTCGTCACCTGCATCATTGCTTGAGCGAATGCCGGGCGTAACGACCAGAAACTCCGCGCTCGAGACTGTGTGCCGGATAAGTCTTATCTCCTGCGGTGAAGCAACGACGCCGTCAAGTCCGCAATCCGCCGCCACGCGCGCCAACCTGGTAACCAGCGAACGAGGTTCGTCTGTGAGGCCGACTTGTTCCAGGCTCTTTTGATCCAGGCTAGTCAAAAGTGTAACCGCAATAACCTTTGGTTTCCTGAGCGCTTCGCGACCGGCGACCTCGGCGACGGCGCCGGCGGTGCGCTTCATCATCTCTGCTCCGCCCGCAGCATGAACGTTGAAGATCGACACCCCGAGCCGAGTCGCTTCGATTCCGGCCGCGGCCACCGTGTTGGGAATGTCATGGAATTTCAAGTCGAGAAAAACTCGGCCGCCTCTGGCCACAATCTGCCGGACAATCTCAGGACCCGCCGCGGTAAACAGTTGCGAGCCGATCTTGAACATACCGATAACGTCATGCAACTCGTCGAACAACTCGAGAGCGCGCGAGGCACTCTCGACATCGAGCGCGACGATTAGTTTTTCTTTTGCCTTAATGTTCATAAGAGGAATTTCAACGCAAAGGACGCGAAGGTCATCGCAAAGTAACGCAAAGGAGATTCCTTGGCGCCCTTTGCGTGAACCTTAGCGTCCTTTGCGTTAAATTTCTGTTTGAGCATTCACACACTAGCCCGAGACCCGACCGCTTCGTCAAGAGTCCGAAATCCTTCTCGTTTCAGAATCTCCGCCAGCCCAGCATTGATTCGCCGAGCCACGCCCGGACCTTCATAGATGAAACCAGTGTACAACTGGATCAGACTTGCGCCGGCGCAGATTTTCTCCCAGGCATCTGCGGCAGTAAAAACTCCGCCCACTCCGATAATCGGCAACTTGCCATTCGTCAGTCGATAGATCAACGCGATCACTTCGTTCGATCGTTTTTGCAACGGTGCTCCGCTCAGACCGCCCTCGCCAAACGCTTCGACTTCGGCGGGTGACGTTTGCAAGCCTTCGCGGCTGATTGTCGTATTTGTCGCAATCAATCCAGCGATCTTCATACTAGTGGCGACATCCACAATCGACTCGATCTCAGATTCAGACAAGTCCGGCGCAATTTTCAAGAGCAGCGGTTTTGGGCCCGGGTAGGAACAGCGCTGCGCGAGCTCATCATTTCTTTGCTGCAAACTCTTGAGTAACTCGGCGAGCAACTCCGGCCGCTGCAGCTCTCGCAGGTTCGGCGTGTTCGGCGAACTAACATTGATCGCCAGGTAGTCTGCTATGTCGTAGACCGCTTCGAAGCTTTTGAGATAATCGGGGATCGCATCCTCGATCCGCACACTGCGAGATTTACCGATGTTCACGCCCAGCACGCACTCGGGCCGGCGGCGGCGAATATGTTCCGCCAGTTGGGCGGCACCGCAGTTGTTGAATCCCGCCCGATTGATGAGCGCACGATCGCGCGCCAGACGAAACAGGCGCGGGCGCGGATTGCCCGGTTGCGGCTCGCTGGTGACGGAACCGACTTCGATTGAGCCGAAACCGAGAGCCGCCAGGGCCTGGGCTGCTGTTCCGTTCTTATCAAAGCCTGCCGCGAGTCCCAACGGATTGGGAAACTCGAGCCCGAAACGCTTCAACTTGCCAAAGGGCTCGCGTCGAAGTCGCCGGCTCGCGAGGCGCCGCGCGGCTTGAGTATTCAAAGCCAGGGAGAGGGAACTCAGTGCAAACTCGTGCACTGACTCTGGCGGTAGCCGGAACAGAATCGGACGTAAAAATGATCGGTAGAGCATAGCGGGCGTATCGAGAGTTCGATTCATGCTCAGGAGTCTGATCGAGGTTCAAGCGAGTGAGGCTGGATGTGCGCTAAGCTACCTGCTGATATGGCTGTATTGCACTGGGGACAAACTCAGGAAAAAAGGCTTGAGTGAAAAGAGCCTCAAGAGAGTTTGCTTGAATATCACTACCGGCCTTAATTACTGGTTCAGTAACCGGTCCGCCGTTTGATCCGTGCTTCAGTAGTAATGTTAGATTCGCTCTAACACTCTGGCTATCGACTATTTGCAGCGCCCTTTCAAAAGCCAACCTAGCCTCAGCCGTGCGACCTACCTTCGCGAGGGCGATGCCATAGTCGTTGATTAACTCGGGTTGTACTAAGCCAGCATCCTCTGCTCTTTCGAAATATACGATTGCCTGTTGATAGTCCTGATTGTCCATAAAAAATAACGCCAAATGTGCGTAGGCTGCGCCGAGGTTGCGTCGTGCTTGCTCGCTTGGTAGGGCCTCACATGCCCTCCTCATACGACCAACACAGCCTCCGGGATCGCCGGCCTCGTGGCACTTAATGCCGAGGTTAGTGTGGAAAGCTGCGAGGTTCTCTCTAATTTGATCGACCACATCCGTTTCCGTTGCCGCCCCCAAGGCAAAATAAAAGAGTTCAAGCCCGCTATGTCGATCTTCTTCCGTCGGATTGGGAGTCGTTACCTTTTCCACGCCGAGATTCAGATAAGCAATCGCCAGGTTGGTCCTCGCAAGCTCAAAGGTCGGATCAATGCGTAGTAACATGCGCAAGAGTGGAATGGCTCTCGCCCAATCATTTTCATTGTGAAGTAAAACTGAGTTCAAGAGGATGTGCTTCTTGCCTTCACTTAGCGAGAAGGCTTTTCTAAACTCTCGTTCCGCATCCGCGTAATTCCCAAGACTGAGGAATTCCACTGCAGCTTGACATGTTATGTCCGCTAAATGTTCTCTCAAGCTCTGCCGACTCAGCTTGTGTGAGAAGCTATCTGGTTCCGAAGCCAAAGCGCTTTCATTCTGTTGTAGCATTCTGTCAACAGCTTCAGCTCTTTCGTGCAGTTTTACGATTGCTTCTGTCATTTCATCACCTCACAGGGAGATACGGGCAATGCCCTTGGGTTCCTCATCACGTGAAAAACCGAACCATCCTCTCCAATAGCTCCGCCATTGTTCCTCATCGTTGGGCACAAGATATGGATCGCATTTGTAACGAAGTTTCGACAGATTGGTATCGGCGATTTCAGACAGTACATTTTGATCACTAGCCTTGAGAGCTTGCACGGCGATTGGATCGTAGTAAATAACAACGTCAATATCAACAGGATTGGGTTTCTGGGTCGTGAATGAGCCATCGATCCAAACCTCAACTCGGAGGCCCATTCGGCGAATCACTGATAACATTGCTCGTAACCCATCCAAAAGCTCTCTTCTTCGAGTAGCATCGTCAAACGGCTCCACAAACAGTCGCTCCAAGGTATCGAGGTCCACATCATGGAGACCTGGCTCCAGAAGCGATGGGTGTTCTGTGTTCATACGAGGGAACTCTGAGGCAATATTGTAGTCAGATGGCCTGTTGTTGGCTATGCGCTGGCAACCTTCTCAATAACTGAAGAAATGAAAATTTACGATGACTCACTCGTGCCCTTGTCACTGTGCAATCTTCTTGTTATATTTCGCGCCGGTGGAATTCACTGAAAAAGTTCGGATCATGGATGAGGCGCGCATCAATCGCGCGCTGGCGCGTTTGGCTTCCGAGATCGTGGAAGAAAACCACGGTTTGACTGATCTGGTTCTGGTGGGCATTCGCCGTCGCGGCGTCCCCCTGGCCAATCGCATCGCTGACAAGATCGAAGACCTCGAAGGCAAGCGCCCGCCGGTAGGCATCCTCGACATTACTTTGTATCGTGACGATCTTTCGACGGTCGGCGCCAAGCCGATTGTCAGCGGCACTGAACTGCCCGGCGATATCGAAGGGCGCACCATCGTTCTGATCGACGATGTTCTCTATACAGGTCGCACGGTGCGCGCGGCGCTCGATCAGTTGATTGATTTTGGCCGGCCTCGGCGGGTGCAGCTCGCAGTACTGGTCGATCGCGGCAACGAACATCGAGAGCTGCCCATCCAGGCGGATTACATCGGCAAATTGGTGCCGACGAAAAAGAGTGAGATCATAAAAGTTATGCTGACCGATTTTGACGAAGACGAAGGGGTCGTAATTGTCGAGCGACCGGCAGCAGAAGCTGCAGCGTGAAGCGGCCCCGATGGCCGCTTTTTTTATGGGTAGTGTCCGACAAACTTCAGTTTGTCGTGACTTGAATTAGCCAGTGACAATCGACAAACTGAAGTAAGATCTGATCAAGCTTTCGACGCGTAGTGTCGATGTGAATTTAGCCCGGCCTTTCAAGGCCGGGAAGAGGGAAAAGCAACGAACCATTCGCGTCGCGGAGCGACGCCTGAAATTAGCGCGAATGTCAATCGTCGCTACGCGACGGGCCCGGCTAACCAACTAATCCCGGCGTTGAAACGCCGGGCTGAACTCATACCGACGCTACGCGTCGAAGGCGATTGATGAGACGTTCCTGAAGTTTGTCGGACATAGAATGAGCACTAACTTCAAACTCAAACATCTCCTCGGCATCCGCGAATTGTCAGCCGATCAGATTAACTATCTGCTCGACACGGCTGAGACCTTCCTCGACGTTTCAAGACGCGAAATAAAAAAAGTGCCCGCGCTGCGCGGCCGCACGGTCATCAATTTGTTCTTCGAGGCTTCGACGCGCACGCGCACCTCGTTTGAAATTGCGGCCAAGCGTTTGTCGGCCGATGCCATCAACATCAGCGTCTCTACCTCGAGTGTCTCAAAAGGCGAAACGCTGCTCGACACCGCTCGCAATCTGGAAGCCATGGCTCCTGATTGCATAGTCATTCGCCACTCTGCGGCCGGCGCGCCGGGACATCTGGCGCGCGTGTGCAGTGCCGCCATCGTGAATGCGGGCGACGGCGCGCATGAACATCCTACCCAGGCCCTGCTCGATGCGCTCACCATCCGCGAATACAAAGGCCGTCTTGAGGGACTGAAGGTCGCCATCATTGGTGACATCCTTCATTCAAGGGTCGCGCGTTCAAATATCTATCTGCTTGCAAAGCTCGGCGCGACAGTCAGCGTGGCCGGCCCGGGGACGCTCGTGCCTCCTGAATTCGCCGATTTGATCGAACAAGGCGTGCGCGTCGAAAGAAGGATCGAAGACGTAATTGTGGACGCCGACGTGGTAATGATCCTTCGGGTTCAACGCGAGCGACAGACAGAAGCGTTTTTCCCGTCGATGCGGGAATACGCCGTCCATTATGGATTGCGCCTGAGCCATCTGAGCCTGGCGGCGCCCGATGCCATCGTGATGCATCCCGGCCCGATGAATCGCGGGATCGAAATCTCTTCAGAGATCGCCGATGGCGGACGTTCATTGATACTGGATCAGGTTACTAACGGCGTCGCAGTGCGGATGGCCGTGCTCTACTTGTTGGCGGGCGCCAGCAAAGAGGACGGAACAAAACGACTTCCAGCTTTGAAGAACGGTCCGAAGAAAGAGCGAAGTGGGAAGTTGTTCGCGCAATGAACGTATGTATTTCTTTCCCCCTCCCTTTGGGAAGGGTTAGGGGAGGGTGCGAAGCTTAGCGCGATGTATTTTCTAAGGACTCCGTCGTGTTTATCCACGACAACGCGATATCAAAGTAGGTTCTCCGTTAGGCCCTCACCCCAACCCTCTCCCAAAGGGAGAGGGAGTTCAATCATAGGTTGCTAACGCCCGTGTAAGAGTTAGGGGCACAGATTCACCGAGCTAACAGAGATGCGTTTACTAATCGCTAACGGTTACGTGATCGATCCCGCGCAGGGAACTAACACAGGCAGGAATCTGCTCATCGAGGATGGTCGGGTGGTGGGCCTATCCAGTCACAGCGAAGGCGCACCCGAAGGCGCAGAGATTTTTGACGCGACTGGTTTGATCGTGGCGCCCGGATTCATAGACATGCACGTGCACTTGCGCGAACCCGGACACGAATACAAAGAAACGATCGCCAGCGGGGCCGCGGCCGCCGTGGCCGGCGGATTCACAACCGTTTGCGCGATGCCGAACACAAATCCCGTCAACGACAATGCCGCAGTTACCAGGTTCGTGATCGAACAGGCTGAGCGCGCCGGCCTGGCGAGCGTTTTCCCGATTGGCGCGATCACAAAGAATTCCGAAGGGACTGAGCTGGCCGAAATAGGCGAGATGAAAGACGCCGGCATTATCGCTGTTTCAGATGACGGCCGACCCGTTCCCACGGCCGGAATGATGCGCCGCGCGATGGAATACGCGCGGGGGTTCGACTTGCCTGTCATCGATCACTGCGAAGACAAATCGCTCGCTCGTGGCGGAGTAATGCACGAAGGTCACTGGTCGCTGGTGCTGGGTCTGCGAGGAATGCCGGCCGCCGCCGAAGAAGTGGACGCCGAACGTAACTGTCTGTTGGCGGAGTTGACCGGCGCCCGCGTGCATCTTGCGCACGTCTCGACGCGTGGAGCGATCGAGGCCGTACGGCGCGCTAAAGAAAAAGGTCTGCCGGTGACGTGCGAAGCAGCGCCGCATCATTGGACGCTGACTGACGAAGCCGTCCAGGACTATGATCAGAACACAAAAGTGAGTCCGCCGTTACGCAGTCAGGATCATATCGACGCGATCGTCGACGGTTTGCGCGACGGCACAATCGACATCATAGCGAGCGACCACGCTCCGCATCATGCGGACGAGAAAGCTCTCGAGTACGATCAAGCGCCATTCGGTATTGTTGGATTAGAAACCTCGGTCGGCCTCGCCATTGAGCGGCTGGTGAACAAAGGTGTGATCTCGCTCGAGCGGCTGGTCGAATTGTGTTCGACAAATCCGGCTCGCATTTTCAATCTGGAAGAACGTGGGACGTTGCGAGCGGGCTCAAGAGCAGACTTGACGATCTTAGACCCCGAGCTTGCCTGGACCTTCGATGTATCGCGCTCAAAATCAAAGAGTCGCAACACCCCCTTCGATGGGTCCACCTTCCGCGGCGGCGCCGTCGCGACCCTCGTTGCCGGGCGCATAGCATATCTTCATCCTGACTACGCCGAGCGTACCGTGAACTCTTTGCTGGTGGCGCGCGAGAAAGTCTAAACAAACCTGTTCTCGTGGTGCTATGCTCTCGCCGGTTAGTTAGGTTCGAAAGGTGAGACTTAAGTGAAGCAGATTCTCTGCGCGGCGATTCTCTTTCTGGGCATGCCATTGGTCGTGTGCCCTCAGGCGGTGGTTGAGAAGCCCCGAGGCAAACCTCGCCGACGAAAAACAGCTGGCGGCGTGACGCCTGATGCCGTTCACGCGTGGGAGATACTTGGTGAAGCCGTCAGAGCCGCAAATTCAGCGGAGACATTCAACGGTGAAGATACCTGGATAAGTGCTCAAGTCTGGACCCGTGAAGGCCCCAAAATTAGAGGTGTGAAAGTGGAAGACATGGGCCTTGGCGTCATTCTTCGAGCGCTCGCAAAAGAGGAACCGGAGCGCTCGATCGAGCTGGCGAAGAGTTTCAAGAATGAAAAGCCGCGGGCGGCCGCTATTTTGACAATCGCCGACGCAGCGCTGGAGAAGCCGGCTGCCCCTGCCGTGGGATCGCTGCAATGAAAACCGAAATCAGCCGCGGATTCAACTGGCCAGTCTGGACGGGCCTCCTGCTTAGCCTGATCGCGCTGCTAAGCTACCCATTCGTTTTTATCAGGTGGCCCATCACTCGCGATTTTCCCTGGGCGCCCCTGTTGCTGTTCGGCATCGCTGCGGCGTTCCTGGTGGTGGGAATCAGACGGGCGTTTGCGGGCGACCGGCCCCGACGATCGAAGGTAGCCGGCTCAATCGCCGCTACTCTCAGCGTACTGATCTTCGCATTCTTCATTTTCGCTGCCTTCATTGCAGCGCGGTGGCTGCCCGCCGCTCGCGGCGCTCCTCAGGTTGGCCAGAGGGCTCCGGACTTTAGTCTCTCTGATACGAACGGCAAGACAGTGGAGCTATCGGAACTTCTGACAACGCCAATCAAAGGAAAGACGACTGCGACAAATCCGCGGGCCGTGCTGCTGATCTTCTATCGAGGGTACTGGTGACCTTCATGCAACTCCGAGTTGCGGAGCATCCAGGATAGTCTTGATAAGTTTGAAGAAGTAGGGATTCGCCCGGTTGCGATCAGCGTGGACACTCCCGAGCAGTCCCGCGACCTCTGTCAGAAAGCCGGCTACACATTCACTTTTCTTTCTGATCCTAAAGCGGAAGCCATTCGCCGTTACGATCTGGTTCACGCAGGGGAGGGAATCAATGGCCAGGATATCGCCCGGCCGGCCGAGTTTCTCATCGATTCGTCTGGCACGGTGCGCTGGGTAAATCTGACTGAGAATTTGTGGGTGCGGGCCCGGCCGGAACAGATTCTGGAAGCGGCGAAGGCACTTCGATGAAGCAACGGCTTTTTTTGGAGTGCGGCGACTTGTCGCCGCTTTCGTATGGCTTACTTCCCAAATCCCCGCCATTTGCAGTCTGTGGTTACATCTGAGCCAAAGCGGCGACAAGTCGCCGCACTCCAAATCTCGCGCCCACTCTCAAGGAGCTGCTCGGAAGTTTCGAATCGAATTGTCTCGCCCTGCGTTCAAGCAAGCAACAGTTCTTATCCCTTGATAGGAGACAATCGAATCAAGGAAGAAATAAGTTCTCAACACTTTCCCCGGTCTGTGAGTAGTTGTTAGTGGAAAGCACGACTGGGGACCCAATGGTAGCTGAGATGGCTCACATCTTTCTGACTGACGCGCAAGAGATGTCTCCGTCAGCGCGCGACGAAGAACCCGCGGATTACTTTGCGATGCTCGTCACGCGGGCGTGTGCGGGAGACGCGATCGCCTTCGAGCGCATCATGCTGGCGACGGAGCAGCGGGTCGTATCAATCGCCTGGCGGATGCTCGGGAACCGCGACGATGCTCGCGATGCCGCTCAGGAAGTTTACTTGCGAGTCTTTAAGTACCTGGGGCGCTTCCGCGCGGGAGAGGACTTTCGCGGCTGGCTTTACCGCATCACGATCAATGTCTGCCATGACTTTGCACGTAAGAGACGCGTTAGCGGGGTGACGCATTTTGAAGAGATTGAATTTGGTCAAGAGCGGGCGGCCCATAAAACGGGTGGCGAGGATCCGGAAACCCTTGCACTGCACGCACAGCGACTCGCACTCGTGCGGCGCGCCCTGCAAACGCTCCCGGTGAAGGAGCGAGCAGCGTTGGTGCTGCGCGACCTGGAGGGTTTTTCGACGGAGGAGGTTGCGCGCGCGCTCGGCTCGCGTCCCGTCACGGTGCGCACGCAGGTCAGTTCCGCGCGCGCCAAGATCAAAACTTACTGCGACAAATTACTGCGCAAGAGAGGTGGGTGACAATGAGAAAGACAAACTGTAAACGCATGACTCGGATGATGCCGCTCTACGTCGCAGGGGATCTAGTGGGCGAGCCCGAGCGCGAAGCGGCGGCGCACCTCGCGGCTTGTCAGGCGTGTCGTCAACTCGCCGAGCAGTTTTCAGAGAGCAGCAGCTTGCTTTCTCAAGCGTTCGCTCAACCGCAATTCGACGCGGAGTTCTATGCCGGGATCAGACGCGAGGTGCTCGGCCAGATCGCGGTCGGCCGCAATGTGTCGAAACCTTCGATGTTCGGACGATCCTGGGGACGACGGTGGGTTTATGCGGCCTCACTCGCCGCGGTGGTTATTGCCGCTGTTATGCTGCAAGTCTTCCGCGACATTCCGCGCCACACGTCGGGCTCTACGCACCAGGTATCGGGCCAACCAACGCCGGGGGAAACGAACGCAAACTCGCCATCGGCGCGCCAGTTATCAGGGTCCCAGCCAAAATCGCTTCTGGCAACCACGCAAACGGGCCAGTCAAACAAGCTGCGCAGGAGCAGAACGCAAATTGAGCCGGCCAGAGAACCGGACGCACAGGATACGGTTCGAATTGCGAGAGATGTTCGCAAAGAAATCGCGCCGGCGGCACCTTCGTCCGTCGCGCTGAAGTCCGTTACTCCAACGAGCCCGTCCACATCGTCGCCATCCGGACTCGCGTCTTCATCCGAACTTTCGCGCATCGAAATTCAAACGGCTGACCCTAAGATCCGAATCATCTGGCTCGCGCCGCGCGATTCCCGAAAATCCGAAGAGACTAATCACGATCACGATCCCGAAAACGGAGATCGAAACTAGGAGGCATCATGTTCATATTGAAACTCAAAACGTTGGCGTTGCTGATGGCAGTCCTTTTCATGGCCGCGTTCTGTCAAGCGCAGAGCCAGTCAACGCCGGCGCCCAGCGATAACTATGTAACCAACTCGGGCTTTAAGAATCGCGTGTTCGAAATCCACAACCGCACCCCGGAGGATCTGGTGCCGGTTATTAGACTGCTGACCAGCGGGTTTAAGGGCGCGCAGCTCTCCGCCAGCAACGAGTTCCGCACTGTCACGGTCCGGGACTTCCCGGAAAATATTGCGGCGATCGATGAAGCTATTAAGCGTCTCGATACGCCCGAGGTCGCGCGACCCGACATCGAACTGCGGATGCACGTCTTGCTCGCATCCAACAAAGAGAGCGCCAACGGCCAATACCCCGCCGATCTGAAGGACGTGATTAAAGAATTGCAGACGACGCTCAACTACAAGGACTACTCCCTGTTGACGTCGATTGTGCAGCGGACGAGGGAAAGTCGGGGCGAGCATCCCGGCTATTTGCAGGGCAAAGGCTCCGCGGAGGTTGTCTGGCCTTCATCCTCGCCGGCTGGCGGATTCGAAAAAAGAATCTCACTCTACATGTTTGACGCAAATTCGGTTGCGCTTACCTCAACTCCATCGGGCGCGGTCGATATTCTGCTCGGCAACTTCAACTTTTCTCTCGCCGTTCCCGGTAGTGAGGCCAGAATTCATAGTGACTTAAGCATGCGCGTGGGCGAGATTGTGGTCGTCGGCACTGCGGGCTTTAGCGACAAGGCGCTGATCCTCGTGATGACCGCGAAAGTTGTGAAGTGAATCCCACGGATGACGATGAAGGAGTCAGAACGGGAGCAGTAGCGACCGGGTAATAGCCTCGGTGATTCGACCATCGCGTGGATTAAGACCCAGTCGCTATCGCTCCCGGTACCCACCTTAGCTAACCGGTTACGCTTCCAGCTTTTCAACGGCCGCTTCCCGCGCCAAAGCGCGCTCCGGCCTCGCATACTGATCCAATCCGAAGCCAAGGAATATCGTTGCCAGGATAAACGCTGACGAGAAGAAGTAGGGCGATGATATTCCGATGTGATCAAACGCCCAGCCGAAGAAGAGCGGCGCGATGATCCGCGTCACGCCGCCATACGTCTGTTGCATTCCCATGTATAGGCCGCGCTCACCGGGAGCGATGACTCGGGACAGCAGTGCCGTCACGCACGGATAGGTAAAGGCCGTGCCCAAAGGGATCAGCGCTACCGCGACCGCCAGCATGCCGAAGTTTCGCGACAGCGGCATCCCCAGAACGCCGGCGGCCAGGAGCACGAGGCCCAGACGCGAGAGATTCGCCTCGCCCAGCCAATCGACCGCGCGTCCCAACAGCAGCACGCGGACGAAAACAGAAATGGATCCGATGTACATGAAGAAATAAAAAATCGTCTGTTCAGTAACCTGAAAGCGCGCGTTCAGGAACAGTGCCAACACCGCAAAGCTTCCGTAATGGGCCCCGATTGCGATCGCATAGATCCATATGAGTCGCGACGCAGGCTCGCTCGCATGCGAGATGACGCGCCAGATCGCCTGCGACGAAGTGCGACGGATTTCCCCTGCCTGCGGCTGCTCACTGAAATCCCGCGATTCCTTCAGAAAGCGCGTGACGAAGATCATGTTCAGCACACAAAGTGCCGCCGCCATGATCCCGGGCGCCGCGCGACCCATCTGTAACGTCGCCGGTCCCGGAAGAAGGTCGCGCTTGCCTAAGGCGATCGCGAACGACCCGAGCACCGGCCCCAGAGCCACGCCGAGATTGGTGGTCGCCGAAAGCCAACCCAGCGCGCGTGCACGATCTTTCGGATCAGTCGAGTCGGCCACATAAGCCTGGATCACGCCCACCGTGCCACCGCCGGCCCCCTGAACGAGGCGCGAGAGGAACAGGACCAGCAGCGAGTGCGCAAATCCAAAAATTAGATATGCGATTCCGGACGCGCCTAACGCGATCAGCAAAGTCGGTCGCCGCCCCACTCGATCAGAAAACCGGCCCCACATGGGTGCGCTCAGCAATTGTGCGAACGTGAAGGAAGCGACGATGAACCCGGAGATGAGTCCGATGCCAATGTGCATCCCAAACAGATCGATTCCTGATCCGCCGAGTGTCTGTACATAAAACGGCAGCAGCGGAATGATCATCAGCAGCCCCACCATGTCCACGAACGCGGTGGCCATGAGCGTGAACAACTTGGCCGGGATCTTCCGCACTTCCCGCCACAGCACATAGAGCAGCCCACACGCGATCGCGCCGAGCAATACGCGCACGATCGGCGACTGGAAGGATTGGGCGATGTTCTGCTGGATCAGAAGCATTAACTATTATCGTCGAGGCGTGTAACTTAGCGGGACATAATACACGATGATTCATTACGGAGCACCGATGACCAATCCGATTAATGGATGGCGACCTCCATGCCCACAATGACAACCGAAAAACCAAAGTGACAAATGGAAAATGGTTTACTTTGGCGGTGGCCTGACACTGGTTCTCTCCGAGACCACGATCTTCCAACTGTCGCCGGACTTCTTCCAGACATTCAGGAATCTCATTTGAAACGAGAAGGGCTTCTTATCCGCGGTCTCGCTTTCTACTTCAGCCAGCCCCGTCACCACCACCGCTTCGCCGCCGTAAACGCGGGCAATCATCTCTGACATTTTGAACGACTTCACCGGCAGGGAAGGGAGCTGGCTCGCCTTCTTATAGTTAATAATTGAGCCGTCATAGGCGATCATGTAGGCGCCTTCAGCAATCAGGTCATCCCAGTTATTGTCACCCTTCAGAACCTTCTGTCTGCCGACTTCTTCGAGACGCAGAACTTCTTTTTCTATCTCCTCCGTCTTATCTGGCTTCGCTAGTCCGTTGGAGTTACCGCGGGCAAAGGAAGTCATTGTCGCCAGGCACAAACCAAAAACGACGCTCAGAATCACCGCCACCTTGAACTTCATGACTAGTTCTCCTTTCACGATTTTTTTCTTCAGGAATCAGCACTTCGATTGAATTCATATACGGTCGAGAGATCCATAGGTTTCAATCAGCAATCAGACTGCCCCTAAGT
The DNA here is from genome assembly GCA_035317005.1 of Pyrinomonadaceae bacterium. Classification (GTDB taxonomy): domain Bacteria; phylum Acidobacteriota; class Blastocatellia; order Pyrinomonadales; family Pyrinomonadaceae; genus UBA11740. Next base: position 38,488 of record DATHHW010000019.1, on the reverse strand, counting down.
CGGTTTCGCGTTTTTTCGCTGGGACAGGAACGATCCACGAAATCACACGAAGCCGCACGAACAAAACCATTTCCGCTTTCTGTAATTTCGTGGATAGTTCTTCCTAGAGAGCTGCACTCTCGCAAACCTCAGACGCCACCAGGCAATCGCATCGATTGAGCGCGTGAAATTTAAAGCGTATTCTTAGACCGTCTGCCCAAGACGCGATGTTCGAGAAGGCACTAGCTATGTTTCTCACTAGACGATTTAGCCTGCTGGCCATCAGCTTCTTATGTTTTTTCGCCCTGACTTCAGGGCGCGCGTTGGCCCAGGCCACGACCTTCGGCGGCAACGCGCAGCACACGTCTATGTATGCTGCGCCCGCGCAGAGCCTGAACCAGTTCAAGTTGCAAGCTACCATCGACTTCAACCCGGGGGCCCTGGTCCACTACGGCGCGCCTCTGGTCACTGCCGGCAACACTCTGATCGTACCAGTCAAGACCGCCGGCGACGCCTTTCAGGTCAGAGCCTTCAACGGCCCGACTGGTGCGGCGAAGTACACTTTGACGACAGACTACATTCTGCCGGCACACAACTGGATCCCGTCATACAACCCATGCATAGCGACGGGAGCATTCGGCACGCGTTTGTATTACGCCGGCGCGGGAGGCACTATCTGGCACGTCGATAACCCCGACTCGAATACTCCATCCGCTCCGGTCCGCGAAGCGTTCTATGGTATCGGCAATTACAACCCCGCGACCTACAACAACACGGTATTCGTGAACACTCCGATCACTGCTGACTCCAGCGGCAACCTCTATTTTGGATTTCGCGTTCAGGGAACCGCGCCCGCGCCCTTGAACACACCACAGAGCGGCTATGCACGCATCGATACCAACGGAAATGGAATCTATGTCCTCGCGGGCACGGCGGCAAACGACGACGCCAATATCAGTCGAGACAGCCACAATGTGGCGCCTGCCTTGAGTAACGACGGCACGACTCTGTATGTCGTGGTCAAATGGGCCACTGACAACCGCTTCTGCTATTTGCTCGGATTGAGCCCGACAAACTTGCAGACGAAGTACCGCGTCTTCTTAAGGGACCCGCGTAACGGCAATCCCGCCTCCGTCCCCGAAGATGGCACTGCGTCTCCGATGGTCGCGCCAGACGATGATGTCTACTTCGGAGTCCTGGGCACTCCATCGGACAACGGCTCGCGCGGATTTCTTTTGCGCTTCAGTGGAGACTTGTCGATTACCAAAACGCCGGGTGCATTCGGTTGGGACTATACCCCGGGGATTGTGCCGGCCAGTTCGGTGCCTTCTTATACTGGAACGTCTTTGTACCTGTTGTTCTGCAAGTACAACGACTACGCCTTTCAGGATGGGACTGGCGTGAATAGAGTTGCACTCCTCGATCCCAACGCTACGCAGACCGATCCGCACTCCTCATCGACGGGTTTGGTGGAAATGAGAGAAGTGTTGACGGTGATTGGCGCCACGCCTGATTCCGAAAACTCCACTTTTCCCAATGCGGTCAAGGAGTGGTGCATCAACGCCCCGGCAGTCAACCCGTCCACGAAGAGCGTTTTCTTCAATAGCGAAGACGGCCATCTGTATAAGTGGAATCTGGCCACGAACTCACTCGACCAGGCGATCAGCTTAAACTCGGGAATTGGACAGCCTTACGTTCCCACCGTGATCGGTCCAGACGGCACGATCTACACACTCAACGGCGGGAACGTGTTTGCCATCGGCAACTATCCTGAAACCAGCGTTACCGTGGCTTCGTCCTCGCCCGATCTTCGCGAGACTGTCTTCGGCAACCCCATCACATTCACGGCCACAGTTACCGGCTCGCCTACGCCGACCGGTACCGTCACTTTTTTTGACACCACTTATAACGGGTTTACTGCAGAATCCAAGACCTTAGCCAACAATGTTCCGCTTAACGCGAGCGGGCAGGCGACAGTCACCACGTCATCGCTGGCCGCAGGCGGTAATTATCTGGGCAATCATTTCATCGTGGCGCTTTACAACGGCGATGGGAGTCACGCCTCGACGGTTGCGACGATGATGCAAAAGGTCCATGCCAACGCATCGAACACTTTGCTCAGCTCTTCACCCAATCCGTCGAGCCTCGGACAAACAGTCTCAATCACGGCCATCGTAACGGGCGCTCCTTCCGCCGCGGGCACGCCGACAGGAATGGTCACGTTCCGCGACGGCGTTAACGTGATTGGTCAGGTGCCGCTTAATTCCAGCGGCGTCGCTTCAATCACAAAATCGAATTTCTCCGCCGGCAGTCATTCAATCACAGCGATCTATGCTTCGGACACCAGGTTCGCTGCGAGCACGGGGTCAAGCATGGTGCTGGTCAATCCGCCGAGCGTGCAACTGAGTGCCCCAACTTTCAGTGTGACGGAAGGTTCCAGCACGTTGATCGTGCAAGTCACTCGCACCGGCGACACCTCGGGCATTTCCACTGTGGACTACGCCACGAGCGACACTGCCGGAGCTAGTAACTGCAACGCATTTAATGGCGTGGCTTCGTCACGCTGCGACTACGTAACTACTCTGGGGACGTTGCGTTTCGGCGCGGGGGAGATTTCCAGGACGATAGGGATTCCAATCATTAACGACGTCTATGCGGAGGGTGATGAGAATTTCACAATCACTTTGAGCAATGTCACGGGAGCGACGCTGGGCTCGCCGGCTACCGCCACGTTAATTATCAAGGATAACGAGACGGTAAACGGCAGTAGCAATCCAATCGACGATGCCGCCTTCTTCGTACGACAGCACTATATAGATTTTCTCAGTCGCGAGCCGGACGCGGACGGTCTCGCCTTCTGGACTAATCAAATCACGCAGTGCGGATCGGATACCGCGTGCATCGAGCTGAGGCGGATTAATGTTTCGGCGGCGTTCTTCTTAGCAATTGAGTTCCAGGAGACCGGGTATCTGGTTTATCGAATGTACAAGAGCGCGTTCGGTAATCTGACTAATCCCGCCGGCGCGCCGGTGCCGGTGAAGTTCACCGAGTTTTTGCGAGACACGCAACAAGTCGGGCAAGGAGTGCAGGTCGGCATCGGAGACTGGCAGACACAGTTGGAAACAAACAAGCAGGCTTTCGCGATTTTATTTGTGCAGCGAGCGGAGTTTCTGGCTGCCTTTCCAAATTCTTTAACCGCAGATCAATTTGTAACCCAGCTCAACACAAACGCCGGCGGAGTCTTGTCCGCCGCCGAGAAAGCCAATCTGGTGGCAGTGCTGGGAGCGACGCCGTCGGACGTGACCAAGCGCGCCTCGATATTGCGTTCAGTAGCCGAGGATCAGGACTTGAAGGACGCGGAAAAGAACAAAGCCTTCGTGCTGATGCAGTATTTCGGTTACATGAGAAGGAATCCCAACGACCCCCCGGAACCCGGATTGAATTTCAATGGTTACAACTTTTGGCTGGGGAAGCTGAACCAGTTCAACGGCAACTTCGTGAATGCCGACATGGTCAAGGCCTTCCTTATCTCGGCCGAATACCGGCAGAGATTCGCGCCGTGATCAGCAGTGTCACAAGCCCGACCGTGAGGGAGGTCAACCCCCGCCCACTCATGAGGAAGAAATCGGCGGAGAACTGTTTTTCCGTATGACTGTGGCCAGCAGACGAACGTAGCGTTGACACAATTGGAACAAGGCCCGTCAGCTAAAACTCTTGCATCGCTCTTTCGCTTGTGATAGCTTGCTGCGCGCGTAAAGATTTTCAAGTACGCTCCCCCAACTTTAGTTCGCCCTGGCCGCCTCGGCTCCTCAAGTACTACCGACGCTCGTTGGTAAGTTTGAATTCTGAGATTTTATGCTCAATCGGGAGGAAGAAAAATGAAAATGAAAGCGAAACTGATCATAGCACTGGCGGTGAATCTGGTGCTGATGGCGGTGTTAGTGGTGCCTCAAATCATAGAGGCTAAGCGTTCCAAAGGATCGAGTGCAGACAAGAGTCTGTCCGTACCACCTGAGATCAAACGCAGGACTGGCCAGGAGCAAACGGGCAATGTCCAGGTCGGCAATTCGGTTCATAACGACACCTCAGCCCCCTTGCGTGATATGAAGCCTACCAAAGTCGAACGGAAGGTTGAGCGCGAGGCTAACGAAAACCCGAAGGTGCCAGCCTCTATGAGGCACGTAAACACGGCTGATCCGGTAGTCCAGTCAGCCTCTGCAGTGTCGGCCTTTGCCGGTCTCAATATGCCGAGCCCGCTTCTCAACTTTGACGGCGTCCCATTTCCCGGTGTTGCTTGTAACTGCGCGCCACCCGACACCAACGGCGAAGTGGGCGCGACGCAGTACGTCCAGATCGTCAACGAAGGCTTCCAGGTCTTTAACAAGGCGACGGGCGCGTCGCAGTTAGGTCCGGCAGGAATCACAACGCTCTGGAGTGGCTTTGGCGGTGTCTGTCAGAACAACGGCAGTGGCGATCCCGTCGTGCTTTATGACCAGATTGCCAATCGCTGGGTCATTACCCAGTTTGCCGGCGTCAGCGTTCCGACAGATGAATGCATTGCGGTGTCGACGACGAGTGACGCCACGGGCACCTATAACCGATATGACTTTCACCTTGGGTCTAACTTCTTTGATTATCCGCACCTGAGCGTATGGCCTGATGCCTACTACATGAGCATGAACGTCTTCAACTCGTCGGGCACGGCCTTCCTCGGCCCGCAACCGTTTGCTTTCGATCGAACGAAGATGCTCGTGGGTCTGCCGGCCACCTTCATTACTACTGGAGTCACCGGCGGACCGAACGAGGATGTTTACCTTCCTGGCGATCTCGACGGCTTGATCCTGCCACCGGTGGGCGCGCCGGCCACGTTTGTGGAATTTCCGGGAGGCGGTGCTTACCGGGTCTTCCACTTCCACGTCGACTTCATCACACCGGCGAACTCTACCTTTACCCTTTTCGCCAGTCCGGCGGCGGCAGGTTTTACGGTGCTGTGCGGCGCCACCCGCAGTTGCGTGCCGCAGCTTGGTACGACCAACAGGGTGGACGGCATCGGCGACCGTTTGATGTTCCGCCTGGCATATCGCAATTTCGGCGACCACGAAGCCGTGGTTGGCAATTACACAGTCAGTTCGGGCGGCGTGGCCGGGGTACGCTGGTTCGAGCTGCGCAACGTGACCAACGGACCGGTTACGAAGTTCCAGGAGAGCACCTACCAGCCGGACACGACCTGGCGCTGGATGGGTAGCGCGGCGATGGACCAGCAAGGGAATCTTGCTCTTGGCTATAGTGCTTCGAGCGCATCAATCAACCCGCAGATCCGGTACGCCGGTCGGCTCTTTACCGATCCGCTCAATATGTTGACCCAGGGTGAAACAACCCTCTTCGCCGGCGCGGGTAGCCAGACCGGCACACTAAACCGTTGGGGCGATTACAGCGACCTGACCATTGACCCAGTGGACGACTGCACCTTCTGGTACACGCAGGAGTACATCCCGGCGAACGGCAGCTTCAATTGGCGCACGCGCATCGGCGCATTCAAGTTCCCGGGTTGTGGTGGAGTGCCGACCCCCACGCCTACGCCAACACCGACAGGAACGCCCACTCCAACTCCGAGTCCAACGGCGACGCCAACTCCAACACCGACACCTACGCCGACACCAACACCGCCTCCAGCCGCTCCGAGCAATCTGACGGCGACTGCGGTTTCGCAAACTCAAATCAACCTGGCGTGGACGGACAACGCAAACAACGAGTCCGGTTTCAAGATCGAGCGTTGTCAGGGATCCGGTTGCACAAACTTTGTCCAGATTGCGCAAATCGGTCCGAATGTGACCACCTTCAACAACACCGGACTGACTCGCAACACGAGGTATCGTTATCGTGTGCGGGCCTTCAACGGGGGAGGGAATTCGGCGTATTCAAATATCGCCGCCGCCCGGACATTTAGATGAGCCGGGGCGATTATGTGAGAGTCCAAACCACGTAGCAGTCTGCTAACGTTGATTTATTAATCTGCGGCGGGCCGTTTACCTTAGGGTGCGGCCCGCCGTACTTTTTGGGCAATAGAAACCTTGCGACCGAGAACTGCTTACTGGGAATGTGAGCCTGCAAAACGAGCGAGCATAGAGCTTGTTATCGAAGTGTTCTACTTTGATAAGCGGTGTTCAGAGTACCGACTTTAGTCGGGCTTTTGTTAAGCAAGAAAAGAACCCAACTAAAGTTGGTACTCTAAACGCCGCCAGCTTAGGACACCACCCGATTGGTGTGATCGCTTGCCCTGCCGCCGCGCGTTGTGTATCAATGACGCTGTTGTCCAATTGAAGAGCGAATTCGAATGGCAGTGACATTGACCAAGCAAATCTAATCTTCGACTCCTTCCAATGCGCAGATCCATCCTCCTCGCCCTAATACTTCTCATCATTCTCGGTAGCTTGACCGCTCTTATTGTCTTCCTCGTGATACGCGGCGGGCGTCGTCCGCCCACTCACTTTGGTTGGCGAGCCCGGGTCACTACTCTCGCCGGCGACGGCTCTCCTTCCTTTCATGACGCGAGCCAGCGGGCGCAAGCCGCTTTTGCCGATCCCTTCGGTATCGCCATTAGCGATGACGGTGTGATCTATATCGCGGATGCCGGTGACAGCAACTGCATTCGCAGACTCGCACGTGATGGATCGGTTACCACGCTGGCCGGCAGTGTCGAAGCGTTTGCAGACGGCTCAGGATCACAGGCAGCTTTCAATACGCCCTCGGGTCTCGCGATCGACGCCAAAGGCAATCTCTTCGTGGCCGACACCGGCAACAACCGCATCCGAAAAATTACACCGCAGGGACTGGTCTCGACGGTGGCTGGAGAGGGAACGGCCGGATACATCGATGGCCCGCCAACTCAGGCACAGTTTGATGGTCCAATCGGAGTGGCGGTCGACGCGACGGGTAATATCTATGTCGCCGATACCTACAACGATCGCGTTCGCAGGATAGCGTCTGATGGGAATGTCAGTACGGTTGCGGGCGCTGGTCTCGGATACGCCGACGGGCCTGCGGGCAGCTCCCTCTTCGATACGCCGTGCGGGATAGTTGTAGCGGCTGATGGAACTTTGATCGTAGCCGACACCGGCAACCATCGCCTGCGCAAAATAGCGAACGGCCAGGTGACAACGTTGCCCGTAGCCTTTCCGGCCGAAGTTAATCAGATGGATTTGAGAAAGCCGTTAGGGTTAGCGCTGACGCACGACGGTTTTCTCTACGTTACTGAACTCGACCGGGCCCGCGTGGTTCAGATCGCGCCTGACGGTGCGGCGCGCGTAATTGCCGGAGGAACGCCCGGATACGCTGACGGTTCCGACAACGCTCGCTTCAACCAGATCACGGGAGTGACGATCGATAAGCGTGGCGATCTCTACATCGCTGACAGCGGAAATTACCTGCTAAGAAAGCTGACCGCGTCTGCCAGTCCCGGCGAGACGGTGGCGGCCGCGACCGAACCTCTACCGCGTCTCACTTCTCAGACGCTTGGCGAGCAGTCCCTGCTTTGGCCGCTCGAGCCGCAGTATCGACCGCATGAAGTAATCGCAACCGTCGGTGAAGTGCGCGGTAGTTTCGACTCAACCGATGGTCGCGACCATCTGCACAGTGGACTCGACGTCGCCGGCGCCTACGGCGAGGTTGTTCGCGCAGTCCGCTCAGAGAAGGTAACTAGCCCGGTTGCGAACTGGGGGTTTGACGATCTCAACGAAGGACTGCGCGTAGGAGTCATTTCCTACATTCACATGCATGTCGGGCGCGACCAGGATGGAAAGGTTTTCAACGACGCGCGCTTCGTGCAAGTGAAAGCGCCCGACGGCAAACTTGTTCGCATGCGAGTTCGGCGCGGGACGCGCTTTCGTCCGGGCGATGCGCTGGGCACGATTAACCGCATGTATCACGTGCACTTGAACGTTGGCCCGCCCGGATCAGAAATCAATCCGCTCACCCTTTTGCCAATTGGGTTCATGGACAAAGTGAATCCCGTAATTGAAAAGGATGGTATTCAACTCTTCGACGAATCGGGAGTGCGGCTTTCTGAGAAACAAGGCGGGCGACTGGTTGTGCACGGCCTCGTCAGCATCGTAGTTGACGCATTTGATCGCACAGACATGAACGCGAACCGGCGCCGCCTCGGCCTCTATAGTCTCGGCTATCAGGTTCTCAAACCGGACGGCACGCCGGCTCCCGGCTTCGAACAGCCTCGCATCAACCTCGTGTTCAGACGCCTTCCGGCTGATAGCGACGCGGCAAAGATCACCTATGCGGAACAGAGCGGGATCACAATCTATGGCAGCGCGACCACGAGGTTCCTCTACAACGTGACCAACACGGTTCGAGATGGGCGAGCAGCAACCGGTCTTTGGGATACAGCCGAATTGCGCAACGGGGATTACATCCTACGAATCATCGCGGCCGACTACTCAGGCAACGAAGCTCATGAGAACCGCGACGTCTTGCTGTCGGTAAGATAGTCGAGATCGCTTCATAAATCCGCTGGGTGATTAGGAGATCAAGGATCGTGGTGAGTAGTGAGCCGCGGAGCGGCAAAAGATCTCTAGCCCATGGCGTAAGCCATGCGGAAGTTAAGGCAAATTATCCCAAGCCCCGATAGGAGCGAAACATTTCGCGTGCTAGTTACGCCGCTCCGCGGCTATTTCATTCGATCACTACGAATACCCACGGCGCGCGCCGTGGGCTACAGATCTGACGCCGCTCCGCGGCTATCGGTTCACACCAGACTACAGCCACCTCAATGCCTTTTGGTTGATAAGTTCACAACTCTTAACATATTTTTACGTGCACTTGACACGGCTTAACACCGACGAGTGTATGCTCTCGTTCGCATAACGCGGGTTCCTTCAGAGGTAGTCTAAATGAAAATGAAGAGCAGAGGATTTCTGGGAGGATTCAACCGGTTCCGGCTGATGTTAACGTTGGGACTAGCAGTTGTTTTGCCCGCTGCGGCACTCATATACGTTAATTACAGCCAGTTAAGAACCTTCCAGCGTGACAAGGTTCTGCAAGCAGCCATCCATCGCGATTTTCAGGAGATGCTCGCGATTACTGAGAAGAACATCAACAAGAAGGTCTACACGATGACCGAGGAGACGAGGGATCTTTTCCCGTCTCCCGATACGGACGCGCCGGAAAAAGAAAAGAAACTTGACCTCATCCTGTCAAAGAGTCCATGGCTGTCGCACGTGTTCCTCTGCGACGAAAAAGGCATCGTGTTCCGTTCGCAACCCCAACAGATGGGCGACAAGTACTTCCACGCAGAGCATGACCGCATAGGCGAATCTTTCCGGTGGTTCAGTATGGAAGGCAAGTCGTACGTGGAGATGATCCATAAGAAGACGTGGCACATCCTTTTTTCCACTGCTCCAACAAAGCGCGCCGATGGGGACACTCTCATGGCCACTGCCTTCTTCGTCTTCCCTCAGATTCAAAACGACAGGGTTGTGATGGGCGGGGCTATCTTCGATCCTGGTTACCTGAAACAAACTTTCTTCCCGGGAATGCTGGAGGAGTCGGTCAACCGGAAGATGAGTGACCAGGGCGGAAACCGGATTGCCATGATGATCTATCCTGCGGAGATGGAGATGGGACACGACGTCAAGCCGATTGCAGCTTCGGCGGGTTGGGGCGAGGGGAAACCTGAGATCACGCGGAAGTTCGAAGATGTTTTCCGCGGGCTGGCGCTGGGCATCAAGTACCAGGGTGTCAGCGTAGAGGCGCTCGGCCAGACCTGGATGCATCAGAGTTTTCTAATCCTCGGGATCCTTTCGCTGCTGATAATCGGCGGCCTGGTGCTCACCAAACACGTGGTCAGCAAAGAAATGGCGCTGGCGCGACTGAAGTCCGACTTCGTTTCGAACGTATCGCATGAGCTGCGCACGCCACTGGCCTTGATCCGCTTGTATGCAGAAACGCTCGAGCTGGGACGCATCACGACTCAAGAAAAAAAGCAGGAGTACTACCGCATCATTCGCAAAGAGAGCGAACGGCTTACCGCACTGATCAATAACATCCTGGATTTCTCGCGCATTGAGGCCGGGCACAAGGAATACGAGTTTCGCCAGACGGACATCGCAGATCTGGTTCGCAACACGCTCGACTCATATCGTTACCAGATCGAGCAACAGGGCTTCGCATTTGAAGAGAGCCTTGACCCGGATCTGCCGCCGGTGCGGGTGGACCGGGAAGCAATAGCACGCGCGCTCGTCAACCTGGTTAACAACGCGTTGAAATATTCGGCTGATGAAAAATTCCTGGGCGTGAAGTTGTACCGGGCAAATGGCTCGGTGAAGCTGGAGGTGTCTGATCACGGTATTGGCATCACGCGGCGCGAGCAGTCGAAAATCTTCGAGAAGTTCTATCGCACAGGAGATCCGTTAGTGCATAACACGAAAGGAAGCGGCCTGGGCCTGTCGCTGGTCCGTCACATTACCCAAGCGCACGGTGGCGAAGTCGCGGTGGAAAGCACACCGGGCAAGGGCAGTAAGTTCACGCTGTCGTTGCCGCTGGCATCAGCCAATCAGCAACCGGCAAGTGGCGCAGCATCATGAGGACGAGTTCAGATGAAGCGAAAACTAAAATTCAATGAGCAATCGAATGGCGGCGGCCCGCACACTAGTGATTCCCCCAACAGCGAGTTCGCCAGACCAAACGCTACCAGGAAAACGCGCATCTTGATCGTGGAGGACGAACCGGCGATGGTCGCGGGCCTGCGCGATAACTTCGAATACGAAGGCTACGACGTGATTAGCGCAGCCGACGGAGCAGAAGGTCTGGAACGCGCCCTCGCCGATAGTCCCGATCTCGTCGTGCTGGATGTAATGATGCCGCGGATGAGCGGGCTCGACGTGTGCAAACAGCTCAAGACCCGGCGGCCGTCCCTGCCCATCATCATGCTGACCGCGCGCGGCCAGGAGATCGACAAGGTCGTCGGCCTCGAGTTGGGCGCCGATGATTACGTCACCAAGCCATTTTCGATTCGCGAACTGATGGCCCGAGTGAAAGCTGTGCTGAGGCGTGTCTCGCCACCCGCGGCTGAGGTTTACCGGTTCAGCGATGTCGAGGTCAACATTCGCAGCAATGAAGTGCGACGGAGCGGCAAACTCGTCGATCTTTCGTCGAAAGAGTTTGCGTTGCTGGCCTACTTCGTCTCCAATCCAGCGGAAACGCTCAGCCGCGATCGGCTGCTTGATGCGGTGTGGGGTTATGAGAACTATCCGAACACGCGCACAGTCGACACGCACATCGTCCATCTCAGGCAAAAGCTGGAACCAAATCCTGAGGAGCCGCGTTTCATTCTTACCGTTCATGGCACTGGTTATAAGTTCGTCGGATGAAGAAGGACAGAGATCAGAGGTCGGAGGTCAGAAGTCAGGTGCGAACGATTTTCCATATATCATTTGTCATCTTTCATCGGTCATCGGGGGTCAAGTTAACGATCGACACCCAGAGGCCCTTTGCGAAACTAACGGTAAATGAGAAATGCCAAATGACAAATGGAAAATCGCTTGTCTGACCTCTGACCGCTGACTTCTGACCCCAGTTTTTAGCTATGAGTCAATCACCATTCAATGCCGGTTTAGGGACACGGCGGGCAGTCGATGTTCGTGTGTATCCGCCGCGCCGCCCGCCTTCAGGCAAGGCGCGTCGCGAGGAGTTGGAGATTAAGCTCGCAGCCCTGCAGAAGGATTACGCGGAGCTGCATACCGCGATTTTCGAGGCGGCGCAGGTGCACCGTCGTCTGTGCGCCCCGCGGCTGGTTCGTCGCGGGAAGTTTGAAATTGCCAGTGAGATTTTCGCCGTGCGCCACTTACCTGGCGATTTTTTCACGGTAGAAGAGACGAACAGCGGCGTCGTCTTTGCACTGGGTGATATCTGCGGCAAAGGTCTGGCGGCCGGGATGTGGACCACGCATTTGGTGGGGCTGGTGGGCGCGCGCGTAGCCGTGGCTTCCAGGCCGGAGACCATCGTTGCCGGCGTGAACCGCGACCTTTGTTTGAAGGAATCGATTGTGCCGCTGGTCAGCTTGTTCGTGGCCAAGCTCGATCCGTCCACGGGGGTTGTTGAATATTGCAGTGCCGGCCATCCTCCTGCGTTTCTCTTGCGGGCTAATGGAGAATTGGAGCTCCTGTCCGACGGTGGCCTGTTGCTGGGCGTGGTTCCGGCGGCGCCCTACGTCAGTGGATGCGTCGAGCTCGGCGTCGGCGACGTGTTGATGGTTTATTCAGACGGCATCACCGAGTCTCTCAACGGCGCGGGAGAGGAGTTTGGCTATGCGCGCCTCGAAGCGCAATTGCGGCGTGCCCAAGCCGGCGCTGCGGATGCGGTGCTCTTTTCGGTGCTGGGCGCGGTTCAGGATTTCGCAGCCGCATGCCCCCTCGTAGATGACATGTCACTGGCCATCATCCGTCGCGACGGTTGATGAGAAAGAGTCCGCGCAACCGACGATTGGGTGATGTCCTAAAGGTGTGCGGGGCCAGGTTCATCATCTCATTAGCACCTCGCTTCAGCGAGGTGACAAAAAAACTAACCGAAAATGCTCTCAGCCGTTTTAACGGCTTCTCAGGACGAAACCGTTGAAACGGTTGGCGGTTCATCCATTTGGATCGTTGACACCTCTCTGAAGCGAGGTGCTAATGAGATTGGCCCGCATCCGCAGCTTGCCGATTACGGCTGCAAACTAATTGTTCGCGTTTCGTGCCCCGTCTTCATGTCCCAGAACTTGATCGTCGTGTCGACGCTGCCGGTCAATAAAAAGCGATCGTCGCGCGTGAAGACGAGGCCGTCGATATCCCACTTGTGGCCTTCAATCGTGAAAAGCTTTTCTCCAGTCTTCACGTTCCAGACCATCGCCTGAACGTACACATAGGTGTTTTGCTTGGGGTCGAAGCCAGCATCACTGGCCGCGATCAGTTTCCCATTGTTACTGAAAACAATCGTACTCGACATGTGTCTGACGCCCGGGGTCCGGATCATCGACATGCTTAGCACTTCGCGCCAGTTGGAGGTGTCCCAGAGCTTGACCACCGAATCCCCGAATGATGCCAACAGACGATAGTCGGGACTGAAGAGCAATCTAAAGGCGGTGTAATCATGCGCCTTCCAAACTTTGGTCTCTTTACCCGCGGCAACGTCCCATTCGCTGATGGTGCCGTCGCCGTTGCCCGCATAAATCTTCTTTCCATCACGGCCAAACACGAGCGAATAAGCTGCCATGTCGATGTCAGCGGAATCTATATGAACGAGTGACTTCAGCTCTTTCCCAGTCTTCACCTCCCAGAGCTTAAGCATGCCATCGTTACCTGAAGCGGCGAGTGTCTGGCCGTCCGGGCTGAACACGACGGCTTTGACCGAACACCGATAGCCAACCAGTTTCTGAAGCTCCCGGCCCGTGGCGACATCCCAAATCCTTGCCGTCAGGTCGCGGCTGGAAGAGGCGAGGAGTTTTTCGTCGGGACTGAAGATCGCCCTATACATCGCGTTTGTGTGCGCAGTGAGAGTCCGCTGTACCGCTCCCGTGTCCATATCCACAAATCTGATCTTGCCATCGCCGCCGGCAACAACGAGTGTCTTGCCGTCTCGACTGAGGCTCAAATTACCAACACCAGGCTTAACGTTCGGCGGCATCGGCGGTGGCGGACGACAATTCGAAAGTGTCGGCGAAGGTGAATTCGACGGTAATTGCGCCCGGCATGATGGAAGACTGAAGATCAGAAGAAAGGCAAAGCAGCTCGCGCGGAACATGGGTCGTAGCATCTACGTTTTCCTTTCCCGGTCAAAGTGTGTGCATGAGATGCCGGGTGCCGGAGATTAGGTGTCCCTTTGCGTTGTCTAAACCGGATCTACTACTCGTTGTAATTCACGGACCCGAGTCGCCAGCCGCGCGTCGCCGATCTTCTTCGCCACTGACTCAAAAGAAGCCGTCGGCCCGGTCCAGCGCAGCTCGTCAACATCTTTGAATAGCGGCGCGTCGGTTCGCAGTATTGCCAGTGTCTTGAAGAGCAGCGCGCGTTCAAGGTTCGCGTCTTTGAGAATTCCGGCAGGGAACTGTTCGATATGGCCGTGCCGGTTTATTAACGTCGCGGCCGTCTTTGCGCCCAGGCCCGCGATGCCGGGATAACCGTCCGCGGAATCGCCCACCAGTGCGAGATAGTCCGCGATGAACTCCGGCGCGACGCCATACTTTGCGCGAATGGCCTCCGCGTCACGAATCTGACCGCTTCGGCGATCGATTTGCACCACGCGATCTCCAACGACGCATTGCGCGAGATCTTTGTCGGGTGTCCAGATGCAAACTTTCTGCACGCGTTCATCCTGGGCCGCGAGGTGGGCCGCGGACGCGAGCGCATCGTCCGCTTCGAGGTCCACCATCGGCCACACGGCGACGCCCATCGCAGTGAGCGCGTCTTCGAGCGGATGGAATTGCGCACGCAGGGCCGGTTCGATGCCGGCGCCGGTCTTGTAGCCGGGCCATAGACCGTTGCGAAACGACTCGATGACGTGATCAGTTGCGACACCGATGTGGGTCGCGCCGTCCTCGATCATTTTCGCGATCATGTGGAGCTGGCCGGTCACTGCTCCGAAAGGCGGATCAGTTTTCTTGAAGCGCCGGATGCCATAGAAGTGACGGAAGAGTTCGTAAGTGCCGTCGATGAGGTGAATGATCATTTGCGCGTGCAGACTAATGCAGTTAACAGTTACTAGCGAGCCCAGCACGTTGACGTGCGAGACCAGTTATTTCCCATTTATCATTTGGCCTCTCGATCTGTCATGGTGAATTCTTGTTCGTGTTCGTTCGTGTGATTTCGTGGATCGTTCTTCATTTCTCAGCCAAGGAGGCGATCCACGAAATCACACGAACGAACACGAAATGAGAACGTACGAATGGCCAATGAAAAATGACCCGTCGTGGTCGCTTCAGGTCCTCTAGCTAATTTCCCGGATGGTACTCGCGCTCAGTGTGACCTTTGAGTTGCGCGCGATAGAAATACACTTCTCTAAGATCGCCTGTGCTGTATCTTTTCGCCTGGTCGTTAAAGTGCGGCGACGATGGATCGCCGCTCTCTCCACCGGCGGTCACGGCCCTTGCCCGCACGGTCTTGCCGAACTCAACGACCGCCACAAAGCTGTTGCCGCTGGTGCCGTAAATCTTCTTTGACCCTTTATATGGGCGCGCGCCAAACGAGGCCAGCGAGCCCCAGACCGCAGACGTGAAACCGACAGGAATACTCGGGCCGGCGTCGCTGAACGGATGAACGATGTCGTCATTGAGACGTTGGAAGCGATTGATATTTCCCCATGATGTCTTCCAGGTTCCGAAGTCGGCGGCGAGTTTGTCAGATGCCGCGGATAATGACTGGAGCAGTTGCTCCGCCGTGGCCCCGCCGGCGATATAGTCCGAGGCGGAAAGGCCCGTGCGTCTCACTCTGCGTTGAATATCCTCTGCCCAGAACACGGCGAGCGACGTGGGAACGGACGGCGCCGACCAACGCAGATCCCACGCGCGCAAGAGCGCGATCTGATCGGACAGTTTCGCTTTGAGAGGATTGCTCGCGGGCGTCTCGTCCCAGGCCTTGACCAACGCCGGGATCGGCTTCTCGAACCAGGTTAAATAACTGTCGTAAGCCGCCGCGATTAGCGAGTCGAGGGTGAAATCCTTCTTGTTCTGCAAAACTCTGATCGCATGAAGTCCACGCGCGGACTCAACTCCCGAATCGACATACACAGGATAATCGGCTTTCTTCGGGCTGCTCGGACCCGCCGCCGACCACGGCGAGTTGTTGCTGTTATAGAGCCAGCCACTGGTGGGATTCAGCAGGAGCGGCGACTCGTCCACGGACAGCAGGCCGTGCCAGTCCGTTGCCGGATCGCTGCCGTCAACAGGTTTGGTCCAATCGAATTTAGGATCGCGCCGGGGAATAAAGTCACCGTGGAAATACGCGATGTTGCCTTCTGCATCCGCAAAGATCGTGTTGTTCGAAGAGTCTGTGTGCAACTCCATAATCTGCTTGAACGCCTTATAGTCCTTCGCCTTCGTGCGCGTGTATGACTGCGTCAGCGCCTTCACGGGTTCCTCCATCAGACGCACGCTGACCCATTTGCCGTTTTCGGAACGTATGACGGGACCGTGCTGAGTGCGATAGACGGTAAAAGTTCTCTCGCTCATTCCCGCTCCGTTTTTGTAGGGCACCTTGATTACGGACGCTGTCACTGGACGCTCTTCGTTGCCGTACTTGTAATGGAACTGTCCGCCCTTCTTCACCACCGTTTCGAGATATTCATCGATGGCGTCAACGGCGCTGGACGTGTGCATCCAGCCGCAATGCTCGTTGAATCCCTGGTAGATAAAAAACTGTCCCCACGTCGCGGCGCCGTAAGCATTCAGCCCTTCCTCACTGGTCATCTGCAATTCGGATCGAAAGAAGAACGACGTGTGCGGGTTGATCAGCAGCAGCGCATGGCGTGCGAGTGTGTTCGCCGGCGAGATGGCCACGCCGTTCGATCCCGTCGGCTCTGCTTCCAGGTCCCTTTCATCATTCGATGCGACCGCCGCCGGCGCATTGCCATAAAAAGCTTGCAACTGGTTCAGGTTAATTGTCTCGATGTCTCCGCCGATACTGCCTTCGCTGAAGGTCAGCGCCATCCAGGGCTCGAAGTGCTTGATGACTCTTGGCTTCGCCTGTGGATGCCGGGCCAGGTAAAAGTTCAGACCGTCGGCCCACGCGTTCATCAACGCCTTCAACCACGCCGGGCTGGTTTCGTACTGCGCTTTCATCGCGTTCGGGTCGATGAAGAGCTTCATACGCAGATCGCGCCACACGGCGGCCTCGCCTTCGGCCTCCGCCAGACGCCCCATGGAGTTGATGTAGTTAGTCTCCACGCGATTGAAATCGTCTTCGGCCTGCGCATAGATGGCGCCAAACACTGCGTCGGCATCGGTCTTGCCGGAGATGTGCGCGATTCCCCAGTCGTCACGAACGATCGTGACGTTCCGGGCCTGCTGCTCCCAGCGCTGCAGATCCTGGCCCTGGGCCGTTGCAGCGAGCGGGATCAGTGCGAACCCGAACGCCAAAACAAAAACGAGAACCAGTCTCTTCATAAGAGGTCTCCTCAGTCGATTGGTGGCTCCATAATAAACAACATAATCACCCTCGTTGGCCAGTGGGGAACATGTTTGGAGTGCGCTTCGGAAAACTGCCAAACGAATTCATGTGGCGGGAAAGAATGCCGACGACATCGGGAATCAGTGCGGCGGTTGGACCATTGATTGGCAAGGCAAGAGCGGCAGAATCATGCCGGGCGGTACGACGATTCTCGCCGCCATCAAGAATGCCGTTTCGCCAGCTACGGAAGTCACGTTTTCACTTGACGGCAAAAATGCCAAAGACGCGGATGTGGCGGTCGTAGTGATCGGTGAAACGCCAAACGCCGAAGGGCGAGGCGATCGAACCGAGCTCTCGCTGGCCGCCGAAGACATCGACGCTATTAACAATCTGGAGCGGGATGGAATCCCGGTGGTAGCGATTCTTGTTTCGGGTCGTCCGTTGCTGATCGAACCGGTGTTGTCAAAGTGCCGCGCCTCTATTGCCGCCTGGTTGCCGGGAACGGAAGGGCAGGGAATTGCCGACGTGCGGTTTGGCGATTATCGTCCGACGGGAAAACTCTCGATGAGTTTTCCGCGCACGATGACGGATGTGTTGACCAATGTGGGAGACAAGAACTACGCGCCGTTGTTCAGGTATGGTTTTGGTTTGAGTTATTGACGAGTGGAAGTTTCACGCAACAAAGGTGGCATTCCCGTGTTAGATACGAACGCAGGCAGTTTCGGGTTGCGGGAAGTTAAGTAGCATAGACTTCAGTCTGTGATTACCTTGAGTGGCAAACCATGGTCTCACGTCGAAAATCACAGACTGAAGTCTATGCTACTTTTCTCCGCGTCGATCATTTCTAGCGCGACGCAAGAGGTGCGAGCCGCAACCGACCGTAAGCGACGAAAGCCAACAGCAGTCCCACCACCAAAGGGAACAGCGCGGGCGCTATACCATCACCCATAATTGTGAGCACAACCGCACCGATCATGATGATCACCAGCCCAACGGCGGCCAGCGGTGTCAGCGACGGCTTGATGCGGAAGAGTCCAGGAAGAATCAGACCCAGCGCGCCCAGCACTTCGAACACGCCAATCAGCCGGATTAACAAACCCGGCAGATGCACTTGATTGGGCGACCCCATCGAGGTCAGCACCTCGATCGGCAGGACCAGCTTTGTTCCACCCGCGAATAGGAAAAGCAGCGCGAGCAACACCTGAATGATCCACAGTACAATGTTCATGATTGATCTCCTGTCAAAGCCATCCGGGCCAGTTAAGTCTCAAGTCGATCGAAGTTCTGTCCGTTTGCTGCGACGCCGTACGTCTTAACCCTGTTGCATTTACTCCAAAGTGGCAAGCTAAAGCTTGAACTCCTACGCTGCTTTCTTCTTCGCTCGTGCTTCGTTCTCTTTGATTCGTGCCTTCACGATCTTCTTCACGAGCGCGGCGGAAAGCGGCTTGTCGACCGGAAAGCGGATGGTTCCCTTGGACGTGTCGTATGACTTGAGTTCGGCCTGGTACGTCTTCATGACGGCCATGCTCATCGGAAAGAAGCTACAGTGGTTCTTGAACGCGGCGAAGCCCACGAGCGCTCGTCCGTCAAGTTTAAAGGTTGGGATTTGATACCAGATGGCCTCGACAGCCTTTGGCGCTGCGGCGCTAACTGTCTGGCGAATTTTCTCGAGCGTAGCGCGCGCGTCTTCGGGCACGGTCGCGAGATACTCATCTATGTCACTGGCTGGAACGCTGCTCATGCGAGTTTTTCTGGCCGTCATACTTTTTCGTTCCTTTCATTCCGAATAGCCACAAAGTAAATCCGTCCCCTAGCAGGCTGATGAAAAACTGAGCTAGCCACAGAGACACGGAGACACGGAGACACAGAGGAAACATCAGAACAATGAGGGTAGGAATTTGTTGGCATTTCTGATTGATTCTGATCCGTCCTCTTCTCTGTGGCTCTGCGTCTCTGTGGCGATTCTGCTTTTTTCAGCACCCTGCTAGGCCGGTTGCTGATAGAGACCCAGAACGTTTCCAGCCGGATCACTAAATCTCGCTGTTATCTCCGGGGCATCCATACCCATCGGTTGCACGATTTTGCCTCCATGAGCAATGACTGAGTCGACGGCTGCAGCAACGCTGTCAACCATTATGTAAATCAAAAGACCAGGCTGCGGCGAAGGCGGACGTCCAATTACCCACGTGCCGCTGACCTGGCCCACCGCATCGTCAAACGCGACACTGCCATCGCCGCGGGTTCTGGTCTGCCAGCCGAAAACCTCTTGATAAAAAGATGACGACTGATTGATGTCGATGGCCGGCATCTCGATATAACAGATCTTGCCGTTTCCAAAGGTTGGTTGCTTGTTGTTTTCCATTATCGCTTCTCCCAATTCATATCACCACGAATTTATGCTTGCCTTCGCACAGGGATCAGAGCGCGGATCCTTTCATCACGCAGGAACACCCCGCCCCAGACCAGTACACCAAAAATGATCGGAAAGACAATTGGGAACGCGCCCGCGCCAACGCGCACGTGAGTGGCGACTGCGCCGCCCAGATAACCTGTCAGCAAAATTGCTCCCAGCATGGACGTGCGCGGGATTACATACAGGAGAGTACAAAGTATCAAAACGATCCCAACTGGAAGAATAACACTCTCAGGATATCCGAGCTGAACTGTACTCGTCACGACTATCGGCGGCTTCACTAATTTCATGACGCCGTCCACGAGGAAGAAAAGCACCGTGAGCGCGCTGGTGATGCGCCCGGCCCAGAGCATTGCCTTCGAGGCGGGAACGGTTCGAGTATCTGATTGCATTCGCTTACCTTCCTGGTTACGGATCGCGGACATTCTGTCCGCGATCAATCCGCGTTTCTATTCTGCTCGTTCGCAGTTGATCATCCACGGACGAATTAATGGTTAAGAAATCTGACGTTCGGCAAAAGGGATCACCAGCCTTCACGATCCCGCAGCCCGGTTATATGAGCCGTATGGTGAAGACCATGCCACGCGTAAAGCTGTATGCCCTCTTCGAGCGAGACCTTTCCACGTCGCCCATGCTGATAGGCACGAGCGAAATCTTTCTGGTCGAGAGAATTCAGCAGAATGACCCATCGCGCGTGCAGAGCTCTCAGCAGATCCAGTGACAACTCAATCGGGGCCTCACGAGCATCCTTGGTTTCTGCCCAGCGTGGCTCTTCATATATGTTGACCATCGGATCATCTTCGGTAACCGCCTTTTTGAAATAGCCAAAGGCGTTCAAGTGTTCGTCGGCCAGATGGTGTGCGACCTGACGCAACGTCCAGCCGCCCTCGCGGTAACGCCGATCGAGTTGCTGATCAGACAGTCCGGCTAATGCGGACCGAAGTTTTGCCGGCGCGTCTGCTATTTGCTGGATCCATTTGCGGCGATCGGCCGGGGTAACGTCAGTGGCGATCGTCACCCTGCCTATCGGATATCGAATTGGGTCCAGACTATCTGCTGGGGTCATGTGTCTTCGCTTTCGAATTAGTTATTCGCCGTCAGCGGCCCGCTTTAGAGTTTGAATGTCAATCTTGACCATCTTCATCATTGCCTGCATGACTCGATTCGCTTTCTTGGGATCTTTGTCTTGCAGCAATTCGGGCAGGATAGTTGGGGTGATCTGCCAGGACAGACCATATTTGTCTTTGAGCCAGCCGCACTGGCTTTCCGTGCCGCCCCCTTCAAGCAGCTTCTCCCAAAAATAATCGACCTCTTCCTGCGTCTCGCAGTTCACCACGAACGATACAGCCTCGGTGAATTTGAAATTCGGTCCGCCATTCAAGGCCGTGAACTTCTGCCCTGCGAGTTCGAATTCCGCGACCAGGACAGATCCTTTCGGTCCGGGCCCGGCTTCTCCACAGCGAGTCAGGCCCAGGACCTTAGAATTCTTAAAAATAGAGACATAAAAATTAGCAGCCTCTTCGGCTTGAGTGTCATACCACAAGAACGGTGTAATTTTTTGCATTTTGTTTTCCTCCATTGAATTGATCAAGGTTGCTGTTACAGAACCGTGAGCAGTAGCGAGCGGATGCGACCAACTACGTTGAGTCTATGACCCGATCGCTACGGCTCCCGGTTCTGTACCGGAGCTATCAGGCTTTCAATTTCCTGGCGCGAAGCCGTCCGCCCAGCCAAGCGCACGGTAACGACACGACGACGAGCGCGAGCGGATACCACTTGGGCCCAAACTCCGGTCCCCGGTTCCACGTTCCTACAACACCGGCGATACTCAAGACAAGGCCTATGATGCCGAGCGCCACGGCATGCTGAACGGGCCGATCGGGCGCGAGCCGCGCCACGATGTAGCCGCCGACCACGCCGTCGACCATGCGATAGCCGATCGCAAGCAGCCATAAGGGCGAGTTCATCGGCTTGAACCATGGCGGATAGATTCCCGTAGCGTGCAGAACGACATCGATGCCGACGTCAAGTAAGACGACCAGGAACAAGCCCGCCAGCACGGCGCCGATGCGGCGCAGAATCCGGCGCGATTCTTTCTTTTCGCTCATGCCTGCGGCGCTCCATTCTCCAACTCGTCTGCGCTCGGACCGTATGAGCCGGGCACGGGGACATTGAGCAAGCGCAGGTAGACAGAGAACTGGCCGCGGTGATGGATCATGTGGCTGAAAGCGAAATCGCGCAACACTGCCGCCTTGGGCCTTTCGAACCGCACCTGGCCTTTGACCTTAAAGCTCCAGGGTTGGCTCAGCGTTTCGTCAGTCGCGTCAATCAGGGCTTGTTTGCCCTTGACGACGTTGTCGTCGAAACTCTTAAGCAGGTCAGCCACCGACGTGGCACGGTAGGGTTTATAGGTGGCGGGATCGAAGTCGAGTTCGTCCTGATTGAGTATCGCATCGGTCCAACCGACAAGTTCGGTTATGTGCGCTGCCAGCGCGATTGCCGTAAACGACTTCTCGTGCGGACGCCAGTCCATCTTGTCTTCAGCCAGCCGTGCCAAATGCTTGCGCGTCGTCTGCGCTTCGTGCTCAAACTCCCTGATTAGTGAATCGATCAGCTTCATTGTGTTTTGCTCTCCTTGATCAGGTTCGTACTGAGAAATCAAAATTGCCACAGAGTCACAGAGTCGCAGAGAAAAGAGTGATCGGAATCAATGAGAAGTATCAATACCCTTTACCGGAATTGCTCACATCTCTATCTCTCGGTGTCTCCGTGTCTCTGTGGCTAACCCTGGTTCTTCATCACCCTGCTAGACCGCGCGGGACTGCCTGACTACTGCTTCGCCGCCATCTCTGCGCGCAGGCGCTCCTCCTGCTCCCTCAGCTCGGGTGTGAACTCGGCGCCAAAGTCTTCCGCCTCGTACACCTGCCGAATCTCCACCTCAGTATCCTCGAACGGCGCGCGCTTGAGCCACTCGATCGCCTCTTCCTTTGACTTCACTTGCCACATCCAGTAGCCGGCGACAAGCTCTTTCGTTTCGGCGAACGGTCCGTCGATCACCGTGGTCTTCCCGCCTGAGAACTTCACGCGCGCGCCCTTCGAACTCGATTGGAGGCCCTCGCCCGCCAGCATCACGCCCGCTTTAACCAGTTCTTCGTTGAACTTGCCCATCTCGGTAAGCATCTTTTCGCTGGGCACCGCGCCCGCTTCCGAATCCTTGTTCGCCTTAACAATAACCATGAATCGCATAGTCGTTTCTCCTTCTTGATTTTCTGTTTCTCCCTTCTCCCTTTGGGAGAAGGGCGGGGAAGAGGGGCGAAGCTAGTAAACCGCCTCAAAGCCCTCTCCCCAACCCTCTCCCAAAGGGAGAGGGAGCAAAAGCCCTGACCTTCTGAAGCCAGCCCCACCTCTCTATCTAACAGGCAATCCGAGATCGACACGTCAACAACTCAGCGACTCAAGTCAAGCAGCTTTTGTTTGCCAGAGACCCAACGCGGCGCCGGTCGGATCGGCAATGATGCTCAGCCAACCCATATCCGGCACTTCGATCGAGTTTTTCACAATCTTCGCGCCCAGAGATTCTGCTTTCTTCGTCGCCGCGCCGATGTCGTCCACCAGCACATAGGCCAGCCAAAACGACGGGACGCCGGGCATCGGATTCTTGAGTAAGCCGCCGCCGGTGCCATCTCCGACCTTGATGATCGTGTAGGTACCGCTGGGACCCATCGCCATATCTTCGAGTTCCCAGTCAAACAATTGGCTATAGAATTCCTTAGCCTTATCGACGTCTGTCGTGTTGAGCTCTACGTGCACAAATGGATTTGCCATTTCAACCTGCCTTCCTTTGTTTTCATCGTCGCTACTTGTTAGTCGAACAGCCGGCGTCCAGATCGACATTCTGAGCAAGAAAAGAATTGGCCTCGGTTACGGGCGTATAGAGTACCGACTTTAGCGGGCTGTGCCGTGACCAGGAACCCAACTAAAGTTGGTACTCTATACGCCTCTTAATCACGACTCCATTTTCTCAAGGTCTCACTCTCTCGCGAAGAATTAGTTGGCCGGCAGTCCACCAATTTCCATCACTGGCCGGATCTCGATGGTGCCAAATCGTGCCGGTGGAATCCGTTCGGCGATGGCGATGGCTGCGTCAAGATCACCGGCCTCGATCACGTAGTAACCGCCGAGCTGTTCGCGCGTTTCCGCAAACGGCCCGTCGGTCACGACGCGTTTGCCCTCGCGCACGCGCACGCTGGTCGCCGTCGCGACAGGATGCAGCGGGCTGGCATCCAAATACTGGCCGCTTGAGTTGAGATCCTGTGCGAGTTGCGCTGATTCAACGTAACAATGCTCGCGCTCTTCGTCGGTCATGGCCTGCTCGTCGAGATAAACCAGCAACATGTATTTCATTCTGTCCCTCCAGCACATTGTGGCACGCGCATCTTGCGCGTGATCTCACGGGCGGGACGCCCGTGCCACGTTCTTATTGGCCTTCCAACGGTTAATCGAACAGCGAATGCCCGGATCGACACTTCACCGGAAAATTTCTATTATCGAACATTAGACGCGCTTGCTGTCGAGAGTGTGTCAGAAGCCCGACCGTGAGGGAGGGCTAGACTCGCAAGCACTCAGGACGAAGAAAGCGTTGAGCGAAACGCTTTGTCTGATGCTTTACACGACCGCCACGGATCTTGCCCTTGCTTACGCGCGGGCTTCTGACACACTCTCTACCCGCTGCTGCCAAAAAAATATGCTTCCAAACGCCAATGCCGCTGTAGACGCAGTGTACCACTCCGACTGGGGCCGCATCGTGGCCACTCTAATTGGACACTTCGGCGACTTTGAAGTCGCCGAGGATGCCGCCCAGGAAGCCTTTGTCGCCGCCGTAGATCAATGGCGGACCGACGGTGTGCCGGAGTTTCCGCGGGCATGGATTGTTCAGACGGCGAAGCACAAGGCCATCGACCGCCTCCGGCGCCGGACCCGAATCAAAGAAAAGCTTGAATCGCTCTCGGAGTCGGGTTTGATTCCCACCGTCGTAGAGCCTGTTTACGACACCGATGAAATCCCTGACGATCGCCTGCGTTTGATCTTCACCTGTTGTCACCCGGCGCTCGCGCCTGAAGCGCAGGTCGCGCTCACGCTGCGCACGCTGGGTGGCCTGGAAACCGACGAAATTGCGCGAGCATTTCTGGTGCCTCCGGCCACAATGGCGCAGCGGCTGGTGCGCGCGAAGCGAAAGATTCGCGATGCAGGAATTCCTTACAAGGTGCCCGATACGAACGAACTGCCCGCGCGCCTCGATGCGGTGCTGACCGTCATCTATCTCGTTTTCAACGAAGGCTATGTGGCGACTCGAGGCGAACCGCTGGTGCGGGCCGATCTGTGCGCCGAGGCGATCCGGCTTGGGCGTCTGATCAGAGGGTTGATGGCGCCACCACCTCCGGGAGAAGTTACCGGGTTGCTCGCTCTCATGCTTCTGCACGATTCACGGCGCGAGGCGCGTTTGGATGGTGCTGGCGATCTCGTCGTGCTGGAAGACCAGGATCGCAAACTCTGGAACCAGAAGTTGATCGTTGAGGCGCTTCCGCTCGTCGAAGAGTCGCTTCGTCCCGCTTCAGGCGATGGGCCCGGCCCGTTTGCACTTCAGGCGGCGATTGCAGCCGAGCATTGCAAGGCGGCTCGCGCCGAGGATACAAACTGGCCACAGATCGTCCGGCTTTACGATCGGCTTGAGCAATCGTCGCCATCTCCAATAGTCTCATTGAACCGCGCAGTCGCAGTTGCGATGGCGTTGGGACCAGAACCGGCCCTCCGGCTAATCGATTCGATCGCAAGCGAACTCGATGACTATCATTTGCTACATGCTGCGCGCGCGGATCTCCTCCGCCGAATGGGCGCAACGACTGAAGCTGCCAGGAGCTACGAACGCGCGCTCGCGCTGGTGACCAATGAGAGTGAGCGTCGATTTCTTGAGCGGCGTCTGCGGAAAGTTCAGACGGTGAAAGTATGACAGCCCTGCCGGTTGTCGCCGCTTCCCGATCACGAACATAATATTGGATCACCTCTCGGCCTGCTTTTCGATACTGGGATTGTCGCGTCCCGAAAGTGAAACGAATTCCCGCCTAATCATTATCACCAAGGGCCCTCGCCTCTCGGTAGGCTCTTAATGGATGTACCGCAGTCTGCAGACCAGCGCTCGACACTACTTAGACCGAAACTAAAGCACTTTCCCACGTCTCTCATCATGAGGCGAAGGCAAGAGCATCTCTCGAAACAGGCCGTGATTGGGGAGAGTAGGTCGGTTGGCACAGCCTTTGACTTTATGATCGGCGAAGTACCGTAGAGTCGTGCAAGTTTATGGATATTAAGCGACCGGGAAAATCGAAACTCAAAAAGCGAATTCGCACTGGGATACTGATCGTCGTCGGTCTCGCAGCAGTGGGCGGGATCACGTTTGTGCTCGCGAAACTGAAGCCGGCCGCGCCTACCCTCGATCGGTCCACAGCCGTGATCGACACGGTCAAGCGTGGCCAGATGCTGCGCGAGGTGCATGGCAACGGAACGTTGGTTCCGCAAGTGACGCGGTGGGTGCCCGCGCCCGCGGACGGACGCGTCGAAAAGATTCTGGTCCAGGCTGGAGTTGAGGTTTCGGCCGGAACTGTAATCGTAGAGCTTTCAAATCCGCAGATGGAACAGCAGGCTGTGGACGCTGAATTTCAGTTGGCGGCCGCCCGGGCTGATCTCGAAAGTCTGCGCGTGCGTTTGGAAAGTGACACCATGACTCAGCAATCGGCGATTGCCAGCATCAATGCCGAATACAGCCAGGCGAAGATTCAACTGGACACCGACGAGGTGCTCGCCAAACAGGGATTGGTGGCGGATTTATTGCTGAAGATTTCCCGCGTGAAGGTCCAGGACCTCGCAAACCGGCTCAAGGTCGAACAGCAACGGCTGTTGATCAGCGGGAAATCGACTAAGGCACAAATAAACGCTCAGCAATCACGGCTTCAACAACTAGGCGCGCTGGCCAAGCTCAAAAAAGATCAGGTCGACGCTTTGAAGGTCCGCTCCGGCACCAACGGGGTACTGCAAGTAGTCGCGGTACAGGAAGGACAGCAGGTCGCTCCGGGAGTCAACATCGCGCGAGTCGCCGACCCCCAGTCGCTCAAAGCCGAATTGAAGATTGCCGAGACGCAAATCAAAGACGTCCGAGTGGGCCAACCCGTCGCCGTCGACACGCGCAACGGAATCATTCAGGGCAAAGTGTCGCGCATCGATCCGGCGGCTCGTGAAGGCACGTTCGTGGTTGATGCGGAGTTAACCGGACCGTTGCCGGGCAGCGCGCGCCCGGACTTGAGCGTCGATGGAACCATCGAACTGGAACGCCTTAATAACGTTTTGTATGTCGGCCGGCCGGCTTTTGGACAAACACAGCAGACAGTAGGGATGTTTCGTTTGAACCCGGACGGCCAGGAAGCTCAGCGCGTTCAGGTTGCGTTGGGCCGGACCTCGGTCAGTACCGTCGAGATAGTCAGCGGCCTCAAGGAAGGCGACCAGGTGATCTTGTCCGACACGTCCACCCTGGACACATACAGAGTTATTCGCGTTCGTTAGCTGTCAGATCACGATTGTCCGACAAACTTTAGTTTGTCGCTACGCACTTGAACGACTGTTTAGAGTCGGGCTACTGCCCGACTAAGCGGGCGCTAGCCCGCTTCTAAACTTATCAACGACAAACTGAGGTTTGTCGGGACAAAAATTCGAAGGAGACCGTAATGAGTGCAACCGATCCCCTGATTCACCTCGCTGACGTCAAGAAAATTTTCTACACCGACGAAGTTGAGACGCACGCCCTCTCAGGCATTCATCTGGACATCATGAAGGGTGAATACCTCTCGATTGCAGGGCCGTCGGGTTGTGGCAAGTCCACCCTGCTATCGATTCTGGGGTTGCTTGATACACCCAGCGAAGGTGAATACGTGCTCAATGAAAAACCCGTCGAGAATCTCTCGCTGTCCGAACGCGCGCGCATTCGTAATCGCGAAGTCGGCTTTATCTTTCAGAGCTTCAATCTGATCGGCGACCTCACCGTCTATGAAAATGTCGAGCTGCCGCTTACCTATCGCGGGATGAATTCGAGCGATCGGAAGCAGCGCGCGACTGAAGCGCTGGAGCGCGTCGGCATGGCCCATCGCGCCAAACATCTGCCCAGTCAGCTCTCAGGCGGTCAGCAGCAGCGCGTCGCAGTTGCCCGTGCGGTTGGCGGCCAGCCGAGCATCCTGCTGGCTGACGAACCGACCGGAAACCTGGATTCGACCAACGGTGAAGCGGTGATGGAGCTGTTACGCGAGTTGCATCGCGGCGGCGCCACCATCTGCATGGTGACGCACGACCCGCGCTACGCGCAGCATGCGGATCGCATCGTCCACATGTTCGATGGCTTGATTGTTGAAGAAGAAGCCGGCGCCAACCGGCGTGAGATTGAAGACGCGAAACGTGAATTGAAGGAAAGCGGATTCGGAGACATTGCATGATCAGGCTGAGCAACATCGAAAAGGCTTTCTCTCACGGCGTGACGAAGACGTACGTGTTGCGACGTATCGATCTGGAAATCCAACAGGGTGAGTTTGTGTCGATCATGGGGCCGTCAGGCGCCGGCAAATCGACGTTGCTGCATATTATCGGGATGCACGATCAGTCGTGGGGCGGGGAATATTATTTCGACGACGTGGCCGTTCATTCGCTCAATCCCAGGAAGCGCGCTGACCTTCGCAATCGCAACATTGGCTTTGTGTTTCAAAGCTATCACCTGCTTGACGACCAGACTGTTTCTGAGAATCTCGAACTGCCGCTCTCGTACCGTGACGTGAGCAAGAAGGACCGGCAGTCCATTGTCTGTGACACGCTCGACCGCTTCCAGATTGTCGGCAAAAAGGATCTCTATCCCAGTCAACTCTCCGGTGGACAGCAGCAGCTGGTCGGGATAGCCCGCGCAGTGGTGGCTAACCCCCGAATCATTCTCGCCGATGAGCCGACGGGCAACCTGCACTCGAGTCAGGGCAAAGAGATCATGGACATGTTTAAGCGTCTCAACGATGAAGGCACCACGATCGTCCAGGTCACACATTCTGAGACAAATGCTGAGTATGGCAATCGGATTGTGCGGCTGGAAGATGGCTGGGTTGCGAAGGAGTAAAACGTGACTGGCGCTCAGACGTATTCGACGAACCGGAACGCTTTGGCGCCTCAGATTCCCCGCGCCCTGATCGCTGACGATCAGCCCGACGTACTCGCCGCGCTCCATTTACTCCTGAGAGGAGCGGGATATCAGACGGAAGCTGTGAATTCGCCCGCGGCGTTACTACAGGCCATCAGAGAGAGGAATTTCGATCTGGTGCTGATGGATCTGAATTATGAGCGCGACACCACCTCGGGAAGGGAGGGCCTTGATCTAATCACCCGCATCCGAAGTTTGGATAGCACGTTGCCGGTGATGGTGCTGACCGGGTGGGCTTCAGTCGAGCTGGCTGTGGAAGCCATGCATCGTGGGGTCCGAGACTTCGTGCAGAAGCCATGGGACAACTCACGACTACTGAAAAGTGTGCGCACTCAAATCGAGGTTGGCCGCCGCCGCCGCCAGAAGCGCGCAGCGAGCCGCACAGTGAACGCCAGTCTGCGCCTGGAACTGTCAGAAGCAAGGGAAATCCAGGAAGCACTCCTGCCAAAGGAACTGCCTTCAATCAGTGGTTTCGATCTAGCTTTCGCCTGGAAGCCTGCCAGCGCGGTCGGCGGCGATTATTTCGATGTAATCGAGCTTAGCGACCGCCACACCGCCATCTGCATCGCCGATGTGGCGGGCAAAGGCATGCCTGCTGCCCTCGTCATGTCGAACATGCAGGCGGTGCTGAAATCTACCGCGTCGGATGTAGTTTCTCCCGCTCAACTCTGCGAGCGAGTCAATAGCATTGTGTGCGACAACATCGTCGCAAATAGATTCATCAGTTTCTTCTACGCAATCTTAGACAATCAAACCAGGAAACTTTCGTACGTCAACGCCGGCCATTGTCCGCCCATGCTGATGCGGGACAGCGGTTGTCTGCGCATGAAAGAAGGCGGACCCGTCCTCGGCATCTTTCCGAATCATCGCTATGTGCAGGAAGAGGTCGAGTTGATTTCAGGCGACCGTCTGGTGCTCTTCACCGATGGCGTCACAGAAGCTCGGAACTCTTCCGATAAGGAATTTGGCGAGCTCCGCTTACAGGAGATATTACGTGAAGGCCGGAAGCTCCGAGCCGGTGAATTGCGGGACCGGATTATGGAAACCGTGAGTGGGTTCAGCGGCGGCTTTGTGCACGACGATGCCGCGTTGATGGTCCTGACGGTTGAATAGTCCCGGAGTGCCTCGCGAGGCATTCCAGCAGAATGGTTCCTTTCGTTGCTGGTTTGGGGTTGCTGGTTTGGGGTCGAACGACAACTTGAATCGGGCTGGAGGACTTGCAATGGACTCACTGCTTCGCGATCTAAGATTCGCCGCGCGTTCGCTGCTGAAGCGTCCGATTCTGACGATCACGGCCGTCATCACGCTCGCGCTGGGCATCGGCGCCAACACAGCGATCTTCACGCTACTCGATGCGGTTACCTTCAAGCCGTTACCCGTCACCAGACCGCAAGAGCTGGTTTTCTTTGACGACTCACGCGGCGAAGGCACTTCGAACGGCGACCCCTCAACCGGGCAATGGATGCGCTACTCATATGCGTCCTACGAATACTTCCGCGATCACGACCAGAACTACCAGGGATTGAGCGCGTTTCGCACCGGTGAATCCCGCCTGAGCGTACGCGCCGGCGGCACGCCGACGGGTGAATCAACCCAGAGAGCTTCCAGCCACCTCGTTTCCGGAAATTATTTTAGCGTGTTAGGGGTTAACGCATTGCTGGGTCGTGTGCTTACGCCTGAGGACGACAAGCCGGGAGCGCCACCCGCAGTAGTGATGAGCTACGGCTATTGGCAGCAGCAATGGAAAGGCGATCCTCAGGTCGTAAACAAAGAGGTGGTGCTGAATGGAACGTCCTTTACCGTGGTCGGTATTGCTCCGCCCGAGTTCTTTGGCGTCCGCGTCCGTCGCTCCCCGGATTTTTGGATTCCTTTAGTCTTTCATCCCCAGATCGAGATGACGAAGTCTTATCTCGAAGACCCGCGCGTGTTCTGGCTCAATTTTGTGGGCCGTCTTAAGCCGGGTGTGCAACTGCAGCAAGCGCAGGCGAGCGCGAATATTTCTCTGCATCAATTTCTAACGAATGAAGCCGGAGCAAAACTTACGGAGGATCGCATCAAGTCCATCGCCAGCGCGTATGTGAAACTCGCGCCCGGAACGCGGGGACTCTCAGGTCTTCGGATCGCGTACTCAAGAGCGCTGCAGATGCTGATGGTGATCGTCGGCCTGGTGTTGCTGATTGCGTGCGCCAACGTGGGGAACCTTCTGCTGTCTCGCGCCGCTGCGCGCAAGGCCGAGATGTCTCTGCGACTCGCATTGGGCGCCAGCCGCTACCGGATCGTGCGCCAACTGCTCACCGAGAGCTTACTGCTGGCGGCGATGGGCGGAATGTTTGGAATTATTCTCGCCCAGTGGGGCGTCAAAGTTCTGGTCACGCTGGTCGCCAAAACTGCACCGTTGGACGTTTACCCCGACGCGTGGGTGCTGGGATTTACTGCCGGAGTTACGTTGCTTGCGGGTCTGGTTTTTGGAATGGCGCCCGCGCTTAGCGCCAGCAAGACCGACCTCACAACCGCGATAAAAGAAAAATCATCGCGAAGTGGACGACGTGTTTTGCGCTTGAGCCTGGCTTCCGCATTGGTCGTCGCACAGGTCGCCCTCTCGATGGTTCTCCTGGCGGGCGCCGGCCTGTTCGCACGCAGTCTGATGAAATTGCAGGAAGAGAATGTGGGATTCAACCGGGACAACGTGTTGCTGGTGGGGATCGATCCGCGGCTGGGTGGATACAAGCCAACCGAGCTGAGCGCGCTTTATCGCCAGGTCCTCGATCGAGTGGGCGAATTGCCCGGCGTCAAAGCCGCCACCATCGCCACCTACTCGCCCATAGCCGGTACGGGCAGGTCAAGCACGATCACTGTTCGCGGGTACACACCAAAGACCGGCGAGGATATGGACGTCAACGACATGCTAATCGGTCCCGGCTATTGCGAGACGCTCGGTGTGCCGCTGTTGCTGGGTCGCGAAATTAACATCCGCGATACTCCGGCCAGCCAAAAAATCGCAGTGGTGAATCAGTCGTTCGCTAAATATTTTTTCCACGGAGAAAACCCGATCGGCCGGCGCTTCTACTTCGGTGACGAAGACGATCCCGAACGCGGCGAGGAGCTCGAAATCGTCGGCGTACTTGGCGATGTGAAATACGAGAGCGCCAAAGAGGAAGCGGGCCGCACCGCCTATCGCCCAATACTGCAAGTGCAGGATAAGGATGCATACAGCAGCAATGTAGAAATCCGTACGGCCGGCGATCCCGCGAGCCTCGCGCCCACAGTGCGACAGGTGATCGGGCAAGTAGATACCAAACTCCCGATTTTCGGTGTCACAACTTTACGAGAACAACTCAGCGGCGCGCTGCAACAAGAGAAACTGATCGCCGAGCTGGTCAGCTTCTTCGGGTTGCTTGCCCTCTTGCTTGCCTGCATCGGCTTGTACGGCGTGATGGCCCACGGGGTAGTTCGGCGCACGAAAGAGATCGGCATTCGTATGGCCTTGGGCGCTGAGCGGCGCCGGATCGTTTGGATGGTCATGCGCGAAACGATCGTGCTCGTGTTGGTGGGGATCGCTATCGGGGTGCCGGTTGCTTTGGGCGCCGCGCGTTTGGTCTCGAGCCAGCTCTTCGGCCTTAGTGCCGCCGATCCATTGACGCTGCTGGTGGCTGCGTCGCTGCTTACCGGGGTCGCCCTGTTGGCAGGTTTCCTGCCGGCGCGGAAAGCTTCGAAGGTCAATCCATTGATTGCGTTGCGTTATGAATGAGGTCGGTGGCGATTTACTCCCTTCTCCCTCTGGGAGAAGGGCTGGGGATGAGGGTGCGAAGCTTAGGGCGAAGTAGTTTTATGAGTAGCCGTCGTGTTTACCGAGGACGTGATGATCTAAAAAGGGGAGTTGCGCTCGGGCCCTCACCCCAACCCTCTCCCAAAAGGGAGAGGGATCTCAAAAGAAAGGGTGCCGTACCAACCGGCAATGGAAATGTGAATCATGGACTCTATTCTTAAGGATATCCGTTATGGCGTCAGGGGCCTCGCGAAACGTCCGGTCCTGACGATCATTGCCATCTTTACTCTGGCCATCGGCATTGGCGCCAACAGTGCCATCTTCAGCACGATTAATGCGCTGTTACTTAAGCCACTTCCGTTTCCCGATCCTGAACGCATCGTCGCGTTTTGGGAAAAAGTCCCGAGCCGCGGAGTTGAACGGAACGAAGTTGCGGTGGCGAATTATCTCGATTGGAACGCGCAGAATAAATCATTTGAGCAGCTCGGAATGTATCGCTGGTGGAGCACGAACCTTACCGGATCTGATTCGCCAGAGCGGGTGCAGGGTTTTCTGGTCACGCCAAATTTTCTCGATATCGTCGGCGTGAAGCCAATGTTGGGCCGTGGGTTTTCCGCGGAAGAGAACCAGCCGGGCAAAGACGCCGTAGCGCTACTGACTTACAGCTTGTGGCAACGCCGCTTTGGCGCAGATCCGAACATCGTTAATCGCACGATTTCGACAAACGGAATTACGCGCACCGTCATCGGCGTTATGCCGCCGGACTTCAACTATCCCAAGGGCGCCGAGATTTATGCGCCGCTCGCGATCACGCCGGAGTTGGCCCGCAGCCGCGGCAATCACTCTTACCTCGGTATCGGTCGGCTCAGGCCCGGCGTTTCCATCCAGGGCGCGCAAGCCGAATTCGATAACCTCGCCGCTCAGCTCGAAAAGCAATATCCCGAGACCAACACCGGGCGCGGCGTAGTGATCTATCCCATTCTGGAAGACACGGTCCGCATGTACTCGACGGCGTTGTGGGTGATGATGGCCGCGGTCGGTTTCGTGCTGCTGATCGGCTGCGCCAACGTTGCCAACCTGATGCTGGCGCGGGCCAGCGGGCGACAGCGAGAGATTGCCTTGCGCTCGGCGCTGGGAGCCAGCCGCTTCCGGATAATTCGGCAACTATTAACTGAGAGTGTGCTGCTCGGAGTTCTCGGCGGCGCGCTCGGCATCCTGGTCGCTTATTGGGGAGTCGATGCAATTCGCACCGCGAGCCCGGGCGAAGCAGCGCGTTTCGCTCCGGGATGGAACCATCTGGGAATCAACACGCCGGTGTTGGTTTTCACCATGCTGCTTTCCGTTTTGAGCGGCGTGCTGTTTGGATTGGCGCCGGCGTGGCAGCTCTCGAAACCCGATCTGAACAGCGCCCTCAAAGAAGGATCGCGGCAAGCCTCATCAGGTTCGCATCGACTGCGTGGATTGCTGGTAGTTTCCGAAGTCGCTCTCTCATTGATGCTGCTGGTAAGTGCTGGGCTTCTGATTCGCAGCTTTCTGCAATTGGTGAAAACGGATCCCGGCTTCAATTCCGAAAGTCTGTTGACGATGAACCTGGTGCTGCCGGCGGCGAAGTATAAGGAAGAGGCGCAACGCGCCGCCTTCTATTCCGACCTGATAAGTCGCGTAGAGGGACTGCCGGGGATCGAGTCGGTCGCCGCGGTTAATTATCTTCCGCTGGGCGGCAGCAACTCGTCCACCGGCTTCTTGATTGAAGGCGTTCCTGAACCGCCACCTGGCCAGGAGTTTGTCGGCCGTTATCGCGTCTGCACTCCTAATTACTTTAAGACGATGGGAATCGATGTGCTGAAGGGTCGCGCCTTCAGCGACCAGGATAAAGCGGGCGCTTCGCCGGTCATCATCGTTAACGAGACTTTGGCGCGGAAGTACTGGCCGGATAGTGAAGCGGTCGGGAAGCGGATGCGCTACACGGGACCGTTAAAGGAGAACCCGTGGATGCAGGTTGTGGGAGTTGTCAGGGATGTAAAGCACGACATGACTCTTCCGATTACCGAAGACTTCTATGTGCCGCACGCCCAGGATGCATGGCAGTCGATGGTGCTCGTAGCAAAGACGAAGGTCGAACCGGCGTCCATGGCGGCGCCGATTAGGCAACAGGTGTGGGCCATCGACAAGGACCAGCCGGTTTTTGACGTACACACAATGCGCGAGGTGCGCGCGATTTCTTTGGCGCTTTACAGTTTTTCCTCAGTCATGCTGAGCATTTTTGCCGGCGTAGCTTTGTTGCTGGCAGCCATTGGCATCTACGGTGTGATGTCCTATGCCGTAACCCAACGCACACAGGAGATTGGGATTCGCATGGCGCTGGGTGCGCGGGTCCGGGACGTTTTGAAACTGGTGGTGAGAAACGGAATGTCCTTGGCTGTGATTGGGGTGATCGTAGGATTGGCTGGAGCTTACGGTTTGACACGGCTGCTGGCGAGTCTGTTGGTGGGCGTCGCGCCGACGGACATCCTGACGTTCTCGATCGTTACCTTCGGTTTGCTGCTGGTGGCGTTGCTGGCTTGCTACATCCCGGCGCGTCGCGCGACGAAAGTCGATCCGCTGGTGGCGCTGCGATATGAATGAAATAGGACCTATGGGACCAATAGGACCTATAGCCCGATTGAAGGAGACGAAGCAATGCAGACACTGTTCAAAGACATTCGCTACGGAATGCGGAGTTTGCTTAAGCATCCGGGGTTTACAGCGATCGTGGTTGTCACTTTGGCGGTCGGCATTGGAGCGAGCTCGGCAATATTCAGCATCGTCAATTCGGTTTTGCTGCGTCCGCTGCCTTATGCCCGGGCGGATCACATCGTCGCCATTCAGGAACTTGATGCCGGCGGGAAGCGGGTCCAGGTTACGCCGGCGAACTTTCTGGATTGGCGCGCGCAGAACACGGTCTTCGAACAACTGGCCGCGATCCTCACCCGACCCGCCGTTCTCGCTCTGGCCGACCAGGCTGAGCGAATAGACCTGGCGATGACTTCCGCTAATTTCTTCTCAGTGTTCGGCATGGAACCGGAACGTGGTCGTTTTTTTATCCCGGCGGACGAACAGGCAGGCCACGCTTCTATCGTCGTGGTCAGTCACGCTCTTTGGCAGAGACGTTTTGGCAGTGATGCGGCGCTGGTCGGCAAGCCCATCACACTCGACGGCGCGAGCTATACGGTCGTGGGAATTGCGCCCGCCGGTTTTCAATATCCCGACAAGACCGAAGTGTGGGTGCCGCCGTACAAACTGGCGCCCGCTATGAACGAACGCATGGATCCGACACAGGTGCGCGGTTTTGGAATGCTGGCGGCGGTGGCCTTGCTCAAACCCGGTGTCGGATTAAGCCAGGCGGCAAGTGAAATGGAAACGATTACGGCGCGCCTGCGACAACAGTATCCCGAGACAAACAACCGCCGTTTTAATCGCGTCGTCTCTTTGCACACGCATCTGGTTGGCGAGACGCGTCCGATGTTATTGCTCCTGTTAGGAGCGGTCAGTTTCGTTTTGCTGATTGCCTGCGCGAACGTTGCCAACTTGCTGCTGGCAGGCGCCGCCAGCCGACAGAAAGAGATGGCGATTCGCACCGCCTTGGGCGCATCGCGCCTCAGGGTGATGCGCCAGTTGCTTACCGAGAGTCTGATGCTCGCGTTCGCGGGCGGCGCCATCGGCTTTTTACTATCCCTGTGGGGTGTGGCTTTGATCACAAAGCTATTGCCGCAGGAGTTTCCGCGCTTGGGCGAAATCAAACTGGATTGGCGCGTGCTCAGTTTTACTTTGGTCACCGCGGTCCTAACCGGAATTCTGTTCGGTCTCGCGCCCGCTTTGCAAATCTCAAAGACTGATATTCAAGAGACGCTGAAAGAGAGTGGCCGCGGCGCATCGGGAAGCCGGCGACACAACCGTCTACGCAACCTGCTTATTGTTGGCGAGGTGGCCTTGTCCGTTGTCCTGCTGGTCGGCGCCGGTCTCTTGTTTCGCAGCTTCCTGCAACTGCAGACGGTCAACACGGGCTTTACTCCGCAACAGGTCCTGACGGTACGGTTATCGCCTGCCGGCAGCAAGTACCGGCTCGACGCCGATTACATTTCTTTCTACAGCCAGACCATACAACGCATTGCTGCTCTTCCGGGGGTCGCAGCGGTGGGAGCAATAAATACTCTGCCGTTGGAAAAAGGTCCCTTCGCCGGATTCAGGATTGAAGGCCGCCCGCCGCTGACCATAGACAAGTGGCCCGGCGGAAATTATCGGACTGTGAGCACGGATTATTTTCGCGCGATGAATATCCCCGTGGTGCAAGGGCGTGCATTCACTGAGCGCGATACCGAAAACGCACCGCTGGTGATCATGATTAATCAGGCCCTGGCGGCCCGCGACTTTCCCAACGAAAACCCGATCGGCAAAAGAATCAACCTCGGCAACACAGACCCGAAGGGACAGCCTGTGTGGTGGGAGGTGGTCGGGGTCGCGGCCAATGTTCGAAGCCTCGAACTGCGTGAAGAGGCGCTGCCGGAGTTTTATCTTTCAGCGCTGCAAGACAGCTTCGCCAATATGTACGTGGTCGTCCGCACCTCGGTTGAGCCGACAAGTGTGGCCGCCTCGGTCCGTCGCGCTGCGGCGGAAGTGGACAAATCGGCGGCGGTGTCAGATGTCAAAACCATGGAACACATTGTGAACGACGCAGTCACTCAACCGCGCTTCAATCTCTTCCTGCTGGCTCTTTTTAGCGGGGTTGCGTTGCTGCTGTCCGCGGCCGGCATTTACGGAGTCACCTCGTACACCGTGTCACAACGCACTCATGAATTTGGCATTCGGATGGCGCTCGGCGCGCAAGTCGGCGATGTGTTGAAGATGATCTTGAAACAGGGAATGCTGTTGATTGCGGTCGGACTCGTGATGGGCTTACTGGCATCGTTTGCTCTGACGCGATTGTTGAGAACGCTGCTCTTCGGCGTGGGCGCAACTGATCCGCTGACGTTCGGAGCGATCACGCTCTTGCTCACTCTGGTTGCTTTAGTGGCTTGCTACATTCCAGCGCGCCGCGCCACGAAAGTCGATCCGCTGGTGGCGTTACGATATGAGTGAAATAAGACCTAAGAGGTTGATGAAAAACTAAGCGTAGCCACAGAGACACGGAGACACAGAGAAAGATGAGAACAAAGAGGGTAAGCATTTGTTGGCATTTCTGATAGGTTCTGAATCCTTCCCATCTCTGTGACTCTGTGACTCTGTGACTCTGTGGCGATTTTGCTTTTTTCAGCACCCTGCTAGGGGACCGATAGAACCTATGGGCCGATTTAAGGAGACTAGGCGATGCACACCCTGCTGAAAGACGTTCGCTATGGTATCCGCATGTTGGCCAGGACTCCGGGCTTTACGCTCGTCGCCGTGCTGTCGCTGGCCCTGGGTATCGGCGCTAACACAACGGTGTTTAGTTTGCTGGATGCCGTTCGGTTGCGCTCGCTGCCGATTCCGAATCCGGAGCAGATTGTGGATATCGCCACGACTGAAGCAGGCGGCGAGCCTCATTCGGATTTCTCCTATCCGCTCTACGCCGGCTGGCGCGATCACAGTAAAGCCCTTTCCGGCATGGTGGCATATACCGACATCAATCTTGGTCTCGCCGCCGGCGATCAAACTGAACGCATCCGAGGCGAGTTCGTCAGCGCAAACTATTTTTCCGTGCTCGGAGTTCAACCCGTACTCGGATCGGCATTCGCGCCTGACGATGAGCGGCCGGGTGCGCCACGTGCCGCGGTTATCAGCTACTCGCTGTGGAATCGACGTTTGGCCGGCGAGCCGAGCGCGCTACAGAAAACTATCACGTTGAATGGGCGTACGTTCTCAGTCATGGGCGTGGCGCCTCGTGGCTTCTCCGGATT
>DATHHW010000018.1:0-16608 GCA_035317005.1 Pyrinomonadaceae bacterium | reverse complement strand
GGCGGCGAAGTGCAAGGAGGCTCAGCCGGACAATCGAGCGACATCTATTACAGCTACACCGGTAACCGTCGTAATGGGATCGGCTATGACGCCGCCGGCAACCTGACCAACGACCGGACGCAGAGTTTCAGCTACGACGCGACGGGACAGCAGACGTACGCGTCAGGAATCGGTGCTGGAGGCAGCGCGCCGGCGTTTACCGACGATCCATTGAATCCACCAAACGCGCCGAAGACTGAAATCAAATTGATTCACCTGACTCAGTTGCGCGATGCCGTGAATCAACTGCGAGTGCGAGCAGGTTTGGCAGCGGTGACCACATGGAATCCCGATCCCGACCCGCACCAGAATGAAACTTACGTACATCACAATCACATCCAGCAATTGCGGACGAAGTTGGAAGAAGCCTTGACGGCGTTGCATCTGCCGGTGGGAGGCTACGCTCATGCAGGCCCTAACCAGGGAGATACGATTTACGCGATCGACTTTCAGGAGTTGCGGGACAAGATCAAAGACGCGTGGACGGCGCTAGCTGCATCAGCGCTCTCTCAGTCGTACGATGGCGACACCTTGCGAGTGAAGAAGATCGAATATGGCGCTACAACTTATTACTTGAGAAGCAGCGTCCTGAGCGGACAGGTCATTGCTGAGGTTGATGGGAATAACGTTTGGCAGCGCGGCTATGTTTACGCGGGCGGTAGCCTGATGGCGGTACAGCAGGGCGGGGTCTTCTGGATGCATGAAGATCCAATCACCAAGAGCAAACGCACTACCGATATGAATGGAAATGTGGTCAGCGCCATTGAACTCGACCCCTGGGGCGCGGACACGAATCGCTCAAGCTCCGCCGCATTCCAGCCGCGGAAGTACGCGAGCTACGACCGAGATGGGAATGGATCAGATGAAGCGATGTTCCGTCGTTACAATCGCAAGCGCTCTCGCTTTGACCAACCTGACCCTTACGAAGGCAGTTATGACTTCACCAACCCACAGAGTCTTAATCGGTATGCTTATGTGCAAAATGATCCGGTGAACTTTGTCGATCCGAGTGGGCTGGACATGAATATGTGCAGCGCTGAGTTCAGCTATGCCGATTGCGGCGGTGATGACGGGTTCTGGGGTAATAATCGCGGTGGTGGCAGTGGCGGCGGTTTTGGTGGAGATGTTGCTGAGTATAACCGGGAATATGGAGACCTTCCTGCGGGCGTGCGCGGACTCATGCACATCTATAATGAGCGTCTTGGAAACGCCATGGCTGGCAACGGATTTATGACCAATGCAGAACTAACCAGACAGTTCTTGATTTACTATGGTTATAGCGAAGACGGCAGTCTCTGGACGAGATTCAGCATTTCGGTTGATGTCGGCGGAAGCGGATATAGACCTTTTGACTTTGGCGGCTTACTCGATCGGTGGCCCCCCCAAGGGCCTTTCGATCGAACTTTCGGTTGGGGCGAACCGCGCATACCAACGACAAGAGTTACTCTTCCCGGTGGTGAACCAATCAGAATGACTCCACCGCGAGGCGTGGAAGGTACTGGTAATCCAGAAGGTCCTCGCTTGCCTGGGTTTGACCCGAGTTCCAATCTTCGCGCGCCGGTGAATGGGACACTTTGGCAAAGATGGAGCTTGAGGGCAGCTCTGGCGTGGCGAGCGATCATCAGTGGCGTTGGAAGTTCCGGCGATTTTATTGTAGTCCCGAATCCCGCACTGTTTCGTTGTCAGCTCGATCCCAACAGTTGTTTGCCGAAACGAAAAACGTGAACGTCAGAAATAGCTGCAGCAGTTTACCGCGAGGTGCCATCAAACACGTTATGCGGGCGTTGGACTGGATTCATCCTGTCGACTTGGATGGCATTGCGTTCGTTGAATTGATGGATGAAATGCCTGAAGAACTAGTTAATGCAGTCGAGCGTCGCAGGCATGCTAGAAAGGAAGGATTCAGTTTCAACGGCATTTACATGTCTAAGCTTGAGACCGAGCCCGCCCACATCATGCTTTTCATCCGAGACATTTATAGAGGCATACCGAAGATATTTGAGTTAACGACTGTTCCAACATTGCTCATTTGTCGAACTGTTGCCCACGAGGTCGGCCATCATCTCGTTGCCAAACAGGGATACATTTTTCAGCCGGACGAGAGATACGGAAAGTTCGAGTATGAAGAGGAAATGGCAAATCGCTATGCATTTCAGGTCTTGAAGAGAATGAACAAACGTTGGCGGTACAAAATCGGCTCTTGGTTGTCAAGACGTATTGCCTCTTCTCATTTCATTAGTGGTCTCGCTGATTGGGAACAGAAGAAATATGAGCGAGCCGCCGAACGCTGGTACAGGACATGGCTTCTGGATCCTGACCGTGAAGATGCGGTCGCGTGGTATTGGCACGCTAAGAAAGTCATCGAGGGGGTTGAAGTACCGCGCGCAATAAAGTACTAACCAACGCGGACGATCGTCTGCGGCCGACGACGTGGAACGTGTCGAATGTGCTGGGCTACAACTACACCTACAACGACACCTACCTGCACGAGTCGACTGGGCGGGTGAGTTATGCACAGAACATTTACGACGCGACGCTGGATCGGTCGTATGAGTATGACCACCTCGGGCGTTTGGCGATTTCGCATACAGGGACCGAAGCGCGGGCGCACGTATTCGATGGCAACCTCTGGGGCACGATGGACGGACCTTACTCGCAGGGCTATGACTATGACGTGTGGGGAAACGTGACGCACAAGTACGGTTGGGGCGGCGAAGTGCAAGGAGGCTCAGCCGGACAATCGAGCGACATCTATTACAGCTACCTCGGGAATCGGCGTAATGGGTTTGGCTATGACGCCGCCGGCAATCTGACCAACGACGGCGCGCAGAGTTTCAGTTACGATGCGACGGGGCAACAGAGTTATGCATCGGGGCTGGCCGCAGGAGGCAGCGCGCCGACGTTTACCGACGATCCGTTAGTATCGCAAGTGACCGTGATCAAGTT
This sequence comes from Pyrinomonadaceae bacterium, assembly GCA_035317005.1. Taxonomy (GTDB): domain Bacteria; phylum Acidobacteriota; class Blastocatellia; order Pyrinomonadales; family Pyrinomonadaceae; genus UBA11740. The sequence goes on along the minus strand of DATHHW010000018.1, from coordinate 13,623 downwards.
AGTGCACCTGACGGAGTTGCGTGCGGCGGTCGATCAATTGCGCGCGCGAGCGGGACTCAGCGCGGCTAGCTGGACCACAGATCCTAATCCTCAACAGTTTGTCACTACGGTGCATCACAATCATATCGTGCAGTTGCGCGCGAAATTGGAAGAAGCACTGGCTGCGTTGCATCTGCCAGTTGGGAGCTATGCTCATTCCGGTCCGAATCAGGGGGATACAATCTACGCCATCGACTTTCAGGAGCTGCGAAACAAAATCAAAGATGCATGGACTGCGCTGGCATCTTCGGCGCTCTCTCAGTCGTACGACGGCGACGGCTTGCGAGTTAAGAAGACGGAATATGGCTCGACGACGTGGTATTTGAGAAGCAGTGTTCTCGGCGGGCAAGTCGTTGCTGAGATCGACGGCAACGCAGTATGGCAACGCGGTTATGTTTACGTAGGCAGCAGCCTGATGGCTGTGCAACAGGGTGGAGTCTTCTGGATGCACGAAGACCCAATCACCAAGAGCAAGCGCATGACGGACAGCGGCGGGAATATAATTAGCACGGTTGAGCTTGACCCGTGGGGAGCGGACACCAACCGCTCAGGCAATCAAGCATTCCAACCAAAGAAGTACACAAGCTACGATCGCGATGGTAATGGCACGGACGAAGCCATGTTCCGAAGATATAATCGGAAGAATTCGCGGTTTGACCAACCCGATCCTTATGAAGGCAGTTATGACTTCTCCGATCCGCAGAGTCTTAATCGGTATGCTTACACGCAAAACGATCCGGTGAATTCTGTCGATCCGAGTGGACTGAATGCGGAACAACCGGGCTCTTCCTGCAGTACCAATGGTCATTATAATAATGGCATTATTGGAAACGACGGCAAGTGCTACGCGGGCCCAGGAGCAACGGTGACGGTGGGCGGCGGTGGCGATCCTTTCACGCTGACGGGAAGTGCAGCCATCCTAATGTTGTGGAACCCGACCGGCCGAAGCATAGGTGATCGCGATCCCGGCAGCGGCGGCGGCCCGCAGAACCCTTACGACATCCGCACGATTATTAGTGACGCCAAGAAGAAAGCTGCCAGACCCTTGACGCCATTTGAAAAAGCTCGAGCAGCCTGCGTGGCGCGAGAGACAGCAAAAGCCGATGCCGAGAGATCTCAGTACGTTGCGAATTACCCGAAAAGGATACGTAGGAGCGCAGTGTTTGGTGGCGTACGTGGCGCTGCTATGGGAGCATATGCTGGCGCCAACGGTGGTGAATTCCTGGAGCCTTTGGGCGGTGGGGTACCAGGTGCGATCGGAGGTGGAGTTATAGGCGGAATACTTGGTACCGGGGCGGGAGTTGTCGGGAGTTTGCTCACTGAACCCGCTTGGCGTTGGAACTACGACCGGTCAACATATCGACCGGCCCTCAACAGGATCGCAATCGATTGTGATGCTGAGGCAAGAACAGCCGTTAGCACCGCGATACTAACGGGAGGCCGCTGATGAGAAGAATTGGCTTCGGTGGGCTGAAAATGCTTCCGCTATTAAAGTACATAACTCTGTCTGTAATTGTTTCGCTAGTGGTTGGACTGATCATCGCGATTTTCTCTCCCGACACGAGGAGCGAATTAGCCTTTTGGCTACTCTGGGTTACTGGGGCAGGTGTCATATTTGGCCTCATTGAATATGCATTGATTAGGAAACTGAGACGACACCGCAAATAAGACCTCGTACGATGGCGACGGGTTGCGAGTGAAGAGGACTGAGTATGGCTGGGCGACGTGGTATCTAAGGAGCAGTGTGCTCGGCGGACAGGTCATCGCTGAGATCGACGGCAATAACGTTTGGCAGCGCGGCTATGTCTATGCGGGCAGCAATCTGATGGCGGTACAACAGGGTGGCGTCTTCTGGATGCATGAGGACCCCGTAACGAAGAGCAAGCGCACGACGGACAACAGCGGGAATGTAGTTAGCGCAGTTGAGCTGGATCCGTGGGGAGCGGACACCAACCGCTCAGGCAATCAAGCATTCCAACCAAAGAAGTACACAAGTTACGACCGCGATGGTAATGGCACGGACGAAGCCATGTTCCGAAGATATAATCGGAAGAATTCGCGATTCGATCAGCCAGATCCTTACGAAGGCAGTTATCACTTAACTGATCCGCAAACCTTCAATCGATATGCTTACACCAAGAATGATCCGGTGAATTTTGTCGATCCGAGCGGCCTACTACTTGCGGACTTAGGTCTGCATACTTGGACAGTAACCGTGAAGGACGGGGGCAGCGCAATCGATGACGCTTACCTGCGGGCCATCTGGGACCTATATTTCCATGGGGGTGGCGGCCCCATTGGTGGCCGCGAGCCGGGCGGAGGTGGTGATGGCGGTGGACCGCAGAATACCACTCCTCAACGTAACCCTCAGTGCGATCAGAAAGTCGCAAGCATATTTGGCGGTAATGGGGCTGTGTCAACGGCCAGCGGGTTTGAGCCTTCAAATATTCTGAATGGAGCGTACCGGGGAGACACTACTGGTGACAATGGACAGCCTGTTTACGGACACCTAGGCAGTAGGGCGATGCATCTCTATGGTGGTGACCCTCCTGGAAGTGGAACGACCGACGTATATCTACCATCTGGTTACACGGCGCTATACGGCAATCCGCAAACGCTACCAGAGTATAGAGGCGGAAGTTTCGTAGCCTTCTACCCTAGCCTGAACGGCCTGCATAACGTTTCAATCATTGCCACACACGTCGCTGGGTTTACCGGTTCAAGCTCAGACCGGAATGCTGCCGGCTCCGTTTACATAGGCACAACTGGCGGCAGAGGAGCCAGCCCGACCGACAATCCTAATTACATCCACTCACACTTCGAACTTGTTCAGGGGCGTGTCGTCAGAGGGCGTTCGACTACGGCGATGCCGCATATCTCCTTCGCCAACGCCTTTTGTAAATAGGAGAAACAAATGCGGATCTGCATCAAGAAACACCTCGCACTTCTCATCTTTATCTCGTGGCTTGCTTGTGCCAGTCTCGTGATTGCACAGGAGCGCGCATCATCATCCATTCCATACGGATTCTCCGACAAGCCTAGAGACTGCGAGATCAACATCATTCGAATTGAGAGTTTAAAAAAACTTGCATCGGCGGAGAGTAATCGTGACAACGCAGTGATAGCCGTTGCGCGGCTTGGTGACGGCGAATTTGCGCAGGACTTGAACCATCGGCGGTTGGCAAACGTCATGACTGTTCTGACCGGCAATCTTGGCATGAAAAAAGAAAGGGTGGTGATAGCAAGCGGTGAGAGAGTGCGCGGATACGGACGCGTAGAGGTATATGTAGGTGGTCAGTTAGTCGATGCACTCTTGGTTCATCGCGGTAAGGATCTCTGCGTTGATTGCTGTGACATAGATCCAAGATATTATCCGTACCGAAAAGACAAGAAGCGGTGACAGGACTTACAACTACGACTGCTTCAGCAAGTTTTCTCGGCCTCATACCGCAGAACCCTGCACCGCAGCCAACTCCGCCAACTGATTGCCAGCGATTTGTGGACAGAGTCGCACAAATAGCGTCAGGACATAATGATGTAGGAGGTTTCGTGAATGAACTTGCGCGGACTTTTATCGGAGTGGCATCAGTTGACGTTGATGTGATGCGCCAAAGAGCTAACCGTAGCACCGGGGAATATTTTTCATCCACGGGATTCAGAGACGGTCTCTTTGACGATATTACTGATAATCAAGCAAGACATTTTATGGGAGGATTAATTGCTGGATACAAGTCGATGTCTGTGACAATAGCAACAGCGGTAATGAACCATAATGAGAATTCGGCGGCAGATCGAAGGATGAACGACATCAGCATACCCCTTGGAGTGAATCTCACAAATCCAACTCCCGCGAGGGAGGTGCAGGCCAGTAGGGCCCATGATGATATTAGGTACAAGACCATACCTGCGAACCCTGGCTTCAAAGCGCTTGCTGATCAGATTCGTAATCAAGTTTGTAAATGAAGCTCCATTTACCAAAGGCTAGTATGACTAAAACCACCAGATGGTTGCTCGTTCTTGGAGGATGTCTTGCGATCGGTATTATCATCGGCCTTCTTCTCTGGATACTACCATTCTTGCCATTCTTCTTTCCCAAACCGAGTGAGACAATACTAGAAACATCGGAGTTTCAAAGAGGAGAGCGCAAAATTGTAGTGACGGCTTATGCAGAAAAGAATAGTTTTGTTCCTGGGGCATATTATTCTTTTGAAGCCATTGATGGCTCAAACCATCGAGTGCCGATAATGACTTTTCGCCATGATGACCCCGTGCCAATCAATAAGAAGGGCGTTGTTTTTCTGAATGGCGACATCGCATATGTTTTCATGGGCTGGATGTATGCTGTGACAACGGATGGTGGCTCATCATGGCAGGTTTGGAGTGCGGATAAAGACTTGCCCGGCTGGAAATGTTGTAACTACGACTTGATTGAAGATGTTCACCTCGCATCAGACGGTACCGGCAGGATGAGACTCAACCCGATTCCTCAGCGGCAAGGAGAAGTGCCAGAGCTTCAGACTAAAGACTACGGACGACATTGGAGCGCGAATTGAGGCGCTTGCAACCATCTCCGCCAAGCATGCGAAAGCCCAGCTTGATAGGCTGGGCTTTTTCACTGCCTGCTCTGCTGGTACTGTATGACGAGCGCGGAGACGACTCGGAGAATGACGACACGACGCACGTGGTGACCGACGCACGGCAGACGACCACCACTTACGGCTACAACAATCGTCACCAGATAACCTCGCTCACTTATAATGTTTCGGGAGATCCGGCGGGCCAGACGACCGCCACTTCGAACGTCAGCTTTGGATATGACGCAGCGGGCAATCGCACTGCGATGAGCGATGGTTTGGGTGCGGCGAGTTATGTCTACAACAACCTGGCGCAGATGAGTTCCGAGACGCGCACGTTCACTGGCCTGAGTTCCTACACCTTGAGCTATGGCTACAATCTGGCCGGCGAGTTGAGCAGCGTCACGAATCCGTGGGGCGCGCAGGTGGGATACGGCTACGACAAGGCGGGCCGTTTACAGAATGTGAGCGGCTCGGGCTATGCGGGCGTGAGCAACTATGCCAGTTCACTTTCGTATCGCGCGTTCGGCGCGATCAAAGGGATGAACTATGGCGACGGGCATTCGTTGTCGACCGGTTATGACAATCGTCTGCGGGCGACGACGTGGAATGTCTCAGGAGTGCTGGGCTACAACTACACCTACAACGACACCTACCTGCACGAGTCTACGGGCCGCGTGACTTATGCGCAGAACATCTATGACTCGACACTGGATCGCTCGTATGAGTATGACCACGTGGGGCGGTTGGCGATTTCGCATTCAGGGACCGAAGCGCGGGCGCACGTATTCGATGGCAACTTATGGGGCACGATGGATGGGCCTTACTCGCAAGGTTATGACTATGACGTGTGGGGGAACGTGACGCACAAGTACGGCTGGGGCGGCGAAGTGCAGGGCGGAGGCGCGGGCCAATCGAGCGATATCTATTACAGCTACACGGGCAACAGAAGAAATGGCTTCGGTTACGATGCGGCAGGGAATGTCACGAACGATGGGACGCAAACTTTTCTTTACGATGCGACGGGACAACAGACTTATGCGTCGGGGTTAGGAGCGGGAGGCAGCGCGCCAACCTTCACAGATGATCCTTTGAATCCACCGAACCAACCGAAGACTGATATCAAACTGGTGCATTTGACTGAATTGCGCAGTGCGGTGAATGCGCTTCGCGTACGAGCAGGGTTGGCGGCCTTTACAACCTGGAATCCTGATCCGAACCCAACGCAGCCCAACGTCACTCTCGTTCATCACGATCACATTACGCAGTTGCGGACGAAGCTGGAAGAAGCATTGACGGCGTTGCATTTGCCGGTGGGAGGTTATGCCCATTCCGGCCCCAATCAGGGCGATCCGATCTACGCGGTGGACTTTCAGGAGTTGCGTGACAAGATCAAAGGAGCATGGACGGCGCTGGCTTCATCAAGTCTCTCGCAGTCCTATGATGGTGAGGGACTGAGAGTGAAGAAGACTGAGTATGGCTGGACGACCTGGTATCTGCGTTCGAGTGTGCTCGGCGGTCAGGTCATTGCTGAGGTTGATGGGAATAACGTTTGGCAGCGTGGCTATGTCTATGCGGGCAGTAATCTAATGGCCGTGCAACAGAGCGGCGTGTTCTGGATGCACGAAGACCCGGTGACCAAGAGCAAACGCACGACCGACATCAATGGCAACACTATTAGTTCGGTTGAGCTTGATCCGTGGGGCGCGGATACTAACCGCTCAAGCTCCGCGGCTTTCCAACCACGGAAGTACACGAGTTACGACCGCGATGGCAACGGCACAGATGACGCGATGTTCCGAAGATATAATCGCATGAACTCTCGCTTTGATCAGCCCGATCCTTACGAAGGCAGTTATGACTTCACCAACCCGCAGAGTTTCAATCGGTACGCGTACACACAAAATGATCCAGTGAGCTTTGTCGATCCAAGTGGATTATTAATAGCAATTTCACACACTGAATGCACCTCTGTCACAATCGACGGAGAGACTTCCGGCAGTTGCCGGACTATCTGGACCTTTGTTGACATCGGTAATGGGCCAGGGGGTGGCGGTGGTCGCGAGCCGGGCGGCGGTGGTGGTGGCGGTGGACCGCAGAAACCCGGACAAAACCCAAATTGCATCGAAAGATCTGTCGAAGGCGGCAGACTTGCCGGTCGTGGCCTTGAGGAGAGAACTTCATCAATCACCGGTCCAAGTGGTTTTCCGATTCACGACGGCGAGCACGTACTGGTTCCGCCAGGTACGACCGCGAACGTAACTGCCCTTCCTCTGATGGCTGGGCGAATCCTCCACAGTGGACGACAGACGGGGGACCTGACCAGCCCTAGCTACCCTTACTCAGTCGTCGATATCTTGCTGAACACTCTCATCAATGGCCAGCAATATGTCATGACACTCAAGGACATGTTCTACGATACCGGAAAGTTAAGTGGCAGCGTCAATCCTGGCGACAGGCTGGGTTCGGTCGAAGGCCATGTTAATCCAAATGACGAAGCGGGTCTCCACGTTACACTCTACCCTTACTCGGTATACAAACAAGATATCCAAAGCAAGGGATTTGGCCCCGCTGCGAGAAGCAGTGTTCCTTTCAAATCGCTCATGAGTGCGGGGCATGATCCTCAAAGCCCGTTCCGCTGTCCGTAACGTGATGTGAAGGAGATCTCGAAATGACAGTATCAGGAGAGTTAAAAGGAATACGAGCTTTGAAATGGAACCTACTCGGTTTGGCGCTTATCCTCTTGGCGCTACCAGTCTTAGGACAAAGCGATGCTCAAAGGCCACAGCGAACTGAACGTTATGAAGGTGGAGCCGGTGATAACGAAATAACTGAGGCCGCTTTTCGACTCACAGGCCTGGACCCCAAGCAAAGAGAGAGGGTTGCTATTCGGGTATGCTCAAAAGAACCAATAGTGCGCGCTCTGGCGAGTGCTCCTGCTAATCCTTTTGAGATAGCCGATAGGGTTAGTGGCTATGCCTACCTTCCGGAGAAAGTGCTCTTCCTCCGTTCCGCGCAGTGTCTATCACGAAAGAATCCAGCGATCACGGCAACCGAAATCTGGGCCATTCCTGAAGGCGCTCCATTGCCGGGCTATGAAGAGATTCTAACTTCGAATCAAGTAAAGCTCGTCAGGTTGGGTAAGATACCTGCCCCTTCAAATCGAGGTATCCGCGACTACAGACCTGCGGTACGTGACCTTATTGAGAACTTGAGTCGTAATCCACAGAACGTCGGTATTGTGTTTGGGTATTTCTTAGAACACCCGAGCCCAGCACTTAAGCGGAGAATCCGCGAAGTTACGAAAAGCCTTGAGCAAAGTGGATTGCCAAGCAAGCGCTATCTAGTGCGTTTGACATACTGGCCTGACGAGGTTTCAACCTATCCGCCCGACTCAGAGCCTCAATATCCGAGTGTGTTTCTTGTTGAGATGGGCCCGCAGGGGCAGACTGAAGTAAATGTCGTAGTCATGGGTGAGATGCAACTACGACTGACAACATCAGTTTTTCACAGTGCATGGCTTCCGCGGAACCCCGCACCGACTCAGACACAAGACTGAGATCAAATTGGTTCACCTTACTGAGTTGCGCACGGCGGTTAACCAACTGCGAGTGCGAGCAGGATCGGCAGCGGTGACTACCTGGAATCCCGATCCCGAGCCGCACCAAAATGAAACTGTGGTGCATCACAATCACATCCAGCAGTTGCGGACGAAGTTGGAAGAAGCACTCAACGCATTGCATCTGCCGGTCGGAAGCTATGCTCATTCCGGTCCCAACCAGGGCGACCCGATCTACGCGATCGACTTTCAGGAGTTGCGCGACAAAATCACGGCCGCATGGAGTAGTGTGCAGGTCAATTGGCTGGTGAGTGATCAACTGGGCACACCCAGGATGATCTTCGATCAGAGCGGCGCACTCGCGACTGTGAGTCGGCATGACTATTTACCGTTTGGTGAAGAGTTATTTGCTGGCACGGGGGGACGCACCACTGCGCAGGGGTACACCGATAGCAACAGCGCGCGGCAGAAGTTCACTCAAAAAGAACGGGATAATGAAACCGGCCTCGACTTTTTCGAAGCGCGATACTACGCCAGCATGCAGGGGAAGGTTCACTTCACCTGATCCAGTCTTCATTTCCACGAGACGGATGGTCAATCCTCAGATATGGAATCTTTACAGCTACGTCGGTAATAATCCGCTTTCTTATGGCGTCAAGGGAGCAGGACACCCAGTTCCAGATTTTCAAGTTCCACTCGGTGATCAATGTCTATGACGCCAGGCTGAAGAAAAATATTCTGATTCCAGTCGATCAAAATTGGAGCTTTGCCAAATACCACGATGCCCGGTTCGGATTCAAAATTGAGTCGACCGCGAGGGCGGCGCTAGCTGGAAGACGACTCGGCCTGCAAACTCAAGCTTGCCCGTGATGGAGATCCGGAAACCATGACGCAATCATCCAAAGTACTTGCCGCATCCCTTCTACTCCTGCTGCTCTTTCTAGCGGCTCCCGCACAACAGCCCGTTCCCATTAGTGAGAAAGAACTGAAGCTCCATAGGCAGAGGCTGCAGGCGATCTCGATGGTCAAGCAAAGTGCCGCCGAGGCGCCGCTCTGGGACGGTAAGAAAGCTGCCGTGCAGGTTCTGGCGGATGCCGCTGATTTACTCTGGGACGAAAATCCTGGGCAGGGGGCCGCGTGGCTCACCAAAGCGTGGAATTTGATTGAACAGGTTTCCCTTTCGCCCCGGGACGAAAAGTATAAGGAATTCTTTTCTGCCTCGGACCAGAGTGATTTGCGCACGGTCGTCTTACGGGTGGCGCGCAAGCACGACCCGAAATTAGCGGAAAAGTTTCTCAAGCAACTCTCTGAAAAGGATCCAAACGAGAAAGAAAAAAAGAATCGCGGCGCTTTCGACGACCGGACCGAACGCAGCGACCAACTTCTCAGACTCGCCCAGCAAGCTGTCGATACTGACCCGGAGCTCGCCTTTAGTTTGGCTGAAGCAAGTCTGGCCGATGGAGTTTCTTATGGCCTGCAAAACGTACTGACTAGTTTACGGAAGAAGAGTACCGATCTGGCGAATCGGCTTTTCGATTTGGCCCTGGCCCGTTTTAGCACCGGCCAGCCCGACTCTTCCGAAGCGGAACCTCTGGCAGGATATCTCTTCGTCTCCGGAGTCTTATTCTCCAGTAACTCTGCAGGCGTGACGATCATAGCGATGAATCCATCGCTGCGGGGTCTGCCGGCCGTGGCGCCGAGCGAACCGCAACGCACCAGGAACTTTCTGATCGCCGTCTACCAGGGAATTCTGTCGCGTCCGATTTCAATTGAAAACCCGGAAGACAAACAGAAAGCGCAGAAAATCATGGGGCTGGGCAATCGCCTCGCCCCCCGGTACAACACGTACGCGCCTGATCTTGCGCCGGCGGTCCAGGGCTTTCTCGCGCAGTTGCGCAGCCAGCTTTTGCCCGATGGCGAAAACACTTCGGCGACCCCACGCCCGACGCCGGGCGAAGACTCAACCAAGCGTCTCACTATCGAAGAACTTTATGACAAGCAGATCAGCGAGCTCGAAGACAGCGCCGACAAAGAAAGCAACGCACTCTTTAAGAAGACGGCCTATGTGAAGGCTGCTTTGGCCACGAAGCCCGAAGACTACCTGCGCGGGAAACGCATCGCCGAAAAGATCGACGACGACGATTTGCGCGCGGATGCAGTTTCATTCCTGCTTTATCGCGCGGCCCTGTCCTTCCTTGAGAAAGGAGATCTGGAAAAGACGTCCGAGCTGGCTGGGCTGAACAAAGATGCCTCTCGGCGCGCGGTGGTCAAGATTGCGCTCGCCCAAAAGCTATTGGCTGCCAACGCCCAAACGAGTGAACCGGCGGATTCAAGTCTTAAGCAGCAGAGGGCTTTCGATTTGCTCAATGATCTCGATCGGGATTTGAAAAGAGAGGAGCCTTCGGCGCGCGTCGCGAAGATTCTCCTCGGCAGAACCGCGGTGCTGGCCAAGCTCGATAAGGCGCAAGCCCTCACCGCCCTGGAGCAAGCCGTTCAGGTGATTAGCAAAGTCGACAAGTTCGATTTCAGAGATGGCGCCGCGCCTAATCTGAGCCTGGGCGGGGAATCGTCCGCTGCCTTGAGAGCCAGTGTCGCCAGTCCCAGAATCGGATTTGATTTTCGCAGCGCGATCGAGCCCTTGATCACCACGGACTTTGAACAGGTAGCGTCTCTGATCGACAGACTCACTCCCAAAGAACTAGCCGGAGTTGGACGGCTCGAAGCGGCGAAGTTGTTTCTGCAAAAGAACCCGGAGAAAGCTGCGCGATAACATCCAACGTGCAGAAATAGATGTTTGTCGCTCAGCGTCCGGTTTACCTTTAACCAGCCGGAAGGAAAACATTCCGACCTTGTGAGGAACATGTCCTATTTCATTCATGCGGACGCGTAAACTGCGTCAAGCAACAGCTTTGCGCAAATGCTTGACAACTCCGCTGGTGAGGTAGATAGTATGCGCCAGTCGCTTCGAAGTCCTGATCGGCCACTCAACCCTAGGACCGGGCCGAGCTTGTTTAATAAGCCAGTTTTCCCAAAGACCCCTCAGTCCCGCGTCCAAGGAGTATCAAACATGGACCACCCCATCTTCACGGGCCCGAAAATCTGGTGTCCGCTCTGCAAAGACCGTTTTTCTTTCATGCGAATTCCAAACGCGGCAAGACTGCTAGAGGTAGACCGGAGAACGATCTATCGGCACATTGAAGACGGGAGCGTTCACGTCTTCAGGGTCGGAGGTACCGGAACCTACCGCATATGCAGCGGCTGCCTGCTGGCCCAGCATCCGTACTCCGTATAGTCCAATCTGAAAACCAAACGTCAAAGACCAGAGTCCTATAGCAAAAAACCTGTGACATAGTGTGACATCTGTGTCTTGAAGGATCTGAGAACGAGGTCTATCTTTCGCACGTTTGAAGTTAAAAAGTATGAGCAAATTAAGTCATAAGGCTGAACTCGCCGCCAACATTTTGATTATCGTCGTTGCCGCTTTGCTGACTGGAGTGATTGTTCAAAAATACTTCTTCAGTAAATCGGCAACAGTAAACCAACAAGCAAGGGTGCAGCCCGCAATCGGCTCGCACGTGAATCTGCTCGATGAAAGTCGGTCAAATCAATCGAAAACTTTAATTCTAGCTTTGCAAACCGGATGTCATTTCTGCAACGAAAGCGCGCCGTTCTACAAACGCCTGATTGAAACGGTCAAGGACAAGAACGTTAGGCTCGTCGCCGTTTTTCCCACAAGCATTGAGGAAAGTAAAGCGCATCTGAACGAACTTGGACTGACTAACCTGGAGGTGAAACGCTCGCCTCTGGAAAACATCCAAGTCAGCGGAACTCCGACTTTAATCCTGACGAATGAGAAAGGCGAAATCATGGATTTCTGGGTCGGCAAGCTCACGCCAGACAAGGAGACGGAAGTAATCAACAAACTCAATTCCTAAAAGGAGGAAAGATGAAATGAAAACGCTCATAACTTCTAAATTGATGAGAAGATGTTTGATCTTAGTGGTTATGATCCTGGGCTTGGTTTATGTCGCATCGAGCGACAAATATGCCAAGCCGGTAATCGCAGCGCCGTGTTGCGAACAATGTCCAGGCGGAGGCGATCCGGGGATGGCGGAAGACGCTTGTGGCAGTGGGTGCGCTGTGCAAAATCAGGTCTTCGGTGTGGATTGGCAACACTGTTTCGATGAGTGTGTGCATCAAGCCCAACAGTGCTATAGTCACTGCGTCTATTGCAACTCACCTGGTGGTGGCGGTGGCGATTGTAGCTCAACGGGAGACTGTCCTGTATATTACTTCTGTGGGGCAGATAATACGTGTCAACACTATTGATAAAAGTCTCGTGAGTAACTCGTCAAAAAGAGCAATTCTTGTAATTGCTCTTTTTTTGTCCTTCTGAACCACAGACTTGAAAAGTCTCTGAAATCAGGCGCTTTTGGTGTACTCTGCATCATAATTCTTATTTTGGGGTGGAACTTGGATTTATGAAACCTCACTTAATAATTGTTTTTCTTCTAGCTTCGGCTTCCCTGTCGTTTGGACAAATGCCGTCCGCTTCGCCAACGCCGAACCAATCAGCTTCACCGGAAACAACAAGAGCAAAAACCTTCGGCTCCAGCCTCGGAAAATATAGAGATAAAGAGCAACGGAGTTTTCAAAATAAACAAAAGAGCGATGAATCGGACGACGGCGAAACTATTCGGGTAAGAACGGATTTGGTCGTCAATGATGTTTTAGTGACAGATCAGAATGGAAAGATGATTACCGAACTCAACAAGAACGATTTTATTGTGACGGAAGACGGCGCGCCGCAAAAGATTGAAGTGTTCTCTCCCGGCGAAAGTGCAACTGTTCCGCGCTCGATTGTTCTAATAATTGATTGTGGCGCACCCCAGGCTCCTTATCTGAAGAACAGCATTCAAGCCGCAAAGGTTCTGGTTGATAAACTCGCTCCGCAAGACAAAATGGCGATTGTCACGGTTGATGTAAAACTTCGGACGGATTTTACACAGGACAAAATGCTGCTCAAGAAAACACTAGATTCGCTTGAAAGAAAAGATATAAAGCTCGCGGGCGGCGCGGAGTTTAATGCTTTGCTCGCCGTCTTAAATGAAATGTTCGCTGCGGAAGATCGGCAACGGATTATTATTTTTCAGGGAGACGGAAGTCAAATAATTTGGCTTAAGGCGGACAAGGATGCTCCTTACCCGGTCCCTGACATCACCAGAGAATTCGTGTTGAGATGGGTGCCGAAGGAGAAAGCGATGGAGAAGTTTGGATTCAGCGATGTCAAAGAAGCCATCGAAAGATCACGAGCGACGATTTATTCAGTCGCTACGGGAATTCGATTTCTCGGCTTCTCAAAGAAAGAGCGGATGGCGCGCGGCAGAATATCGGTTGAAAATCTTGGGAAAGCTTTTGGGTGGAGAGTTGATCCGATGATAATAGGAGAGT
>DATHHW010000017.1:0-2163 GCA_035317005.1 Pyrinomonadaceae bacterium | reverse complement strand
GGGCCGATGACGATCCCATCACGTGGACGGCTTCGACTCCGCCCTGATCGTGGTTTGGAAAACGGCTCGATCGGCACCAATTCAATTAGCTATCAAGCATCAACTGGCCGCTGGTCACAGGTCAGTGCATTTCGCACTTCGCCTGCCTCGAGGAAATCAATTCCGCCGGGCGCGCGGCGTAGACGGCTGATAAGACCTGCCCCCCTTTGACTCTCTTCAAGGAGAGGGACAAGCCAGAAATGCCTTAAGTGGGAGTGGCCGGCCGCACGAACAGCGCGCGTCCGATTAGGCCGGCAGCCAGCAATCCAACCGCCGCGAGTCCGTTAACCAAGTCTCCGATTAACATCGCAATCAAGAAGATCACAGCACCGATGATGACGATCCAAACCGACCAAGGGTAACCCCAGGCCCTATACAGTCGTCGCAACTCCGGTTCTCGGCGTCGCAGGACGATGAGAGCGAGGCAACAAAGGCAGTAGTTGACCATCAAGAAAAAGGACGTCATTGCGATCAGCCGCTGAAATGTCCCAGTTGCGATCAGGCCGAGAGCGATCGCGGTGGTTAAGAGCATGGCAAAACCCGGCGTGCCGCCCGCGTTTACGGTCGATGTGCGCGACCAAAAGAGCCGGTCTCGTCCCAGAGCAAATACGATTCGTGTGCCCATCATCATGACCGCATTCAACAAGGGCACGAGCGAAAGCACTGACAAAATCGTGATAAGGTTCCGCCCTTGCGCGCCCGCGATGATCTTTGCGGCATCGGCCGCTGGTAATGTTGCGCCCGCCAGCTCCGACATCGGCAGGACTCTTAACAATCCGATATTGACCAGCAGGTAAATCCCGATCACCGATAAGACACCGAGGATCATCGTTCTCGGAAGATTGCGCGCCGGATCGCGATCTTCCTCCATGAAGTACAAGGGGCTTTGCCATCCACCATAAGTAATGACGATCGCCTGCAACGCGATGACTACTCCGTTGATTGTTACCGACGGCGCCGCGCCGGCCGATGCGCCTTCACGCGCCCGTACGAGGAGACACATTCCAATGAGAGCCAGGAACGCAATACACTTCAATGACGTCGTAACTTCTTGAAATCGGCTACTGACGCGGATTCCCAGCCGCTGCAGCAATACAACGCCGACAAGAATTGCAACACCCAGGAATCGAACGGCGTTGCCGGGGACCAAACCAAATGTCCCGACGAACTCGGCAATGGCTATCGACAGATATCCGAGGATCGAGCAGTACATCAGCCAGTCGGTCCATCCGACAGCAAATCCTGCTGTATTGCCGAAGGCGCGGCGCACATAAGAATAAAAACCGCCGGCTTCTGGGAGCATGACCCCCAGCTCAGTCAAACAACTCGCGCCGAGCAGAGTGTATATCCCTCCAGCAATCCACAGAAGAAGAATCGCAAACGGTGATTGGAACTGCTCGGCGATCAGACCGGGTGTGCGAAGAATACCTACGCCGATGGTGCCGCCGACGCTTACCGCGAGGCCGAAACCAAGCCCCAGAACGCGTCGCAGTTGGCCGGATGTTTCGGATGCCATAAGCGTGCGGAAGGTTAACGCACCGCGGCTTGGAAGATAACTACGAACTGTGCCCCGGCCACTTCGGCAACTCGGAGCCAATTGAGATCGTAAACTTCCGGGAATAGAAAGGGGTCAGAACTAAGTATTGACACAAACGGTCGGCATAACGGCCGCGATCGGCACCAATTCAATTAGCTATCAAGCATCAACTGGCCGCTGGTCACAGGTCAGTGCATTTCGCACTTTCGCCTGCCTCGAGGAAATCAATTCCGCCGGCACGCGGCGCAGACCGCTGATCAATCCAAACTTCGACAAACTCCAGATCAACCATTTAGTCGGGTCCGACTGCCACGGTGCGACGGCGGGATTCGCAACCTAGGCAGATCGGATGGAAGCGCCGCGACTGCTCGAGCGTTGCGACCGCGTAAAGCTGCGCCACGCGGCCTTACAGCAGTGATGGGGGCGTGCCGCCTAAAAGACTTCGTCTCACGCGGCTCTCGGGGTAGAACACGAGCGGATGTTCTACGTCTACCTATTGCATTCCGCGAAAGACAATGGGTTCTACATCGGTTTTTCGACGGACTTGAAGAGGCGGTTGTCGGAGCATACACGGGGCGCCTCGTTCG
>DATHHW010000016.1:0-4488 GCA_035317005.1 Pyrinomonadaceae bacterium | reverse complement strand
ATCGGGCGTGCCTTCTTACTATCGCGTCGAGGTTGCCACGTCGCCTTTCTTCGTTTCCGCCGGCAGAGTAATTGAGCGCGATCAACTGGTCGTGACCCAGTTCACTGCCAGCGACCTGCGTCCTGGTTCGTACTTCTGGCGCATTCGCGCCACGGCATCTTCAGGGCAAACAAGTGACTGGAGCGAACCCCTAAAGTTTTTGGTTACCACGCAGGGCGCCGCCAACATGGCTACTGTTCCCGTGTCGAACCTGACATCTGTTTATCTTGGCGGCAACGTCTACATCATTCGCGGCACGACTTCACCCGGAACCAGCGTGCGCGTCTCAGGACGTGAAGCAACGGCCGTCGGAGATGGTAACTTCCAGGTCCAAATCAATGCCCCACCAGGAATGCGGGAAGTCACAGTTGAAGCATCGGATGTACAGGGAAACAATACTCAGTATCGGGTCGCACTCACCAGATCAAGTTAGTCGCAGAATCGAGTTTTGAGCCAGCCCCGGCAAGTAAAGAATCCTCAGCGAGTAGTCAAGACATTGGAGGACCGTGCCGCGGGATGAAAAAGCAGGTCATATTGCTCACGGACGCTGAAGCGGCGCCCGCGATTGAACTATTCGAGAGTCTGAGTTCAGCAGGCATTTCGGTTCTTGCTCACGACTTAACCGCGACTGAGGAACGGGCCGAAGTGCACTCGGAAAGATCGCCTTGTCCGCTGGCCGTCCTTTACGAGATTCCTCCGCGGGCGAATCTGCAGGATCTGAGTCTGGTGCTGAGCCGGGCGCATGAGTTATGGCCGGGTGTCGCAATCGTAGCTTGCCGTCGCGCGCCGACCCCGCTTAGCTTGGGTGGCCCGGTCGGGCCGGAAAATCAAGCCTTGAAGCGCCTCGGCTTTCGGGCCATCGCCGATAGTCCGCCCCAATTGCCGGCGCTGCTAAGACACGTTGAAGACGCTGTGGGTACAGGCGACCTTAAACTGCCGGAAGGTTTCAGATCCATACCTGACAGTCGCGCGTTCTCGCTGCCAAAGTCCGTTCGCAGTCAACATCTGCGCGGCGCATTCGCGTTGCTAGCCTCGCTTCATCTCGCGTCGGATCAAAAGGAAGCGGGGCTGGCCGCGCTCGCCGGGGTCGCCAGATTGGTGCCGGCCGATCGCTGGTCAATTTTCCTGGTTACACAAAGCAGCCCCGAGGCATTGAAGTTGGAACCTTTGGCCAATCGCAATTTCGCTGACGCCGGAGTTTTGCTATTCGATCATGAGTGGCAGCGCGAATTGCTCGATGACGTGGCGCCGTCAGCCGAACCGGAATCAAAAGCCGCGCATGAAGCTGCCATCACGTTTGAAGCAATCCGCAAAATTGAAAATGGCCGGCGCGTGATCGCTCTGCCCCTCGTCAGCGGAGAAAGAATCGTGGGCGTACTTGAAGGCCGGCGAACTCGTCCGGGCGCGCGGTCTTTCTCGCGTTCGGAAAGTGAATTACTCGTCACGCTGACTGTTCCCATAGCCGCGGCGCTTTCGAATTCGGTCCGCATCGCCGATGCTGAACGGCTGTCGCTGACCGACGATCTCACGCGCTTGCGCAATGCCCGCTATCTGCGTCAGTTCCTGGTGAATGAAATCAAGCGCGCTCGCCGCTATCGCTCAAACGTCGCGGCCTTGTTTCTCGATCTCGATGACTTCAAACGAATCAATGACTTACATGGACACCTGGCCGGTTCACACGCCTTGATGGAGGTCGCCGCCGTCGTCCTGCCGTCAGTGCGCGATACCGACTGCGTGGTGCGCTATGGCGGCGACGAATTCGTTTTGATCCTGACAGAGACGGGCATCGATGAAGCCGTCCAGGTTGCCGAGCGCATTCGCACGAAGATCGAGGGCCACCAGTTTACCGGAGGCCGGCGATTGCGGTTGTCGTTGACGGCGAGTTTCGGTGTCGCCGTCTTCCCCATACACGCATTGTCTCCACAGCAACTAATCGCCTGCGCCGACCGGGCGATGTACCAGGCAAAGGCCGCGAACAAGAACTGTGTCCGAGTCACCGCCGACCCTGAAATGGCGAGCAAAGACGACCGCGACGAGTTTGCTTTGGTTGAGTCGCTACAGTTTCAGAGAATTCCCGGCGAGAAGTTAATTTCGTGATAGCGTTACCGCGCGGATCGTTGTATCTTGTTAGCTGGTTCTGCTTCGGTAAGTTGTTTGCGGATTTGCCAACCGGCTTCGCGAAGTCTCGCAGCATTAACCAGCGCCGAGATTGATCGCTCAGATCTTCAGGCGAATTCACTTTACAGTCAGGAAACCCTTTCACAGATGGGCTTTAGATCGATATTCAGTCTTTTCTCCAGCGACCTGGCGATTGACCTCGGCACCGCTAACACGCTGGTCTACGCCAAAGGCCGCGGCATTGTCGTCTCTGAACCTTCGATCGTCGCCATTAACAAAGTGACGAACGCGATCGAGGCCGTCGGCCGCGACGCGAAAGAGATGCTGGGCCGCACACCGGGTAACATTGTCGCCATTCGTCCCATGAAAGACGGCGTGATTGCGAATTTTGAAGTGACTGAAAAGATGTTGCAGCACTTCATTCGCAAGGCCCACAACGGTAAGACGTGGGTCAGCCCGCGCGTCGTCATTGGTATTCCGTCCGAGATCACACAGGTCGAGCGTCGGGCGGTGGAAGACTCGGCTTATCGCGCCAAGGCCTCTGAAGTTTACCTGGTGGAAGAAGCGATGGCCGCGGCGATTGGCGCGGGACTACCGATCACCGAACCGCACGGCAACATGGTCGTCGATATCGGCGGCGGAACCACAGACATCGCGGTGATCAGCTTGAGCGGTATCGTTTATTCAAAGTCAGTGCGCGTTGCTGGTAACGAAATGGACGAAGCCATCACGCAGTACATCAAACGAAAATACAACCTGCTGATCGGCGAGCGCACGGCTGAAGCAATCAAGATCGAACTCGGCTCGGCCTTTCCTCTTGATGAGGAACTCTCGTTCGAAGTGCGCGGTCGAAATCTAATCGAAGGCATTCCCAAGACGATTACCATCAGTGACGAAGAAATTCGTGAGGCGCTCGCTGATTCCGTTTCCACGATTATCAACGCGGTGCGCGTGGCTCTGGAACGAACACCGCCCGAACTCTCAGCCGACATAGTTGAGCGCGGCATCGTACTCACCGGCGGCGGCGCGCTCTTAAAAAACCTCGATAAGCGGCTCTCGATCGAAACTGGGCTGCCGGTTTCCGTGGCCGAAGATCCGCTGGCCTCAGTTGTCCTTGGCACCGGCAAGATGCTCTCAGACTTTGACTTGCTCAAGCGAGTGAAGTGGGACAATAGTTTGACGAGCGGAAGCTAAACACATTGCCGATTTCCGATTTCCGATTTGGGATTGGAACAAATCGGAAATCGGCACTTGGCAATTGGCAATGACCCAATGGCCGCCATTCGCACGCAAAGAGAGATTCGCCAACGCGCCCCCTGGTGGCTATTTGGGCTGTTGTTGCTGAATTTCGGTTTGATGACCTATGACGCGCGCGACGACTCCACCAAACAACGAAAAATTCGCTCGATCAGCCATGCCGTCACTTATCCAATCCAACAGGGCGCCTCGAGCCTCGGAAATTGGATTGGCGGCCTGTTCGGAAATTTCGGTGAACTCCGACGTGCTTCGACCGAGAACCAGCAACTGCACCGGCAAATCGATCAGATGCAAACCGAGCTGCGCGACACGCGCGAGCGTGCGTCTGAAGCTGAACGGCTGGAAAAGTTATTCAAGCTGAATGAAAAAAGCGCCTACCAGACGGTGGTAGCGCGCGTCATCGCCAGGGATCCTTCAATGTGGTTCGACAGCGTGACGATCGACAAAGGCCGCTGGTCTGGCGTCGAAGTTAATATGCCCGTCATCACCTCCGGAGGTATCGTCGGACGTGTCGTATCGACCAGTCCGTGGAGCGCGCAGGTGATGCTGGTCACCGACGAGAAGTCCGGCGCCGGAGCTATCGTCGGCCAGCTCGGGGAATCGAATGCTCTCGGATCGGTCAAGGGCATGGGCGAAAATGGTCTGCTGGAAATGCGTTACGTTTCCGGGATGGAAAAAGTCCAGGTCGGAGACACCGTCACTACTACCGGCCAGGACGCGATTTATCCGCCGGGCTATACCGTAGGAGCAGTAGTCGAGGTAAGACCGGGCTCTGCGACACAAGCACAGGTTATTCACATTCGGCCAGGCGCGGGACTGGACCGGTTGAAAGAAGTCGCTGTGCTGATGTATCAACCGCCCCAGCGCACCGAATCCGATCAGGCGCTCCCCAACGTGGAAAAGAAAAGCAGCAAGCCGTGAATTCAGTAAGCAGTGGGCAGCAAGATCAAGATCGTAGATGAGCTAATAAGTGCTGACCGTGTGGACCATCCCTTCGACTCCGATCGTCCCGACTGGTCTTCGCACGCCGCCTACTTGCGTGCTGCCTACTACTCTCTGCTCACTGCCAACTGC
>DATHHW010000015.1:0-56538 GCA_035317005.1 Pyrinomonadaceae bacterium | reverse complement strand
GTTCTTACGCTACGGTGGAACTCGATAAGAACTCGCTGCTCGGGGTCATCGCGATTCAGGACGAAGCGGCGGCGTTGGCCTCAGTGAGCGAAATGCGAACTCAGACATTATTCATCAGCTTACTGGCCGCGACGTTGGCGCTACTGATCGGATTCTACTTCGCTGAGAAATTAACGCGGCCGGTGCGAGAGTTGGCTGCCGGCGCACAGCGCATTGCCGCAGGAGACTTTTCACAACGCGTAAAAGTCCTGGGCAGGACTGAACTTGGTGAGCTGGGAGCGTCGTTCAACCAAATGACCGATCGGATCGAAAGTTTCGTCGGCGATCTTCAGCGCTCTGTCGACGAAAACCATGAACTCTTTCTGGGCACGGTCAAGGCGCTGGCGGCGGCGATCGACGGTAAGGACCCTTACACTCGGGGCCACTCTGAACGCGTCTCGCGCTTCTCAGTCGCAGTTGCCCAAGGCCTGGGTCTGCCCGAGAGCGAGATTGAAAGGATCAGGATCAGCGCCTTGCTGCACGACGTTGGCAAGATCAGCATCGACGATCGCGTCTTGAAAAAACCGGCGGCGCTTACCGACGAAGAATTTGAGATCATGAAGACGCATCCGCAGAAGGGCTACAAGATCATGTCGCAGATTCCGGCGATGCGCGACTTTCTCCCTGGCATGTACATGCACCACGAGATGATCAATGGCGAGGGTTACCCGCAACGCCTCAAGGGGGATGAAATCCCAATGCAAGCGCGCATCGTTTCGGTCGCTGATACGTTTGACGCGATGACCACTGAGCGCCCTTATCAGCGCGCAATGGATCTGGAAGCAGCCCTCACGCGACTAAAGAGTTTTGTCGGCACTCGTTACGATGCGCGCGTAGTGGCTGCGTTCATCGCCGCCTGCGAAGCCGGAAAGATTCGTCCGGGCGTGACACGAGTCAATCGCAAGCAGTCGGATCGACGAAGCAGTCGCTTGCCGGTTCTACCCGGTTCGCCAACGCCCGATTCTGTCCTCGCAGTCAGCTAAGAGTTCAGAGTTCAAGCTTCAGCTTGTTTCAGAGAAAGCAAACTGAAGTTTGAACTCTCAACTTCGTTTGCTCCAATAGAAATACGATCCACGAACTCACACGAAATGACACGAACCAAGCCCCTGTTTTCGTGCCACTTCGTGTGACTTCGTGGATCGCTTTCCTCTTTGGCTTGTTCCGATCTCATGACACTCGGCAGGTCGCTTTTGCGGTGAGGCGCCGCTTTCGGTTTATAATCGAAAACAATTCTTGATTCATTTCGATGGAGTGGAGTCTTAATGGCCTTTTGGCGCAGGAAGAAGGACGAATTTGTCTCGCTTGGTTTGAGCCGTGCTGCTAATGAGCGCGCACTCGAAGGAGAGAGTGCATCTGAAGCACCGACTAGACCGCTGCCGGCGATCGTGACTTCGGTCGAGTCAGACGAGACCGTGCGCGAACAACCGGCGTCCACTCCCTGGCAGACTTCCGTGCTCGGGCTCGATCTCTCTATCGAGCAATTGCAGGCGCAGGAAGCGGCGTTGGAACAGGAACTCTCAGCTCGTTTTCGCCGGGCCGTGGCAGCGACACGCGAGTCGCTTTCCGAAAGGATCGATACGGTCTTTGCCGGCGCCAAAAGAATTGACGTCGAACTTCTCGATGAACTGGAAGAGGCTTTGATTGCCGCGGATATCGGCGTGCCGACCACGATGCACGTGCTGGAAACAGTACGCCGCGGGATCAGCCGGAAGGAAATCGACGATATCGAAAAGTTGAAACAGGCAATCAAGTCTGAGTTGCTGGCGATCCTACACGCTTCAGAGCAGGGCGGCGTCGCCTCGGAGACGAGCGTGCCTGAAAACATCGCGCCGTATGTGATGATGATTGTCGGCGTTAACGGCGTGGGGAAGACGACCACTATCGGTAAGTTGGCGCAGCGAATCAAAGCCGAAGGCAACGATGTGCTGATTTGCGCTGCCGATACCTTTCGCGCGGCCGCGAGTGATCAACTGGCAATCTGGGCCGAGCGCACTGGTGTCCCTTTGATTCAGCAAAAGCAAGGCACTGATCCTGCGGCGGTCTTGTTCGACTCAATGAAAGCGGCTAAGGCTCGCGGCTCGGACGTGCTGATCGTGGATACCGCCGGCCGGCTGCACAACAAATCGAACCTGATGGCTGAATTGGAAAAGATGAAACGGGTCGCGGGCCGCGAGGTCGAAGGCGCGCCGCACGAAACGCTGCTGGTCGTCGACGCGGTCACGGGTCAGAACGGGCTTGAACAGGCGCGACAGTTTCTGAAGGTCGCCGGCGTGACCGGCATTGTCCTGACGAAACTCGACGGCACGGCCAAAGGCGGCATCGCGGTGGCGATTGCCAAAGAGCTGGGCCTGCCAATTCGTTATGCAGGGATCGGAGAGAAGGTTGACGACCTGGTGGTGTTCGATCCGGAGCAGTACGTGAACAGTCTTTTCAATTAGGATTAGATCGCGTCGTTGGCTATCTGTCGGCGCTTGGGATGAACGCGGCTGCATCGTGCCGTAGGCACGAAATGTCTAACGTTCGAAACGCCTTTTTCTTTTTTCTTTCGTCACAGCGGTTAGAGCCGCCGAATACATTGCGCTCCTACGGAGCGCTCTGACCTTTCCCGGCTTGGTGCTATAAACATTTCGCCGCTCTGCGGCTTAACAAAAAAATTAGGCATCGCGCGGATTGACTCTTGAACCCACCCGCTCACGCAGGTGGTGCGGACCTTCATTACTGCTGGGCAAAATACTTTGGACAAGTGGACTGAAACGGATCGCCGCATGATGACTCGCGCGCTCGAGTTGGCGGCGCAGGGCGCCGGACAGGTTAGTCCCGGTCCGCTGGTCGGCACGGTGATCCTCGATGCCGCCGGTGAGATCGCCGGCGAAGGCTTCTATCTCTACGAACAGGTTAAGCATGCTGAGACGACCGCGCTCGAACAGGCGGGCGCCCGCGCGCGCGGAGGCACCGCGTACGTTTCACTTGAGCCCCACGCCCATCAAGGACGTACCCAACCCTGCACGAACGCGCTGATCAAAGCTGGAATCAAACGCGTCGTCGCGCCCATCGAAGATCCGAATCCTAAAGTTTCGGGCCGTGGCTTTGCTCACTTGCGCGAAGCCGGCGTTGAAGTCAGCACTGGTTTGCTGGCTGACCAAGCCGCTCGACTGAATGAAGCCTATATACATTTCATGCGGACCGGCCGCCCTTTCGTACATCTGAAGCTGGCAGTGTCACTCGATGGCAAGGTGGCGACGTTTGCCGGCGATTCGCGTTGGATCACGGGCGAAGAAGCGCGCGAGCGGGTGCATGAGTTGCGGCATCAGTACGACGCGATCATGGTGGGGGGACGTACTGCCCGCGCAGATGATCCTTTGTTGACTGATCGTTCCGGCAAGCAGCGCCGGCGACCGTTGGTACGGGTGGTGATTGAACAGTACCTGCGCATGTCGCCTGAATCGCAGCTCGCGCAGACCACGGATGCAGCGCCGGTGCTGATCTTTGCGCACGGAGACTCGGAGCCTGAGATTGTTGACGCTTTGCAGTCGCGCGGTGTGGAAGTAATCAACCAGACGGGTTCGGGGCTGGAACTGTCGAGCGTGCTCGCAGAGCTGGGCCGGCGATCGATTCAAAGTGTGCTGGTTGAAGGCGGGCCGATCCTGGCGGGTCTGCTACTGGACGCCGGACTGGTGAACAAGATGACGTTTTTCATCGCGCCGATGATCATTGGGGGCCAGGATGCTCCGTCGGCGATTGGTGGAGACGGCGCCGAAAAAATCGCCGACGCCAAACAACTCGAGAACGTTTCGGTCGAGCGGCGCGGGCGCGATATTGAAGTCACCGGTTATCCGATCAAGTAAACGGGGCAGTAGCCCGACCGTAAGGGAGGGCTCAGTTCGTAGTGCTTATGATCAACTCTAAGAAGCGTTTTGGGCAGAACTTCCTTGTCGATCGTAACGCGGTCGATCGAATCATCGCGGCAGTTTCACCGCGCGCCGATGAAACGATAATCGAAATTGGGCCAGGCAGTGGTGCGCTGACTTCTCGTCTGTTGGAAAAGACCGGCCGCCTGGTAGCGATCGAATTCGATCGCGATCTCGTTCCGTCTCTGCGAGAAAAGTTTGCCGGCGCCGCAAATCTGCACCTGATAGAAGCTGACGCTTTGGCCACCGATTTCTGCGCTGCGATTACACCTGCGCGAAAGGCGCGCGTAGTCGCCAATCTCCCTTACAACATTGCCACCGCGGTGCTGCAAAGACTGATCGATCAAAGAAGCTGTATTAGTGAAATGACGCTGATGCTGCAACGCGAAGTCGTCGATCGCATCACCGCCGCCGCCGGGTCTTCTGAGCGCGGCTATCTTTCAGTTCTGGTCGAAGCCTATTGCGAAGCTGAACAACTATTCGATGTAGCGCCGCAGGCGTTTCGCCCCGTGCCTAAGGTTTGGAGTACGGTGGTGAACTTGCGCGTGCGCCCGAAGATCGCAGCCGAAGTGAAAGATGAAGCGCTGTTGTGGCAAGTCGTCAGCGCGGGTTTTGCGCAACGCCGCAAGACAATCCTCAACAACCTGCGCGACGCTCCCGCACCTATCCAGGAGTTATTAAAGAAGCGAGGCGGAGCCAGCATAGTCTTGTGCGACGCATGCATTCCGCCGTTGCGCCGCGCTGAGACGTTTACGTTGGAAGAATGGGCGATGCTGGTGAATGCGATCGTTTAGAGGCGGGCTAATTCCCGGAGTAGACTGCCGACATCACGAATCGATATTCACTTACTGGATGTCCAAGGCATCAATTCTGATGCTTCTTACTTTTCTAAGAACATTCGTTTGTGATCTTTGTAGTTTGAGTAGTCGCGAATTTCTATTGGGAATCTAAAACTTTCTTTCTCTGCAAGTTGCTCAAAGCGCCTGATCAAGCTCTTTTCTAATTCATCGTCGGACATATCGGTTGATTGTTTGATGAGTTTGACAATAAGTACTCTTCTTTGCTCTGACGTAGCATCAGAACATTTTGCCTTTTCTTTATCTGCGACATATTGGCCAAAACTCATCCCTATCACCGGAATCTTCTTCTGGAGATTATCTTTGACAACTTTGACCAGTGTTTTGGCGCGTGATTGCGCCAAATCTTCTTGACTAGCTAAGTCACCTTCCGAGGAAGCAGTCCCGACAACTACAATCTTCTTAGCATCCTGCAATTCGTCGTCGGGATCATATTTTCTTATTATGTCTTCCAAGCTGACTGTGCTATTAGCTTGGTTCTCTCTGACAAGATCGTCGACATTAGAACGCCCACAAGCCCACCGATATTGCTTTGACAGGATGTCTATTTCGACCGAGAAGGTTATGTTTCCCTCTTCATCTGTTTCTTCACTTGGATACTCTTTCCATTCATACCCGCCTTTGATTTTGGTTCTCGGCGATTTCGAGCAGTCAACGCAGGCCTCAAGTTTTGCTATCCGTTCTCCGTGGGTTCTCGCAATTTCATCGAGGGTGGAGAGTCTTGTTAGAATAAAACCAGCCAAGACAGCGAAAAGAACAAACAACCCACCAACTAAAGCAATTATTAGATTTCCTTTAAAGTTCTCGTCAGAATTCTTATTGGCCATGCTTATCTCCTGCTACGTTCTGCTTACGTAACTAAGACTGGACACTCGAATCCTTCCCAGGTCAGTTCTTGTCAGCCTGAAGTCTCTGGTTCCGCAGATCCGCTGTCTTATGCCGAATCCATGAGGCCAGAAATTCTTCGCCCAAGTGTGGAAGCTGCGCTTTGTAGTAACGAATTATCTCGCGGAGTTCACGGCGGGCCGGACTCAAAAACCTTGTTCTCAAGTTTGCCTGCCAAGCTCAGCGAAAACTTGGTCGGCGTCAACTGCATCAAGTTCCCCCGAGCGATAGGCGGCCAGGCGACTTTCGGCTTCCTTGAGCCATAAGGCATCAATTGCTGGATCAGGCTGGTCAAGACTAAGGATCAAGCCCTCGATAAGTGCTGCGCGATCATTCGCGGATAATTCCAGGGCCTGGCGCAAGAGGGTTTCCGTTAAAGCAGCCATAAGTATCCGTCTCCGTGGTGAAATTGTAGCATGAGCGTTTTGCTGATGTCGCTGAGGTTAACTGATCATTAATCGACCACCTACTCGATTGCGGTCGCCAGTTTTCTCGGCGCGACCTCCTGATAAGCGCGGCGCGCGAGTTCCGCGACGGTGTCCCAATCAACTTCGTCCAGATCCAGCCGAATCGCGATCCAGCCTTTCGATCCAAGATAAGCCGGCACAAAGAAACTCGTCGGATCGTCTTTGACCAGGAGTCGCTGCTCGCTCAGGCTCGACTTGCACGTGAAAGCGATCATCCCGTCGCCGTGATGGTCGAAGAGATAGTAGGCGAAGATCCGTTTGCGAATGCGAAAGGCGATGTGCTGATCGCCGGCAACCTCGGTGACTACTTCAGGGAGCGCTTCACAGATTTTGACCAGACGAGTTCGACGTTGTGCTGAGGCGGAGAGTTGGTTTGAGGTGAGCGTCATTGCCGAGCACCGTGAAAGATCGTTTTCCGTCCTACCGGGGTTTTGTCAATATTTCCAAACGCGTTCGCGCTGCGGCGGCTTCAACGCTCTTCGGATAGCGCTGCAGGATCTCGCGCCAAGCGGCGCCGTCATAGTGAAATTTCTTCGCTGAGCGATCGAAGATGAAGATCACGCCCTGCCGATTGTAACGATCGAGTCCGCTATAGTTCAGATAGTAACTAAACTCGGGCGCGCCCTCAGCGGGTAGCTCACGTCTTTCGAAGCGGCGTTCAGCCTCGCGGGAAAGCTTCGCCGCCGCCTCTTCAGCGGCATCGCCGTACATTAGCAAGGCCTGCGGCCGCAAGGGTGAGCGCGGCAAGGCATCGAGAAAAATGCGCGCGCGGGCGACGCGATCAAATTCGTCAGCGCCGTCAATCAAACGCAGCAGACGTTGATCGTCGCCCGCATGCCACGAAGCAATTACCGCTTCGCTTTGCAGCCAACCCGACGTTCGCCGGGTAACTACGACGCGATAAAAAACCAGGCCCTCCCGGCTGCGACTCGCGCTTCTGATAGAAACCAAACGACCACGACTTAAACGGCGCAGCAAGCGAGCTGTTGGTTCGGGCACGCTGCGCAAGGCGGCCAGTCTTTCATCAGCAACCACGGCGATGTGCCCGCCGGGTGGTATCCGGGGTTTTTGGGCAAAGGCATCCGCAGCCGAAGCTGAAAGAATCAACAGGATGAATGAAGAAGTTGCGCTTAGTTGACTGGGAGATTTGAATGACACTGTCCATGCCTCCGCTTGCAAAGTGAGATCAATGCGCTATGCCGCCAGCCAGCGCGGTAAGGCTTTGCCTGACCGTGTTGACATCAAAATCTGCGTGAGGCTACGCCTCCGGTTCGAGGCGCAGCCTCTCACATATCCCAGAAAAAGTCTGGGCCGGAAAGGCACAGCCTTTCCGCACTGGGCGGCGGCAGAGCCGCGTTCTTTCAAGATGCACGTTGGCGGTACAACGCCGCGTGCGCTCCTAACGAGTCGCGCGGCGGCGAGCCGCAACCGTTGGATTGAGTTTCATGCGGGCCTCTGCGGCCAGCAGCCGCTCTCGGACTCCCGCGTGATGAAAGTGACAGATAGCGACGGCCAGCGCGTCCGCTGCATCGTGTGGTTCGGGAACGGCCTGCAAAGACAACAGCACTCTCACCATCTCCTGGACCTGCCGCTTGTCGGCGTTACCGTAACCGGCGACTGTCTGCTTCACCAGTCGCGGCGAGTATTCGCCGATTTCCAGCGCGGCGCTCTCCGCTACCAGCAAAGCGACGCCGCGCACCTGACCGAGCTTCAGAATGACTTTGGGATTAACTGCGTAGAACGCTTCTTCGATCGCGCAGGCGTCGGGCTTTAGCTTTTCGATGACTTCTTCGAGACCGCGGCAGATTTTCAGCAGCCGTGAAGAGAAACTTGCCGACGTCGATAATTTGACCACGCCGAATTCAACCAGCCGGTAACTGCGGCCGCCGCCATCGCCTTCGACGACGCCCCAGCCCGTCGTTTCACTGCCAGGATCGATTCCTAAGACGCGCACAATGAGAAAGAGTCTACAGCAAGACTCAAGCGGTTTCTACAGTTGTGTGCTTCTGTTATGGAATATAGCGGTTAAGTCCGGTTGCAATTCTGGCTACAGCGGTTGAGGTCAACTACCGCCGGCGTAGGCGGGTAGATCAGCCGGTCATTCAACTCTCCCCTCGAGAGCTTTGTGGCTTTGCCACCGCACATTGCGGAAAGGCTATGCCTTTCCGGCGCGACTGCTTTGAATTAATGCTTGAGGCTACGCCTCAAGCATCTGAGGCGCAGCCTCATAACAATCAATCAACCGTTGCCGGTAAGCCGGAGGCTTACCGCACTGTGCTGCGGCAAAGCCGCTTCATGAAATAGGAATTGGAGGTTTATCGAACGCGGTAGAATCACGCCGCCGCCATGTCAGCTTCGTCGATATCAAAGTTGGCGTAGACCTTCTGCACGTCATCGTGATCTTCGATAGCTTCCATCAGGCGCAGCATCTGTTGGGCGTTGCCGCCTTCCAGCTTGACGTAGTTTTGCGGGACCATGGAAACTTCGGCCATCTGCGGTTCGATCCCGGCGGACTTGATCGCGGATTGAACGCCTTCAAATCTTTCCGGCGAGGTGATGATTTCGAAGTTGTCTTCATCGTCGCGCAGATCGTCCGCACCGGCCTCGATGACGATATCAAACAATTCTTCTTCCGGCTTCGCGGCTTTGTCGACGACGATGTAACCCTTCTTTTCAAACAGCCAGGCCACTGCGCCGGCGGCCGCAAGGTTGCCACCATTCTTGGAAAACATGTGGCGAATTTCGGCAACGGTGCGGTTGCGGTTATCAGTCACCGATTCGATCAGCAACGCTACGCCGCCCGGACCGTAGCCCTCATAAGTGATCTCTTCATAGCTCACGCCCTCTTCCGCCCCGGTGCCGCGACGAATGGCGCGATCGATCGTATCGTTCGGCATGTTGCCGGCCTTGGCATCGAGGATGGCTTTGCGCAGGCGCGCGTTGGCGTCGGGATCGCCGCCGCCGGTGCGGGCTGCCACGGTGATCTCCTTGATAAACTTGGTGAAGAGTTTACCGCGCTTGGCGTCGGTCGCGCCCTTCTTGTGCTTAATCGAATGCCACTTCGAATGTCCGGACATTTGAGCTTATCGATCCTTAAGAGAAATTTCTGTGATTGAGTTTGAGGCGAGAATATATCACAAGTCTTGCAGGGCGGCGACTTCTCGCCTTAGGTTCAGAGTTCAACCTTTAGGTTGGGTTTGGGGTCGCAAGCTAAAGCTTGAACTCTAAACCAGATCGCTCACTTCAACTTTTCGTATTCGGCCTTCGCTTCGATCAGAATGGGTGTCAAGTCTGCGTCTTTCCAAAGCGCGAAGAAATCCTGATAGGCATTGCGCGCTTTCCCGCGCTCTGCGTTGAGGGCGGCTGCACGAGCCAATCCGAGATGAGCCAGCGGATACAGCGGCGACGTTGGATACCATCCACGGTGATCGAGGATCGTTTGGAACTCAATTGCCGCCTGGGCGCCGTTGCCCTGTTTCAGATAAGCCTGCCCGCGCAGGTATTGCGGCCAGAATTCACCATAGACTTCGTACTTGCGGGCCGGCTCGAGCAACTGCACGGCTTGCGCCGCATTCCCGCGGTTTAGCTCAAGCTGCGCTCGCATCAGGGGAATTGAGACAGTGTTAAGCAAAGTGTCCGAGGGAAATCTTTTCTGTAGCTCGTCGATGAGAGATTGCGTCTGGCTGATCTGGCCGCAAGCCGCAAACGCGTGGGCCGCCTGATTCAAACTCGACAGGTCGCGTGATACCTCGAGTGCTTTCGCGGTCAACTCTCGCACCTGTCCGCAATCCTTAAAAGCCGCGTTCCGCATCGCCTGCTGTAACAGCACCTGGGCGGCAGCTTCCCTTAACTTGCTGCGTTGAGCCAGTTCGACTGCTTGATTTGTGAACTGAGCAGCTTTGCTCAACTGACCGAAAAACTCCGCCGCCTGTGCTTGCCACACCTGGGCCAGATAGGCCGCGGGTTTGCCGGCCGCCCAACCAATCTGCTGTTTCATCAACGCTGCGTCTCCCTTAACGAGCGCGATCTGATAAAGGCGGGTGTGCATCGAGTCGGTTTCCAGCTTTTGCGCCAGAGCCTGCTGGAGCGTTTGTTGGGCTTCGTCGAAACGATTGAGGCCCATGAAGGCGAGCCCCAGGTTCGAATATCCCTTAGCCTCTCTAGGATTGAGACGAACCGCTTCGCCGGCTTCGTCGACCGCTTTCTGGAAAGGGCCTACCAGAGTGAATCTCACCGCGAGGAGGTTGTGGGGCTCCCAATCTCTGGGATAAGTACTTTTCCAAACCTCCAACTCGCGATCAGTCTTATCCCATTCTCCGGTAAAGGCGCCATAGTAATTCCAGGACACATAAAGTTTCTCGCGCTCGCTCGCCCGATCGCGATGCTCGTAGGCATTTTTCGAGGCCTCGCGCGCGAGCTCAAGCTGCTTCGTGTTGTTGTAGCAGGTGGCTAGACGGGCGTAGGCGATGGCGAAGTTTGGATCACGTTCAATTGCGTGTGTGTAGAAGGGAATAGCGTCGGCATATTTGCCGCTCGAGTGGAGCTCAAGTCCCTGGGAGTAATATCTCAATGCTTCCAATGAGGAAGTAGTGACTTGTTCTATGGGAGCGTCGAACTTTTGAATTGAGGCAAGCGACTCGCCCAACTTCTCGCGCAAACGTGACGCTGCCGGACCGAGAGACTTCAATACCTGTTCTTTGCCGTCAGTCTCGAACTGTTCGTTGGCGATCGTCTCGCCGGTGTCGGCGTTCACCGCGTCCAGCGACACGACGTAATGATCGCCCAGACCCGAAATCGATCCCAGCAACATCGCTTTGATTCCCTGACGCTTGCAGATCTCGCGCGCCACCGCGGCCGTGATTCGCTCGTCGGGCGGCCGTTCCATAAAACGCAGAGCTTCCCTGACCCGATCTTCGGAAAAAATATCCAGGTACGGAGATTGACCAAGCTGAACGGCCATTGCCTGCTTGAGCGTGCCGTCAAAGACCGGGTCGCCGGTGGTGTTCACGAAATCGGCCAGCAGAATCTGGTCCTTATCGGTAAGTCGAACGCGAGGGCGAAAGAATGAAAAATAAACTATGGCCGCGGCGGCCACGACGATTGCCAGCACAGCGATTACGGCGCCCGCCTTGTGACGTTTGATTTCCCCAACGATGTATTCGGCGCTTGACGCGCGGGTCTGGGCCGCGCCGGGGACCGAGCTCGTGTGTTGACTCGGGACCGGACCTCCTGAGTGCATACTCAAACGTGGCATTCCGGAAACATCGGTGTCGGCTAAGGCGCTCAGTGCGGTACTGTACGCTTCGGGGCCCATCGACCGCTCCAGCTCGGTTTTGAACTCCAGTCTTTGCTTGAGCGTCTTCAGATCCGATTCCAGTTCCTTGACTGTCTGGTAACGCTCGTCGACATCCTTGCGCAAAGCTTTCAGGATGATCCACTCGAACTCTGCGGGTGCGTTGGGCGCGAAGCGGGCCAGCGGCGCGGGTTCGTTCCTGGCAATGGAAACGATCACGTCGGTC
This sequence comes from Pyrinomonadaceae bacterium, assembly GCA_035317005.1. Taxonomy (GTDB): domain Bacteria; phylum Acidobacteriota; class Blastocatellia; order Pyrinomonadales; family Pyrinomonadaceae; genus UBA11740. The sequence continues at coordinate 44,863 of DATHHW010000015.1, read as the reverse complement.
TTGGTCTCGCCGGTGAACGGGGCGCGTCCCGACGCCATTTCATAAAGCACAATACCCAAACTCCAGATGTCGGTGCGCACGTCCACCGGTTTACCGCGGGCTTGCTCGGGAGACATGTATTGTGAAGTTCCGAGAACCAGCCCTGCATCGGTCTGAACCAGAGCCCGCGTCACCGCTTCGGTATCCGTCGGGTCCGTATCAGGTCTTTCCGTAAGCTTGGCCAAGCCAAAGTCCAGCACCTTAACGTGACCGTTGCGCCGAATCATTATGTTCTCTGGCTTAATGTCGCGATGGACGATGCCGGCGGCATGCGCCTCTTCCAACGCGGCCGCCACCTGAATCGCGACGTCCAGGACCTCCGACAGATCCATCGGCGCGCCGCCCAGTCGCTTTCTCAAGGTGATGCCGTCGATGAACTCCGTGGCAATGAAGTGACGTCCGCCTTCATCGCCGACTTCATAAATCGTGAGAATGTTTGGATGGTTCAAGGCGGAAGCTGCGTAAGCTTCCTGATCAAAGCGGCTGAGTCGATCGCGATTTTGGGTCAGCTCTTCGGCGAGTAACTTGAGCGCGATCTTGCGGCCCAGTTTCGTGTCCTCGGCGAGAAACACATCACCCATGCCGCCCGAGCCGAGCTTTTCCAGAATTCGATAACGAGAAATTGATGTCAGTTCCAAGGGGGTTTCGTTCTACTTCAACAAGATCATTTGCTCAAGCCTGGCAGAGTCCGCTCCGGCGATGTAAACGATTTTACTCTTTGAGGCCGCTCCCGAAATTATCTCAACCGCATTCTGTGGCAGCTTGAAACTCTTTGCCAATAGTCGAATCAGTTCCTGATTAGCGGCCCCTGCCACCGGCGGCGCGGCAATGCGAATTCGCAGAGCGCCATTATACTCACCAGCGATCTCGCTACGCGATGCGCGAGGAACAATTCGCACCGCGAAAGTGAGGCCGCGATCCTTTTCGGAATACTGAATCACTCGACTGAATATTAAATCGTGAATCGCTTTTGGTAAATAGATAATTGTGAGTCGCCGTCGGCAAACAGCATTTTTCGTCGCCGCCAGGATTTGGAATATGCTTACAAGAAGTCTACCCGCCAACCCTTCAAGAGGAGGCCGGCAACTGCGGCCTTACAAATCCAGACGATAATTACGGCCACCATTGGCGAAACGTCGAACATTCCCACGGGCGGAATCATTCGTCGCAAGGGACCGAGCAACGGCTCCGTTATCCGGTAGAGAAAACGCATTAGCCGATTTCCATAACCAACCTCCACGAAAGAAAACACGATGCGAACGAAGATCGCCAGCGTGTAGAGCTCAAGCAAGCCAAAAAGAAGGTAGCCCGCAATGGCCACCGGCATGCCCAACTGCCGACTCGTCAGGGCATAGATAACGCCGGCGATGGTCCACAGGACGCCTGACACAACCTGAACCAGCAGATAGCCGGCGACAATCACCAGAATTATGACGATGAAGGGGGCGATCTTTGGATCGACCCGGAAGCCGATCAGAACCGCCCGCACGGGGCGGAGGATCGGCTCAGTCGATCGGCGCAGCGTCACCGCCAACCAACTGAAAGGATTCAAATCCATGTAGTTAATAAGAGAACGCAGCACGACCAGTACGATTGCCGCGAAGACAATTGCGGTGACGCCCCAGGTGATGAATTGAAAAAGTGACTTGATGACCAGCATGAAGCTTTCTCAGTGTCGAGTCTTCAATTATCGTTGGCAGTGTCTCAATCTGGAAAACAGGCGTTCAGAGTACCGACTTCAGTCGGGTTTTATTACGATGAAGTGCCCGACTAAAGTCGGTACTCTAAACACCTGTCAATTGAAACACGGCCCAGCGCAGCGGCGCCGGGCGGCGCAGAGAATTCAACCTAACGCACCACCTCTCGTTCCGAAGATTGCCGTGCCGATGCGCACAATCGTTGCGCCTTCTTCGATCGCAATCTGATAATCGTGCGTCATTCCCATTGAAAGTTGGCCACTGTGATCACCAAATGCGCCCTGCGCGCGAAATTCGTCCCGCAGCTCGCGTAGCCGGCGAAAGAACGGACGGGCGTGTCCCGGATCATCAAAGTATGGAGGCAACGTCATCAGTCCCGTCAAACGCAATGCCTGTGATTGCCCGATGGCCTCGATGATTTCGGATACCTCATTTTCCGCGGCGCCCGATTTCGTCGCCTCTTGTCCCAGGTCAACCTGGATCAGCACCGGCAAAACTTCTCGATTTGTTTCCCTGCACACAAGATCCAGCCGCCGGGCCAGCTTCACTGAATCGAGCGAATGAATTACATCAAACAACTCGACCGCTCGTCGCGCTTTGTTCGATTGCAAGTGGCCGATCAGATGCCAGCGCGCCGCCTCGCGGCCGACTGCGGGAATTTTTGCGTCCGCTTCCTGCACGCGATTCTCTCCCAGGTCTGTCGCTCCCGCGGCGATTGCTTCGCGAACAAGTTCAGGCGGATGCGTTTTACTCACCGCAACTAAAGTAATTTCGCCGGGCGATCGTTTAGCGCGCAACGCGCAGGCTGCGATCTCGTCGCGCACAGCGTTGAGCCGATCAGGCAGGCTGTTTACAGTTGGCTTCGTTTCAATCATCTCGATTCGCAAATAACTCAATCGAAATCAAATGACAACACACTTGATTGATAAATGAGTACGCTATTTAAGGTAGCAGATCATCAAACAGAGTTACACTGGACTCTGCTTTCTCTCCTCAAACTCTTTGTCAGGAGGTTTCCATGAAAGTCTTACATAACAATCGTCGTATTTTGTTCCTGACCATACTCAGCATCGCGTTGGCTTTCGTTCTGCCGGCCGCCGCGCTGGGTCAGGGCCGCGGACGAGGCCGGGGCGAGGAAAAGAAGTTTTACAAGTTCGTTAACAGCCACGATGCGCGCGATGGCCGTTGGGATGGGCGCGGGCGACGAACGGGGAGGTCCTACGTGATTTACCAACAAAGGCCCTACTACAATTACCGTTCTAATACGTATGGCTATCCGCAAACCTATTACGGAAGCCAATACTATACGAACGGCTCATCTCAGCCGTACTACACAAACCGGTATTACTCGTACCGCTATTCACAGCCGTACTTCGCGAACCGGTACACGTACTCCTGGGCTAACCCGACTTATCGTTACGACGCCTACCGGTACCGCCAACGGTATCGACGCAGCGGACTCCGGATCGGAATTCGTTTGAGATAGCTCGGGAGAGCCGAGTCTTGACACTCCGTGGCACGGTTCGTATATTCGAACTCCACGGGGATGTGGCGGAACTGGCAGACGCGCAGGTCTCAGAAGCCTGTGATGGTGACATCGTGGAGGTTCAAGTCCTCTCATCCCCACCATAATTTTAGGGCGAGCCGTTCGGCTCGCCCTTTTTTGTTGATGAAGTCAGTGCCACCTGCGTTAACGGTGGATCTAACCGGCAACCTATGTGTTCTACTAGCGACGCTTTAATTTACCGCCAATCACAACGCCGACGGCCCCGATAACGGGACCAAGAAATATTACCCATGCCGGGTGCCTGGCCTTGCTCATCGCTTCCATATTCGGAACGTTTCCGGCACGTATCTCATGAGTATCAGCGGGTCGCAACGCCGTACTTGCAAACGCCAGCGCGAGACCCAGGACCAATACTACGACCGCGAGCACCAGCGGCGCCTTGCCGCCTTTGGCGATCCCTGCGCAAATGAGCCCCGCGATAATGGTGGTGACCAGAATCACTCCGAACTGCATCGCGGTCCAGGCCGTGGATGCCTCGTACGAAGCCGGCTTGAAGGACCAGTCCGCACCCATCATCGAATAGATGGTCATGAAGGCGACCACTTGCAGAACAAACATCACTATGTAACCGACAATCACTCCGAGGACACTTCTCAGCATAGGATGGACTCCTCTTTAGATTGAACTGAAACGCTTGAGGACTGCTCGTTTACCACGAGGCGACGCTTCGAGGCAAGCTTTTTCACAAATCGGCTCTGGCGTCAGAAGCCCGACCGTCAGGGAGGGCCACCTTCGCGGAGAGGCTTGATTGAGAAAAATGAATCGCATGGTTGTGTCGATGCGAGAAGCAACCGTCTCAACCGTAGCCCTTGCTTACGCGCGGGCTTCTGACAGCACTCACTGCTTCGTAATCGCGCTTCGCCCGCCGCGCAGAACATACTTCTGAATCTTACCAGTCGCAGTCTTCGGTAGTTCATCAATAAACGTCACGGCGTGCGGCGCCTTGAAGTGCGCAAGATGTGCCCGCGCAAATTCGCAGAGCTCATCTTCAGTGGTGGACGCACCGGTGCGGAGGACCACGAACGCATGCGGCGCCTCGCCCCAGCGCGGATGCGGCAAGCCGACAATCGCTACTTCCTGCACGGCCGGATGACGCAACAGGACGCCTTCAACTTCTACTGACGAAATGTTTTCGCCGCCACTGATGATCACGTCCTTCAAACGATCGCGTATTTCGACATAGCCATCCGCGTGAACCACTGCCGCGTCGCCGGTATGAAACCAGCCGTCGCGCATTGCCTGCGCGGTGGCTTCGGGATCGTTGTAATAGCCTTCCATCACGACGTTACCGCGTACCACGATCTCGCCGACTGTCTCACCGTCTCGAGGGACTTCCGCTCCGGCTTCGTCGATGACGTTAGTCTCGCCCGAAGTAATCAATTCGACGCCCTGTCTGGCTTTGATCACGGCGCGCTCGCCAATTGAAAGTTGTTCGTGTTCGGCCCGCGGCTCGCAGACAGTTATGAAAGGAGTTGTTTCAGTCAGCCCGTACACGTGTGTGACGGTCCATCCGAGCTCACCTTCCAGGCGCTCGATCGTGGAAGCAGCCGGAGGCGCGCCGGCCGTCAGCACACGCACCCCACGACGCGCACCCTGTCTTACTTCTTCAATCGGCGTTCGCCAAACTGATCAGCACCGTGGGCGCGGCGCACAGCATCGTGATGCGCTCCTTTTCGATCAGCTCGAACACCAAACGAGGATCGACCTTCGGCAAACAGACGTGTGCAGCACCGGCGGCGGTGACCGTCCAAACAAACGTCCAACCATTGGCATGGAACATCGGCAACGTCCAGAGATAACGATCCGCGCAGGCCATATGCTCGTGGACCAACGTGCCCACTGTATTCATGTAAGCGTTGCGATGCGTGATCATCACGCCCTTTGGACGCGAGGTGGTGCCGCTGGTGTAGTTGATCGTAAGCAAGTCGCTTTCCAGAATCTGTGGACGAAGAAAGTCGCTGTTAGTCTCAGCCAGCAACGCTTCGTAATCAAGCCAGCCGTCATGTGCGCCTGCGAGTGCGACGAAGCACTCAACCCTCGGTAGTTGCGAACGAATGCTATCGACCGCGGCGAGATAATCGGGGTGAGCGCAAACCACGCGCGCGCCGCTGTGGTTGATCAGATAAGCGAAATCGTCAGGTGTCAGGCGGTAGTTGACCGGCACCAGCACCGCACCAATCTGCGGCACTGCATAGAAAGATTCGAGTTGCGCGTGCGTGTTCGGCGCAATGTAAGCGACGCGATCACCCCTGCCTACGCCGAACTTCTGGAGAATTGACGACCAACGATCGCATTGTTCAAAGAACTGCTCGTATGTCAGGCGCAGCTCGCCATCCACTACGGCTTCGCGCTCGCCGTAAAGCTTGCGAGCGCGGCGCGCAAAGTCCATTGGGGTCAGCGGAGTTTCCATCTACGAGTCAGAACCGGGAGCGATAGCGACCGGGTTTATCCTATGTAAGGAGTTCGTGCTTGGCACTGACCCGCTCGCTACCGCGAACGGTTCCGTACCGGTTCATTTCGAACGAGACTTGTTTGGAGTCCCGCCTTTAGGCGGAATGCTTCGATTACCAATCATCCGCCTGAAGGCGGAACTCCGAACAAGCTGCGCGCGATTAGCGGCACGATCTTTCGCGGTACATCGATGGCCGCCTTGATGTGGCGAGCGTTGGTAAAGTGACCAGCGACATAGACTCCACGCACGTTGGTCTCGAAAGTTTCCGGATCGTAAGCCGGCATCTCCGTTAGTTTTCCCGAAGTAGTCTCTACGCCCAAACTTTTCAGCAGAGTCAGATCAGCATCACTGCCAACCAGGACAAAGACGACGTCGTTGACAATCGTCCGCTTCTCTCCAGTTTCGGTCGTCAGGGTAACTTCGTGGGCCGTAATCTCATCAATGTGCTGATAAAGAATCACCCGCAGGCGCCCTTCGGCAATTTCGCGCTCGAGCGGCGAACGCACCCAATGTTTCATCGCGCCGGCTTTCGGATCGCGGTTCTCCCAGTCTTCACGCCAAATAGCCATCGTCGTGCGCGCGCCCTCCTCGGACAGAAACAAGGCCGCCTCAGCAGCGCTGTTGCCGCCACCGACGACCAACGCTTCCTTGCGCACGTAGGGATAAGGTTCGATGAAGAGATGATGGACTTTCGGTAGAGCCTCGCCGGGTACATTCAAACGGCGCGGATGGGCCATCGCGCCGATTGCAAACAGAAGACGCCGCGCCTGGTAGGTCGCGTTGGTCTCCTGCCCGAGCGTGTTCAGGCTCCTCGTGTGAACGATGAATTTGTCGGGTCCCCGGTGCTCAATAGCGGTAACTTCTTCGCCCGTGTTGATTCGCAAATCAGCATCGAGGACGAAATGAATGTAATGCGACAGAAGTTCTTCACGCGTTGGTTTCTCGCGCACGGGATGAAGCGCGCCCTCAACCATCTCCAATTCATTCGGGGTCGAGAACAGCGTGCGGCCGACAGGATACTGGCGAATCGTGTCGGCAATGGTTCCTTTCTCGATCACGAGATAGTCGAGACCTTCCCGCACCGCCGCCTCAGCGGCCGAGAGCCCCGCCGGTCCAGCACCGATGATTAGAAGATCGAGAGATTCTTGAGCCATCCTGAGTTACTTCGGTTCTGGTTATTTGCTCCCTCTCGGGTTGGGGAGAGGGCCTACGTCGCGCCGGCCCACGTTCTCAGTGTCATTCAGAATCCGTCCGTTATACACGCAAGCCAGACCAGTGACCTGATAACCAACTCGGTACTGTCTTCGAACAATCATCGTTGCGTCCTGCGGAGGATAAAGGAAAGAGATCATGTTGAGTCGCCTAATCCCTCTCCCCAGCCCTCTCCCAGAGGGAGAGGGAGTTAAGACCCTAAAACTCCAAAACTCCCCGCGCTACCACGACTGAGGTTCCGCTTACGCAAACACGCTCAACCTTCCCGGGCTCGCCCTTAACTTCCAGACCAATGCGGCTGGGGCGATTGATGAAGTCGCCTTGCTCGATCACAAACTTGTAAACGCCGTCGACCGGATCTACCCGTGTCGCGTCGTGATAAACCAGATAACCTCCGAGCGGCCCGGCGGCGCTACCCGTCGCCGGATCTTCGCCGATGTTCTGGCCGACGAAGAATCGTGCATGTGCGCGGGCTTCGCCAATCTCGATCGTCTCGCGAGTAAACGCATAGCATCCCGTGGCGGCTCCAAAAGAACTATTGCCTTCGTAAATCTCGCTGAGCAGCGGCAGGTTCACCTTGCAATTACCAAGGTCCGCCAGCGAGCGCACCGGCACCAGCAACATCGTGTTACCCGTCGACACTGCCTGGATGGGCAAAGTTTCGTCCAGGTCCTCGTTGGCCAAACCCAACGCCCGCGCGATTTGTGCCTGCTCCTGCCAGTCATCGATCTCGCCGCGAATTTCAAACTTGCCCTGCGTCATCACTACGCGTGCGGGCTCGCCGTCTTTGAACTCGATATCGATCGGGAGCACGCCGATGCCGACCTCGTGCTGGAGATGGACCCAGCCGTTGCCGTTCTCGGGCAGCGGCACGACGCCTTCGCGCGCCAGGCAATTCCAGGTGCCCACGATCGGATGGCCGGCAAACGGAAGCTCGTTGTTCGGAGTAAATATCCGCAGGCGACGCAACGCTTCTTCTTTTTCAGAGGGGAGGACGAAAACTGTTTCCGAGAGATTCATTTCGCGGGCAATCTGTTGCATCTGCTCGCCGGTGATTCCTTCGGCCTCGGGAAAGACCGCCAGCGGATTACCACAAAAGGCCCGATCGGTGAACACATCCAGTTGAATGAATCGATAATCCATCACGCCTCCGCGACCTGTTATTAGGAAGAGGATGGATCATCCGGCACGCGGACGTGCTGGTCAAGCGGCGATACGAGGTTTGACTTGAAGACTCTCTCTCAATCGCGGGCCCGACGCCACAAAATGACAACCAGGGCCAGGGCCACGACTAACGGAACGATCCACCAGACGACCCTCAACACAACGGCCGGAACAAAGCGGCTAAGCAGGCCGGCAAAATCGAGAATATTCTGATGGATCCAAGCCAGAATAGGCAGGTTTTGGATCTGCCAGCCAAACAAAACCGATCCGGTTTTCAGGGCGCCAATCAAAGCCAGGATCATAAATACCGACACCAACAAAAAAATGACAAAGCGCTTAACGGGACCCCTGCCCCTAATGAAGTCTCCCAACAACCAGGCGACGACATTCAATCCCGCGGTAACTCCGAACGCCGTCCAGCCAAAGTGCGAGACTTCTGGTCTGGCAAAAATCGCCGCGCCCACAATCATCAGAACTTCGAATGTGTAGAGCAGCTTCAGCCAGTGCCGAAACAGCAGGTGCGGCAGACTGTTAGGTATCGCAACCTCGATGAACCCCCAGAAGATCGTACCCAGGCGGGCGATCCAACCCGCATACCGGTCATTGACGTTGTAGTCTTTCGATATGCCGGACAGCAGTTCACCAACTATCGTGGTCGCCCGCGCCACTGTCCGAAGCGTCGGTTCCGGTTCCAACCGGCTGCGGTCTTTGAAAACTTTCCGGTAATAGTCCCGGATGTCAGCGTCGCGAATCCGCGCGTCGAGTGCGACTTTCAGATCCGGGCTGCAGTGGCTCTTAAGATTGCCAAGAAAACAGCTCAGGGTTTTCAATGCCTCGTCATCAGCGTTGCCGGTTCTGGTTCTCATGAAAGACTCAACCAGCAGATCATGGGTTTCGAATTGGCCGAGGCCTTCGGTGGCTTCACAGACAATTGACGCTTGAGCGTCCGCGATTAAGCGCCGCGTCTCCGGGTGATTTGGCAAAATAGCCGTGATGATACGCTCAGCACCGTCCAACCTTCCCCACAGTATGTCGTTCTTCCGCCAAAGTTGATCCAGAAAGGCCCCAAAGTGACCGATGGCGGTCCCCGCCAATTTTCGACATCCGCTGGTTCCTTCATCGATCAGCGTCTTGGCATCTTCCGGACTGACGCGGATCACTTCCACTACATCGGCTTCTCCGACGTCGGTTTGATAAAACAACGGGAAGGTGACCATGTCATAGTCGTCATAGTTGTCGTAGTAATGGTGCAGACAAATTCGGGCCGCAAGGGTCGCGTCATCTTCTTGCTCTTCTCCTTCCTTTGGGGTGTTCGCGTGACCCACAACCAGCAAATCCGACGCGAGGCGCTCGCCTTCCTGTCTGGCTTCGGTGACGCGTTCCGCAATCATCGTGGCGGTCTCATCAATCATGCCGCGCAACTCCGGATGATCCCTGAGGAGTGCCTTAGCCCGCACGGTGCATTCTTCTTCGAGGCGACTTTCGGATAAGCGCTGGCGTTGGTTTCTCGAGGTTTGCGACGGGCCCTGGCCGCCGAGGAAGTAGTCAAACAATGGCGGGAGTGAATCTTTCTTTGCTTCGCTGGTTCCCGCTTTTCTGGCTGCCAGGTCGCCGGCTGCGGCCGCTGTGACGGCTTGAAACAATTCGCCGATCTTGTCGCGGACGGGGTTCTCCTGCTTGACCGGCTCGCTCGCCCCGCCCGCTAACTGTTCCGTCGAAGGGCGCGACCGAAGCAATCGCCCGGCCCGGCGCAAGCTAATATAGATTTCGTTCAGCTTCGGCTTAATCCGCAATAGCGCCGCGCGAAACGATCGCCGCTGTTCGTCGCTTAGTTCAGTTCCTTCATCCCAGAACCCTTTAAAGTGCCCGGCAATAGTCTTGTGCGCGTCGTCGTCAAGGCTGTAAAGCTTGTCGAGTTTCGCGCGCAGGAAGTTAATGCGCCGAATCGGATATGACAAACCAAAGCTGACCAGGAAACTATTCAGGGTTGGTTTGGTCGGATCGTCCTCACGATACTCGACGTAAAAAGAGTCTCGCCAGGCCCTAACCAAACCGCGCACGATTAGAAAATAATCTGATTCGTCATTAAGCCCGCCAATTCGGGCCAGCAGCTTGGCCAACAGATCGGTTGTCTCGGCGATCTCCAGTCGATGATAGGCGACATAGCTCTGTCCTTTCCTCTTCACCATGTCCGACAGGTCAAGCTTGGACCATTCATCGTCCTTCAGGTCGGGCTTGGCCCAGAGTTCATCAATATCCGGATGCGGCGCCATCGCGCCCAGCGTCTTCCATCGCGCGACCTCGATGTCATCGCCCTCTGCCACCACCATGTTTTGATTGGCAGTGCGTTCAGCAACTTCTTTATCAGCTTCCACACCCTGCATGACTCGATTCGCGCGATGAATCAGTCGATTGCGGTCGAGTACCCGCTGCAAATCGTCCCGGATCGTTTCGACGCGCGGCAGGTCCAGCACGGCAGCCTTTACGTTCTGAATCGCGTTCGGTCTGGCGCCGAGTTCCATTTCAAGTTCCGGATGCTCGGGTGACGGCTCGATGTAAATTAGTTTGCGATCTACCGGGACGTCAGCATGCCGGTGCCCCAGGGTCTCGGTCGCATAGGTGAACGGCTTATTGTCGAGGACGCCGCCATCGTTAAAAGATCGTCCGGGAAATGGCACCGCACCCAGTCCGCTCGCATTCAGATAGTCTTTATAGAACTTTTCCCAACGCTTACTGGCAGATTTGAAGCTGTCGTCGCTCTTGTATTTCGGCAGCCCTTTCAATACTAAATCCATATCCTCCAAACGCATGGGCTCAAAGGCAAACGGGAAGGATGAGGTGCAACGAGCGGCGTAAGCCAAAAACGGATTGTTGTCGGCAACGAAATCGTTTCGATCATCTTCATCCCCGGTGACTTCACATTTTGAGTATGCAAAGTGCATCACGTTTCGATGACGACGTTCGTAAACCACATCGTCCGCCAGGCGTATCGGCAACGTGACTCCGCGGATGTCGGTTGAAGTAACAAAGAGATCCAATTCATCTACATAAGGAGATCGCGCCGCGGCTGTTCGTTCGTCGTCCATGCCGTCAAGCGCTTTCAGTAACAAGAGATACATGCGCTGGCTGTTAAGCAGAGATTGCGGCGGGTCCTGTAACTCCAGCGGGTGCTCAATGGATCTCTTGTCGTTCAGCAATGTTTGAATCTCGCCCTGTTCGCTCCATAGGCCCTCGAGCGAATCCATCTTCTGTCCGTTCGCCAGCGCCTTTGCCAGAAAAACTCCATTGATGCCCCCGGCCGATGTCCCGGAAACAATGTCTACGACAAATCGTGTGGGCGGTAGGCCGCTCTGATCAGTTTCCGCATCCGTGCTCGATCGTTCATTCTGATCGTCAGCGAGCAAGTAGCTGATTTCGCGGTAAACCTTTTCAGTGCCGCTGAGTTTCATTCCTTCCTTCGACGCGGTCGAGCGCACCATGTGCAGGAGTTCCTGGGCGACGCCGTTGATGTAAATCGCCAGCGATACGCCGCCGTACATCACGACTGCGAAACGCACTTCCCTGGTGTAGTCAAGGTTGGTTGGGGAAGAATCGGTCATGGGCGAGCCTCCGTGGGAACAGCTCTAAGAGTTTAGACGGACCAGCCGCTACCGGGCGGTTTCGAGAAGAAACAAGACCTACTGCATCGTGGTCACAAACTATCAGGCTTTAAGCACTTGAAATCGCCAGCACGATAGTGGCAAGGATGGGAAATGTCAATGAATAGCTTCCGAATCCAATCACTATGAGTGTGTGTCCGAAGCTCGAACGTGAGGGAGGGTAACACTCGACCGTACGAATCATCCGCCAATTTCATTTACCGACGGACCCAAAGTCGATCGCAACCAGCCCGCGACCTCGTCCATGATGGCTTCGTAGACGTTCGGCTGCGGCACGCCGAGAGATTTAGGGACCTTGAAAGAATGATCGCCGCCTTCGATCACGTGAATCTTCGCGGGTAGCCGCAGTCTTTTGATCACGGCGCGAATCTCTGCTGCTGACCCGAACGCATCCCGCGCGCCCTGCACAAAGAGCATCGGCGCGCGAATATCTTTCAAATGTTCGTCGCGCAACTTGTCGGGCCGGCCGGGTGGATGCAGCGGGTATCCCAGAAAAACCAAACCCGCAATCCCGTCGGGCTCCGCGGCCGCAACTTGCGAAGCGATCCGCCCGCCCATCGATTTGCCGCCAATCACCAGCCGGTTCTTCTTTAGCTTGCGATGCGTCAGCGCCGTCTTGATTACCGCCAGGTAACAGGATTCAAGGCGCGCTTTCGGATCGGGGATGCTGCGCCCCTGCTCTTTGTAGAGAAAATTGAAAGTCATGACGTCGAATCCACGCGCGGCCAAACCTGTAGCAGCCATTTGCATGAAACCGCTCAACTGATCAGCGCCGGCGCCGTGACCCAGCACGATAGTCACACCAGCCCGTTCTCGCTTCGAGGCCGGATAAAGCAGCGCCGTGACGCTTCCGAGTTCGTCTACCGCAACCTTTAGTTCCTCAGCTTCCATCACCCTTCAACTCGCTTTCTTGAAAAATCAACCAGAATACCTTCGCGGCACGCGTGCACTGACGCCACAGGTGATCTCGTAAGAGATCGTTCCGGCAAGTTCACCCAGGTCTTCGGCAGTGATCGACAGTTCGCTATCTCGCCCCAACAAAGTCACCTGGTCATGAAGCGAAACTCCCGGCACATCCGTCACATCAATCAGCGTCAAGTCCATCGAGACGCGGCCAACTACCCGCGCGAACGCTCCGCCCACGATCACGCGTCCGCGATTTGAAAGCGAGCGGCGGTAACCATCGTCGTATCCAATCGGCACCGTTGCTATCAGGGATTCGCGTGTGGTTTGAAAGGTACAGCCGTACCCCAGCTTCTCGCCTTTGCCGACCGTCTTCAAAAGCATTATTCGCGAGCGTAGAGACATCACCGGCTGCAACGGCGGAGTTTCAACGTGAGGCGGCAGCACGTCGCGGGCAAAACCATAAAGAGCGCCGCCGGGCCGGACCATATTTCCGCGCGCCGGCGGAAATGCAAACGTGGCTGCCGAGTTCGCGGCATGAATATAAGTCGGCGTTAGGCCGCGATCGCGAAATAGATCTATCGCCTTCTGAAATCGCCCAAGCTGATCTTTGGTGAAATCCTCCTGAGCAGGATCGTCGGCAGAGGCGAAATGCGTCATCAAGCCATCAACGCGGATATTCGGGAAACGCGACAGGGCTTCACAAAATTCCCGAACGTCATCGCTGCGCACTCCCAGACGCCCCATGCCGGTATCGAACTTAACGTGAACATCGGCGACCACGCCTGACTCGGCCGCCGCGCGATCAAGGGACTCGATCATGTCGAGCCGATAGACCACTGGGGTCAGGCTCTGCTGCAAGCAAACATTCTGCTGGCCTTTCCAAAATCCTCCGAGACAAAGAATTGGCCGGGTGATGCCGGCGGCTCTCAATTCGATTCCTTCTTCCGGCAGGGCCACGCCAAACCAGTCGATGCCTTGCGCTTCGAGACGTTGCGCGCAAGCCACCGCGCCATGCCCATACGCGTTGGCCTTCACCGCAGCCATCACTTTGACGTCGCGGCCGACCTGCTCGCGAATCACGCGAAAGTTCGCAGCAAGCGCCTCGAGATCGATCTCAGCCCAGGTTGGACGGTGAGAGATGTCTTTTTCAATCGTCATCGTTGAATTGGTCTAAGAGCCAATTAAGAAGTGTCAGAAGCCCGACCGTAAGGGAGGGCTCGCCAAGAAACGGAGCAACAACAGTCAACCACAACTCGCCGCAAACAGAAAAGCCGCTTTGCGAGAAGAGCCTGGGAAAAAGGCTTCGAGAGATGGAAGGTTCATGGTTTTTTCCCCTCTCCCTTTGGGAGTGTACGTACAGGGAGAGGGGCAAGGGGAGAGGTGCGAAGCTTAGAAACGAAATATTTTGTTATCATCCGTCGTGTTTATCCAGCACAACTTTATTTCAAAGTAGGTTCGCGCTCAGACCCCTCACCCCAGCCCTCTCCCAGAGGGAGAGGGAGACGAGAAGATGACGAACGTAATCTACGGATTCTAGAACTCATCACCGCGGCTGATCCGCGGCGAGCCCTTCGAGCGATCGAACCTGGCCAGATAAGCTCCCAGCGCGTCGCGATCAAGGTCGGCAAATTTCGCGAACTGATTCAGGAAGGCGAGATAGACAGTGTCGGTGGGCCCGTTGCGTTGTTTGGCGACAATCAACTCGGCAATGTTCTTGTTCTCATCGCTCTTGTGGTACTGCTCTTCACGATAGATGAAGGCGACCAGGTCGGCGTCCTGTTCGATCGCGCCCGACTCGCGCAGGTCCGCGAGTTGGGGCCGATGGTCGGTGCGATTCTCAGGCGCGCGCGATAACTGTGATAGCGCGACCATCGGAATGTTCAATTCCTTGGCCAGGGCTTTCAACTCGCGCGAGATTTGCGAGACTTCCTGTTGCCGCGACTCAAAACGTTTCGACGAACCGGACATGAGTTGCAGGTAATCAACCACGATCATATCGAGCTGCTTCTGTTCCGTTGCCAGACGCCGAGCTTTCGCGCGCATTTCAAGCACCGATATTGCTGCGGTATCGTCGATGAAGATACGCGCATCGGCGAGTTTGCCCAGCGCCTTGCCCAGACGCGACCATTCTTCGTTAGAGAGGTAACCGCTACGAAACTTTTGCGCGTCCACGCTGGCTTCCGAGCAAAGCATGCGCATGGCCAGCGCTTCCGCTGACATTTCCAGCGAAAAAATCCCGACGACCGCTTTACCTTCAATGGCTGCGTGCTGGGCGAGCGTCAGCGCCAGACTGGTCTTACCCATCGAAGGCCGCGCCGCAATCACGACTAGGTCCTGCTTCTGGAAGCCCGAAGTCAGCGCGTCAAGCCCGCGAAAGCCGGTGGCCACGCCGGTAACCACCAGGTCGCGATGCTCGACGGCTTCGGCTTTTTCCAGCACGCGTTCGGCCGGATGCTTGATGTGCTCGAAACCCTGGCGAATGCGCTCGTCAGCCAGCGCAAAGATTGCATGCTCGGCGTGATCCAGAATGTTCTGCGGTTCGTCTTCTTCTTCCAGGGCCTCGGCGCTGATCTTGCCGGCGACTTTGACCAACTGACGGAGGAGAAACTTCCCGCGAATAATTTTGGCATAAGGAAGAATGCTTGTTACGTGTGGAAGCCCGAAGCTCAAGTTGCTTAAGAACAGCATTCCTCCGGCAGACTCAAGCGAGTTGTCCCGCCGAAGTTCCTCAGCAAGTAAGATGGGGTTAATCTCCGAGCCACGCTGGAACAGCACGGTCATTGCAACAAAAACGCGGCGATGTGACGGTACGTAGAAGCTTTCGGGTTTTAAGAACTCAACGGCCTGTGCGATTAGCGAGTTATCGAGGAAAATGGAACCCAGGAGCGCTCGTTCAGTGTCCGGGCTGCTCGGTAGAGGGCGTTCGAGACTTGGATCTCTAATGGGTTCCGGCGTTGCCATTGTTCGGAAAACTACCAGTGGTTAGACTAAGACGCGGCGGGCGAAGGTTATCCGTTCGGAAAACTTTAGGCTAGTTTTTTTGCGTGTTTGCGCGATTTATTTTTCTTGCGTAAGTACGATGACTCTTTCGACCGGTGATTCCTTAATCAAATCTTCAACGACATCGGCGATATGCCGCCAGTCTCGACTGTGAAACTCTGTCTGCGCTTGTTCCGCTAGCGTATGACTGAAACGCTCGATAAATTGATCCGCTTCTTCGCGCGAGGGAAACAAACCAATTGGAACAAAGTCGGACGAATGACCCTTTCTAAGATTGCCCTGATTGTTCTCAATTACTTTTCTCAGTGAGCGCCGATGAACCGAGTTTAGTGTCATGCTGTACTCAACTGCAAAAAATCTTAAAGGATCACCTGACATTTGTATTTCCCAGGGGAATCTTACCGCCAATCTTTTCCTTCAGAAATGTTCTCCGTTACATGGCCCTTCAAGTCTAGCCTGACCCCAGTCAGCGCGGAGCGGGCACATACCCTCCTTTGGATGCATTGCGTAGAACTCGGTAACAGGTCGCTTCTCCGTGGCTTTTACGTCTAATAACACGCCACACAGACGGCATATGAGGTTCGGCACCGGCAGCCAGTCGTTTTGATCCATAAGAGATTCCTCCTGTTGACAGATCATCTATCCTCGCGTGCTATCCCGCCTCGCGTTATTCGCTAGTTTCGGCAGTTGCCTCCGCGGCCGAGGCTTCGTTTGCCGGAGTTTCACCACCAGCTTCTTCATCCAGCGCCGATACATCGATCTCGATCCCGCCTTCGCCCAAAACGCTGACGGGCAACTGGACAGTTACGTCGCGATGTAAGCGCACCGGCACCTCATAACTTCCGAATCGCTTAATTGGTTCGCGCAAAACTATGCGCCGGCGATCGATTTCATAGCCCTGTTCCTTCAACGCGTGGGCAATATCCATCGACGTTACTGACCCGTAGAGCACGCCGGCCTCGCCGACTCTGCGCTCGAACTTCAGAGATAGGCTGCGCAATGCCCCGGCTTGTAATTCCGCCGACGAGCGATCCTTCGCCTCGCGTTTAGCCAGCGCCGCGCGCTCTCCTTCAATCTGCCTTAAATTGTTCGAGGTGGCCTCGACCGCGAGATTTCTTGGCAGCAAATAATTCCGAGCGTAACCTGACTTAACGCGCACGATTTCGCCACGGGCGCCTAAATTATCGATATCTTCGCGTAATAAAACCTGTTTGTGTCCCATCGATGAACTCCCTCTAGATCAGTGGCACAGACTTGCGGTCTGTGTTTCTTCTGGCTCGAGATTCACAGACTAAAGTCTATGCTACTCAGTCCGCTGCATAAGGCAGCAGCGCGATGTTGCGCGCGCGCTTGATCGCTTCAGCGAGCATGCGCTGGTGCGCGGCGCAAGCTCCCGAGATGCGTCGCGGCAGGATCTTGCCGCGCTCAGGAATATAGGACTGCAAGAGCCGCACATCCTTAAAGTCGATCAGATCGACTTTTTCCATGCAGAAGCGGCAAATCTTCCGCCGCTGCATGCGGCGCGAGCCGCCTCGACCAGGCATGGCTCTTTCGTATTCGCGCTCAAATCCGTATGAGTTTTCGCGCTCTTCATAGTTTGATGACATATTCTTTCCCTTCTATCGACATCCACCGCGATCTTCGTTCAACCAACAGACCGAAACTCGGCAGATAACACAGACGACCAGCGACCGTCGTTAGACCGCTTAGGCTTCGTCACTCTCGGACTCTGAACGCGCCTTCGAACCTGCACTGGCGCCGCTGGACTTGTTCTTTGCTACGTTCCGTCGCGCCGCTTTGCGCGCGCGCCGATCTTTCAACTTGTCCGCACGGCGCCGATCCTCATCCACGCGGATGGTCATGTACCTGAGAATCTGGTCGTTGACTCGCATGCGGCGTTCCAGCTCGGCAATTTCAGCGCCCGACCCTTCCACTTCCAGCAGCACGTAAGTGCCGTCCTTCTTATGGTTGATTTCGTAGGCGAGCTGCCGCTTTCCCATCACTTCGGTTTTGGTTATGGTGCCGCCCTGTCCGGTGATAATTTTCTGCACCGCTTCGCTGAGCCGCATCACTTCATCGTCGCTTGCTCCCGGGTCGATGATGAAAACCACTTCGTACGTTCTTTTTTCCGCCAAGTCTAACCTCCTAGTTGTACAACGACATCGCTTTGGCAATGCCATCTCGCAAGACCAAGCGCACCGCGTCGGCGCCACGCTCCAGAATCTCTTTCAAGGCCCGTCTTTCGACGGCCGCAAACTCATCCAGCACGAATTTCTTCGCATCACTCAACGGATGCACTGGCTGAATTCCGATCCGCAGGCGAATGAACTCGTTAGTCCCCAACGCCGCGATGATGGATTTCAAACCGTTGTGCCCGCCGGCGCTGCCGCGCGCGCGCAAACGGATCGTGCCAAAAGGCAAAGCCAGATCGTCACTGATTACGATTAGCGACTTGCCAACTTCAGCCAGCTCGTCCTTCGCGATCAAACAAGCAACCGCTTCGCCGCTCAGATTCATGAAGGTCTGCGGCTTTACCAGCTTTGAACGTTGGCCTTCAATTACCCCGCTACCGACCAGTGAACGACATTCGCGTCGCTTCACCATCACGTTTGCGTCAACCGCCAATTTATCAACAAGCAGAAAACCGACGTTGTGCCGCGTCCGCTCGTATTCACTGCCCGGATTGCCGAGTCCGACGATCAAGTGCATTCCCGATTGCCAATTGAAGATTGCCGATTGAAAACTGCCAGCCGTCCTTTTTGTCGAAACCGGATGGCACAGGCCTCTTGATTCTTAAACCAATCGGCAATTGGCAATCGCAAATCGGCAATGCCTCTACTTCTTCTCTTCCTCGGCCGAGCCTTCTTCGTCTTCCTTCTTGCCCTTGCCGATTACTTCCGGTTCGCTGGGCTCTTCGCCTTCCAACGGCGCCGCCACCGCCACCGGCTCTTCCTTAACCACACCGACCGTCGCGATTACCGTATCAGCGTCTTCCAGGATTTCGATCCCGGCCGGGAGCGGAATGTCTGAGACGTGCAGGACGTGGTGAACCTCAAGATTGGTGACATCGACTTCCAGCGCCTCGGGGATTTCGCGCGGTTCGCAGCGAATTTCAACTTCGCGCACGATTTGCTCCAACATTCCCGCCTGCTCGCGCACGCCAATCGGTTCTCCGACCAAACGCAGCGGCACGGTGGCTTCGATCTTCTCGCCTTTTACCAGTCGTTTGAAATCAGCGTGAATCAGGCGCATGCGCACCGGATGAATCTGCCGATCCGCAAACATCACTTCGGTGGCTTCGACACCTTCAACATCGAGCGTAAAGATCGTGTTCCGGCCCGTATCGGACCGCAGGATTGCCGCCAGATCGCGCAACTCTGCCAGCGCCGAAACAGCCTCGCCCGCGCCGCCATACATCGTCACCGGCACCTGCCCGTTACGGCGCGCCCGGCGCGCGTCATTTTTCCCACGACCCTCGCGGCGCACCGCGCGTATCACAATATCTTTTTTCTCCGCCATGATTGCTCTCCCATAGTTGTGGCTATAGACTTTAGTCTGTGATTGACAGGTCGACATCACAGACTGAAGTCTATGCCACGTGCTCAAATTGTTCTTGCTGAAAGCTGAGGGCTGACGGCTACTTAGCTTTCAGTGTTTGCCCTTCGTTTGACTGTGCCAGCGGGCGCAGTGTTCATACAAAGAGCGAAGAGACACTGGTCTCTTCATGGATCGACTTGATCGCTTTCGCCAAAAGAGGCGCAATGCTTAAAACCTTAATGTTCTTCAATTCCGCTGCTTTAGTGTTCAGCGGAATTGTGTTCGTCACAACGATCTGCTCAATTCCTGAGTTACCCAGATGCTGCGCGGCACGTCCTGACAGTACCGGATGGGTGAAGCATGCGTCAACACGCGCCGCACCGGCTTGCTTTAAAGCCAACGAAACCTTTGTCAAAGATCCGCCTGTGTCGCACATATCGTCAACAATCAAACAGTTTCGTCCTTCGACGTCGCCGACTACGTTCATCACTTCAGCCACATTAGGCTTGTCACGACGCTTGTCGCACAGGGCCAGCTCGGCATCCAGCCGCTTAGCGTAAGCCCGAGCTCGTTCGGCTCCGCCCGTGTCAGGCGCCACCACAGTCAGTTTCGGTAGCGGCCGTTCCTGATAGTAACGAATCATGACCGGCGCCGCGTACAAGTGATCCACCGGAATATCAAAGAACCCCTGAATCTGCGCCGCGTGGAGATCGATTGTCAGAATTCGGTCCGCTCCCGCGGTTGTCAGCAGGTTCGCGACCATCTTGGCCGCGATCGGCACGCGCGGACGATCCTTCTTATCAGACCGGCCGTAACCGTAATATGGCAACACTGCGGTCAGACGCTCGGCCGATGAGCGACGAAACGCGTCGAGCATCACCAGCATCTCCATCAGGTACGCGTCGGTCGGCGGACACGTCGGCTGAACGATAAAGACATCGGCGCCACGAACATTTTCTTCGATCTGAAAATTGAACTCGCCGTCGGAAAAACGCGCCGCCGTCGCCTTGCCGAGATCGCAACAGAGTTCGTGACAAATCTCGTCGACCAGGGCGCGATGCGCAGTGCCCGAAAAGATTTTGATGCCGCCGGTCGTTCCCATTCTCTCAGTAGCACAGACTTCAGTCTGTGTGTCTTACGTTACGCAAGCTCAGATCACAGACTGAAGTCTGTGCCACTTGGAAATTGGCTGGGGCGGAAGGATTCGAACCTACGAATGCCGGATCCAAAGACCGGTGCCTTACCACTTGGCGACGCCCCAACATTATCGGCCCATATCATCGACCGAGGATTTCGCCTGCCGCGCCCAGCGCGCTTCGATACGCGTTGCGCCCAACCGTTCTACAAGGAAAGACGCGCCAACCAGCTTCGAGTTCGATCGCCTGAATGGCGCGTTCTTGCGCATCCCCGCTGTCAAAAATCCCAAACACCGCCGACCCGCTGCCCGCCAGCAAGGCCACTTCCGCGCCGGCCTTCATGAGAGCGATCTTCGCCCTCTTGATCTCAGGTTCAAGTTCGAACACCACCTGCTCGAAATCGTTTTGAAGGACTTTAGAATCGAAACAGTCAGAAATCTCGCCATGTGCTGAACTAGAAAGAATAGTTTTGGCTTCCGCGCTTGTCAAGGAACGGGCCTTCAACGATTCGTAGGCTACTCCTGTCGACATGCTTGCGTTAGGTTTTAGCACCAGCAGGAACTGATCAGGCGTGTCACGCAACGGCGCCAGATCCTTGCCGATGCCGACTCCCCGGGCCGTGCCGCCGAAAAAGAAAAAAGGCACATCGGCCCCCAAACTATTCGCGATTTCCAAAAGCTCGCGCACCTTCGCACTTGTTCCCCACAAAAACGTGAGGCCCAGTAAAGTGACGGCCGCATCCGCAGACCCGCCGCCTAATCCGGCCTGCGCCGGAATTCGCTTTTCGAGTCGAATGTGGGCGCCTTTGCCTGGCGCAAACCGAACCTGCAAAGCTTCGGCCGCACGGTAAATCAGATTGTCTGCACCCGTCGGTAACGTTCGATCGTCGCATGACAAAACGATCTCCGGGCTTTCAGTTGCCGTTAGCGCGATCGTGTCGTGCAGACTAATCGTTTGCAGGATAGTGTCGAGTTCGTGATAGCCATCCGGGCGCTTGCCGAGGACTCGGAGGTTCCAGTTGACTTTAGCGAAGGTCGGAAGGATTAGCGTTGAGCCGGACATACCAGGTGACTATTATGGACCAAAGATCTAAACGCAAAGAGCGCGAAGTGATTCGCAAAGGTGCGCAAAGGAAATCCTCTTGCACGGCTTTTGCTATTCTTTGCGTTCCTTTGCGAAAACCTTTGCGGCCTTTGCGTTAAATCGTTTTCTAACCACGGACACCCGCGCGTTCAGCCAAAGCGCTCGCCTCGCGATTAGCGTCTCCAATCACGCTGGCTTCGTTCATCGTCAGCAAGTCGCCGTCGCGCATCAACATCTGCCCATCAATTATCGTCGTGCGCACGTCTGACGATACAGCCGAATAAACCAAAGCCGAAACAACATCCCGTTGCGGACTGGAATGGAGTTGATCGAGCTTGACCACGATCACGTCGGCGCGCTTGCCGGCTTCCACGCTGCCGATTTCCTTTTCCAGACCCAGCGCCGTCGCGCCGTCGATCGTGGCCATGCGCAGGACGCGCTCGGCCGGCAACACTTCCGGCCCGTGCGCAAGTTTCTGCAGCAACGCTGCCGTCCGCATTTCCGTGAGCATGTCGAGCCGGTTGTTGCAAGCCGCGCCGTCCGCGCCCAACGAAACCGGGATCTTGCGCGCCAGCATTTCCGCTACGCGCGCCAACCCCGATCCGAGTTTCAAATTCGAAGACGGACAGTGCGCCACGTTTGTCTTTGTGCGCGCCAGGGTCTCCATTTCTTCAGTGTCGAGATGGACACAGTGTGCGAGCACCACGTGCGCGCCCGAGATTCCCAACGAATCAAGATAAGCCACATTGCGCCGGCCGGTTTCTGCTTCGACAATCTCGCATTCGTTTTTGTTTTCGGACGAATGCGTGTGAATCATCACCTGATGCTTCTTCGCGAGTTCGGAAACTTCCCTTAAGAGTTCGGCCGTGCAACTGACCGCGAAGCGGGGAGCAAAGCAGCAGCGCACGCGGCCGCACGCGCGCCCGTGCCATTTCTCGATTAACGCGACCGACTCACGAATCGACTGCTGCGTATCTTCGTGTAATTCAGCGGGCACATCGTCGCCTTTGTCCATCATGCATTTGCCGACGGTCGCGCGGAAGCCGGTTTCCTCAACGACGCGCAGCACTTCTTCAGTGTGCCGCACGGTTTCCATGGTGAGCGCGCAGGTCGTGCCTCCCCTGATCAATTCAGCGATACTCAAACGGGCCGAGGCGCGAATTGATTCCGCCGTGTGCGCCGCTTCCATCGGCCAGACGCGCTTTTTCAGCCAGTCGATCAACGAGAGATCATCAGCCGCCCCGCGAAACAGAGTCTGGCAAAGGTGTATGTGCGTTTGCACAAAGCCCGGCAGCACCGCGCAACCGGCCGCGTCGATGATCTCATCCATATCAACGCTGGTTTTGACGCCGACGTCTTGAATGCGCCCGTTACGGATCAGCACGTCACCGCGCACGATGGAATTCTTTTCGTCCATCGTCACGATTGTGCCGCCTTTGATGAGAATTGTTTCGCTCATGACTGGCCGGGGCGGATTATGCGGGGATATGCGAGGTGCTGTAAAGGGAGGTTAACCTGGAAAGCACCGGCAGATTTTCTTTGCGGCTTAAGTAGTAGCTTTGCGCCTTTGCGTGAAATTATTACGAACTACAAACATTTCACGCAAAGACGCAAAGAAAGACGGAAGGCGCGAAGGGATTCAGAAAACTCTACTTCTTATCAGCCGTAGCTGCCGCCGCCTTCTTCTGCTCCACCGGCGGCGCGACCGCGGCTTCCCCATAGACCGGCATCCCCAGCGCGCGTCTGACGTCATTCTCAATTCGTTTCAGTACTTCAGGATTGTCTTTCAAAGACTGCTTGGCATTCTCGCGGCCCTGGCCCAGGCGCTCGCCCTTGTAAGAAAACCACGCGCCGCTCTTTTCGACTACGCGATTGTTGGAAGCCAGGTCGAGCAGATCGCCTTCCCGGGAAATGCCTTCGCCGTACATGATGTCGAACTCGGCCTCGCGAAACGGCGGCGCGACCTTGTTCTTGGCGACTTTGACCTTGGTGCGGTTGCCGACGACGCGATCGCCGTCCTTGATTGCGCCGATGCGCCGGATGTCCAGCCGCAGAGACGCATAAAACTTCAGCGCCCGTCCCCCCGTAGTCGTTTCAGGACTACCGAACATCACGCCGATCTTTTCGCGGATCTGATTAATGAAGATAAAACAAGTGTTCGACTGCGCCACGATCGCCGTCAGCTTGCGCAGCGCCTGGGACATCAGGCGAGCCTGCAAACCCGGAAGCGAGTCACCCATCTCGCCGTCCAATTCAGCGCGCGGCACCAGGGCCGCCACCGAATCGACCACGATCACATCGACACCATTCGAACGCACCAGCGCTTCGGCGATCTCCAGAGCCTGCTCGCCTGAGTCAGGTTGTGAAATCAGCAGGTCATCAATGTTCACGCCCAGCTTGCCGGCATAGTCGGCGTCCATTGCGTGTTCGGCATCGATGTAAGCAGCCACGCCGCCGGCCTTCTGCGCTTCGGCCACGATATGCAGCGCGAGCGTCGTCTTGCCGGAACTTTCCGGTCCATAGATCTCACAGATGCGGCCCCGCGGCACGCCACCGACGCCCACCGCCGAGTCCAGCGACAAAGAGGTCGTTGAAATCGCCGGGATATCGGAAATGGCACGCTCGCCCAGGCGCATGATCGATCCTTTGCCAAATCTCTTTTCAATGTTGAGCAGCGCGGCTTCGATGGCGCGGCTGCGGTCTGCAATTCGGTCTTCAGGCATAACGGGCATCTCTTTCTTCTGCTCCTCTTTAGATTTAGTTACGGTCTCGGGGCATCCCACGGCTTGTCGGGACCGAGAATAACACAACTCAAGCGAGAATGGAACAGAGTTTCATGTATGACACACACAACGAAGCGGCCAATCCAAACAAAAGTTGAGAGAATTCAATCCGCCTCAGTCAAGACATATAAGAATACGCGAAAAATCAGGATGCGGTGAAGCTTTTTACGAAATTCTTCAAACTCAAAGTGCCCAAAGCAGGTTACTAGCCATTGCAATGATCATGTTCCGGCGATTTCGCGCTGCGTCAAACATCTTTCGGCAAGTTCCGAATGCGGGGTACAATTCCTTGAAAACGAGAACCCACGGAGCAATCGGATGCTCGATGTCGGCGAGAGGATAAAGGAATACACGCTCAAAAGATTTCTTGGCAGCGGGAAGTTTGGCGAGGTTTGGCTTGCGGAAAAGAAGCTTGAACTGTGTGACGAGGGTATTCTGTTTGCGCTGAAATTCCTGACTTCGCAGAGCAACGCGGGCATTGATAATGAAAGCGTTCGCAATGAAGTGAACACGTGGATAAAGGCAAACAAGCACGCAAATATAGTTCAGGTCTATGACGGGTTTGTTTTCGGCAGGCATCTCGTCATCGTCAGCGAATACGTTGAGGGAGGCTCATTAAGAGATTGGCTGGATGCGAATCAGAAGAGGGCGCCATCGCTGGTGACGGCCGTTGAAATGTTGCTCGGCATCTTGCGCGGGCTCTCGCACCTGCACTCCCGGAAAATCATCCACAGAGATTTGAAGCCGGAGAACATTCTGCTCGACGTCGGAACCCCGAAAATCACTGATTTCGGAGTATCGCGGATTGTGGAAACATTTTCGCAGAGCGCACCGCTGCGCTCGACAGGAGCGGCAGGCTCGCCTGCATATATGCCGCCGGAAGCCTTCAGCGACGGGCCGCCTCTGCCTCCATTGGATATTTGGTCAGCAGGCGTGGTGTTCTATGAAATGTTGAGCGGTTGCCGGCCTTTTGAAGGTAACAGCATGTATGCGCTCTTTGCGGAGATCATAGGCAAAGATCCTCGGCCGTTGCCAACGGCTGTACCAAAGGAGCTCCAACTGTTTGTCGCGTTGGCGCTGATGAAAGACGCTACGCAGCGTTTTCAGACGGCGGAGCAGATGCGTGACGCACTAGACAAGGCTTGGGCGACACTGCTTGAACGTCAACACTCACAGTCGAAGACGATTAGCGACGAGGATGGGCTTGAAAGAGAGTCGCACAAACACGACTACAAATCCGAGACCCAAGAAAGCGATGGCAAACTATTCGTGGAGTCTCAAACTAGCAAGCAGCATCTTACTGCGGAAGAGCTTCTCAAACGAGGGTTAGAGTGTGAAAAAAAGGACGACCATGAAGGGGCAATTCAACACTTTACTAAGGCCATTGAGTTAAAGCCGGACTATGCTGCCGCCTACGACCACCGGGGAATGAATTGCCGCCGAAAAGGCGACTCTGATCAAGCTTTCGCAGATTACAACAAAGCCATCGGGTTGGATCCTCAGCTTGCTCACACCTACCTCAATCGCGGAGATATTTACTACGAAGAAAAAGAATATGACCAGGCACTCATCGACTACAACAAAGCCATTCAAGTAAATCCACAGTATGCTACCGCATATTATAAACGCGGTCGGTTTTATGCTTCTGCCTTTTACCGGAGTGGTAAGGACAAGGATGTCGCGGATTATGATCGAGCGATTAGGGACTTCACGAAAGCTATTAAGTTCAACCCGCGTTATGCTGCTGCTTACAAGAGTCGCGCGTTTGCCTACAAGTACGAGAAACACTATAACCAAGCTCTCGCGGATTACGACAAACTCATTGAGTTGAGTCCGCAGGATGCTGAGGCCTACCTAAATCGTGGATATTGCACTCACCGAGACGACTTCGAGAAAACGATCCTAGATTACAACAAAGCCATCGAGTTGAATCCGAAATATGCCGACGCCTACTACCAGCGCGGGCATCTTCACCATAGACACAAAGGTGACCCGGATCAAGCGATTGCCGATTACAGCAAAGCCATCGAGCTGAATCCGCGACATACTGATGCCTATGATGAGCGGGGCAACGTTTATGTGGACCAAGGGCACCACGAAAAAGCCATTGCGGACTACACCAAACTTATTGAATTAGACCCCAAGAATAGCTGGGCTTACCACAAACGCGGAGATGCTTATCAAGCAGTTGGGCAAAGAGCAAAGGCAAAGGCTGACCGCAAGAAATACGAAGAATTGTTGGACCAAGAACTGCCCGCTAGCAGTAGTCCCTTCCCCCTCTTTCCTTTCTAGGCGCCATTAAGCTGCTTGTGATAGGGGCTGAAGAAAACGACGCGGGAAAAGGTGTGCAGTAGGTTGCTTGCAAAGAACCCCAAACTCGGATGGTTAAGATTTCGCCGGTGTGTGTCTGCTATGAAATGAGGTCTCTGCTTAGTTGGCCCACGCGCGAGACCGCCTCAGTCGGTGACCGGGCGCGCTCAATCTCCTCAACAATCGCTGAGCCCACTACCGCAGCGTCGGCATAGCGCCAAACGTCAGCAACCTGATCCGGTTTCGAAATACCGAAGCCCACGGCGACCGGCAGGTCTGAAAACTTGCGCACGCGACGAACCAGCTTTTCAGCTTCGACGCTCATTTCCTCGCGCGCGCCGGTGATACCCGCACGCGAGACAGCATAGATGAAACCGCTGGCGCGCTCAGCGACCATCTGCAAACGCTCATCGGTCGAGGTCGGGGCGACCAGAAAGATCATGTCGAGATCGTGTGCGCGCATGACTGATGCAAATTCGCCTGCCTCTTCCGGGACGAGATCGGTAACGAGGATTCCATCGACTCCGGCGGCCTTCGCGTCATTGGCGAGTTTCTCGAATGCTGGGAGCGCGGACGTCCCGTCCGCTCTTTCATTCCCACAAAACTGCAAAAGCGGATTGAAGTAGCTGAAGAGAATAATTGGGACGTTGGTTTGCTTGCGCGCCTCAGCCACTGTCTGCAGGATTTCGGCGATGCCAAAGTTATGACGCAGTGCCCGTTCGGAAGCCCGTTGAATGACGGGCCCGTCAGCCATCGGATCGGTGAAGGGCACGCCCAACTCGATCAACGTCGCGCCGGCATGATCCAGTTCAAGGATCAGGTCGCGAGTAGTTTCAAGATCGGGATCGCCGGCGGTGATGAAAGGAATAAAGCCGCGGCGGTTTTCGCGTTTGAGTTCCGCAAAGGATTCAGCGATGCGAGACATTCAGGGCTCCATAGGAGCCAAATGTTTATAGCTCCTGACATAAATAAGCAATCGAACTCAATGGGGGGTTGTTTTCGTGCGGCTTCGTGTGATTTCGTGGATCAATTTTTTGCGGACAGTAGGCGATCCACTAAATCACACGAAAAATCACGAAAAACAAAAACTGCTTTATTTCATTCATCGAGCTAGCGAACATGCTTGCCGGCTGTCCAGTTATCCCTGACAACAATCTCGCCCTTAACGGGGCTCCGGAAAATCCAACGTTCCACGAACCGTATCGATGTCCTTATCGCCGCGACCAGACAGATTAATGATTACGATCTGGTCGCTCTTCATCTCGCCTGCCACTTTTAAGCCGTATGCTACCGCGTGTGCGGACTCAAGCGCCGGAATTATTCCCTCCAACGTTGACAAAGTTTGAAAAGCGTCCAGAGCCTCGTTGTCTGAAACTGAAGTGTATTCGACCCGGCCCGCGTCATGAAGGAAAGCATGCTCAGGACCAATGGACGGGTAATCGAGACCAGCGGAAATCGAATGCGTCGTAGCGATCTGGCCGCGTTCATCCTGGAGCACGTAACTCATCGTGCCCTGCAGAACACCCGGGCGGCCGCCACCCGCGGCATTGAATCGAGCCGCGTGTTGGCCTAACTCGTTGCCGGTGCCGCCGGCTTCGACGCCAATCATTCGAACCGGTTCGTCAGCCAGGAACGGATAAAAGAGTCCGATGGAATTCGATCCGCCGCCGACACACGCGACCAGACAATCAGGCAAACGATCTTCTTTCCCCAGAATCTGCTCGCGCGCTTCGACTCCAATCACGCTTTGAAAATCGCGCACCATCAAAGGATACGGATGCGGCCCCAGCGCGCTGCCGAGTAAATAATAAGTGTCCGCCACGTTCGTGACCCAGTCGCGCAGCGCCTCGTTAATCGCATCTTTCAGCGTGCGTGACCCCGAATCAACCTCGCGGACTTCAGCGCCGAGCAGTTGCATGCGGAAGACGTTCAACGCCTGCCGCCGCATATCTTCCGAGCCCATGTAGACTACACATTGCAAACCAAACAACGCGCAGACGGTCGCGGTGGCCACGCCGTGTTGGCCCGCGCCGGTCTCAGCGATGATGCGGGCTTTGCCCATGCGCCGCGCCAGCAGTATCTGCCCCAGGGTGTTATTGATTTTGTGAGCGCCGGTGTGCAGGAGATCTTCGCGCTTGAGATAGATGCGCGCGCCGCGGGCGTGTGCGGTCAGACGCTGTGCTAAGAAAAGCGGAGTCGGACGTCCCGCATAATCTCGCAGAAGGGAATTAAGTTCAGCCTGAAAACTCTGATCAGCGCGCGCCGCTTCATACGCTGCCGTTAATTCTTCGAGCGGCGCCATTAAAGTTTCAGGCACAAAGCGACCACCGTAACGACCCCAATGGCCGAGCGAATCAGGTTGCGTGATTGGTTTCACTGTTCCTGTTTACAACGTCTCCTCTTGGGAGAGTGGCCGGGGGAGAGGGTGCGGAGCTTAGCCGAAGCGTTTCTTATTCATCCCTCGTGTTTACCAACGACAAAAAGCCCTCAAGGTAGCCGCTCAACTTGTAAAACAGGTGTTCAGAGTACCGACTTTAGTCGGGCTTTTTGCGACTGGGAAAGAACCCGACTAAAGTCGGTACTCTAAACACCTGTAACCCAGGCCCGCTCCCAAAAGGGAGAGGGAGAAAAACCTCTCACGGATTCTTATTAATCTTATGCGTCGAACGCACGCGCCCCGGTGATTGGGAGCCACGCGTATCATCCACCACCACACGGTTTTCGCGCCGGTACATCGTCAGGCGGTTCCCGTCGGTCGTGCCCTGCTCGGCGTCTTCGACGTGGGCGGGGTTGCCTTTCAGGACGGCGACTTCATCAATGTTCGTGTATTGACACCAGTCGCCGGTACCGCGTTTGCCGGGCTGGGTCAGAACTACGTTGCGCTGGGCGATGGTGCGCTCGACCTCGTTCGTATCCTTTTGCAAATAGACGTCAGCGACAGCGGATGTCATGCGATCGGTGCCCTGCTTGATGTCCACATTGGTTTCATAGTGCAGCAGTCGATCCGGATCGGAGTACTTCATGAACTCAGCCGTGGCAAAGACGGGAACCACCGCGGTCGCATTCCCCGTCTTTTGTTTCGCCTGGTAAAGCGCGCTCTGCACGTGGCCGCGTCCTTCCATTTGCTTCTGTTCGCGAAACAAAGTGATCTGATCGGCCCGCACAAAGTTGTCGTCCTGCCACATGCGCGCGTTGCCGGTGTAAGTCGCGACGCCGGAATCATGATTGAGCTCCGCGCGATCCCCGAGCAGGTAAACCGGGCTCTTCACTTTCTGAAACGGGGCCGCGCCGTTCGTCTGTTCCTGGCTGTAATAGGTCGTCTGCACTTTTCCGCGGCAGGACGAAATGTGGGTGGCGTTGTTTGAATCAATCTCGACTGCTTTGGTGCGCGCGCGTGAATCCCAAACCGTCGGCTCGCCACCGCGCAGCCGCACCGTTTCATCCGATGCGCTGTAAGAAACGGTATTGGCGATACCGTTGCGATCGTTTTCGTTGAACTTGGCGTCGCCGCTAGCATCCACTTTGTCGACGTCCTGCGTCTCGCGGACAAAGAGAGCCGCCATCTTTTGTGCAGTCATCGTGCGAATGCCGCGCTTCGCGCTTGGTTGAAATGGATCGAAGACCGCCTTTGCGCCGCCGGTGGCCGTGCAGTTTCGCGCGATATTGCCACTTTCAAAAAAGTCGCAGTCGAAGCGCGGAGCAGTGAGCGTTTTGCGTTCGGTTTTTTCCGTCTTCTGCACCGGCTCGACATACAACTCAGCGTTGCCGACGGCCTCGGCCTTGTCCAAATCCTTGCCGGTAGCGCGCCAGCTCATTTTGATAGCATCGGCGGTCAGGCGCTTGCTGGCGCTCCGCGGATCGTTGGCGCGGGATTTCGGCGCGGCCAGCGTGACCACCGAACGTCCATCAGCACGCATCTCTTTCAAGAGACTGCGATCGCCCTGGGCCTGGAAGTTTATTTCCAGGCCGTTGGCGCCGCTCAACTGCATGTCGGAATCCGCGTTGAGTGTTTGCGCGCGAATGTCGCGCGAACCGTAAGCGCGCTGCAAACGCTGATCGTCGTCGAGGAAGAAATCCATGTCGACTGAGTGCGCTTCGGCCGCATGCCCCACTTCCATCGAACGCAGATAAGAATTTCCGCGCATCTCGATTTTTTGCAGCTTCTTCTTCTCGTTGAGGATCGCGGTGAGGTTGTCGCCGCTCATGATGTCCTGTTCTTGCTCGGCGGTGGCGCCGCCTGAGAAAGTCAGACGCATCGTAGTCTGCTCGAACACAGCCTGCGCCGAATGAATCGTGACCGGCTTGGCGCGCGAGCCTTTTAATTTAGATGGCTTGGGATCTTTAGTGTTTGGTTTCTCAAACGCGGCGGGCGCGACTGTGACGGCGACCTGGCTGCGCAGCTCCATGCGTTTCTTCTCGTTATCCACCAGGGCGCCGACCGAGCTACCGGAAACGTTTTCGCGTTCGAAAGTGATTGGGGAAGACGTTTCGGCTATTTTGGAATCCTGGTGATAGGTAACCGTATCAGTTTTTACCTTCAAAGCTTCATGAGTTTCGAGCTGAACGTTACCCGTGAACTGACCTGATCCGCCTTTCTGGTCGTAGATCGCGCGGTCGGAAACGATTTGATCCGGCTTGTCCCCAGTCGGTGGAAAGACCTGAAGGTTTACCTGTTCCAATTCGTGATGGCCGTCCGCATAAGCAACGTCGCGCGCGGCCCGCAGCCAAAGATACAAACGATCGTTCTTGGTGATGCGTTGTTCGTAGCCATTGATGATGCCGGTGATTTCTTTCGACAGCGCGGGGGCTTCGGACTTCAAACGAAACGGCGTGTTGTTGCGCATCTTGTAATAGGAGACGCCGACAAAAATCGCGCCGCCAATCAGCAGCAGCAGCGCCAGGCCACGCGCTATCGCGGGGACGCGAGCGCGCAAATCAACTGCGCTGATTCGTTTTTTTCGAGTTACGGCCTGCATATATCTACGAGCGACTAATCGTTGCCACAGAGGCACGGAGACACAGAGATGAAACGAAGCTCTGAAATGGAAAGCATTCTTTACTCGCCTTAAGTTCTGGCAATTTTCTCTGTGCCTCTGCGTCTCTGTGGCTCATTCATTTTGCATCACGCATGTCCTTAACATTCAACTGCAACCGGATATCACCCTGCCAACGGTTGGCTTCTAATTCGTATGCCAGATCGATGCGGTCATTGGCCTCTGGCGTTTGCTCGGCTTCTTCCAGCCCGCGCCACCAGATCGCTTCAATCGGGCGGTGGTCGTCTCCAGCGACCCGGAGCTTTAGATGCTGCTCCTTAATTATCTGCGGCTCGCTTAAAACTCGAAAACCGCGAGTCGCAAAGACTGGACGCGGATTGCCGGCGCCAAAAGGCTCAAGCGCAGTCAAATCCTGCGAGAGCTGAAAGCCGAGCGCTTGCGCGTTCACCTCAGCATCGATCGCAACCATCGGCTCCAGATCCTCTTCAGTCAAGCACGACGCTGCATGTTCATTCAAGCGGCGTCGGAATTCCGGGATATGTTCGCGCCGGATCGCCAGCCCGGCTGCGTGCGAATGCCCACCGAATTTATCCAGCAGGTCGCGACAGACCGTCAGGCCGTCAAAGAGATGATAGGCTTCGATGCTGCGCGCCGAGCCGTGGCCGACATCGCCGTCGAGCGAGATGACCACGCATGGTCGATGCAGGCGTTCGGCGATCTTCGAAGCAGCCAGGCCAATCACGCCGCGATGCCATCCGTCTCCGGCGATGACTGCGGCGTGCGTCTGCGCCGCGCGTTCCGCGCCGCCCTCAAACTCTTCGATCGCCCGGTTGAAAATCTCCCGCTGCGCTTCCTTGCGTTCGCTGTTGCGCGTTTCCAGATGCTCGGCCAAACGCCGTGCTTCCTCTTTCTCTTTCGCTTCAAATAATTCGATGACGGCGCGCGCCGCATCCATCCGCCCGGCCGCGTTTATTCGCGGTCCGATGCGAAAGCCCAAATCGTATGCGGTCATCTCGCCGTCGTCGCCGCAGCCCGCGATCTCAATCAGCGCGCGCAGGCCCGGGTTTACCGCGCGCGGTAAATCGGCCAGGCCCAACGCTACAATGGCGCGGTTTTCTCCCAGAAGCTTCGCGACGTCGGCCACAGTGCCAATAGCGACCATCTTCAGAAAACCCGGCACCTGCGCTTCTCGTCCGCGTTCGCGGAACAACGCGTGAATCAATTTGAAAGCAACGCCGACGCCTGCGAGATTCTTATCCGGATAGTTACAGCCGAGTTGGTTAGGATTCAGGACCGACAGCGCCGGCGGCGATCCTTCATCTTCGTCAGGCAGATGATGATCGGTAATGATGATGTCCAGACCATTCGCGCGCGCCCAATGAAGAGGTTCGTGCGCGCGTATTCCGCAATCCACGCTGACGACCAGCTTGTAGCCGTCGCTTACCGCTTTTTCCAAACCGGCCTGCTGAATGCCATAGCCTTCGGTGAAACGATGGGGCACATGATAACCGGCAGTCGCGCCCAACATCCGCAAGGCTCGTAAGAGCACCGCCGTGCCGGTCGTGCCGTCAACATCATAGTCGCCATAGATCAGGATGGGCTCTTGATTATCGACGGCTTGCAGCAGACGCTTGACCGCGTCTGACATGCCGCGCATCAGGAATGGATCGTGAAGTTGATCGAGACTGGGATTGAGAAAAGCCCGGGCGGAATCCAGGTCCTGATAGCCACGCGCGACGAGCAACCCGGCCACAATCGGCGAGACGCCGAGTGCGGCTGCCAATTCCGCGGCCCGGTTAAGATCCGGCTGACGGACGATCCATTTCTTGGACCATCGTTTGGGCGAAGGCTTGGCGCTCATGTTAGTGGGAGTTTACTTGTTGTGCGGAGGAAGAGCTAATCTTATCGGCGACCAGATTCAGTAGTGGCTTTGGCACCTGATGTGCGGAAAGGCTTTGCCTTTCCGTCAGTCGCAATTTGATAGCGGCGAGGCTAGGCCTCGCCGCTGCGGAGGCGTAGCCTCAAAGAACTTCAAACAAAGCAGCCGGAAAGGCAGAGCCTTTCCGCACATCAGGCGGCGAAGCCGCAACCGTTCCGTTCCCGAAGGAGACGCTCATAACGGACTAATGCGTCGGTTGATCAGCATGATCAAGATCGCACCGCCCACGATCAGACGATACCCGATGAAAACTCCGGTGGTGTGCGTGCGCAGGAAACGCAGCAGGAACCAGATCGACGCATAGCCCACGACGGCGGAAACAATGGTACCGACGGCAAGAGTCGTAAGACTGCCGTTGGGCAAACGGTGCAGAGCTTCTTTCAATTCCAACAAACCGCTGGCAGCTATTGCCGGCATAGATAGCAGAAATGAAAAGCGAGCAGCGGTCTCGCGCGTCTCGCCCGCAAACAGACCGGCCATGATTGTCGAACCCGAACGGCTCGAGCCGGGAATCAATGCCAGGCACTGAGCAAAGCCGACCGCGAGCGCGTCGCCCAGTCCCAACTCCTGCATGCGCCGCTGCTTTTTGCCGACGGCTTCCGCGATTGCCAGCAACAACGCCACGACAATCATCATCGTCGCGATCACCCAAAGATTCTTCGTAAACGTACCCTCGATCTGTTTCTTAAAAGCGAGGCCGACGATGGCCACCGGCAGGGACCCAATGATCACCAGCCAGCCGAGCCAGGCGTCATGTGACAACCGCGCGTTTGCATTCGTGCGATTGAATTGATCGCGCCGCCCGTTTTTCAGCAACAACAAATGGTCGCGAATAAACGCCCGGGTGATGTTCCAGATGTCGCCAACGAAATAGGCAACGACCGCGACCAGAGTGCCGAGCTGAATCACGGCAATGGATGAAGTCAGTTGTTCCGGAGTAAGCGCCAGATTCATCACCCGGCTGGCCAGCACCAGGTGCGCCGTAGAACTAATGGGTATGAATTCAGTCAGACCTTGGACGATGCCGAGCAGAATGGCTTGAAGAAGGGTCATCGCATTTTGGGTTTGTGATTTCCGATTTTAGATTTGAAATCCTAAATCGATCTTAAGGGCTTGAGCTTAGCGTTTAGTACTTAGAGCTTCAATCTATATCTGCGGAACTCGAAGCTCGAAGAACTAAGCTCTAAAATCCAACCTGTTCTATTCTCGAAACGAATTCCTTCTGGCAATCCGGTCGTACATAAAAGTCGGCATCAGCATACTTGCACGAACAATCGTGGCGAGCTGCCAGGGAAAGGCATACGACTTCTTTCGCTTTTCGATTGCATGAATTATTTTCTCTACCGCGTAATCAACTTCCATGATGTATGGCATCTTTGCTTTTCGCCCGGCAGTCAGGGGAGTCTTGATGAATCCGGGATGAACGATCGTTACATCCACGCCACTGCCTATCAGGTCGATGCGTACACTTTCAAAAAATGAGGACAGCGATGCCTTGCTGGCGCAGTAGGCCGCCGACTTGCGCAACCCGCGATAAGCGGAAAGACTTGAGATTGCCACCAGTTGTCCACTCCTGCGCTTAATCATTTCCGGCAGCACGGCCGCGACGCTGTTTACCGCGCCCATCACGTTCACACTAAGGAGCCTGGCAACCTCCTCAGGATCCAGTTCTGAGGCATCGGTCGTTGACCCCATACCCGCGTTAGCAATCATCACATCGATTCTGCCGAACTCTTTCCGCAAGCGATCTGCAGCCGCTCTGACCGCCTTGGCATCTCGCACATCGGCCGGTAACTCCAGAGTCTGCACTGTGCCGGATGCGCTCTTACCATCTCTGGCGCTCTCAATCTCGCGGACGACTTCCTGCAAACGAGAACCGGAGGCCGGCCGCGTCGAGCTGACGTTTGATGAACGGCTTGCCCCGGCCCCGGCTGCGGCTGCCGCGGCCTGGGCAGTGTTAATGCCTCTGGCCAGGAGTCCAAGCTTCGCGCCGCGCCGCGCCAGTTCGAGCGCCAAGCCACGTCCAATGCCCGAGGACGCGCCAGTGATTAAGACTACTTTGTCGGACCAATCCATAAAAGCCCGGAACTATCCGTTTTTGACGATGCTTGGCGGCAGGAGCTGCCCGCCAACCTTAATTAGTTCGAGATCCAAGCGCAGGGTACACCTTTAAGAATCCAAATAGAAGCATCGAAGGTGCCGGTAGTGCCCTGTTTTGAGGGCTGATGTTCAAAGTACCGAATCCGGTTGTGTGCCTCTCGGAAGAAAGCTGACTACAGATAGATCTATATTAGAAAAGCGATAAGAACTGTCGTTTTCCGAAATCCATTATGCGTGAGGGACCCCAAATCCCCAGCCTGACGTCCGGGAATTCTTCTCCTAACGGCAAATGTTTTTTTGGTTTGCCCTCGTCGGCCACAATCTGGTTGGCGGAACCTTAGCGTGAGTTCAAAACTAAGTTCGTTGGATCACGGGCACAATCACCGGACGTGCTCCGGTCTCTTTCTGGATGAACCGCTTCAACTCGACGCGCAGGTGTTCTTTCAACAACGATTGGTCTTCGAGGGTTTGTTTCGAGGCCCCAGCGATGGCTGCGGCCACCACGCGTTGCGCATCCTTTACCAACTGCTTCGAGCCTTCATAACTTGAAACCTGCGTCCTGCGATTGGAACCATTTCCGTTGGTCGATTCAAAACCACGCACGCCCTGAGCGACGATCTGCGCCGGCCCCCCGAGCTCTCCAGTCTGGCCGTTAATGGTTACAATCAAAGTAACCATGCCTTCGTAGGCCATCTTCTTTCGCTCGCGCACGGTCTCGTAATCGATCTCTTCAAATCCTGAATCGTCGATGAACGTGCGTTTAATCTCGCGACGATCTATGACGGCGGCGCGTTCGCCATCCAATTCGAGCACGTCGCCGTTTTCGATCAGGATGATGTTCGCCTCGGGAAAGCCCATATGGTTTTTGACAAACTCTTTGTGACGAAACAGCATGCGATACTCACCATGAATCGGCACCAGGAACTTTGGCCGCACGGCTTCGGTCATGATGCGAATGTCTTCCTGTGACGCGTGGCCGCTGACGTGAATCAGGCGGCGCTTCTCTTCGATGATGTTTGCCCCGCGCTTATATATGAAACCAATGAGTCTGGAGATCGCGCGCTCGTTACCGGGAATGATGCGCGCCGAGAGTACGACCGTGTCGCTTTCCTCGATGGTCAGGCCTCTGTAGATCTGCGTGGCCATTTGGTAAAGCGCGGCCCGCGGCTCGGCCTGCGAACCAGTGACCAGAAAAACGATCTCGTTATCGTCCAGATGCTTTGTCTCATTAATTCCCACCAACATGCCGTCGTGAATGTCGAGATAGCCGAGGCGATCCGCAATCTCGACGTTCTTTTGCATCGAGCGTCCCAGCACACAGACCTTACGATTGAACTGTTGAGCGACGTCGAAAACGATCTGAATCCGATGAATCGACGAAGCAAAGCCGGCCACGATGATGCGGCCTTTCGCTTCGGCAAAGATTTCTTCAAAAGCCGGAATTACGGCGCGTTCCGAAGGAGTTCGACCAGGAACGGTCGCGTTCGTTGAATCCGAAAGCAGCGCCAGCACGCCTTCCTGTCCGTATCTCCGAAGAGTTCGCAGATCAATTGGCTCGCCGATAACCGGCGTCTCGTCAACTTTGTAGTCGCCGGTGTGAATGATCGTGCCGACCGGTGTCTTGATCGCCAGCGAGAAGCAATCGATCAGCGAATGCGACGCGCGGATGAACTCGATCGCGAAGGGACCGATGGTGACTACGTCGCGCGGTTCGACGCGATGCAGCATCACATCGCCCAGGATGCCGTGCTCGTCAAGCTTGCTTTCCGCTAAGCCCAGCGTGAAACGCGAAGCGTAAACCGGAACATTGAATTTTTTCAGGATGTAAGGCAGGGCGCCGAGGTGATCTTCGTGCCCGTGCGTGAGGATGATCGCGGTGATCTCTTCCCGGTACTGCTCGAGGATCTCGAAATCCGGAATGCAGACATCGACGCCATAGACGCTCTCTTCGGGAAAGCCCATGCCGGCATCGACGACGATCATCTCGTCGGCAAAACGCAGCAGCGTGCAATTCATCCCAAACTCGCCGATACCGCCGAGGGGGATGATTTCTAAGACATTAGACACTTATCGTTGTTACTCGACTCTCTGGACGGGCTTTTGAAGTATAGCACGCCATGCGTGGCACGGGCGTCCCGCCCGTGATGGCTACGATGCAAGAAACCTCACTTGTCGAAAAACTGCCCAAGTATTAGTCCCTCGCACCGATTTCAACTCCTGACCTGCGGAAGGCGATATGAAAAACCGTAGCACGGGCGTCCCGCCCGTGAATGCAAACCAGGAGTGGCACGGGCATCTTGACCGTGGTCAAGGTTGAATCTGGCATTACAAACGATCACGGGCGAGACGCCCGCGCCACCCTCCGAAGGCACGTGCTACATTCTGGGCAAGATGAAAAGAGCGACAGCAGCATTTCTTTCGATATTCTTTGCTTGCTCCCTGGTCTCGCATGCCCAATCTCCCGAATTCACCGAACCATGGAAGAATCCCAACATCGCCCTGGCGATTGACCCTTACGAAGGAAACGACATCGATTGGGAAGCGCTCGCCACCGACAAGCGCGTCGTGGCCATCATTCACCGCGCGACGATCGGCGATCGCGCGGATCGCAAGTACGCCGAGCGCCGGGATGAAGCGAAGAAGCGCGGTTACAAGTGGGGCGCTTATCATTTAGGGAAGCCTGGTGATCCAATTAAACAAGCTGACTTCTTTCTGAGCACCGCCAAGCCTGCCGTTGACGAACTCGTTGCTCTCGATCTGGAAAGTGTGGACGCGACGAAGCACATGAGCTTCGACGAAGCGCGTACCTTCATCAAACGAATCAAAGAGAAGACGGGGCGCTACCCTTTGATCTATGCCAACAATGAAGTGACGAAAGCGATTTCGGATCAATACGGCGCGGATGATGTCTTCGCAAAGACGCATCTGTGGTATGCGCGCTTCAGGAAGAGCGTCACGGATTTTCCGGCGGGCACGTGGAAGACTTATACAGTCTGGCAATTCTCCAGCGAACAGAATTGCAGCGCCGCGAATCGAGGAGCCTGCCTGTACACAGTTCCGGGCACCGAATATGACATGGATGTCGACGTGTATCACGGGACGATTGAAGAGTTGAGAAGTAAGTGGCCGTTTGATAAGTGAGTGACTTTGTAACTCTTTCAAGTGCACTTGCGGCTTTGGCGCAGCACACGGCGGAAAGCCTCCGGCTTTCCGGGGAATCCCAATTCTCTGTTGAGGCTACGCCTCCTGTCGTCGCTTGAGGCATAGCCTCAAGCAACAATCAAGGGAGTCTCTCCGGAAAGGCAAAGCCTTTCCGCACTGTGCTGCGGCATAGCCGCGAAGAATCAACCCAACGCCAGTGGATTGTTGGTCGCGCGAAATCACGGGCGAGACGTCCGTGCCACTTCGAGGCGAGCAATTCGGCATGCAAGCAACCGCAATTCTCCAGCCTGCACATTCTTATTGACGCCACTCGTCACTTGTAATATCGTCCGCACACCTCTTTACTAACCCGGCTGGTCAAAGGACCCTGCGATGCTCGCTTCCTCCTACGTTCCGGCCTTAACTGAAAGGATCAAGAATGCCTGCAAAAATAGACAAAGTTATCTGCACGAACCTGTCCGCTCTGCAAGCAAAGTACGGCGCGGCGGGCGTCAAGAAGATTCAGACTGCTCTGCAAAGTCTGATTACCAACGACAAGAAGCGCGGATTAACTACTGCAGTGTTCGCCTTAGATCGCGCCGCTGATATGAAGAAAGCAAAAGCGCCGGCGGTGACCGCCGCAACGGATCCGAGGCAAAACAAAGCGGCGATCGACGCACTCTTCAAAGCCCTGGCTCCCGATTACCTGTTAATTCTCGGTGCGGCGGATGTAATCCCGCATCAGGACTTGAAGAGTCCCACCTTCAGTCCTCCTGACGACCCCGACGAATTTGCCTTTGGCGACATTCCTTACGCCTGCGAGACGCCCTACAGTCAACAACCCGAGGATTTCTTCGGACCCACGCGAGTCGTAGGGCGCTTGCCGGATATTCAGGGCGGCAACGATCCTGAATACCTCGTCGGTCTCTTGAAAAGAGCGGCCACCTACCAGAGCGGCGACGCAGCCGGCTATCGCCAGTATTTCGGTATCTCGGCTGAGATTTGGGAGAAGTCGACCGCAATGAGTCTGGCGAACACGTTTGGAGATTCTGACGCGATCAAGACAGTGCCAAAGTCATCTTCGAAATGGCCACCGGCGTCGCTGGGGAAGCTGTCGCATTTTATCAATTGCCATGGAGCGTCGCGGAACGAACACTTTTTCGGTCAACCCGCAAGCGGAGCTGAAGATTTCCCAACAGCTCTCGACGCGGCGTTCCTCAACAAAAAAGTTACGGAGGGAACCGTGGCTGCTGCCGAGTGTTGTTATGGGGCGCAGCTCTACAATCCACATGCACACCAACCCCCGATCTGCAATACCTATCTGGGCAGCGGTGCGTATGGATTTCTTGGCAGCACGACGATCGCCTACGGACCAGCGGAAGGAAACGGCCAGGCTGATCTGCTCTGCCAGTTCTTCCTCCAGAACGTTCTTCAGGGTGCCTCGCTGGGCCGAGCGGCGCTTGAAGCGCGGCAAAAATTCGTTCACAAATCATCAATGTCCGACGCCGCCAACGTGAAAACGATCGCGCAGTTCAATCTGTACGGCGATCCTTCACTCACTCCGGTCAAGGCAGAGCACGCAGTCGTTCTTACAGTAGCAAAAGCCGGTGGGAAGGGTATGACGGCGAAGGCGAGCCCCACAGCCTTGCGCGTAGAGCGTGCGGAACGGCGGCGTGATTTGTTCAGTCGGGGGGAGGCTTTGGCAAAAAGCCAACCGACTATCCGTCGCACCGCGAACGGCAGGGGCAAATCAATTAGTAAGGCCCTGCTAAACGCGGCCAAAGCCTACGGCATGACTCCAACGAACACGCTTTCGTTCGAAGTTAAGGATCCGCCGATTAGTAAGTCCATGCCCAAGGCGATGATCTCCAAAGACCAGGGAGCAACCCGTGTGCACATGTGCTTCGGTACAGCGACCGGCCACAAACGGAAGCCCACCGTCCCTCCAGATGAGGCGGAATCTGCCAGTGTGGTTCAAACAGTAGCCCTGGTCATCAAAGAGGTTGACGGTGAGGTAGTCTCGACGACGAAGCTTTTTGCGAAGTGATCGCTTAGGTCATTTGTCTCAGCGCTTGTGAACTCCGCTGGGCCCGCTTAGTATAAGGGCATGGCGGAGTTCACCGGCAAAGTAACCAGCGGGTCCTTCGGTGCGGGCAGCAAGAGCGAGCATCGCGCCGTTTATATCGAGACGGATCAGGGCCGCTTTGTTTTGCGACGCGAAGAAGGAAATCCGTTCCACGATCCTGAACTGGATAAGCTGGTGGGCAAGACGGTTCGCTGTGAAGGTGAGGTCGAAGACTATGTGCTGCTGGCCTCAAAGTGTAAGGTCGTGGATGAGTGACCCGCTTGGCTCACTGCTCCTGCTACAAAATCCAACCGAGTCATACTTAGAAAACAGGCGTACAGAGTACCGACTTTCAGTCGGGCTTTTTTACGATCGGGAAAGAACCCGACTGAAGTCGGTACTGTAAACACCTGTCATTAAGATCCGACTCGAGGTCAACTCGTCTCGCCTGGCGCCGATTTCTTCGCTAAACTGGAATCGCGATGCCCGACCTGCTCGTTAATCTTCTGAGGCTTCCTTCCCCGGGGCCGCCTGTCGACGGTGTCAGCATTCGCCGCGCTCAACCATTCGAGATCACACCAGTCCGCAATTTCATCGAACAGAATTTTTCCGTAGCCTGGGCGGACGAAATTTCGGTTGGCTTTGCTAACCAGCCGGTGTCGGTCGTCATCGCTACGCGCGAGGCGAAGGTGATAGGTTTTGCCGGATACGAATGCACACGCAGGAATTTCTTTGGTCCAACCGGTGTGATCGAAAGCGAACGCGGGCGTGGGATTGGGAAGGCCCTGCTCATTTCCGCGCTCTGGGGACTGCGAGAAATGGGATACGTTTACGGCGTCATCGGCGGCGCCGGACCGGTTGAGTTTTATCGCGAAGCAGTAGACGCGATCGTGATCCCGGATAGCGAACCGGGGATTTATGCGGATTTGTTGAAGTAGTGAAATCGAACCCTTCAATACGCGAACTCGCACGTGTTGTGTCGGCTGGTAAGAAGTCGAAGACGGCAGCTCGTCCGCCTGGTCCCAAAGGCACTCCTCTCATGGGCGTGATGCGCGAATTCAATCACGATCAGCTCGCGTTCATCGAATGTTGCCGCGACGAGTATGGCGACATTGTGTGGATGCGCTTCCTCTATGTGCCGGCCCTTTTTCTTTATCATCCCGACGACGTCGAATACGTGCTGGTAACCAACGCGAAGAACTTCATCAAGTCGATGTCGCTGCGCTCAAATTTCTTTCAGCGTCTGGTCGGTAACGGTCTGCTTACCAGTCAGGGTGAAGAATGGAAACGCCAGCGCCGACTCTCACAACCGGCGTTTCATCGTGAGCGAGTGGCATCGTACGGCCAGGTCATGGTCGATTACTCGAATCGTCTGACCGCGAAATGGAAGGACGGAGAAACCCTCGACATTCATCGCGACATGATGCGCCTGACGCTGGAGATCGTGGTCCAATGTTTGTTCAGCGCGGACGTTTCGACCGACGTGGATGAAGTAGGCGCGACTTTGAAAGAACTGGTAAAGCCGTTTGCGGCGCAGGCAACGCTCGGCTGGATTCTGAACAATCGTTTGCCGACACCGGCGCACCTGCGGTTTCATGCGCTGGCCAGAAAGATCGATAAGGTCGTCTACCGGATCATCTCTGAACGCCGCGCCTCGGCTGAAAACAAAGGCGACCTGCTTTCAATGTTGCTGGCCGCTCGCGATGAAGACGGCAGCCAGATGAACGACCGCCAACTGCGCGACGAAGTGATGACGCTGTTTCTCGCCGGCCACGAAACCACTGCGTTGACCCTCGCCTGGTCCTGGTATCTGCTTGGCGCAAATCCGGAAGCCGAAAAGAAATTTCATGCGGAGTTGGACGAAGTGTTGGGCGGACGCGCGGCGACCATGGCCGATCTCTCGCGCCTGAAGTACACCGAACAAATTGCCAAAGAGAGCATGCGCCTCTATCCGCCAGCGTTTGGTCTGGGTCGCGAAGCGATTAACGATTGCGAGATTGGCGGCTATCAGGTGCCGGCAGGAACTCAGGTATTCATGTTTCAGTGGGCGACCCAGCGCGACCCGCGATTCTATGATGAGCCGCAAACCTTCCGTCCCGAGCGTTGGACCGAAGACTTTATCGAGCAGTTGCCGAAGTACGCTTACTTCCCATTCGGTGGCGGCCCGAGGGTTTGCATCGGGGCATCATTCGCGATGATGGAAATCATCCTGTGCCTGGCCACGATTGGCCAAAAGTTTCGTTTGGAACTTGATCCCGATCATCCCGTCAGTATCTACCCGGCGATGTCTTTGCGACCGAAGGATGGGATCAAAGTCGTGGTGAAGAGAAGCCGGAGTTAATCAGCAATGGAGAGGTTTCGGGGCAGTAGCCCGACCGTAAGGGAGGGCTCAACAGTTACTCAACTCAACACGAAAGGATCACTCACATGAACTACCACTATTACAAAGACAACAAAGGCGAATGGCATTGGCGCTTGAAAGCCGCCAACGGCCGCATCCTCGCCGACTCAGGCGAAGGCTATTCCAGCGAGCAGGAAGCCTCGAAGACATCAAGCGGGTAAAAGGCTCAGCCGACGCACCGGTTACGAGCATGGGCCAGTCGTTACAGAACCGCGAGCGGTAGCGACCGAATGCTACATTCAACTTGCGAGTCATGGCGCTTTGGCTTTTCGTGAGTCTGCAGGTTGAAACTAGCATCCGGTCGCTACCGCTCGCGGTTCTGTAACGACGAAAAACCCTGATTGACGGCGGGTGTAAGATGCAGCCAACAGGGGTGAAGCTGAACGCTTCCCCCCGCGCGCCTTAATTGGCTGCGCAGGAGAGCGGCGACGGTGTGAGGACGTCGCCGCTTTCGTTTTTCGAAGGTGATACAAAGCACCACCAATCGGAGTAGTTCGGAACGGTCGACTCAGGTTTACTCGTTGGCTCTGTGATCCAGCGGACTTCTCACGCCTCTGCCGCCCTTATTCAAAACGTGCGTGTAGATCATCGTCGTCCGCACATCCTTGTGGCCCAACAACTCCTGCACTGTGCGGATGTCATAGCCATTCTCAAGAAGATGAGTCGCGAAGCTGTGACGAAAGGTATGA
The DNA here is from genome assembly GCA_035317005.1 of Pyrinomonadaceae bacterium. Taxonomy (GTDB): domain Bacteria; phylum Acidobacteriota; class Blastocatellia; order Pyrinomonadales; family Pyrinomonadaceae; genus UBA11740. The sequence goes on along the minus strand of DATHHW010000015.1, from coordinate 989 downwards.
CTCGAGCCGTGTTTCGGAATTCCTGCCTGGCTGATCGCGCGCTTCACGGCGCGATGTATGCTGTCTTCGGAAAAGTGATGTCGTCGCTTCCTGCCTGAGCGAGGGTCAACGGAGGCTTTGGCTGCCGGAAAGATGTATTGCCACTTCCACTCTTTTGCCGCATTCGTGAATTTCCGGTCGAGAGCGTAGGGCAAGTAGACTTCTCCACCACCGCTAAGCAAATCGTCTTTGTGAAGGAGCTGCACTCGCGCGAGGTGGTCTTGCAGTTTTCTCTTGATGGCGCCAGGCAACATGGTAACGCGATCTTTCGCGCCCTTCCCTTCGCGGACGACGATCTCATTACGTTCGAAATCAATGTCTTTCACCCGCAGACGCAAGGCATCCATCAACCGCAGGCCCGAACCATACAGCAAGCCGGCGATCAGATAAGGAACGCCATCGAGCCGCAATAAGATCTCCGTTACTTCGTCTTTGGTAAAGACTACCGGCAGCCGCTCCGGCCTTTTGGCGCGCTCGATACCTTCGATGAACGGCTGTTCCTTTTTCAGCACGTTGCGATAGAGAAAGAGCAGCGCGCTCAAAGCCACCGTTTGCGTCGAAGCCGCAACCAATTTCTTGCTTGCGAGGTCAGAGATAAATGATCTAATCTCAGCCTCACCCATTTCCGCCGGATGGCGCTTATCATGAAAAAGGATGTAACGCTTGATCCAGTTGACGTAGGCTTGCTCAGTCCGCAGGCTGTAATGCTTCATCCGGAGCACGTCGCGCACCTGATCGAGGAGTTTGGGCACGTGCGGGATTTTACCACCCAATCCGGGTTTATCCCGCACTTCTGCGGGTGAATACTTGTTCGCGCGCATCGCTCTTGAAAACCACAAATCAGTGCGCACTTAGGCTTCGCAACAGAAATGGCAAGCGTTGTACGGTACAATCAAGGGGCGCTCGAACAATTCGTTGGACGCGAGCGGAGTCAGCGGGCTTCTCATCCA
>DATHHW010000014.1:0-157201 GCA_035317005.1 Pyrinomonadaceae bacterium | reverse complement strand
TTTGTCGCGATCCGGAATATTTGCCAGACCGTCAGGAGTCGCAAAGCGGTTAGTGCCCAGGTTCACCCTGCCCGAAGCGGTGATGCGCAGGCGCTGACCACGCCGCACCACCAGTCCGGTGTTGGTCCAGCCATTACTCGTGTTGTCCGCTCGCACCCGCACGTTGACCTGGAAGAACGTTGGCGGATTTTGATTGTTTGAAGTCGGCGGCGTGTAAGTCGGCTGATTATTTGCCGGTTGATTGTTTACCGGCGGCTGATAAGGAGGTTGATTATTGTTCGCCGTGTCATCGTTCGGTCCGGTGGAATTGCTGGTATTGCCCACCGAGTCGAACTCGATCGATTCGACGTCTTCCATATAGACGGTGATGCGGGTCGTGCGCCCACGCGAGCCGCCACCAACGACAATCGTGAACTGTTCATTCTTGAAACTGACGATTTGGCCGCGAATGACGCTGCCGTTCTTGAGGCGAATCGTGTCGGCAAACGCGGTCAGACTCAAGCCCACCGCCAGGGCGACCATCAGCAGGGAACGAAAGAAAAACTTTTTCATGACGACCTCCAAGGGGAAAGCGATAAGTTTGATTGACTGCTTAACAGGCACGTGTGCGTGATGCCATCAGGAGAGTAACGTGAGCTGCAACTCTGACCCATTTCTTCAGGCGTGCAGTTTATCACAATCACGCCGGGACCGGAGGCAGTAGCCCGCTGTGATCGGGGCACTAGCCCGACCGTCAGGGAGGGCTCAGCCAAACGGCGGTAAATCACCATCCTGTCTTAGCAATCAATCAAGCGGTCAATCGGGGCACTAGCCCGACCGTGAGGGAGGGCTCAAGTAAACGGCGGTAAATCACCATCTTGTCCTAACAACACGTATTCAACAGCCTTCTCGACATCACGCTCTTTCCACAAATAGATCGTACTACCGTGACGAGCCCACGGCTTAACTCCGATGTTAAGAAGGCCACTCGTTCGAAGCGCTCTTGTAGAGTATGACTTAAACGCATCCAGTATCGGCTCCGGTTCGCGAACCGCTGAGACAACCGTATGCACATGATTGGTCCTGACATTGATCGCGCGCAGTTGATACTTGCGATGCAGACAGACTTCACGAACCGCCTTCTCTACTACGGACCTCTGCTCCGCGTTGAGCGTCACTGGCTCATGTTGTAATTGATCACGCTCGGTGCTTTCGAGTCCTGGTTTCGGGGCAATGCGCGGTGTTCCGTAAATATTTTGCTTGCGATTCATCGAGCGCCGTTGGTCACCATGCAGCCACGTACCGTAACAGCGAAATGTGATGAGGTAGGCCAGCGGAAACTCGTTATCGTCGAAGTCACGCATAGATAAAAGCCATCGATCTGAGCCCTCCCTCACGGTCGGGCTGCTGCCCCGAACTCTCGGCTACCTCAGTCTTCTTAGATGTGAGTGGGATTAAACTAAGAAGCCCTCGTTCCGAGGGCCTCTGTGCGGACTATTCAGTTGTTATATTCAACTAAGGTATTATCCCGTTACCTCCACAACGTGGACAGCTTGGGTTCATACCACCACACCTGCAAGAATCTCCTGGTTTCTTCGGACTGATTCTATGAGCTTCCTCAGGCTTAATAGGATCGTTTTCGTGATCTCGATCAAAGTAGTGAACGTGACTATCAAGATGACCCGCCATAACCCAAGACTTGCACCGCGGATCTGAACACTGCTCCTTAAAGTTAATAAGCATCTTATGTTTAGCTCCTAATAAATAGAAAACCTCAAAGAACTCAAGGCAATCGTGCCTTGCGTGAAGTCTTATTACTCCGGTTTGGAACACGTGTCAAGAGTTAGTTCGGAAAAACCATTGCCTATTGCGACGGGGCAGTAGCCCGACCGTGAGGGAGGGCTCAACATGTCGGGAGCAAAGCATGTGGAGGCTATTGCTTTCTTGGCGCAGATCGTTTAGAAGTAGCGCGCTCATGGATATCCAATTCGCCAGAGTTCGAGCCCTCCCTGACGGTCGGGCTACTGCCCCGTTCGCCAAGATGGCAATTGCTGCGCTGATATTGATCGGGTTCGCGCAGTTCGCTGGTTCGCAGATCCCTCGAACCTACACGCAACCCAAGCCGTTCGTAACCTCACCAACTTCAACCAACAAGCCTTCCAAACGCGATGCGAGCAAATCGGGCGCAAAGAAATCCGGCGCCATCCCCGGCCCCAATCTCGCGAAAGAGCCAACTCTCTACGTCGTCGGTTACGCACATCTTGATACCGAATGGCGCTGGGAGTATCCCCAGGTGATTGAGGAGTACCTCACGAAGACTATGCGCAATAACTTTGCGCTATTCGAAAAGTATCCGCACTACATTTTCAATTTCACCGGCGCCAATCGATATCGTTTGATGAAAGAGTATTACCCTTCGGATTTTGAGCGGCTGAAACAATACGTCGCCAAGGGGCGCTGGTTCCCCGCGGGTTCGTCAATGGAAGAAGGCGACGTGAACTCTCCCAATGCCGAATCGATCGTTCGCCAGATTCTGTATGGCAATAATTGGTTTCGCAAAGAATTCGGAATGGCCAGCGACGAATACATGTTGCCCGACTGTTTCGGATTTCCCGCGTCACTGCCGAGCATCCTGGCGCATTCCGGCATCAAAGGTTTTTCGACGCAGAAGCTTTCCTCCGGATGGCAGCCTGCGCCGCACGTCGGCGGGCCTGATTCGCCCGAGAAAACGCCGTCGGGCATTCCCTTCAATGTCGGAATCTGGGAAGGTCCCGATGGCAAGACGATCATTGCCGCATTGAATCCGCTTGGCTATGGCAGCCAGGTCACCTATGACCTCAGCAAAACTCCGCCGCCACCGCCCGGGCCTGATCCAAGTCTGACCGCACAACAGAATCAGACCCGCTCGAGAGGGCAGGAGGATTGGGCGGAGCGAATTCAAACGAACGGCGATCTGACGGGAGTCTTTGCCGACTACCATTACGTGGGGACCGGTGACGTGGGCGGCTCGCCGAATGAAAGCTCGGTGCGTCTGATGGAGGCGATTACTTCAAAGAGCAAGACCACGCTGCCTCCCATGTTTCAGTTCGGGCCACCCAGCACGACCCCATCCGGTCCGCTGGTCCAGGTCGGCGATGGTCCCGTCAAAGTCGTCTGGTCCAAAGCCGATCAGATGTTCCAGGACATCGCCAACTGTTGCGCGACGGATCGAATGCCTCGCTACAAAGGCGACCTCGAGCTGATTAATCACTCGGCCGGCTCGCTTACATCAGAGGCTTATCAAAAGCGCTGGATGCGAAAGAACGAACTGCTGGCCGACGCGGCTGAGAAGGCTTCAGTCGCGGCAGACTGGCTGGATGGCCGTCCTTACCCGCTTGAGCGTTTGAACAACGCGTGGACTTTGGTGATGGGCGGCCAGTTTCACGACCTCCTGCCCGGCACCGCGACTCCGAAGGCATTCGAGTTCGCCTGGAACGACGATGTGATCGCGTTGAATCAGTTTGCCGGAGTGCTTACCAGCGCTGCTTCAGCAGTCTCTTCAATGCTCGAAACCAACACCAAAGGAAACGCGATCGTCGTTTACAATCCGCTCAACATTCAGCGTGAAGACATCGTCGAAGCGACGGTCACCTTTCCTGGTAATGCCGCGCCGAATGCTGTTCGCGTCTTCGGTCCAGACGGCAAGGAAGCGCCGGCGCAGCTCAGCAATGGCAAAGTCTTGTTCCTAGCCAAGGTCCCTTCCGTCGGCTTCGCGGTTTACAACGTCGAACCAGCCGACGCCGGCAACTCATCAAGCGATCTTAAAACGACTGAGTCTTCGCTCGAAAACAATCGCTATCGAATAGTAATAGACAAGCACGGCGACGTGTCGAGCATCTTTGATAAACAGATCAGCCGCGAGCTTCTGTCGGCGCCGATCCGTCTGGCGATATCGACTGATAACCCGCGCCAATGGCCGGCGTGGAACATGGACTTTGAAGACGAGCAAAAACCGCCGCGCGCTTATGTCGGCGGCGCGATAAAAACCAGAGTCGTCGAGAACGGTCCCGTGCGTGTGGCGATTGAGGTCGAGCGCGAAACCGAAGACTCGAAATTCGTGCAGACGATTAGCCTGTCGACCGGTGACGCCGGCAATCGCGTCGAATTTCGCAACGTCATTGACTGGAAAACCAAACAAGCGAATCTGAAAGCGACCTTTCCCCTCGCGGCCACAAACAAACTCGCCACTTACAACTGGGACATCGGCACGGTGCAAAGACCGAACGCTGAAGAGCGACAATTCGAAGTCGCTTCGCATCAGTGGATCGACTTGACGGATCAGTCCGGCGCGTACGGCGCGACGATACTCACCGACTGCAAGAACGGTTCTGATAAGCCCGATGACAAAACCGTGCGGCTGACTCTGGTGCGCACGCCGGGGACGCGTGGTGGTTATGCGGATCAGGGAACTCAGGATCTGGGACGTCATGAAATAGTCTTCGGGCTCGCTGGGCACGGAAATGGTTGGCGCGAAGCCGGAACTGACTGGCAAGCTTACCGTTTGAATCAGCCGCTGATTGCCTTTGAAAGCTCAAAACATCCAGGCGCGTTGGGGAAGAGTTTTTCACTCTTAAAAATCAACAACGATCGCGTGCGCGTGCTGGCGTTGAAGAAAGCCGAACTCACGAATGAAGTGATCGTGCGCGTGGTTGAGATGGATGGTAAGCCGGCCGAGAATGTTCGTTTCAACTTTCCGGCCGCCGTAGTCGCGGCGCGTGAAGTCAACGGACAGGAACAACCCATCGGACCTGCAAAGATAGAAAGCGGCGCGTTGGTAACTTCGCTTGGCGCATATCAGCCGCGGACTTTCGCGTTGAAGATTGCCGCGCCGAATATGAAGGCGCCTTTGACTCAATCTCAACCGGTAACCTTGGATTACGAATTGTCGGTCGCCTCGCGGCGCAACCGGCCCGCGGACGGCTGCTTTGATTGGGCTCCAAACAATCAGGGTGCTCCGCAGGGAAAAGCTCTGCCGGCAGAAATGTTGCCGCGCGAAATAAGTCTTGCCGGCATCCGTTTCAAGTTGGCGCCCGCCGATATAGGAAAAGCCAACGCGGTGGTGGCGCATGGTCAGACGATCACTCTGCCGCCGGGGAAATACAATCGCGTTTACCTGCTGGCCGCCGCGGTTAACGGCGATCAGAAAGCTACATTTCGGGCCGGCGAAAAATCTTTTGATCTGACTATCCAGGATTGGACTGGATTTATCGGACAGTGGGATGACCGCATCTGGAAAGTAACCGAAGAGCAGATCGCGCAACGTCCCGGCGCTCCTGCGCCGCCGGCCGGAGCGCTGCCGCCGCGAACTCGCACGAACGTCTATGGAGAGATGTTGGGTTTGCGACCAGGCTTTATCAAACGGGCCGACGTCGCGTGGTTTGCCTCGCATCGCAACGCCGCGGACGGCAGCGCCGAAGCTTACGCTTACTCCTATCTTTTCGCTTACGTGATCAATTTGCCGGCCGGTGCCCGCACGCTCGTTCTGCCGGACAATGACAGGATTCGCATTCTGGCGATCACGGTAGCTGACGAGCCGGCAACAATCAGACCTGCTCAGCCGCTCTACGATACGCTGGAACGAAACTGACCTCGAATGCCGGGCAGTTACTTCTTGCCCTTGGGGCCAGATCGGTCGTCCAATTTAGAGTTAATGCCGTCCACTTTGGTATTGAGGGAGCCGATGGAGACGGCGGCGCCGTCTTTCCAGTCAATAATCTTATCGACAGATTTCTGAAGGGCATCGACTTTGGTGCTAACCGTGCCAATCAATTGCCCCATCCAGAAGACACAGCCGATGACCACGACCACTGTTATGCCTTGTAATAGGGGGGTAAGCCATGCGAAAACGCCCGTGGGAGACTGAGTTTCCTTTTCAGGTATCTCGACGATAGATTTTCTTTGTCTGAGAAATGCTTCCACCTCGAGCCTGAACTCCGCATCGCGCTTGGTCGTCGCTTCGAACGTTTGCTGTAACTCTTCGAGTTGTCGCTGAAGTTGTTCGGTAGTTACAGGGTGAGTTGGCATCACGTGAATCTCTTAACTCGGGAGCCTATTCCGTGTTTCCTGACGAGTCAAGTATATTATTCCTCGAATAATTGCCGTCGCTGTTAGCAATTATTCACACCATCACGAGTAACCGAATTCGAGTCAAATTGCTATGAACTACCGACGCTTTGGTCGCACCAACTGGAAAGTCAGCGAAATTGGCTATGGCATGTGGGGCATGGGTGGTTGGACCGGCTCAGACGATGAAGAGTCGCTCGCGGCCCTGCAGCGCGCGGTCGATCTGGGCTGCAATTTTTTTGATACGGCCTGGGCCTACGGCGAAGGGCACAGCGAGAACTTGCTGGGCCAGATCGTTCGCGCTAATAAAGACAAGAGACTCTACACGGCCACCAAGATCCCGCCAAAGAATCTGCAGTGGCCCAGCCGCCGCGGCTCAACTCTTGACGATTGCTTTCCTCCTGAACATATAGACAAGTACGTCCACAGCAGCCTGGAAAATGCCGGTCTGGATAGTTTCGATCTGGTGCAGTTCCATGTCTGGGAGGATGCGTGGGTCGAAGACGATCGGTGGGCGAAAACGATGGACGAACTTCGCCGCGCCGGATTAGTCAAAGCTGTCGGCATCAGCATCAATCGTTGGGAACCCTGGAATGGCGTCCGCACGGTGAAGAGCGGTCTGATTGATTCAGTGCAAGTGATCTACAACATCTTCGATCAGAATCCCGAAGACGATCTTTTTCCGGCTTGCGTCGAGATGGACGTGGCAGTGATTGCGCGCGTGCCGTTTGATGAAGGCTCGCTGACGGGCACGCTTACAAAGTCGAGCAAGTGGCCGGAGGGCGACTGGCGCAACATCTACTTCGTGTCTGACAACCTGAATCCCACTGTCGAACGCGTCGATGCCCTCAAACCGATCGCGGAACACAACGGAATCAACCTGCCTGAGATGGCGCTGCGATTCATTCTCGGCCACCCGGTCGTCAGCACGATCATTCCGGGCATGCGCAAGCCTACGCACGTCGATTCCAATATCGCGACGAGTGATGCCGGACGGCTCTCTGATGAACTCCTGGCTGAACTCACCGAGCATCGCTGGGATCGTCAGCCGGCGACTTGGAGTAATTAGGTAACGGGCGACTTGTTACTGGGAGCGCGGGCGCCCGCGCCCGTACAGCACCGAAAACCTCAACCGCGGTGACAAAAACACTTTCGCGCTAACGAGCACAATGGCGGGCGGGGCGCCCGCGCTCCCAGCTTGAAGTTGATCGGAACGTCTACAGTGACATTCTTATAAGCTCTTTATCGAATAGGACGAAGGTACGATGCGGTTCCTTCTAACATACAAGCGGGTTACAGCGACATTCTCTGTACTTTTTCTGAGCACGCTGCTCGCTCAAGCCCAACCACCTCCCAAAGATCCCAAACCGGTGCTATACGTCGTCGGCACTTCTCATCTGGACTCGCAATGGAACTGGACCGTCCAGGACACGATTCGCCAGTTCGTCCCCAACACTTTCTTCGAAAACTTCAAACGCTTCCAGCAATATCCCGATTACACGTTCAACTATGAAGGCGCCATTCACTACATGTGGTTCAAGGAGTATCACCCGGAAGCATGGCCGACGGTGCAGAAGTATGTCGCCGATGGGCGCTGGCGAATCTCCGGCTCATGGATCAATGCCGTTGACGTTAACGTGCCCGCGCCGGAATCTCTGATGCGCCAGGCGCTCTATGGAAAATGGTTCTTCCGGCATGAGTTCGGCAGAGTAAGTCAGGATGTTTACCTGCCTGATTGTTTTGGTTTCGGGTTTGCGCTGCCCTCAATCGCCACGCATTCCGGCCTGTCGGCGTTTACGACGCAGAAGCTAACCTGGGGATCGTCATACGGAATTCCATTTCCGATTGGTCGCTGGAAAGGCGTGGACGGAAACTCTGTGGTCGCGGCCCTGAATCCCGGCGACTATGTAACGAAGATCCGGAGCGACATTTCCATCGATCCAAAATGGTCGAACGATCTCACCTCGCTTGGTAACGGCCGCAAAGTTGGCTTTCGCTTATTTGGCACCGGAGACATTGGCGGCGCGCCTGATGACGAATCTGTAAGCTGGCTCGAGAAATCGTTGACTAATCGGAATGGAAACGTCGCCATCCGCAACACCTCGGCCGATCAACTTGCGAAAGATCTGACTGCGGAAGAGAAAGCATCGTTGCCTGAATACGAGGGCGAGCTGACGATGAAGACGCACGGTGTCGGTTGCTACACGTCGCAGGCGGCGATGAAGCGCTTCAATCGCGAGAACGAACTACTTGCCAACGCCGCAGAGCAAACCGCTGTCGCGGCTGAACTGCTGACTGGGCTCCCGTATCCGCGAGAGCGCGTGCGCGAAGCCTGGATTCGCGTGCTATGGCACCAGTTTCATGATGACCTGACCGGCACCAGCATTCCGCAAGCCTACCAATTCTCGTGGAACGACGAGCTGGTTTCGTCGAACCAATTCGCCGGTGTGCTGGCGAGCTCAACGGCGGCGGTTGCCGGCGGGCTCGACACGCGGGGCGAGGGCATCCCGCTGATCGTTTACAACCCGCTGGCCTGGTCCAACCAGGCGCCAGTCGAGGCCACGGTGAAATTCAAAGGTCCGGCGCCTGCGACCATCCATGTGTTTGACACCGCGATGAAAGAAAACGTGCCGGCGCAGATACTCGAAAGAGATGGCGACACCGCGCGGATTCTTTTCCTGGCCCGTGTCTGGGCTACCACCTTCAAAGTCTTTCGGGTAATGGAAGGCGCAGCGACGACGCGTGGTGAATCGTTGTTGAGGGTGACGGAGTCGTCACTCGAAAACGTTTTTTATAAGGTTCGGATCGATGCGAACGGCGATATCTCATCTATTTTTGATAATCTCAGAGGCCGCGAGTTATTGAAAGCGCCAATCCGGCTGGAGCTGCGAAACGATCCTTCTCCCGATAAGCCCGCCTGGCGAATTCTCTGGGACACGGTGAACTCTCCACCGCGCGAGTATGTGCAAGCACCGGAGATTCGGGTCGTCGAGCGCGGGCCGGTGCGCGTGGCCATCGAGATCACACGAAAAGCGGCCGGTTCAACTTTTGTGCAACGCGTGATGCTGAGCGAGCGCGGCCAGCGAGTCGATGTAGAGAACCTCGTCGATTGGAAGTCGCCGAACTCGCTGCTCAAAGTCTCGTTTCCCTTCACGGCGTCTAATCCGAAAGCGACTTACGATCTGGGTCTGGGAACAATTCAGCGAGGCAACAATACTCCCGATCATTACGAGGTGCCGGCGCAGCAGTGGGCGGACATAACCGATACGAGCGGCGCGTTTGGCGTGGCCGTGCTGAACGACAGCAAATATGGTTGGGACAAACCTGCGGACAACGTGCTGCGCTTGACGCTGCTCCATACGGGTAAAGCGCGGGCTTATCCTTATCAGAGCAGCAACGATCTTGGTCATCATCATTTTGTCTACTCCATCGCCGGGCATCACGGCGACTGGCGCGGTGAACGCGAAGCATCGGTACCGACGCGCGCAGCCGAACTCAATCAGCCGCCGATAGCGTTTCAGACTGAAGCGCACCCGGGTGAGCTCGGTCGAATGTTTTCAATCGTAGGCCTGACCGACAACGAAGGCCAGATTGCCGTGCGGGCGCTCAAGAAAGCGGAAGATTCTGACGAGATTGTGCTCCGGGTGCAGGAACTTTACGGCCGACCGGTGACGACGAACATCAAGTTCGGCCTGCCGTTTCGGAGCGCACGGGAGATCAATGCCGCGGAAGAGAAGGCAGTTGGGTCACTATCATTTACTCCCAACGGTCTGCTGATTGGCCTCAAGCCTTATCAACCGCGCACGATTGCAGTGCGTCTGAAAACTCAACCGGCGCCTGCATCATTTGATTCGACAGTGCTCGATCTGCCTTTTAATCTTGACGGCGTGTCGACTGACGCGAATCGTGCGGACGGCGACTTTGACGGAAAGAAGCAAACGCTGGCGGGCGAGTTGCTACCGCCAGAGTTATCGCTCGATGGCATTCAGTTTAAGCTGGGCCCGAGTGCTCCGGGCGCTCTGAACGTGCTGGTGCCGAAGGGTGAGAACATACCGATTCCACGCGGCCAGTATAACCGGCTCTACGTGCTCGCGGCCGCAGTCGGAGGTGACGCGACAACCACGATCGATGTCGGAGCAAAAACGCCGCAGCAGATCAATGTGCGCGAGTGGCAGGGTCCGATCGGGCAGTGGGACAGCCGGCTGAAAGAACCTCGACAGTTACGCGAAGTCTTCGTAGCGCCAATGACCCGCGGACAGTCGTGGACGGCTGAGGCGATCCAGGACGACCTGGTCGTCAGCTACGATCCCGCGACGGGAAATGTCAGTGGCATCGATCAAATCCGTCCGGGGTTCGTCAAACGCGATGAGGTTGCCTGGGTAGGCACTCATCGACACGGGCCAGACGGCGATCAGCCTTACATCGCGAGCTACATCTTTGCTTACGCGATCGATTTGCCGCCCGGCACGCGCGCAGTGCGTCTGCCAAGCGATCCGCGGATCAGGATCTTTGCCATGACTGCCGCGCGTGTCCCGTATCACCTTTGGCCGGCGAGAGCCTTGTATTCGGCGGAGCTGCCGGAGCGGATAACACGCTAGCCACATGCACACTATCGAGCAACCAGGGTTGTGATATTCTCTATGCTCTGAATGTGAGGTAGGAACTTCATATCAGCGCCACCATAAGAGTTGAGTTACCGGAAGACATCAAAGCTGCGCTCGACAGCGCTGTGCTTGAAGAAGGGATGTCGGAAGGCGCCCTTATCGAAAAGGCGCTGAAGGACTATCTTTTTGTTCGGCAATTTCGCAGTCTCCGACAGCGCATGATGACTCAAGCGGGGCGCGCCTTAACTGATGAGGACGTTTTTGATCTTGTCTAGTGAGAATAGTCCTCGATACGAACCTTTTGATCGCCGCTCTTATTGATCGTGGCGTTGGAGTGGCTTATGACCAGCCCCCACTGGGATAGATTCGATTGGGATGACGAGAACAAGAAGAATGGAAACATCCAGCATTTACGGGATCACGATATCGAACCCCAGGAAGCTGAGGAATGTTTCTTTCATGACTATGAGTTCGCGCCCGACGATCGACGCTTTGACGACGTCTATGTGCTCGACGGGAAAACCGATCGCGGTCGACGGCTGAGGCTAATCTTTCAAGACAAAGGAAGGGGCCTGGCGCGAGTCTTCAGTGGATGGGAACTGAACCCGACGAAGAAGAGAAAGAAATGAAGAAACAATTCGCAAAGCTCTCCAAGGCAGAGCAAGAAAAGGTTGAAACTGAATACCACCGCATGAAACCCGCAGATTTTGATAGAGTGATGTCTCGGGCAAAGCGACACGCGCCCGCCATCTCACGATCAAAACGCAAGAGTAAGCCGACGGAGAGAAAACGCGCCGCCTGAGGTTATCCGACGTGATACGAACTCTAGGCCATTTCATATTCACAACCGCGACGCTGTTGGCCTTAACGTCCGCAGCTCAAGCCCAGGTAAAGGTCACCTTCGATCACAACCCGAACGCCTCCGCGACCAGCGCCTTCAAATTCAAAAACGTCCCCTCACCCGCAAAGGATGACGCGGCCGCGAGGGCCAAACTGTTGTTGATTGAAGGTCAGGCTGATGGGAACGGCGCGGATCTCAGCGCGCTCACCGACGGCGCGCTGCCCACTGAAGAAGATCAGCCGGCTGCTAACTTCTTCTGGAACGCCGGGACCGGCGGCGGACGCTTTCAGATGGATCTGGGAAGTGTGATCGAAATTGCGCAGGTCAATACTTATTCCTGGCACCCGAACACTCGCGGACCGCAGGTGTACCGGCTCTGGGCCAGCGACGGCGCCGATCCCGGCTTCAATCCCGCTCCCAAGACTAATGTCGATCTGGCCAAGAACGGCTGGAAGCTGATTACGGTTGTGGACACTCGCTCGAAGGATGGTGATGATGGCGGCCAGTTTGGGGTGAGCATCACCGATTCGCGCGGCAGTCTGGGCAAGTTCCGCTACCTGCTATTCGATTGCTACGTGACTGAAACGGGGGACGAATTCGGCAACACTTTCTATAGCGAAATCGACGTCATTGCCAAGAAGTGAGCTCCCTTTTCCATCTTCCTCTGGTAATCGCCGCGTTCTGTGTTTCGGCGTGATTTTCCAAACAAAATAGTTATCCGGACGGGTGGAAACCTTCACTCCGGTAGGTTTGAAATGTTTATAGACCCTGAGTCTTGCCCCGCGACTGGCTCCGTTGGAAGGAGCCAGAGCGGATGTGGCGTTGCGTCCTATAAACATCTCATCCCTAAACGGGGTGAAACCTCTGCAGCGTCATCTGCCACAGGAAGCTCAGAGAATTTCATACGAATACCGGCTGAATCAAACTACCAGTTGTCGTCGAAAATGCTGAAGAAAACAGTGAATCTGGCCTACCAAAGCAATGGCTCCCTCAACCCCGTTCCCACCAAAACGTCGACGCTCGCTTCCCCCTGCTCTCGGCTTTCCCCTCAGAAAAGGGTTTACAGATTCGTGCAGGCTAAGTATAAATAATATGAAAGCAACGCTCCCCCGGGCGTTTCTCTTTTCCCCCTAAACTGAATAGTCCCCCTTCTCAGTTCGTGAACCGTCCGCGTTGGCGCGGAGTGTCTCCCAGACCTGTCCGCCTGACGTGGAGTTGTCCAACAAGGCTAGTCGAACTTTTCCCAGTGAACCGGGAAACTTTCAAAGGGGAAACCAATGCGAACCCAAACCGTCAAAACTGACTCCTTAAATACAAAATTACTTTTGAAAACCCTACTCGCTTTTAAGAAGGGCGATTTTTCGGCCCGCTTGCCCGGCGACTGGACCGGCGAGGCCGGCAAGATTGCCGACACTTTCAACGACATCATCGAATTGAGCGACCGCACCGCGAGAGAGCTGGAACGCGTCAGCCGCGTCGTGGGTAAAGAGGGCAAGATAATGCACCGCGCCGCCGTGCCCCAGGCGGCTGGCTCGTGGCTGAGGCTGGTTGACTCGACCAATTTGCTGATCGACGACATGGCACGCCCGACCAGTGAAATGGCGCGCGTGATCGGCGCGGTCGCCAATGGCGATTTGTCAGAACGGATGGCGCTCGAGGTGGACAACCGGCCACTGAAAGGCGAGTTCCTGCGCACGGTAAAGATCGTCAACTCGATGGTCGATCAGCTCGGTTCGTTCGCCTCGGAAGTGACGCGCGTGGCCCGCGAAGTCGGCACCGAAGGAAAGCTCGGCGGCGAAGCGAAGGTCAAAGGCGTCGCCGGCACCTGGAAAGACCTGACCGACAGCGTCAACTCAATGGCCAGCAATTTGACGAGCCAGGTAAGAAATATCGCCGAAGTGACCACGGCCGTGGCCAATGGTGACCTCTCAAAGAAGATCACAGTCGACGTTAAAGGTGAGATTCTGGAATTGAAGAACACCATAAACACGATGGTGGATCAGTTGAATTCATTCGCCTCGGAAGTGACCCGCGTGGCGCGCGAAGTGGGAACGGAGGGAAAGCTCGGTGGCCAGGCGCAGGTGATCGGCGTGGCCGGCACCTGGAAGGACCTGACCGACAACGTGAACTTCATGGCCGGCAACCTTACCGGTCAGGTCCGCAACATCGCTGAAGTAACGACCGCGGTCGCAAATGGCGACTTGTCAAAGAAGATTACGGTGGACGTGAAGGGCGAGATCCTCGAATTGAAGAACACCATCAACACGATGGTGGACCAGTTGAATTCCTTCGCTTCGGAAGTGACGCGCGTGGCGCGCGAAGTTGGTACTGAAGGAAAACTCGGCGGCCAGGCGCAGGTTATGGGCGTGGCTGGAACCTGGAAGGATCTAACTGACAACGTGAATTTCATGGCCGGCAATCTTACCGGCCAGGTGCGTAACATCGCGGAAGTAACGACCGCAGTAGCCAACGGCGATCTCTCTAAGAAGATCACGGTGGACGTGAAGGGCGAGATTCTCGAACTCAAAGACACCATCAACACCATGGTGGATCAGCTCAACGCTTTCGCATCGGAAGTGACGCGCGTGGCGCGTGAAGTGGGCTCGGAAGGAAAACTCGGCGGCCAGGCTGACGTGAAAGGCGTCGCCGGAACCTGGAAGGATCTGACCGACAGTGTGAACTTGATGGCCGGTAATCTCACCGGCCAGGTGCGCAATATCGCGGAAGTGACGACGGCCGTGGCGAATGGTGACCTTTCAAAGAAAATCACTGTAGACGTGAAGGGCGAGATTCTGGAATTGAAGAACACCATCAACACGATGGTGGACCAGCTTAACGGTTTCGCTTCGGAAGTGACGCGCGTGGCGCGCGAGGTAGGAACGGAAGGAGAACTCGGCGGCCAGGCCGACGTGAAAGGCGTCGCCGGGACCTGGAAGGATCTCACCGACAGTGTGAACTCGATGGCCGGCAACCTGACGGCGCAGGTACGCAACATCGCTGAAGTCACGACGGCCGTGGCCAACGGCGATCTTTCCAAGAAGATCACTGTGGACGTGAAGGGCGAGATCCTGGAATTGAAGAACACCATCAACACGATGGTGGATCAGCTTAGCTCGTTCGCTTCAGAAGTAACGCGCGTGGCGCGTGAGGTCGGAACCGAAGGCCGACTTGGCGGCCAGGCGCAGGTGATGGACGTGGCCGGCACCTGGAAAGACCTGACCGACAACGTGAATTTCATGGCCGGCAACCTGACCGGCCAGGTCCGCAACATCGCTGAGGTAACCACGGCGGTGGCCAATGGCGATCTCTCAAAGAAGATCACCGTGGACGTGAAGGGCGAGATTCTGGAACTGAAGAACACGATCAATACGATGGTGGACCAGTTGAACTCGTTCGCGTCGGAAGTGACTCGCGTTGCCCGCGAGGTAGGTACGGAAGGAAAACTGGGAGGCCAGGCGTCGGTGCCCGGCGTCGCCGGAACCTGGAAGGACTTAACCGACAACGTGAATTCAATGGCCAGCAACCTGACGGGTCAGGTGCGCAACATCGCTGAAGTAACCACGGCCGTGGCCAACGGCGACTTGTCAAAGAAAATCACCGTCGACGTGAAGGGCGAGATTCTGGAATTGAAGAACACTATCAACACAATGGTGGATCAATTGAACTCGTTCGCGTCGGAAGTAACGCGCGTGGCCCGTGAAGTCGGTACCGAAGGAAAGCTTGGCGGCCAGGCCGACGTGCGCGGCGTCGCCGGAACCTGGGAAGACCTGACGGACAACGTGAATTCGATGGCCAGTAACCTGACCGATCAGGTCCGTGGTATTGCTCGCGTAGTTACCGCGGTGGCCAACGGTGATTTGAAACGCAAACTGACCGTGGAAGCGAAGGGCGAAATCGCCGAACTCGCCGACACCATCAACAACATGACCGATACCCTGGCGACCTTTGCCGACCAGGTTACTTCAGTCGCTCGCGAAGTCGGCGTCGAAGGCAAACTCGGCGGCCAGGCCAACGTCCCGGGCGCGGCCGGAACGTGGCGCGACTTGACTGATAACGTGAACGGACTTGCCGCTAACCTGACCAACCAGGTGCGCGCCATCGCTGAAGTGTCGACGGCAGTGACCAAAGGCGACCTGACCCGATCGATTACGGTGGAAGCGCAGGGCGAGGTCGCGGCGTTGAAAGACAACATCAACGAGATGATTCTGAATCTCAAAGACACTACCCAGAAGAACACCGAGCAGGATTGGCTGAAAACCAATCTCGCGAGATTTACCAGAATGCTGCAGGGCCAGCGCGACATGAAGACCGTCGCGCAGATGGTACTGTCTGAGCTGGCGCCGCTGGTGAACGCCCAGCAGGGTGTCTTTTATGTAAACCAAAGCGACAACGGCCAGCCGGTAATGAAGTTGCTTGGCGGATACGCCTACAGCAAACGCAAGAACCTGGCAAATGAATTTCACGCCGGCGAAGGTCTCGTCGGGCAGTGCACGCTCGAACGCGAAAGGATTCTGGTAACGAACGTTCCCGGCAACTATGTACATGTCAGCTCAGGCCTGGGTGAAGCAGCGCCCAACAATATCGTCGTGCTGCCGGTGTTGTTTGAAGGTGAAGCCAAGGCCGTGATCGAACTTTCAACCTTTCACACGTTCAGCGACACCCACCTGACCTTTCTCGATCAGTTGACGGAAAGTATCGGCATCGTGCTCAACACGATCGAGGCCAACACCCGCACTGAAGATCTGCTGCAACAGTCACAATCACTCGCCGCCGAGCTACAGAGCCAGCAGGACGAGCTGAAGAAAACGAACGAACAGCTCGAGCAGCAGGCCGAGTCGTTGCGCGAATCCGAAGAGCTGTTGAAGAGTCAGCAGGAAGAGCTGCAGCAGACCAACGAAGAATTGCAGGACAAGGCGGCGCTGCTGGCGCGGCAGAAGGCGGAAGTCGAAGCCAAGAACCGCGAGGTCGAAGAAGCCCGCTGGGAGATGGAAGAGAAAGCGGAGCAGCTTGCTTTGACTTCCAAGTACAAATCGGAATTTCTCGCCAACATGTCGCACGAGCTGCGCACTCCGCTCAACAGCATGTTGATCCTGTCGCGGCAACTGGCCGAGAACGGCGAGACGAATCTGACCGATAAACAGGTGCAGTTTGCCGAGACGATTCATTCCTCGGGCTCCGACCTGCTTTCACTAATCAATGACATTCTCGATCTGTCGAAGATCGAATCCGGCATGATGGGCATCGAGGTTTCAGATGTCTCCATCGACGACATTACGGACCAAATCGAACGCAGCTTCCATCAACTCGCTCAGGACAAGAACCTCGGCTTCTTTATTGAGACCGGTGAAAATCTCAGTCCGACCGTGCTCACTGATGACAAGCGCCTGCAGCAAATACTCATGAACCTGCTTTCCAACGCTTTCAAATTCACCGAGCAAGGCAACGTGGTCCTGAAGATTGCCCCCGCTCGCGAAGATGAGAGATACGATCTCGAATCGCTCAACCGCGCCGAGGAGGTAGTTGCATTCTCTGTCAGCGATACCGGCATCGGTATACCCACGGAAAAGCAGCGGATCATTTTCGAGGCCTTTCAACAGGCTGACGGCACGACGAATCGCCGATACGGCGGCACCGGCCTCGGTTTGTCGATCAGCCGCGAAATCGCCAGGCTGCTGGGCGGCGAGATCCGCGTGACCAGCATGCCCGGCGAAGGCAGCACCTTCACGCTCTATTTGCCGCGCACCTATGAAGCAGCCAGAGCAGTGGCGGCTCCAACAAACAAGAATTCACGGCGCGACTTCAGAGCAATCGAAGCCGCCTGGACACCTGCTGAGACTTTCGACAGTCAGGAACTGGCCCAGCTTTCAAGCGAGTCGCCGGCAATTCTCGACGATCGCAACGAAATCGAGGAGGGTGATCGGGTCGTCTTGATCGTTGAAGACGACCTGAGGTTTGCCAGGATCCTTTTGGACCTGACGCGCGCGAAAGGATTCAAGGGACTGGTTGCGGTTACGGGAAATATGGCGTTGGCACTGGCGCACAAATACAGTCCCGCGGCGATCACTCTGGATATCAAGCTGCCCGATCGTGACGGCTGGACCGTTTTGGATCGACTGAAACACGATTCGCGCACCAGACATATCCCGGTCCACATCATCACGGTCGAAGAAAATGGCCGGCGAGCTTTGCGGCAAGGTGCTTTCACGCACCTGCAAAAGCCCGTCAGAAATGAAGACCTCGCGATCACCTTTGACACTATTGCCGCGTTCGCTGAGCGCAGCGCCAGGAAACTGTTAGTGGTCGAAGATGATGACGTGCAGCGCATGAGCGTCGTCGAGCTAATTGGCAATGGCGACGTCAACACCACGGCGGTGGCGACCGGAGAAGAGGCGCTCAGCAAGCTGCAACAGGAAGACTTCGATTGCGTGGTGCTCGATCTCAAGCTGCCTGACATGACCGGCTTTGAATTGATCGAGAAACTACAGACAAACGGCCGATCGGATATGCCGATCATCGTTTACACCGGCAAGGAGCTGACGCGGAAAGAAGAACGTCAATTGAAACGCGTCGCCGCCTCGATCATCATTAAAGAGGCCGACTCGCCCGAACGCCTGCTGGCCGACACGGCGTTGTTCCTGCATCGTGTCGAGGCGAATCTGCCCGAGTCCAAGCGGCGGATGATCGAACACCTGAATCGAAAGGATCCGGTGCTGGCCGGCCGCAAGGTCCTGATCGTAGACGACGATGTCCGAAATATCTTCGCGCTAACCAGCGCGCTCGATGCGTACAGCATGGATGTCGTCCATGCTGAAAACGGTCAGAAAGGAATCGAGCTGCTGAAAGCCACGCCCGGCATCGAAGCCGTCCTGATGGACATCATGATGCCCGAGATGGATGGCTATGAAGCAATCTGCGCCATTCGTAACATGGAAGAATTCAACAGGCTCCCGATCATCGCCTTAACGGCGAAAGCGATGAAAGCTGATCGCGACCACTGCCTGGAAGTGGGCGCCTCAGACTACATCTCCAAACCGCTGGATATCGATCAGTTGCTCTCGCTATTGCGGGTCTGGTTGTACCGGCAGGATGAAAGCCTGTGAATGATCTACTAACAGACCAACCCATCAATATTCTGATGGTCGACGACAGCGCCACGAACCTGCTGGCGCTCGAGTCCATTCTGAGGATGCCGGATCGAAATCTGGTGCGCGCATCTTCGGGCGAGGATGCACTGCGTTATCTCCTCGATAACGACGTGGCCGTGGTGCTGCTGGATGTCTACATGCCGGGCATCGATGGGCTGGAGACGGCCGAGCTAATCCGCAGCCGTGAAAAATCGCGCGATATCCCGATCATCTTTCTGACTGCAAACAGCACCGGCGTCAGCCATCTCAGCCGCGGATACTCGCTGGGTGCGGTGGATTACATCGTCAAGCCGGTCGATGCCGACATCCTGCGATCGAAGGTCGCCGTCTTCGTCGAACTCTTCAAGAAGAACCAGGAGATTAAACAGCAAGCAGCACTGCTCGAAGAGAAAAACCGCCAGCTCGAGGATGCGAATCTGGCCCGGCTCAACATGCTGATCGACCTGGGACAGGAACTGGCCGCCGAACACGATCCCACTCAGGTACTGGCCAGGTTCTGCCGCTCGGCCCGCCGAATTGTCGGGGCCGAGGAAGGCGCGGTCGGCATTCTGGATTATGACGGCAAGGCACTTCAGTATTTCTTCCAGTCCAGCTCAGACAAAGAAACTCTTTCGCCCAACGGAATTCCCGCCGCCGCCGAGCGGGCCATCGAACGCCTCGTCACAGAGAAGCTACCGCTGCGCTTGAGTGAAGCAGACGATTTGTTGAGCGACACGCAGGCTGCGTCCGATTCGATTCAATCATTCCTGGGGGCCCCGATTCTGTCGCCCCTGGGAGTTTCGGGCTGGCTCTACCTGCTTAACAAAAATGACGACGATGATTTCAGCGAAGCCGATGAACGGCTGGCGGCCACGCTGGCGACTCAACTGGCAGTCGCTTACGAGAACGCGCGGCTTTACACCGAAGCACAGAATCACGCCACCGAATTGCGCCTGGAGGTAGCTGAACGAAAACAGGCCGAGGAAGAACGCGCCCAAATGTTGATTCGCGAGCAGGCCGCGCGCGCCGAAGCCGAAACCGCCAATCGCACCAAGGACGAATTCCTGGCGACACTTTCCCACGAGTTGCGGACACCGCTGACGGCCATTCTCGGCTGGAGTCATCTCCTGCGCATGAACAAGCTGCGCGAGCCGCAATTTGTTCATGCGCTGGAAACGATCGAGCGCAATGCTCGATCGCAATCGCAACTGATAGATGATTTGCTGGATGTCTCGCGGATTGTCACCGGCAAATTGCAAATAGAGTTTTCTACTGTCGACCTTTCAGCAGTTATCGAGGCCGCCATCGAATCGATCCATCCGGCGCTGGCCGCGAAAGGGCTCAGTTTGGAAACCGTCGTGGAATCGGGTTGCCGCGTGTTGGGTGATGCCAATCGCTTGCAGCAGATCTTCTGGAACCTCTTTACCAATGCGATCAAATTCACGCCGAAGGGCGGACAAGTCAAAGTCACCTCCGAACGCAGGGACTCAGAGATTCGAATCAACGTGACCGACTCGGGCATCGGCATCAGTCCGGAGTTCCTGCCTTACATTTTCGATCGTTTCCGTCAGGCTGATGGATCGACGACGCGCGCGCACGGCGGTTTGGGTTTAGGGCTGGCGATCGTGCGCCATCTGGTTGAGTTGCATCATGGAAAAGTCGAGGTGGACAGTCACGGCAAGCAACTTGGATCGACGTTTACCGTAAGACTTCCGATCGCGGTCGCCGTATCAGATCATTCGAACGGTCACGGGGACGCCACCCAAATCAAAGACGAAGACCTGCTAATCAAATCCTCACGAATCCTGGACGGCCTGAAAATTCTGGTGGTTGATGACGACCCCGACACACGTGACCTGGTGCGGACGATTCTTACGCGCTGCGGCAGCGAAGTCAGATGCAGCGAATCAGCCGCCGACGCGTTGCTGGCTTTTCAGGAATGGAATCCGGATCTACTGGTCAGTGACATCGGCATGCCGCTCGAAGATGGCTATGGCTTGATCAGGAGATTGCGAAAGCTGAAATCCAGGCGAGCAAAACAGATTCCGGCGCTGGCGCTGACGGCTTACGCCACTGACGAAGACCGATCGCTGGCGCTTTCGGCCGGCTTTCAAATGCATCTGCCCAAACCAATCGAACCGGAGAGTTTGGTGAGTTCGATCGCCGCCGCGCTTGGCCGCAACTCGTCATCATGATAGTTTGGCCCTCCTCTCTTTGGGGGATTGCAAGCTAAAACAATCTACAAAAACACACGGAGCGGAAATGCTTTCTTGTTCGTGTGGATTCGTGTGATTTCGTGGATCGTGTCTATGCCCACGAAGGACGGATCCACGAAATCACACGAATCCACACGAAGCAAAGGTCAGTTTCTTTAAAAGCTTTCCTTTGCGAATCCCTTTGCGTCCCTTTGCGTTTCGATCGAACGCCCGTCTCCACTCGATCTGCTTGCAAGACGAAACTTAGCGCTGGTCTCGAGGATCTGTTATTACTGTCTGCACAGTGAACGGATAACAAAATGCCTTGATAACGCTTTTTGGCAACAGGAACGTTGCAGATTTGAAACCGAGGCAACGAATCCGTGGTTGTATGCTCTCAAACAGGCAACCATTGCGAGAAGGAGAACAAATGCCAACCACAACAGCAGTCCAGAATGGCAAGGCCGCCGCATTCAAAATTGCGCACCTGACCGCCAAAGCCGCGGAAGGGAAGATGCTGGCGGAAGATCTGGTTGAGATCGGAAAAAGAAAAGCGCAGCGGATCGTGAGAAAAGGCTATGAGACCGGAGAAGATTATTTGGACGAATCAAAGCGCTACATCAAACATCATCCGTGGCAGTCTGTGGGCGTGGCCCTGGGAGTTGGGCTCACGCTGGGATTCCTGAGCGGGTTTCTTAGCCGCCGTCGCTAAGCTGCGATTACCGCGATCACCACTGAACGGTTCATGCGGATCGGGATCACTCGCTTAAGGAAGCTGTCGGTTTCTCGGCTTTCCTTCCGTGCGGACAAAAACGATCCATGAAATCACACGAAAGGGCACGAACAAAACTGTTCGCTTCGTGTTTTTTCGTGGATCGTTTTCATGTTGACACAAGTCGGGACGGCGTCGATTCGATCTTATGTGAACGAAGCAACTATTAGAGATCGCGCGCACACGGTCGTGATGAATAAGGAGCATAAAGGAAGGTCAAGATTAGCCAGCGAGGTGAGCTATGTTCAAAGACACGAAAGCGTTTTCCGGTTTCTCGGTTAACGATTTGCAAAAGGCGAAAGAGTTCTATGGCCGGACACTTGGACTCGAAGTTTCTGAAAACCCTGAGGGGTTGGCCCTGCACGTGGCGGGCGGCGCCACGATATTCATATATCCAAAGCCCAACCACACTCCAGCAACGTTTACGATTCTTAACTTTCAGGTAGACGATATCGAAAAAGCGGTGGATGAACTCACTAAACTCGGTGTGGTGTTTGAGCAGTATGAAGAACCCATCAAGACTGACGAAAAGGGCATTCACCGCGGCGAAGTAGGCCCGATCGTCGCCTGGTTCAAAGATCCTGCCGGCAATATTTTGTCAGTGCTTGAAGAGAAGTAAAGGCGCCTTACTAATTCGCGCCGGCGGCCTGTTCCCGCGCGTGATATGACGAGCGTGTCAGCGGGCTGGACTGCACATGTTTGAATCCCATCGCCAGGCCAAGATCGCGCCAGCGATCGAATTCTGCGGGAGTGACGTAGCGCTCGACGGGCAAGCGTCGTGGTTGCGGTTGCAGGTATTGGCCGATGGTCATGACGTTACAGGAAACGGCGTGCAGGTCCTTCATCAACTCAACGACTTCGTCGAAGGTTTCGCCCAGGCCGACCATGATGCCGCTCTTGGTAATCATGCCGCGTCGCTCGCGATCGCGCCGTTCGGCCGCGCGCTTTAGCAAAGTCAAAGACTGCTGGTAGTCGGCATCGGGTCGCACGCGACGATAAAGCCGGGCAATGGTTTCGGTGTTGTGATTGAGCACGTCCGGCTGGGCATCGAGCACTGTGTTCAAGGCAGCCTCGTCACCATTGAAGTCCGGAATCAGCACTTCGACTTTGCATTCCGGATTGAACGCGCGCACCTCGCGGATCGTCTCGGCCCAATGCGCTGCGCCGCCGTCGGGCAAGTCGTCACGATTCACGGAAGTAATCACCGTGTGCGCCAGATTCAAATGGCGCACAGCCTCCGCGACATGACGGGGTTCTTCCGCGTCAAGCTGCCCGGGTTCGCCTTTCCCAACCGCGCAAAAGCCGCAATGACGCGTACAGATGTCGCCGCCTAACATAAACGTGGCGGTGCGATCGGACCAGCATTCAAAGATGTTGGGACACTTCGCTTCCTGACAGACGGTGTGCAAATTCAGACCCTCGATCAGCTTGAGCAGATGGTTCTGATTCGTCGGATCACCCAGACGAATGCGCAGCCATTCGGGCTTTGGCTGACGAGGTTTTGAGTTAAGAACGTGAAGTTCGCGGGCCAATCAATTTACCCCTTTGCTTGAGAAATCATTCTAGCATTCGTTTTGGGAATTCAGCATCTGAGGGCAAGCGTAGTAGTGTCCTGTTTGAGTTTTTCTCAGTGTTCTCCGTGTCTCCGTGGTGAGTCTAATTTTGGACAGGAATTCACCACGGAGAACACTGAGAACAGAAAATTCCTTTAGGCCACTGCCCAAGCAACGGCATAGAGTCCGATTGAAGTCAGCACTCTGAACTCTCCGGTTCTGCGCTATACTCCCCAACATTTGACAACCTATTCACGCGAGCTCTTCGACTTGCGCCATTGGAGGAAGCCTATGAAACGAACAGTTGTTCTCTGCACCACAGTTCTATTGCTGATCGGCAGCGCCATCTACGCGTTCGGTGACATTGCTCGACCGAAAGTTACGCCGACCGCTACGGAAGGCAAGACAGTGCTTTACACCAGCATGACGGTGAAGCCTGACGCGAAAGCTTCCGAAGCGCGGCTGCAAATCTCGCAGGGCACGCTCCAGAGCATCGCTCGCGAGGCTGCGAACATGTCGTCCGACCAGTCGATGACTCAACGCGTGATGCACAGCTCGGCGCGAACAATTATGGCCGGACTATTCATGTTCCTGGCCGTGTCATTCGCGGGGGTCTGGTTTGCTCGATCCAGCCAACGTCGGAATAGCAAGGCAGTGGCGGCAGCGATCCTGTTGGCGACGGTGTTTGGTTTGGCCACCGTAATTGTGCGCGCGAATGCCGGCCCGCCGGGATACGTTCGTTGGCAAGGCTTGCCGCAGAATTTGAAAGACGGAAAAACCACTGGCGGCGGCGTTGACATTCAAATCGTTCCGGGCGACGAGAGCACTATTACGTTGATCGTGCCGTTGAGAAAAACGCAGAACCCGGGCGAGGAATAGATTGGAACGAGCAGAGAACATTTCCCTGACCGCGTGGCCCGGCGCGAGGTCTACCGATCACGCGCGACTATCGGCACGCTTATTCGCTGCGATCCTCGTCGCGAGCGCTTGCCTGTTGGCGATGCTCGCTGGTTGGCTGCCGCTCCAGGTCTCGATCTTCACCGTGTTTCTTTTTGCCGGCCCTCACAACTGGTTCGAGTTGCGCTATTTCTTAATCCGCCTGCCGGCAAGGTTTGGCCGCTCTCGTAACTTCTTTGCAGTAGCCTTCGCGGGCATTTTCACCCTCACCATCGCTTACCTTGCGATGCCCGCGCTTTACTACGCGAAAGTGTGGTCGGGAGCGAATTGGCCCGATGCAATAGCGACGTGGAACACGCTCCTGTTGCTGTGGCTGGGCGCGCTCGTGATCATGCGATCCAAACAGAGCTCGCGACGTGATTGGTTCTGGACACTGCCGGTCGTGTTTACGCTGTGCGCCTTGAACTGGCTGGCGCCACAGCTTTTCAGTCTGGCGATTGTCTACGTTCATCCGTTGGTTGCTCTTTGGTTCCTGGATCGACATCTGCGCCGCATGCGGCCAGAGTGGCTGCGCGCTTATCACCGTTGTCTAATCCTCGTTCCGCTGCTGATCGCCGGAATGCTTTGGCAACTTGGGCGCACGTCGTCGCTTCAGGATGACAACGGATTATTCTGGCGCATCACGCAACATGCCGGGGCGGACATTCTTCCGAGCGTATCTAGCCACGTGCTGGTCTCTCTGCATGTATTCCTCGAGATGCTTCACTACGGTGTGTGGATTATTGCTTTGCCGCTGATCGGTGCGACCGGCGCAGTTTGGAACGTAAGCGCGATTCCGCTGGCCCGGCGTCGCGGCGGCTTTCCCAGGTTGATCGCGGCCGTTCTCATTTTCGGTTTGTTCGTGGTCGCATTGCTCTGGTTCGGATTCTCAGTTAATTATCCGGCTATGCGCGATGTTTATTTTGCGGTGGCGATCGCACACGTACTGGCTGAGGCGCCGTTTCTACTGAGAATGATTTGAAGAACCTGTTCGCGGCTTCGCCGCTTGATGTGCGGAAAGCCTTAGCCTTTCCGTCAATTCATCTCAGGGAATTGAGAGGCTCCGCCTCGAACCGGAGGCATAGCCTCCTAAAATCCATTGGTGAACTTGATCGGTAAGGCAGAGCCTTACCGCACATCAGGCGGCAAAGCCGCAGGCGATCTGCTTATTTTCCTGTGCCAATTTCCCCTACCGAACTCTGGCGCTTCTTTCCACTCGGTTATCTCTTCTCAATTCTGATCGAGACCCCCGTGCTCCTGATCGGTCTTTCAACCCGGCACCCGATCAGGCGGAGAGTGTGGGCCGGCATCTGGCTGACTGCCTGTACCTATCCGATCGTCGTGCTCGTCCTGCCGCTGGCCCTGGCCAACCTCTCACGAACCGGCTATTTAGTGGTGGCGGAAGTGTTCGCGCCGGTGGCTGAGTGCGTTTTGTTCTGGCTGGCTTACGGCGAATCAGAGCAAGTGGGCAAGGCGTCGATGTGGCGGGACTTCACTGCGATCATCGTCGCGAATCTGGCGTCATTTCTCGGCGGCGAGATCCTGAATGCTTATGGCTGGTTCGGATGGCTGGGTTGAAGAAGATTGTCGAGGCTGCACAATGAATACGGCCCGTGACTTTACGTTAAGCCCCACCACAAAAGCAACTTCCATCGCAGCTACAGCCCGGACAACAGGGCGGGTTCGCACCCCCACAGGGAGCGCCCTGTCCGCCGCAACTAGACACCCCGGCGGGCGTAGGGGCGGTAATCGACATGATCACCGGCAGGGCAAGTGCGGCAGGCGCGTACTTCAAAACCAGGTCTCGACGTGATACCGAAGATGATTTCGGGCCAGGCTCGATCAAATGGAAACGCTCGAGCTGTTTGACGGCCAGCCAGACGACGTCTTCATCGACAGACACACTGAACTCGCTGCCCAGGGACCTGGCGGCTTCCCGTGCGGTGGTCTTCCCATCACACTGCTCCCAGACCAACGCCGCAGTGCGATTGAGGCAATGAGCCTTGTCTCTTTCAGTGTCATAGACAAGTGTTTCGTCATCCAATTCGCGGATCATGAGATCTCTTGTTCGAGCTTGAGGCAACCGATCAGCGCTTTTCACGAGAATCCCCCTCGGTTAATTAGCTAATGTCCCTTCTTCTTACGTTAGTTATCTCAGCAAGTCAATAGCCATTGAACGTACATTTACAGTTAGTTCAGTTCGCTCGTTTGTGCGGGCTCGGTTGGGAGAATGTCCCGACGAATCATTTCGACGTGGCTCATTCTGCGTTTGCGATACCAGAGAAACAAAACAAGTCCAAAGGCGATCAAGACAATGAAGCCAATCACCAGGAGGATTACCGCCAACAACACTCCGGTACCTGCAGGGTCCGGCGCGACATCAAGGAAGATAACTTGAATGATCAAGCCCTTTCTCCCTCGGTCAACAACCGCGCCAACATATCACTGTCAATATTACCTCCCGACAGCACCACGCCGACCCGCTTCATACCTTCCGGCAACTTTTTGAAAAATACCGCAGCCGCGGCCGCGGCGCCCGAAGGCTCGACCAGCAATTTCATCCGAAACAACATGAACCGAATTGTGTCGGTGATTTCTTCGTCGGTTACAGTCAAGACGTTTTCGGCATTCGCGCGCGTAATTGGAAAAGTGAGCGCGCCCGGTGTCTGCACTCGCAAACCATCGGCAATCGTTGGCGGCGGTGGAATCGTGACCCGCTCAGCCTTTGTGATCGATTGTTGAGTATCGTTTGCAGTTTCGGGTTCAACCGCAAAGCAACGGATCGACGGTTTGATTGATTTTGCCGCAGTGCTCACTCCGGCAAATAGTCCTCCGCCGCTGCAGGGCGTCAGAATGGAATCAAGATCCGGGACCTCTTCAAGGAATTCCAAACCGCAGGTGCCCTGACCGGCCATGATTAGATAATCATCGTACGCCGGCACCATCACCAGGCCTTCGCGTTCGGCAATGTCGCGCCCGAAAGTGTCGCGATCGTCCTTCTGGCGATCGAAAAAGCGAATGTCCGCGCCGTAGTTACGCGTCGCTTCGACCTTTGCTTTGGGAGCGTCAGCCGGGATCGCGACGACTGAGCGAATGCCCGCCTCGCGCGAGGCGAGGGCGACCGCCTGTGCGTGATTGCCGGAAGAGACCGCGATCACGCCGCGCTTTTTTTCATCATCCGTCAGCGCCAGAATCCGATTTGTAGCGCCGCGAATCTTAAAGGCGCCGGCGCGTTGGAGGTTTTCGCACTTGAAAAACACCTCGCGCCCGGCAACCTGGTTGAACGATCGCGAAGTCACTACGGGCGTGCGGTGAATGCGTCCGGCGACCCGCGCCTGTGCTTGTCGAATGAGATCTAAGGTCAGCATGAACGGCCTTTCGTTGTTTTCTGGTGAGCCTGACAGAATTTGTCACCGTACTAGCGTCGCAGCTCTCAAATAATTCTTGTCAGCGAGTGCCGCCAGATTATAGTATCGACTTCGGTGGCTCGATCGCACCAACCGAGAGCCCTCGGCATCTTGCAAGATTTTCCTGCTTGCCTCAATCCTCGAACCAGACATCTTCGGAAAAGGAAACGAACATGACCAGCGTCAAATGTCCACAGTGCGGACTCGTTTACTGGAGCACGGCCGAAAACTGCAGACGATGCGGAGTTACGGCGGATGACCCGACCGCCCAGCCGGACCCTTACGCGCAGCCAGCCCCGTTTTCACCCGCTAAACCTCGTAGTCAGATCTCAGAGGCTGACGCAGAGCGATTGCTTGGCAATCTCAAGAAAGATTCGCGTCTCTTCTACTTCATTGGAGGGTTACAAGCCCTGGCCTGGCTTTTCATCGGGCAATTAATGATCGTCGACGCGGTCCTGAATATCGGACTGAGCTATTTGACGTTCAAGTTCAAGAGTCGTGTCGCAGCTATCATGCTGGCGCTGCTGACACTGCTAAGCGTAGTTGCAAATCTCCTGGTCTTCTTAATCGCGGGCCGTGGGAACTTTTTCATCCCGTTGGTGCTGCTGTGGCGGCTCGGATGCAGCGCCAGGATGGTCTACGCGACCTTCAAGCTAAACACTTATGAAGCGGTCGACGTGACGCGCATGATGCCGCCACTCCCGCCGTTGTTTCACAAGCAAGATGACTCACAGTGGGTCCAGCCGGTTGGCTCAGCCCATTGGCAACCCGAGTGAACAGCGTATCAGAAGCCCGACCGTAAGGGAGGGTTTGTTGGGACTCCCAGTAACCCTCCCTCACGGTCGGGCTTACAATACATTTCGAACACGTCCGCGAAGTTCGCGACAATCAGATCTTCGACCGCACTCATTTCAACTTCGCGTCCCAGCAGTTCTTTCATCGAAGTTACCGGCTCGCCTTCGCAGGCAATAATCAAACTAAAGTAACTGAGATCGGTATTCACGTTGAGGGCGAATCCGTGCGTCGTCACCCAGCGCGCGATGTGCACACCGATGGCGGCAACTTTACCGCGCGGCGTGTGCACCCCGGTCAGGCCGGCGATGCGAAACGCTTCGATGTCAAAGTCGCTCATCGTGCGAATCAGCACTTCTTCCAGATCGCGCACGAAGCGGTGCACGTCTTCGCGATGCGGACTCAACTTAACAATTGGATAGCCGACGATTTGACCCAGTCCATGATAAGTGACCTTGCCGCCGCGATTGGTTTCAAACACCGTCACGCCGCGTGCTCGTAAGACTTCATCGGGAGCGATGATCGCTCCTTCAGTGGCGCGCCGGCCCAGCGTCAACGTGTGCGGATGTTCGAGCAAAAGCAACGTGTCCGGCTGTTCGCCCGTCAAAACCGCGCGCTCGGTTTGCTTTTGCAGCTCGAGCCCGGCGCCGTATTCGACGCGGCCCAATCGTTCGACTTTTAGCGTTCGCGGTTGCATGCGAGTTACAGCGGGCAGTCGTATTGATTGCTTTGTAGGATCACGAATTGTAACAGCCTCCGCAGTCAATATTCGAAACGCGAGCAAGCGACGTATAGAGTACCAACTTTAGTTGGGCTTTTTCTTTAGCGCAAAGACCCGACTGAAGTCGGTACTCTGAACACCGTTGGCGAAACGGTCTGATTCGACTTGACTCGCGTTCAGCGAATGCCGCAGGCTTGAACGCAAAAGATATCTGAGACTCGAAGGAGCGCATGATGAAGAAGCTTATCGTCCCGATCTGTATTCTGTTTCTGTCAACCGCCGCATTCTCGCAAACACGCTCGCGCACCACTACGAAGCGCGGTAGAGCATCCTCAAAAACGACCAAGACCTCGGTGACTCCAGCCGCGGCTGTAATGAAGACTGAGGGCGCAACGAAAGTAGCGAACCAGATAAAGAACCTGACAACATTCCTTTACCTATTGGGCGGCGTCGCGAAAAACCTTGAGGCATTGGACGCAGCCGCGAAGTCCGGCGAGGCGTCGCCTACGATTGAGCGCAACAAGGCTACGCTGAAAGCAAGTTTCGAGGATTTCAGGGTAGGTTTGGATCAACTCGAGATATATTTTCGCAGCACGCCTGAACTACAACCGTATTACACGAAGCTGGCCGGATCGGCAGCCGGAGCGGCAGACGGCGAAGCGCAAGCCGCTGCCGGTCATTTCGATCAAGCCGGACGCAAGCTGCTTAGCGTGGTTAGTCGCTTGACGGATGTGTTGGTGGCGATGCAGTGATGAAGCGCGAATTAGTCGCGCTCCTGCTAATGCGGACACGATGTCCGCGTTTTCAACTACTCCAAACGATAATTCGGCGCTTCTTTCGTAATCACCACGTCGTGCACGTGCGACTCTCGCAAGCCGGCGGGTGTGATCCGCAGGAAGCGCGTCTTCTCCTGAAACTCACTAATCGTGCGGCAGCCGGTATAGCCCATGCCTGACCGCAGCCCGCCGACGAGCTGGGTCACCATCTCTGCCAGCGTGCCGCGATATGGCACGCGGCCTTCGATTCCTTCGGGCACCAGTTTCGATTCGCTCGCGATCTCTTCCTGCGAGTAACGATCGCGCGAACCCTCGCGCATCGCGCCGATAGAACCCATGCCGCGATACATCTTGAAGCTGCGGCCCTGGTAGAGAATGACTTCGCCGGGCGCCTCTTCCGTGCCGGCGAAAAGCGATCCTACCATTACCACATCGGCGCCGGCCGCGATGGCTTTGGCCATGTCGCCGGAAAACTTTACACCGCCGTCGGAAATGATCG
This sequence comes from Pyrinomonadaceae bacterium, assembly GCA_035317005.1. Classification (GTDB taxonomy): domain Bacteria; phylum Acidobacteriota; class Blastocatellia; order Pyrinomonadales; family Pyrinomonadaceae; genus UBA11740. Next base: position 126,900 of record DATHHW010000014.1, on the reverse strand, counting down.
GGACGCCGGTGCCGCGCGAGGCTTCGACACAGGATTGAATCGCGGAGATTTGCGGCACGCCGGCCCCGGTCACGACGCGCGTAGTGCAAATCGATCCCGGGCCAATGCCAACTTTCACTCCGTCAACGCCGGCATCAATTAACTCGCGAGCGCCCTCGCCCGTGCCGACATTGCCGGCGATCAGTTGAGTGTCTGAGTGGCGGCGTTTGATCTCACGCACGGCTTCGATCACGCGTGAAGAATGGCCATGCGCCGTATCGATCACCAAACAATCTACGCGGGCCTGCACCAGGGCATCCGCGCGTTCTCTGAAATCACCCGTGGCTCCGATTGCCGCCGCCACGCGCAAACGACCGAGATCATCTTTCGCGGCGGTCGGATACTTGATCGCTTTTTGAATGTCTTTGACCGTAATTAAGCCCTTCAGATGCTTGTCTTCGTCAATCACCAGAAGCTTTTCAATGCGATGCTTTTGCAGGACCTGCTTGGCCTGATCCAGTGTGGTGCCCACCGCCACAGTGACCAGCGGCTGCTTGGTCATTACCTCAGAAACCGGTAAATCAAAGCGCTCTTCAAAACGCAAATCGCGATTCGTAATGATGCCGACTAAGTGCCCGTCTTCATCGACCACGGGCACGCCACTGATGTGATAACGCTGCATTACGTCCAGCGCTTCGCGCACTGGCCGGTCTTGCCAGATGGTCACTGGATCCACGATCATGCCGGATTCGGAACGTTTCACCTTGTCGACTTCTTCAGCCTGGCGCGCGATGCTCAGGTTCTTATGCATGACGCCGATGCCGCCTTGCTGGGCGATGGCAATTGCCAGCGATGCTTCGGTGACCGTATCCATCGCCGAAGAGCAAAGCGGAATCTGCAAGCGAATGCCGCGCGTGAATTGGGTCGAGGTGTCGGTTTCCGTGGGCAGCACGTCCGAACGTGCCGGCACCAACAGAACATCATCGAAAGTAAGTCCTTCGGGAATCTTCTCAGTTATCATGGCTCTCTAAAATTACTCCTTGGATTTTGCTTAGTTAACTGTAACGCAAAAAGAAAACGCCCGCAGGTCGCGGACGTTTCCTGTTTTGAGAGACTCCCGGACAGCCGGATGAGGTCAGTACCGAGAGCGGTAGCGACCGGGCCGCAATACTCCACGCGTTTCGAGATCGGGAGGACCAGACCCGGTCGCTACCGCTCTCGGTACTGACCTCATCGCGACGACAATTCACTAAACGACGCAGCTTCAGCGCACAGCGAACTCGCGCAGAATGATTCCTACGGCCGCTTCTACACGGTGAATACGTGCTGGCCCTCCTTTGTCTGAACGCCCGGAATATGAATCAACCGATTTGCGATGGGCTGGCTCGGTGCAAATGGCTGTCCGGTTCCCGGCCGCACTTTTGGCGCCAATCTTCGGCGATAGAAATGTAAACCGCCGAAAACACAAGCCGTCAAAATTGCCAATATCACAATCGCCAGCAGCAGGTTCTTCAGTGGCGATCGGTGACTGGCATCGTCAGTGTAGACCAGCGACTTAAAAGTTTTAGGTTCCGATTCTTCATCCGGCTGACCTAGTTCCCGCAGCGTGCGACTATAGTCGTCAATCGCCTGGTCCTCGTCATAGCCGACAAACTTCGCATACGCGCGAATAAAGCTACGATTAAAAATGCCGCCGGGTAAACGCCGATAGTCATCTGCCTCGATGGCCTCGAGGTAGCGCATCGAGATGCGGGTCTGTTCCGAGATATCGCGTAGAGCAATCCCTCGCGTCTCGCGTGCGAGTCGCAATTTTTCTCCGATGCTCTCCGTCATTTTCAGTTGAGCCAGTCCCAGACGACGCTGATCATGCGAGGCGGTCGAACAGCTCTTAAAATGAATAAATGCCGTCCCCATCAGAACCCTACCGGCACCATCCAAGCTGTTCTTTGGCCGCACTATAACGCCCGCTCGCAAACGTTGTCAAACTTTATTGAATTCAAGTTTGACCCGTCTTGATTCTTATCGCGCAGGGTGGTAGCTTGAGTCGTTCGCAGAAACTTATCTGCTTTGTTTTTAACTTCTACAATCTTGAAAAGTGAGGTCTGACAGAGATGGCTCTTGAAGCACTCGGAATGGTCGAGACCAAAGGCTTTGTCGGCGCTGTCGAAGCGGCCGATGCCATGGTCAAAGCAGCCAACGTGCAACTGTTGGGGAAGGAATATATCGGCGCCGGGTATGTGACCGTGTTTGTGCGGGGAGACGTGGGCGCCGTGAAAGCAGCGACTGATGCCGGGGCAGCCGCGGCCAGACGCGTGGGTGAGTTGATCAGCGTGCACGTTATTCCGCGACCACATGCCGAGGTCGAGCGCGTCCTGCCCGTCAACGGCGCCACGGGATTCAGCCCCGATGAATCATCGCAGTTAGCGGGCGGAACCCGCGGCCAGTTGGGCCAGGGCGAGGCCGGCCGCTCGTTGACCGCCAGAGAAAGCGCCAGAGAAAGATCCAAGTAAGGGCATTGCCGATTTTTGATCTTAGATTTCAAATTTGAAATCGAAGGTTCGACAGACTTGGCTCGGAGCTCCAACGCGGCGGGCTGGTGCCTCAAAAGCGAAAGGAAGCAGTTGAACAATTTCAGATTTGAAATCTAAGATCAGAAATCGGGAGGAGTTATGTCGGCCGACAAAGATCTAATTTCCGTGCAGCAGGCCCGCGACCTGGTCGAAGCGGCGCATCGCGCACAAGCAGAGTTGGCACGCTTCGATCAGGCGAAAATCGATCGCATTTGCGAAGCGATGGCCCAGGCAGCGTTGCGGGAATCTCCACGCGTGGCAGCTCTGGCGGTCGAAGAGACCGGTTATGGCGTCGCGGCCGACAAGCATGAAAAGAATCGTTTTGCTGCCGAAGACGTTTGGAATTATTTCAAGAACCTGCGCACCGTCGGCATAGTTTCAGAAACCAAAGATGTGGTCGAAATTGCCAGTCCGCGCGGCGTTGTCTGCGGCATTATTCCGTCTACTAATCCTACTTCCACCGCCATCTTCAAGATTCTGATCGCAATCAAATCGCGCAATGCGATCGTCCTTTCGCCGCATCCTTCGGCGGCGCGCTGCATAAACGAGACCGTCAAAGTAATGCGCGACGCGGGAGTGAAAGCCGGACTACCCGGCGAGGCCATCGGCTGCATGACGACCGCCACCATCGAAGGCACCGAGGCGCTGATGAAACACAAGATGACCGCGGTGATTCTCGCCACCGGAGGGATCGGCCTGGTCCGCGCGGCCTATTCATCGGGCAAGCCCGCGTTTGGCGTCGGCCCCGGCAACGTGCCGGTGTTCATCGAACGCAGTGCCGATGTTCCCAAGGCCGTTCAGGATATTTTGACCGGCAAATGCTTTGATAACGGGACGATCTGCGCGTCCGAGCAGGCAGTCGTAGTGGACGCGCCCATCGAGATGGCCGTGCGCGAACAGTTCAAATTGCAAGGCGCTTACTTCGTCAGCCAGTCGGAAGCTGACCTGCTGGCTAAGGTTGTGGCGACGCCGCAGCGAACTTTGAACCCCGGCATCGTCGGCAGATCAGTCGAGGTGATCGCGAACCTGGCCGGCATCAGCGTGCCGCCGGGAACTCGCTGCCTGATGGCGGACGTCGCCGGAGTGGGCCGCGATTATCCGTTATCGATGGAAAAACTTTCGCCGATTCTTGCGTTCTATGTCGAAGACGGCCTCGAGCGTGGCGCCGCGCGATGCAACGAAGTTCTGCATTATGGAGGTATGGGCCACACGGCCGGCATTCATACTCGCTCGCGTGAAGCGGCGGTGCACTACGGCAGCGAAATGCCCGCGTCTCGCATCACCGTCAATACGCCGACCACGCACGGGGCCATTGGCTTTTCGACCGCGCTGTCACCATCAATGACGCTTGGTTGTGGGTCCTGGGGCGGCAACGTGACTTCCGATAATGTTTCGCCGTTGCATCTGATGGATATCAAACGGGTCGCATTCGAAACACGCCCTGTCGCAAGCAAGCGTCCCGCAGTCGCGGCGCAGCCCGCGGCAATGCCGCAGCAACCCGCAATGGTTAGATCCGCGTCAGCGGTGACCACGTCGCCCGATGCCGGAGCTCCGAAGGTGAGTCGTCAGGAGATTGCCGCGATCGTAGATCGCTTTTTGGCGAATCGTCAGCCTGAGTCAACTTCCCTGCCTGCAGCTCCCGAGGCCCCACGACCCGATGGTTCGATTGGCGCCGGCGCTAATGGCGGAGGCGCGCGCGAACCTGCGAACGCCCGTTCACAGTCCACGGCAAACGGACGTAAGCCGGCTGAGTTTGTCAGCGAAGACGACGTGAAGCAGGCAATTCAAAAAGGTGAAAAGATTTACGTCGGTCCGCGCACGATCATCACGCCTTCAGCTCGGGACATCGGCGATCCGGCAGAGGTGTTTGCCAAAGCTTAGCAGTTTCGGGTTGCGAGTCTAGGGTTTCGAGTTGAAAAACTCAACTGATACCCCAACTCGAAACCCGAAACTCTGGACTCGAAACTCTAAACATGTTTTTAGGCAAAGTCGTCGGCACAGTCTGGTCAACCAAGAAGTCGCCCGATCTCGAGGGCGTGCGTTTTCTCGTCGTCCATCCATACGACCTGGATCATGAGCCCACGAAGAACGTCGTCGTGGTGGCCGACCGACTGGGCGCTGGTCCGGGAGAAACAGTAATGTGCGCCTACGGCAAGGCGGCGCGCACGGCGATCGGTAATCAGGACATGTCAATTGAAGCCGCGGTCGTCGGCATCGTTGACCGGGTTGACCTGACCGACAGCAATTCGGAAGAGCTGCGCGAGGTTGCGCGCACGTTAGGTCGGGATAACGGACAGCGATAGGACATTTCCGATTTTTGATTGCCGATTGCCGATTCGATTCTTGAGTTTCAAAATAACGGACGCCCGTCAAGGAATGCGCCAGAGATCAAAGAGCCCCCGGATCAACCTCAGAGCAGACATTGAAGACAGCTCCACATTTCCAATCGGCAATCGGCAATTGGCAATCGAAAATGGATCATGGCTAACGAAGAGTTGATCTACCGCATCACTCGCGCCATCTACGAGCGGCTCGGCTCGTCCGCGGATGAGAGTGCCGTTGAGCAACTGGTCACTGATATCTATCAAACAGTCGCGCCGGCGCTGGCTACAAATGGCGCGGCCCGACGCGGCGGTCTGTCGTCTCCTGGCGAAGCCAGCCCCGGCCAGGGCTCAGCCGACCGGCTAATCATCTCGGTTTTCGGCATGGATCATCCGGGTATCGTGGCCGGCGTCGCGCAAATTCTGTCCGAGGCGGGTTGCAGTATCGTCGACATCAATCAAACCGTCGTGCAGGGAAAGTTTGCGATGGTGATTATCGCCAACACCTCGCGTTCGCAGTTGTCGGTAACTGAACTGAAGGATCGGCTGCGTTCCGAGGGCGAGAAATTGGGCGTGCATATCTATGCTCAGCGCGAAGACTTGTTCAATGCGATGCATCGAATCTGAGCATTGCCGATTTTCGATTTCCAATTGCCGATTGGTCGGTTTATTTTGTGAGTTGACTGACGCTACTAATAAATTTATTGCCGAACATCCTATCGAGCACAGAAGAATGGGATTCAAGAATACCGGACTTTCAAATCGGCAATTGGCAATCGGCAATCTACAACAACTCAATGCAACCTGAAATCTCACTTCGTTGTTCGTCGTGCGGCGCGGCGGTTCGCGAACCGGCGATGTTCTGTCCTGAGTGCGGCAAACCGATGGCGGCGGCTTCGACTCAGACAGCACCATCCGCGACCGAAATCTCAGAGGCTGCTTCGCAGTCATCGACCACCTCCGAATCCGTTGCCGACCGGGAAGCTCAAGCGTCGCCCGCGCCAATTGAGATCGCCTCGGCAGCGGCGGATCCCGAAACGGTCGCAAACGCGACGGACAAGCCGGATGACAAAGGTTTCGGACACGGTACGCGCGAACGAACGAGAGAGCGATTGCAACGCGCTTCCACTGCCGCGCGCGGAGCGGCTACGGCGGCGCGCGGCGCCCTTGAAGACAACGTCAAGCGCGTGGAAAAGATTCATCACGTTTCGACCGCCATGTTTGAGGAAGCCCACTACGATCCGAGCCTGCGCTTTGTATTGGTGGCGCTGGGCCTGTTTGTCGTCTTCATTATCCTGCTGGTGCTCAGCAAAGTGATGGGATAGAAAGGCAGAGGTCAGAAGTCAGCGGTCAGAAGTCAGATAAAGACCACCTGATCGCTGACCTCTGACCTCTGACTTCTGTTCTTCTTATGGAATATACCCAAGCTGAAATCCTGCAAACCGTGCGCATGACCGAGATGGAACATCTCGACATTCGCACCGTGACGCTCGGCTTGAGCCTGCGCGACTGCGCCACCGATTCGATCGACAGCACCGCCGCGCGCGTGCGCGAGAAGATCGGCAGGACGGCCGGGAACCTCGTCAGTACAGTTAACGAAATCGGCAACGAAATCGGAATTCGCGTCGCCAACAAACGCATCGCGGTGACGCCCGTTTCGATTTTGACTGAGGGAGCGTCAGGCAATCCAATCGATCTGGGCCGGGCTATTGACGAAGCGGCGGGCGCGGTGGGAGTAGATTTTGTTGGCGGCTACTCGGCGCTGGTGCACAAAGGCTTCACGCACAAAGAGAGCGCGTTTCTCGACTCGATTCCGGAAGCGCTGTCTTTGACTGAACGGCTTTGCTCTTCAGTGAACGTGGCGACGACGCGCGCGGGTATCAACATGGACGCAGTCGCGCGGGTGGGTCGCTTGATCAAAGACGCGGCCGAACGCACTCGCGAACGTTCGGGGCTGGCTTGCGCGAAGTTTGTCTGCTTTGCCAACGCGGTCGAAGACAATCCATTTATGGCCGGAGCGTTTCATGGCATCGGCGAACCCGAAGCGGTCCTGAATGTCGGCGTGTCGGGGCCCGGCGTTGTCAATCATGCGTTGCAGCAGGCGCCGAAGGATCTCCCGCTGCATGAACTCGCGGAAATCATTAAGAAGCTTTCCTTCAAACTGGCGCGCGCCGGCGAACTGGTAGGGCGCGAGGCCGCGCGCCGTATGGGAATTCCGTTCGGCATAATCGATCTGTCGCTGGCGCCGACGCCCGTGCCCGGCGATTCAGTCGCGAACATTATCGAAGCCATGGGTTTCGAGCGCGCCGGCGCGCATGGCACCACCGCGGCGCTGGCCTTGTTGACCGACGCGGTCAAGAAAGGCGGAGCGATGGCCAGCAACTCGGTCGGCGGCATGAGCGGAGCGTTCATTCCGGTCTCCGAAGATGAGGGCATGATCGAAGCCGCGCGCGTAGGTGCTTTGACCCTCGAGAAATTGGAAGCCTGGACCAGCGTCTGTTCCGTCGGCATCGACATGGTCGCCGTGCCGGGATCGACTTCCGCCGAGACGATCGCCGCGATCATCGCGGATGAAATGGCCATCGGCGTGATGAATAACAAGACGACCGCCGTGCGCATCATTCCCGTGCCCGGCCGCGACGTGGGCGAGATGGTTGAATTCGGCGGCCTGCTGGGGAGCGCGCCGATCATGGCAGTGAACCGCTTTTCATCCGACCAATTCATTCGCCGCGGCGGCCGGATTCCCGCGCCAGTGCATTCGTTGCGAAATTAGTGCCATAGACTAAACAGTCAGTGATTAGGGATTCACTAAGAATCCGCAGCTTAGGGTGAATGTCCCTACCTAAGCTGTTCAGTTTTGAAGAGGGCGCAGGCCGCAAGAGTAGAACCCAGGCCGCTATTCAAGGGGAGTGTTTACGGGACCCGGATCCAGCGCATCCCTCCCTTCCGAGGTTGCGTACTTCATCAATCTACTTGGAACATATCGGCAACTGTTCACATCCGCGAATCAATATCCAATTCCCTGGCAAACGAATAAATGACGCAAGGAAAAGAGAACAATGCGCTTGCAAGATTGCTATTGACACCTTTCCCTCTCGGTGTATATTAGGCAGCATTAATTTCTTTCAGTGGAGACTCTAAGGCGGCCAGGTCCGTAGCGGTTGCTGGTCTTCGCTGATCTCAAAAGTCGATCCTTCAGGAGGCCAAAATGGCGACCAAGAAAAAAGCTGCAAAGAAGAAAGCCACAAAGAAGACGGCTCCTAAGTCATTTAACGTGGCGGCGGTACTGCGATGGGATCCGCGTCGGGGTGGAGATCCCCCACCGCGTTTCTTTAACAAGCTGGACACGATAGCCCAGAAGGAGTTCGCCGATTTTGTTAATAAGGCCATCATCGCGAGACGTCAGGGGTAGTAGTCAGAGTTCAGCTTCGTATTGAACGATCCGTAGCGACCGACTTCCCCAACGGAATCGGTTGCTAAGAATACCGGCTTGGGAGGACATATGCGCCAGCCTATCCCGCTACGCATTTTCCAGGGTCCCACGGAAGCCGAGCGCGAACGCGACACGTCGCGTCCGATTATGCTCGTCGGCTTTCAGCACCAGGGAAATCTGGGTCTCGGTTATCTCACTTCGGTCCTGCGCCAGTACGGTTATTCCGTGCAGGTCGTGGACATCGAGCAGGACTTCGAAGAAATCCTCAAGATTGCGCAGCAGCTCAATCCACTCTTGATCGGGTTTTCCCTGATCTTCCAATTCTTTATCGATCGTTACGCGCAGTTGCTGTACGGGCTGCGCGCTCTCGGGATCGACTGTCACTTCACGATGGGGGGACACTTTCCGAGTTTGAGTTACGAACAAACGCTGGCACTTGTCCCCGAACTGGATAGCGTCGTCCGGTTCGAAGGCGAGGCGACGCTGGTCGAGTTGGCTGATGCTGTCAGCACCGGGAAGGACTGGCGCGACATTCATGGGATTGCCTATCGCCGCGATGGCCAGGTAATCGCAACGACTGCGCGTCCTCTGGTCGAAGACCTCGACCAATTGCCGTATCCGGAGCGCAACTATGAGGCCGAGACGGTGTTGGGACGAAGTATCATGCCCGTGCTTGCCAGCCGTGGCTGTGCCCGCACCTGTTCCTTTTGTTCTATCCATACGTTCTATCGCGCCGCCCCAGGAAAAATAGTGCGCACGCGCAAGCCCGCGGAAGTGGTCCGCGAGATGCGCCTGTTGCATGAACAGCGAGGCGCCACGGTCTTCCTTTTTCAAGACGATGATTTTCCGCTCTTTGGGACCGTCTGGCGGCGGTGGGCGCGCGAGTTCGTCGACGAACTGCATCGCAACGGTTTACCCGGAAAAGTCATTTGGAAAATAAACTGCCGGGCTGATGCCGTAGACCGCGAACTCTTTATCGCTATGCGAGATGCGGGACTCTATCTGGTTTATATGGGTCTGGAATCCGGCAGCGAGCAGGGACTGGAGACTCTTCACAAACAGATTACCGTCGAGCAGAATATCAAGGCAGTGAAACTTCTAAAGAGCATTGGCCTGACATTCGAATATGGATTCATGCTGCTCGATCCATCCAGCACGTTTGAGACGGTTCGTGAGAACCTGAATTTTCTCAGGATAATTCTCGCTGATGGATGCCTTCCCGTAACCTTCTGTCGCATGGTGCCCTATGACGGCACACCAATTAAGGATGAACTCGTACGGACCGGACGCTTGCGCGGCGGCGTTTGCGATCCCGATTACGATTTTCTGGATCCACGGCTGGAGGAGTTTTATAAAGGACTGACTGGCGTGGTGAACGTCAACGGCTGGATTCATGGTCTGAAGGCCGTCACTTCTCAACTTGACTGGGCCTGGCACGAAGTGACAGTGATGGAACGGCTCGGTCCGGCTTTACCGGGAATGAACAGATACAAGAAGAAGCTCCGCGAGATTACCAAAACGAGTAATCACCTGCTGCTCAGCGTCGTCGAAGATCTCTCGTACGTGTATTCGGACGGTAAAGAGAACCCATGGGATGCGGCTGAGGTGGAAACGTTCCGACAACGGGTCCTTGATGATCTAATCACCATGCGCGACGAGTTCGTTTATCGGCACCAGACGGCTTTACTCGAGGCCCTCGAGCACCCCGCCGCGCCAATGGTAACTGAAGAGTCCGCCAGAATGTCCATGACCGCTTGAATGTGAATCCCTTCCACTCCCGGGGTTGCGGCTCGTCACGCCGTGACGGAACCAATAACGCAGACTAAAGTCTGTGCCACCTTTGTGCTATTCTTACGTCCCCATTTCGGAGACGACTAATTATGGAACGAGAAGCCCTGGGATTGATCGAATGTCGTGGTCTGGTGGCGATGATCGAAGCCGCGGATGCGGCGGTGAAGTCCGCGAACGTGGTGCTGGTCGGCTGGGAAAAGATCGACGCCGGTCTCGTAACATGCATCGTACGTGGTGAAGTCGGCGCCGTTAAGAGCGCCGTCGAATCCGGCGCGGCCGCTGGCCGGCGCGTCGGCGAAGTCGTCGCGACACACGTCATCGCCCGGCCTCATAGCGAAGTTGATCAGGCCATTCCCGTGCTGCACACCGGCCAAACTACTCGCAAGAAGATCAGCGGCTCGGTGCATGGGAAGCGATAGTTTGTTTTCGCGTTTCTTTCCCGCTCGGACAAGAACGATCCACGAAACCGCACGAACAGAACCAGTTCCCCTTCGTGTGATTCGTGGATCGTCTTACCTAAAGCAGCAAATCTCTCAAACTAAGACACCGCCCTGGTCCTTTCGCCAATTTACGATTCACTATTCATCGTCTAAACTCTTGAGCATGCAATCACTTCGCTATCTAATCGCCCTCTCACTTTTGTGCATCGCGAGTTGCGCCGCCGGGCAACAGATTCAACCACCGAAACCAAAACTCATCACCACCGCCGATCTTCAGAAACTGCGCTGGATTGAAGGCTCATGGCGCGGCAGCGGCGTCGACCAGGCTCCTTTCTTTGAACGCTATAGGTTCGAGAACGAGACCACGCTCGCCGTCGACACCATCGAAAGCGAAAAGGTTACCGACACAACGCGCTTTGAACTACGGAACGGAGAGTTTGGCGGCGGCAGCGAGGGGTCGCGCTATGTTGCCACCGCGCTCGATGAGAACTCGATTCAGTTCGCGCCCGTCACCAAAGCGCGCAACTCATTCCGCTGGCAACGCGAGACGGCAGATTCATGGAAAGCAGTTCTGAACTGGCCGGCCAGAAAAGATAAGCCCGCCGGAGAACGCGTCTACAACATGGAGCGCTGGCCGCGACCTTAGCCCGCGCAAGTTCAACTCTAATGAAAAGCTACAGACGAGAACTTTGGTTCGACGTACCAACCCGACGGGCATTTATCAACATTACGCCGCAGGTTGAGTCGTGTTTGCAAGACAGCGGAATTAGCGAAGGCCTGGCGCTGGTCAACGCGATGCATATCACCGCTTCAGTCTTTATCAATGATGATGAAAGCGGTCTGCACTATGACTACGAGACCTGGCTCGAGGAGCTGGCGCCGCACGAACCTGTCAGCCATTATCGACACAACCTCACCGGTGAGGACAACGCGGACGCGCATATTAAGCGACAAGTCATGGGCCGCGAAGTAGTGGTGGCAGTTACCGCCGGGCGTCTGGATTTTGGACCGTGGGAACAAATCTTTTATGGCGAGTTTGATGGCGGCCGAAAGAAGCGCGTGCTGGTGAAGATCATCGGAGACTAAGCCGACAGGAGATAGCAGCGATGACTGACAAGATAGAAAAAACCGACGAAGAGTGGCGCAAAGAACTCTCGCCGGAGCAATACCATGTGCTGCGCCAGGCCGGGACTGAACGGGCTTTCACTGGCGCCTACTGGGACAATCACGAGCCTGGCGTCTACTACTGCGCGGCGTGCGGCCTGGAGCTGTTCGGCTCAGATACTAAATTTGAATCCGGCAGTGGCTGGCCCAGTTTCTATGCGCCGGCCTCTGACGCAAATGTCATTGAAGAAACCGATCGCAGTTTGGGGATGGCGCGGACTGAGGTGAAGTGTCAGAGATGTGGTTCACATCTCGGTCATGTCTTTAATGATGGACCGCAGCCGACGGGCTTGCGCTATTGCATGAACTCCGCGGCGTTTAATTTTGAGAAAAGCCCACGGGGGAAGGAATAAAGAGGGAAGGTGGTCTCCTAACTTAACGGTGTGTAGAGTACCAACTTTAGTTGGGTTCTTTCTTGCTTAACAAAAGCCCGACTAAAGTCGGTACTCTACACACCGCTTATCAAAGTAGGATCCTACCAAAAGAGGGAATGAAGACCATTGCCATTTTCCAGCGTCATGGCTCGCAGTGGAACCCCGACCTGCCGGTTCGAGAACAAGCGTACTGGGACGAGCACGCACGCTTCGTGGATGCGCTGTTTGCAGCCGGCACCGTCATCCTGGCGGGTCCATTCGCGGACGGCAGCGGGTCGCTGGTGATCGTGAAGGCCGAGAGCACTGAGGCGGCCCGGGCAATCTTTCGAGAGGACCCGTGGGCGCGGCGGGACATTTTGGTCGCCGGCGACATCAAGGAGTGGACGATATTCCTGGACGCGCGATGAATAAGGAACGGGACCTTGGTTTTGTCTCATTGGCACCGTCGCTTTAGCGGTGAATCTTAATGCTGAAAGGCCACAAGGCGGAGAAGAAGTAGAAATGACAAAGATGATGGCCAACGTCTTTTACGGAAAAGACGATATCCGCGTTGAAGAAGTCGAGCGTCCGCGAGCAGGTGTGAACGATGCTGTCATCCGCGTTACGTTGACGACGATCTGTGGAACCGATCTGCATATTCTGCGTGGCGAATATCCGGTCAAATCCGGATTGATCATTGGACACGAACCAGTGGGAGAGATCGAGGAACTGGGCGCTGCCGTGACCGGCTACAAAATCGGAGATCGGGTTCTGGTCGGGGCGATCACTCCGTGCGGGCAATGCCGCGCGTGTCTGTGGGGCCAACTATCGCAATGCGGTCATGGTGAAGGCTATGAAGCAATCGGTGGGTGGCGGTTTGGCAATACCATCAACGGCGCCCAGGCGGAATATCTTCTGGTTCCGAACGCGCAGGCGAACCTCGCAAAAATTCCGAACGAGTTATCGGACGAGCAAGTCGTGCTGCTGGCCGACATCGCGTCGACCGGATTTGCCGGCGCGGAGTCAGGTCAGATCCGGATCGGCGATTCCGTAGTCGTGCTTGCGCAGGGACCGATCGGCCTGTGCGCGACCGCGGGCGCGAAACTAATGGGGGCGACACTGGTCATCGGAATAGACGGTGATGATAGCCGTTTGGCGATGGCCCGGCGCCTGGGCGCAGATGTTGTGCTTGACTACCGCCAGGTGAACGTAGTGGCTGAAGTGCAAAGACTGACCGGTGGCGGGGCAGATGTGGCGATCGAAGCACTTGGCACGCAACAGACATTCGAAAGCGCTTTGCGCTGCCTAAGGCCGGGAGGAACGCTTTCGAGTCTGGGAGTCTACTCCGGCAAGTTGCAGGTTCCGTATGAGGCCTTCGCTGCCGGTCTGGGGGACCATCGCATCGTGACGACGCTGTGTCCCGGCGGCAAAGAGCGTATGCGCAGATTGATGGAGGTCGTCAGGAGTGGGCGCATCGATCTGACTCCGCTACTGACGCACACTTTTCCGCTGGAAAAAATCGAGGATGCGTACCGTCTGTTCGGAGATAGATCGGACGGAGTGTTGAAGGTCGCGATTAAGCCATAGACATGCGTTGAAAGTTCGGCCTTTGCGGCCTTTGCATCTCGGCGCCTTTGCGAGAAATTAATTCACGCCAAGGCGCTAAGAAGAACTTTATAGCGCCTGTCCAAAGCCCAGCACATGGCCATCACAGTCGCGAGCCGCGAACTCCTTCATCTGATATGACTCCTGGATCAACGGACCGTAAACGATCTCTCCACCCTGGGCAGCGAACTCAGAGTATAAAGCCAGCACGTCGTTGACCCAGAAGAACGCCTCCCATGTTCCACCCTGCTTTTCATTTGGCACAATGACGTCAGCAGATGAAACCCTGCGCAGCATGATTGCCAAACCATCGCGGCTACAGATCGCGAACTGCAGCGGAGCGCCGGCCGAATACTCACAGCGAAAGCCCAGCACTCGATCATAGAACTCGACCGACCGTTCCACCTCGTGGACGGGAAAGTATGGTGCGCTGCGCAGCAGATTTGGATTCGCAGACATACGGCGCCTCCTGGACAAGAAGTGGTCAATTGGTGGCACAGACTTCAGTCTGTGATTGCGTCTTACAGTTAACCGGGCATCACAGACTGAAGTCTGTGCCACTAAGATCACAAATGGAAAACGATCGGTTTCTTTATCAACTGCACACAAAGCTCTATTCTTCTTCGAGGCTCGCGCTCACGCGAAACGTATGGCCATCAGGATGCCGGAGGTGGAACTCCCGGACACCCCAGGGCTCATCCGTGGGCGGCCAGGTCACCATCAGGCCATGCTCAAGTGCGAGCTGATGTGCCGCATCAACCTCGGCCGGCGACGCCAACCACCAGGTCATCCAAACCCCGCCGGTGTCGTCGTCTCCCGGGTGTTGAGGCATTGGGCCGCCGCGAGATCCCTGGCAGTTTTGGCAGAGGAAAATCTCGCATTCCCCGTTGCATACGCCACCGAAAGTCGGCGGATCGCCCCAGTCCCAGCCTTTCTGCCAGCCAAGCTTTTCAAACCAGGCGAAACTCTCCGCGATGTTTGAGATGTTGAGAATAGGAGTCAGGCGTTCGACTTTCATCGCTTATTAACCTCCGCATCAATAATCAAACGTGCACTCGCTAGAACTGGGTCCACAGATTACACAGATTACGCCGAGAAGAAAAAGCTTGGTGAATGGAACCGCTGGGGTCAGTAGCCCGAGCGCCAGAGGGCGCCCGAAGTCGGCGCAGCCGACGACATATTAGTAGCCCACAGCGCTAGCTGTGGGTAGAGTTATCCATCGAGAAGTAAGCCCGTGAAGCGGGCGTCATAAAAATCTGGAGCAGTGCCTCCTAACCCACAGCTTGCGCTGTGGGCTACTGACATATCGTCGGCTACGCCGACTTTGTAATCTGCGGATAGTCATGGCGCCGGTTCCGCAGCCGCAGAACGAAAGCGCTCCGCCGTCCGGGTCCGGGCCTTGGCAGCTTCAGTTTCACGATCCTTCGGCGGCGCGTTCGTCACCAGGGAATCCAGAAGTTCGTGGGCTGCTTGCGTCACCTGATCCACCGCGCGCGTGAAGGCCGCCTCGTTGGCCTTCGAGGGCTTGGCAAAGCCGCTGAGTTTGCGCACGAATTGGAGCGAAGACGCGCGGATTTCTTCCTCCGTTGCCGGCGGCTTGAAGTTGTGCAGGGTCTTAATATTTCGACACATCAGATTTGTTCCTTACCAGTTAAGTTCGTACGACAACAAAATACATCGAAGGAAGATGTTTGAGAAGGACGATCAGCGCCTGACTAATTGGTATCCTAATTTAACGGCGTTTAGAGTATCAACTTTAGTTGGGTTCTTTCTTGCTTAACAAAACCCGACTAAAGTCGGTACTCTGAACACTGCTTATCAAAGTAGGACACTACCGAATCGCAGGCGTGTCGAGAAAGCGAATCGAGGATTCGTTATACTGACGCTGGTTGAAACTTGAATCCGGTATCTACCGGGAAGCCTTTTACTACTATGGCGAACTTCGTAAGACTGGCGGCACTGTCGGACGCCGAAAGAATCACGACCCTGATCAATTGTGCCTTTCGACGCGCCGAGGAGTTCTTCATTGACGAGGATCGTATCAAACTGGAAAACGTCCGGGACTTTTTCGAAACGGGAAAGTTTCTGCTGGGTGAGAGTGATCGTGTCGTTGCTGCTTGCGTTTATGTTGAGCAGCGAAATGACCGCGCTTATCTTGGTCTGTTGTCAGTTGACCCCGCGCGCCAGCATTCCGGCTTGGGATCTCTGCTGATGGATGCGGCCGAAGAGTATTGCCGGGGACTGGCATGCCGCTTCATGGACATCAACGTCGTCAACCTGCGCGAGGAATTATTTGGTTACTATCGCCAGCGAGGCTACATCGAGACTGGAACCTCCCCCTTCCCTGCGGATATAGAAACAAAGCTGCCCTGCCATTTCATCGAGATGTCAAAGCAACTGGCAGCCTCTTAGACTTTCCTTCTTCCATTTTCAAATTGAGATTTTTCATTTATTGTATGGCCAACTCTCCCCTCGCACGGACGATTTCGTAAACCGGAAATCGCGAAGGACTCTGGCGCCATGACGCGAGGAGACTAATTACAATGAAGAAGTTTGCCTGCTCAGCATTCGCTCTCGTTTGTCTATTTCTCAATCAGGCGTTTGCCTGCACGACTTTCTGTCTGCGCGGCAAGAGCGAGGTTCTGTTCGGCAGAAACTATGATTGGAGCATCGGCGACGCGCTGATCTTCGTCAACAAACGCGGCGTAGTGAAAACCGCGACGATTGGTGACTCGCCCAATTCCGCGAAATGGGTTTCCAAATACGGCAGCGTCACCTTCAATCAGTACGGGCGCGAAAATCCCACCGGTGGCATGAACGAGATGGGAGTGGTCGTCGAAGAGATGTGGCTCGACGAGACCGAGTATCCGAAAGACGATTCGCGTCCAACCGTGGGCACGCAGGAATGGATTCAGTACTTGCTCGACAATTCTGCGACGACTGCGGAAGCTGTTAAGAATGCTGAAGGCGTCCGCATCGTTACCGACGTTAAAGTTCACTACCTGATCAGCGACAAAGCAGGCAACACAGCCGCGCTGGAGTTTGTAGCGGGCAAGATGGTTGTGCATGCCGGCGACCAACTCACCGTGCCGGCCTTGACGAATGACACTTACGAAAAGTCGGTCAACTACAAGCGGACCAGTCCGGTTGCGAAAGCCACCAGCGCAGGTTCGCTCGACCGCTTTGTGCGTGCCGCGCACCAGACGGAAAGCTTTGCGAAGCAGCCCAGGTCCGAACAGGAAGCCGTTAACTATGCGTTCGAGATTTTGAGCAACGTGGCCCAGCAGGACTATACCCAGTGGAGCATTGTCTACGATCAAAGGCGCGGCAAGATTTATTTCCGCACTTTGCAGAGTCCGCAAATCAAATCGATCGACACAAAGGCCTTTGATTACTCCTGCGGCACGACGGTGAAGATGTTCGACATAAATGCAAAGGACAGCGGCGACGTAACCGCGAAGTTTACCGACTACACGCGCAAGGCTAACCGCGATCTAATCGAGCGATCATTCAACGGCACGGACGTCTTGAAGACCCTCTCTGCAATTGAGAGGTTTTACGTGGCTTCGTATCCGGAGGCTTTTAAGTGTAGTGCGGCGAAGTAACCTCAGTCCGTTGCAGCAAAACCTTGTCTCTTATACAGCTTCACCCTTGGGCAACACGAGTCGTCCGGCCAATCCGGTTTCAGTCGAACCGCCCCTCAAACGCCTTGAGCGCGGCTTTGAGGTTTTCTCCCGTACCGCCACTGGCAATCGGAGTCGCGAAGTATGCCAGGCCCAGCTTGAAGTACGCTTCAGGCCATTTCGGTTTCAGCCGAATAGCTCCTGCGAACCGCCAGTCCGGGTGTGCGAACTAGTAGTCCGGCCATGCAACCGGTACTCCGGGCGTGCAAAACCAGGAATCCGGCCGTGCGAACCCCCACTCCGGGCTTGCGAACCAAGAGGCCGACTGTGCGAACCGGGACTCCGGGCGTGCGAACTAGTAGTCCGGCCGTGCGAACTAGTAGTCCGGTCGCACTATCTGGAGCGCCGGTCGCGCAAACCAGCACTCCAGCCGCGTGGATCGGCGTTCCGTTTGTGCTAAGTGTCTGACCCGCCCTTACGCAGATGGTACTAACCTCATACCCTTCATCGCGTCACCCAAGTTCTTCAGCCGTCCTCGGCCAATCTTCGCGCAGAATGCGCGAGAGGGCGCGGTCGGCGAGCAGCTTGCCGCCGGTCTGGCACATAGGGCAATAGTTGGTTTCGTTGGTGGCGTAGCGAATCCGTTGAATCTTCGCGCCACAGCGCGGGCAGGGTTGACGATAGCGGCCGTGCACCGCCATGCCCTCGCGAAATGCCGTCACCTTTTCCGGAAATCGATCGCCTGTTTCAGTCCGCAGACGCTCAACCCAGCCGGTGAGTGTGGCGCATGTGGCCAGGTAAAGCCTCTCGATCTCTTCGTCAGTCAGTTTTTGCGTGAGCTTTATGGGAGAAAGCTGCGCCGCAAAAAAGATCTCGTCTGAGTAAGCATTGCCGATGCCGCTGAACAGACGCGGATCGGTGAGCGCTCGTTTCAAGGTATGGTTCTCGGACTTGAGCGCGGCGGTGAAAGTTTCAACGTTCATGCGATCCGGCCCTCCCTTACGGTCGGGCTTCTGAAACAGTTCCAAGCCGCCCGGATCGAGGTTGCGAAGACCCGCTTCTCCTTCAACCAGGTGTAGCGAAGCACGCCTCTTAGTGCCCGCCTCAGTCAGTGAAAGTGTTCCGTTGTCGAATTGAAAAGCGGCGAGGTCCCGCCTGGAAAGTTTAGCCTGGGTGGATTTGTCGGGAACCAGACGATCCTTCCAATGAAGCCGGCCCGCGATCATCAGGTGCAAGACAATCCAATAATCTTCTTCGAGGCAAAAGCAGATCCGCTTACCCAGGCGGCGCAGCTCAACTACCTTCATGCCTGACACCGACGAGATGGGCGGTACTGCTGTGCGCAAAAGAAAGGGCGAAGCAATGTCAACGCGCTCGAGCGTTCGACCCAGGATTCGTTTTTCAAGCGCTTCAAGGTAAACCACGATGTCGGGGTATTCAGGCATGTAGGCCCGCAGAGTAACGCGGATTGGCACGGATTAGAAAGAGACGCCCGAGGGGGCTGGTTCAGTTTGTAATCAGACCGGAGCCCAAGCCGCGTTGCCAACGCCTGGTTGTTACAGAACCGCGAGCGGTAGCGACCGGATGCAAGCACTCAACCGGGTACTAAAGCTCTTACCGCCAGCGAAATTGTCGATCGCAGGTTGAATGTAGCATCCGGTGGCTACCGCTCGCGGTTCTGTACCGACTCGCCCATGCTGCTTAATGGCATCAACTAAATGAAACTGCACCAGTACCCAGAAAGGAGTCGTGTTTTAGTTCGCGTTTTTCAGTGCCAATGAGAAAAGGCAGGAAATTGTCCCAGGACGATTAATCGCGCGCGGTCAGGTAAGCACTTCCATCGCCGCATCCAGCAGTTTCATTTTCCAACTGAGCCATTGTTTGCTGAGCGTGCTGGCGGTGCATTCGACGCTGCGGGCATTCGCGAGATCCGGGACCATGACGCGCCGGCTGAAATCGCTCACGATCTCTGGATTCGTGATTACCGCGAGCAGTTCCTGATGAATTCTATAACTGAGGTAATCAAAGTTTGATGATCCGGCGATCAGGTGTTCGCCGTCGATGAGCATGGCCTTCAAATGGCTCATCCCGCCCTGAAAGAGCCGCAGATCGATTGCCGACCGCGCTGACTCCAGCCGCGCATAGTTGGCAAAGAATCGCCAGTTGTTTTGCTCGGGAGTGACAATCTTCACCGGCACGCCCCGGCGCGTAGCCGCGCGCAGCCTCTCATAGAATGGAAAAGTGATGTACGGACTCTCAACAAAAATCGACTGCTGAGCACCGTCGATCAAATCCAGTACGCGCTGGAACGCCGCACGGTTAGCTCGGCCGTCAGCCGTGAAAAACTCGATCCCATCGAACCTTTCATGCGCTACTCGATCGCGTCCATTCCACGTCGCGAGGAAATCGGCGCGCAGAAACGCAGCGACTGCTTCGTCTTCGATGCGCAGCATCATGTCGTGCCAGGAGGCATTGTGCCCGCTGAAGTTGATCCCACCGATATAAGCCGTCTCGTCATCAAGCACGATTAGCTTTTTGTGGTTGCGGCTCAAGAGCCGGCGCGGCGAAAGACCATATGGATTCGTGAAGCGGATTTCTACTCCGTGGCCTTCGAGTTCGCCCATCATGGCCGCGGTTTCCCGCGCTTCGTGCCGCAGTTCCTCATCAAAGAAATTTACCGGCGAGTAACGAAAGCGATCGCTCAAGACGACTCGCGTGAATGAATCGGCGAGCACGCGCTTGTCCGTCGCCGCCGAAGCCAACAAGGCAACCGACAGTTGCTTGCCCACCGCGTCGCCTTCTAATGCGAACGTTTGCACGAACACGGATCGCCGCGCTGCGCGGAGGTCTTCGCTCAGCCGCGCCCAGAATTCGTTGTAGTTGACGAGCAGGTCAGTCTTCATTACGACCAATTAGAAAACCAAAAAGAAGCGAACGATTCGCTAACGGCGTTTAGAGTACCGACTTTAGTCGGGCTGTTTGCGACTCGAGAAAAGCCCAACTAAAGTTGGTACTCTAACGCCTGTAGAGTCAAGACACCTTCCTGTGTCCTTGCGGTTCAATGTTCCTGTTAACACCTGGCCCGGGAACCGGGCCGGCGCTGATTGTATTCGATCTCGCAAAAGAACCGAAACTGCGGCACGCAGGGCCCTGGCTAACGGTGTTAGAATCCCCGGTGAGATCAATGCCCCTTAAGGAACCCGTAATGCTTCACATTCATAACGGTGATTCAGCCACCGGAACCGCGAAGAAAACTGATATCCCCGGCGAGCATCTGGCGTGGCGCGAGGCACTCGTTTGCGGGCCGGCGCCGGGCGGCCTGTCCGAGGAGGAGTTTCGCAGGGTTCGGGCCAGGCACCTCGCAGATGCCTATGGTGTGGATTTTGAAAAGTGCGAGCACGAATTGCAGGCGCAGGAAGAAACCCTGGCGCGATTCTCTGATCACGAAGAAGTCGTGCTCTGGTTTGAACACGATCTGTTCTGCCAGGTTCAATTGATCTTCTTGCTCAACTGGCTGGCTCAACGCGACCTCGGCCGGACCAGGTTGAGTCTGATTTTTATCGGCGAGTTTCCCGGGATTGCAGACTTTCGCGGTCTGGGCCAGTTGAACGAGGAGCAACTGTCTTCGTTGTATCCTCAGCGTCAGAGAGTTACCGCGGCGCAATTGCAGCTCGGATCAAAAGCCTGGGCTGCGTATTCCTCGTCTAACCCGAAAGAGATTGAATCGCTCCTTGAATCAGATCTTTCACCACTACCGTTCCTGAAGACCGCGCTCGTCAAACATCTGCGGCGCTTTCCTTCGACGGATAACGGACTCGGTAGAATCGGAAACGTGAGCCTGGAGTTAATCGCCAAAGGTTTCGGCAACTTCAAATCCTTGTTTCCGGCTTTTATCAAGCGCGAACCCGAATACGGTTTTGGCGATGCTCAGTTGTATCTCGAAATGAAACGACTGGCCGGCGCTTCGACTCCGTTGCTGAAGCTGAGCGGCGTTGACCGTCGAGGTCATAAGGACGCGGCGCAGATGTTGCTCTCATCATTTGAAATCACTGAGTACGGCAAAGCAGTGCTGGCCGGTGAGGCAGACTTTATTAGGAGTAATGGAATCGACCAATGGTTGGGCGGCGTTCATCTTGAAGGTAAAGAAGCCGCGTGGCGCTGGGAAGAGCAGGCACAAGAGCTGCTCGTCAGTCTTTGACTGGCACAGACTTTTCAGTCTGTGATTTCGAACATACCAATCACAGGCTGAAGCCTATGCCACTTTCATGACTTGTCCTTCGCACACCGAAAGCCCGAAACCATCCAACGCTCTTCGGGATGGAAAAAGTTTCGATAGGTCGTGCGGATGTGCGTGCGCGGCGTGGCGTATGAACCGCCGCGTAAGACTTTCTGACCCACGAACCATTTGTCGTTGTACTCATCGAACTCAGACTTGAATCCCGGATAAGGTGTGTAATCCGAAGTCGTCCACTCCCACACATCCCCAATCATTTGCTGGCACCCGTAAGCGCTCTGGCCCAACGGAAATGCGCCAATCGGAGCGACGCTCCACAGCCCGTTCTCAAAAAGATTTCCCAGGTGTTCATCGGGCAGAGCATCGCCCCAGGGAAACTCCCGTTTTGAATCAAGGGCAGGTGAAAACGAAGCGGCCTTTTCCCACTCAGCTTCCGTCGGTAAACGCTTGCCCGCCCACTTCGCATAAGCCGAGGCTTCCAGAAAACTGACGTGGGCCACCGGTTCGTTGAGTTTGCCGGCGGCGCGATGCAAACCCGCAAAGTCGCGAATCATCCATTCGCCGTCGCGCCGTTCCCAGTAGAGCGGCGCTTGCCACTGCTCCTGATTGACCTTCTCCCACCCGGCCGAATGCCACCAGCGAAAATCCTGATAGCCGCCGGCCTTGATGAACTCTAAATAGTCCCCGTTACTCACCGGTGCGCGATCGATTAGAAAGTCTTCCAGAAAAACTTTGTGCTGCGGCTTCTCGTTATCGAAAGCAAACTGGAGCGCCCGCATCCCTGCGGGCGGTTCGCCGGCATCTCTGCCGGCGCTTCGATATCCCAACTCAAACAACCCCCCCTCAACTTCAGCCATGCCGGTGACGGTTTCAATTGACACCGGCGCAGGCGAAATCGGCGCGTCGAACTGATCGCACAGCAGATGCTTGATGTCGTAGACCAGAAGTTCCTGGTGCTGCATCTCGTGCTCGAGTCCGAGCCGCACGATTGCCAGAATCTCCTCCGCATCGGCATGATCCGAAATCTTCTCGATGAACTGCGTCATCTGCTCATCGATTTGTGCGCGATAGCGTTTCGTCTCGGCGACCGTAGGCCGCGAGCGCGTGCCCCGCTTTGGCCGCTCGATCCGTTGACCAAAACCCTCGTAATAGGAATTGAAGTAGAAGAGGAACTCTTCCGAATAGATTTTGTATCCGGGTTGATATTTTTGCAGCACGGTTTCAAAGAACCATGAGGTGTGCCCGATGTGCCAGCGCGGCGGGCTCATGAAGTCGGCGGTTTGGATCACGTAGTCTTCGATCTCGAGCGGTGCGACGATCTCCAGGGTGCGCGCACGCACGTCGCGGTAGAGTTCTGCCAACGACGATTGCGTCGCAGATATTGGGTGGGTCGTTGTCGAAGCCATATTCTTCTCTAATCTTGTTTCCCAGCACTGCATCGTGATTCGACCTGGAGCGCGGGGTCTCACTACTCAAGTCTTCTCCGGGTCGATGATATATCCGTAGCTCTTCCACCGATCAGTCACATAGTCAAAAAAGCCCTCAACTGGTTTGCTTCCGCATATCGGAGCCAGTTCGAGGCCAATTTTCGTAAGCACTACTCTCCCATCGTCGAGTTCGTTGCCTGTCTCTTGCGGAAGATTCAGTATTAACTTTGTTCCGTAATACGATACAGGGAATCTCTTTGGAAGCTTCACCCTGCGAAATCCAACAAGTTCGTATTGTATGAGTCCGATAGTTTCCAGATCCATTACCGCACCAGGGTCGATACCGTGCTTGTTGTAGATTTCTTGGGTTTCGTCATAGATCAGTGGAACCAGTTCTCGCACTCGCCAAACGAAGCCGCAAAGCCTTGTGAACAGTTCCGCCTCATATTTGTCCAGATCAGAAAGAAAACCTACCGTTCTCTTTGAGTACGTGCCGGGCGAGTTTGCTTCACCGGCCAAGACTCTGGACCAAAGACTCTGCATGTCGTCGTCAGAAATGAGACGACACCGATCGAAGAAATTAGTTATCCAGTCATCTTCAACCTCGTTAGGCTTTGAATTCTCTTCAAGCAGAGGTAGCGCCTTCTGGGTGATGTCCTCAATGTTCTTTTGTTTCTTGCCTTCTTCTTCAAGAAAGCGGTGAAATGCTCGTCTCTGAAGATCAGAAATCCCAATCTGGCTCTCAGCCCTTACTTGATCGGCTTGTGCTTCAGCTTTGGCTACTCGAACGATCTGATAAGGCTTGAATATTCCGCCAACGGCATCGGATATCTTCTCAACGAGCATTGTGGCTGGTCGTGAGAGTTCGCCAATATTTATTAGTGAGGTGTTTTCGTCCATTTAGGCAGCCGCTGCCAGCATTGCTTCTTTAGCTGCCGGCGGTAATTTTATCGGCACGAACCAACCTTCATCGTAAAGGTAATCCTCACCCGATTCATCGATGACTCTGACCAGGTGATGCTCCGCCGCCTTTTTGTCTGGAAGAACGCGGTAAACCTTCCACAACTCAAGCGAGGCGGGATAACCTTCGTTCTGCACACAAATCGCGAATCGATTTTCAGTTTTCATGACTCTTTAGTGGAGGAGATCTTTGACTTTCATTTCCTTCTTGCCGATTCCGTGCGCTTCATACCAATGCAACTCAGCATCGCATTCGTAGCCGTCAGCCAAGCGCACGCGACCAATTCCCTTCAGCTTTCGCCATCGTCCCCTGCCATGCTTTTTCCGCAGATTCGCAAGATCGTGAATTTGCCGGCCGACAGCAATTATCTCGACACTCTCAATTCTACCGATTAACTCGAACTTCATCTAGGTTAGCCAAGCAGCATTCAAACGACCTTACTTATCCATCGCCATAAACAAATTATTCAAAGACTCAGCCAGCGTGGGATGCGAGAAGATCGCGTCCTTCAAAACCGTATAAGGCAGCTTGCCTAACATCGCGATCTCGAACATCGACATCAGCTCGCCGCCTTCGACGCCCAACACCGCCGCGCCCAGAATCTGATTCGTGTCGGCGTCAACAATCGCTTTCATAAAGCCGCGTGTTTCGCTCATCTCGACGGCGCGGGCGGAATGGGTCATCGGCAACTTCGCCACCCTGATGTTCCTGCCTCTAGCTTCGGTCTCACTCAAACCGATGCGGCCCAGTTGCGGATCGATGAATACCGTGTAAGGCACAAGTCGTCCATCGGTGGTGGCATTGCCGCCTTCGACCAGGTTCGTGCGAATGATTCGAAAATCGTCGTAAGAGATGTGCGTGAATTGCGGCCCGCCCTTCACGTCGCCAAGCGCGTAGACACCGGGGACGTTAGTTTCGAGCTTGTTGTTAACTTTGATATTGCCCTGCTGGTCCGTTTCGATTCCCACTGCTGACAGATTCAGATCTTCGGTATTGGGTTTGCGACCAACCGCTACGAGCAAGTGAGATCCACTAAGCGTTTGCTCGCCATCGGTAGTACGCACCGTCAAATTGATCTGTACGCCGTCCTTCTGGACGCGAACTGCTTCAGCATTAAGGAAGACATCGATTCCGTCCTCCTTCATGACGTTGAGAACGGCCTCGGCCACATCCTGGTCTTCGCGACCAAGTAATTGGCCAACTCGCTGAACTATGGTTACGCGACTTCCGAACCGGCGAAACATCTGACCAAATTCCAGACCAACATAGCCTCCGCCGAGCACCAGCAGATGCTCAGGAATCTCATCGAGTTCCATGATCGAAGTTGAATCCAGAGTGGGCAGGTCGTCGATGCCCTCGAGCTGCGGCCTGACGGGGCGGCAGCCGGTATTGATGAAGATTTTTTCAGCAGTGAGTGTGCGGACTGCGCCGTCATTCAGTTGCACCTCGATCTCGCGGGGGCCGATAAACTTTGCGTTGCCGGTAAGCAGATCGAGGTTCTGCGTTCGCTTGATGCCTTTGAGGCCGCTTTCGCGAAACTCTTCAACGATGCGTTGCTTGCGTTCGCGGACTTCGCGCATGTTGACTGTGACTTCGCCATGATGCACGCCATAGTCCGCCGCGCGGCGGGCGAGATAGGCGATGCGGGCGCTATTGAACATCGTCTTAGTCGGCGTGCAGCCATAGTTGATGCACGTGCCGCCGACGTATGCGCGCTCGACCAGCGCGGTCTTCCAATCTGCCTTGGCCAGCGTCGTTGAGAGAGGATTACCCCCCTGACCCGATCCGATGATGATGGCGTCGTAATGTTCCATGCTGGGAGCGCGGACATCCTGTCCGCACAGCGCGCATAGCGCGCTCCCCGCCCGCTATCGCAGGCGGTGCTGACTTCACTTCACCACGATAGCTTTTGTACCCCGCTCAGTCACTCGCCCAATGATCTCCGCCCGCGGATAATTTGCTCGCAACTCTGCCAACACATCCCCGGCCTTATCTTCCGAAATCGACAACAACAATCCGCCTGCCGTCTGCGGATCGTAGAACAACTTCATCAGATTCTGATCAACTGTCGAGGCCACGCTAACGTCCTCGCCGACGTATTCACGATTCGTCCTATCGGCGCCCGTCAACAATCCCGCGACCGCCAAATCCAACGCGCCACTTATCAAAGGCACGCGCGCCGAATCGATCTCAATCGTGACGTTGCTGGCGCAGGCCATCTCCCACGTGTGACCCAACAACGCGAACCCGGTGACGTCGGTGGCGCCTTTCACGTCAAACTTTGCAATTGCCTCGGCGGCGTATTTGCCCGGAGTCAACATCGTAGCGATGGATGCCGCGACGACTGCCGCCGGGGCTTTTGCCAACTTGATCCCGGTTGAGATGATGCCCGTGCCGATTGGTTTCGTCAGGATGATCACATCACTGACGCGGGCGCCGGCGTTCGTGGCAACTTTGTTCGGATCGATCACTCCGGTGACTGAGTAGCCGAACATTATCTGTTCGTTGTCGACGCTGTGACCGCCCACCAGGGCTACTTTGTTTTCAGTCAGCACCGACAGACCGCCGCCCATAATCTCGCCCAGGATCGAGAAGTCCAAACCTTTCTTGGGAAAGCAGGTGATCGCCAACGCCGTGATCGGCTTGCCGCCCATGGCCCAAACGTCGTTGATCGAATTGAGCGCGGCGATGCGGCCGTAATCGAACGGGTCATCGACAATCGGCGTGAAAAAATCGAGCGTCTGTACCAGCGCCAGATCGTCGCGCAGTCGATACACTCCGGCGTCGTCCGCTTGGTCGAAACCGACCAGCAGATTGGGATCGAAAGGTTGTTTCTCAAGCCCGCTCAACACCTGAGCGAGGACGCCCGGCGCCAGCTTAGCCGCTCAACCAGAGCACGAAACCATTTCGGTCAGACGCATTGCCGATCTCCTCTCGCGGTGGTTTGAATTGGAGCGGTTCAGCGTCGCACCGCGCCTGTGATATTGTCAATCTTCATTGATCAGGGAAGGAACCGAAACGATGGCAAGAACAATTCGTGGCCTCCAACTCTTTCTGACGATCGCTGTTCTTTTGCTAAGCGCGTCGGCGTCGCCTGCCCAGGATCCCGAACTGCTCCGCCACTTCGACTACGATCGGATGACCCCGCTCAATATCAAGCGCATCGGCGTGGCGCATCGTGAACGCGCGGACGTGTACGACATCACCTATGCCAGTCTGAAGGGCGGAGTCGTGCCTGCGTACCTGGTCGTTCCCAAAGGCCGCGGTCCGTTTGCAGCGGTGATCTGGGGACACTGGTATTGGGCCAACTCTTCGATGGCCAACCGCAAAGAATTTCTGGAAGAGGCGGTTGTGCTCGCTCAGGCCGGGGTGGTCTCTTTATTGACTGACGGTCCTTTGGCGCGTCCCGGCCACGTAGAGGTCAAGGATCCGTTTGACGAACGACGGCCGGCTGAATTCTTTCAGCAGGTTTTGGATATGCGGCGCGGCGTCGATCTGTTACTGGCTCGCAAAGATGTCGACCGCAGACGGATCGCTTACGTAGGCCACAGTTACAACGCCGGAATAGGGGCGTTGTTGAGCGGAGTCGATCGGCGGTTCAAAGCATTTGTGTTGATGGCCGGCACCACTTCTGACGAAGTCGGCAGGGCGACAAAAGAGTTCCAGGAGTACCGGCAAAAGGTAGGCGCAGAGAAACTCGATGCGTTGATCGAAAAGTATTCGTGGCTTGATCAGGGAAAGTATGTCTCACACGCAGCACCGGCAATGGTGTTGCTTCAGTTTGCGACACAGGAGAGCTTTTTGACTCCTGAACGCGCGCGGCAGTATGCGGCAGTCGTGACCGAGCCAAAGCTCTTCAAGCTTTACGACGCGCCTCATGCATTGAACGCCGAGGCCCGTCGCGACCGGATCACTTTTCTCACTGAGCAACTGAAACTGAAGCCATTGCCGGCGGCTGCGATCGCCGGCATTCCCAACCTGTATCAACCACCAGCCAACTAGATGCTCGACGTTCTGATCATTGGAGCCGGTCCAGCCGGGTTGTCCGCCGCGCGCTGGTGCGACGAGTTGGGTCTCGACACGCTGGCACTGGAACAGGCCGAAGAGGTCGGCGGGCAACTGCTCTCGGTTCACAATCCTATCGACAACTATCTCGGTCTGCATGCTGACAACGGTCGCGAGTTGCGTGATCGCTTTGTCGCCCAAACGAAAGATTGTGATTTTGATCTGTGGACTCAGGTCGAGATTGCCGGTGTGGACTTGAAAGCTAAACGAGTGGTGCTGAAGAGCGGTGAAGAGATTAAGGCGATCGCGATCATCATCGCAACCGGCTTGCGTCGCCGGAAGCTCGGCATCCCCGGCGAAGACGAATTCGCCGGCCGCGGCATGATCGAATCATCAGGGGATCGACAAGCGTTTGCCGGCAAGGATGTATGCGTGATTGGCGGCGGCGATGCGGCGGCAGAGAACGCTCTGTTGCTGGCTGAAGTTTGTCCTACTGTTACTCTGGTGCATCGTGGCAAGAAGCTGCGCGCCCGCCGAGGGTTCATTGAACAATTACACACTAACCATTGCATCACCGTGTTTCCTGAATCAGTTGTGCGGCGCGTCCTCGGCCACGAACGGGTCGAGGCTGTCGAGATTGAACGCGCCGGCGCCATCAAACCATTTCAGATGGCCGTCCAGGGCGTGATCGTGCGCATCGGCTTCCAACCCAATACCGACCTGTTTCGTGATCAGTTGAAACTGGACGATCGAGGTTATGCGATTATCAGCTCGGAGCAGGAGACGAGCATTGAAAATATTTACGCCGTAGGTGACGTGGCGAATCCTTTATCGCCGACGATCAGCAGTGCGGTTGGCGGTGGCGCGACCGCAGCCAAGGTGATTGCGTCAAGATTACAGAAACGCTAGTTTGGAGTGCGGCGACTTGTCGTCGCTTTGGTAAGCGCTGACTTGTTAGCGCCATAGGAAGGATCCTCACTGTACAATTGCTGCGACGAGTCGCCGCGTTCCAAAGCGCCGACAAGTCGGCGCACTCCAAAACCTACTTCCCGTTCAGCCACCCCGCTCTCAGCACCTTCGCTTCCGCCGGCGCATTCGTCATCTCTTCCAGTCGGTAATTCATAACCTGGGGTGGGCCCAACACGATCGACATCTGGATTGTACGACGGCCGCGTTGCACCGTGAGCGCCACGCGGTCGCCTGGTTTGTAGCGACCAAGTACCTTCGGCAGATTCGCCGGTGTCAGTCTTGTTCCACCAAACGTGCTTATCGTATCGCCAATTTCCATCCCCGCGTCTGCAGCTGGCGAGCCGGGACGAACGCGGGTGACTTTGAAGTTGTTTGGATCTTTTTCATCGCCGCTCACCCCAACCGACACCGGCTGTTGCGGCTCGCGCACAAATCGTAGTCCGACCTGCGCAAACGCTTCTTCATACGGCGGCGATTCGACGCCTCGCACATAGCGCTTGAAGAAGTCGCTCATGTCTGTGCCCGCGACTTCCGAAACCATGTGTTCGAAGTCTTCGTTTTGGAAACCACGCCCGCGCAGATAGTAAGTCGCATTCGGGCCCTTCAAATAAAACTCCTGGTACATGCGCCGCATGACTTCGTCAAGCGAAGCCTTGCCGTTAGTCTTCCCGCGGATTAGCAAATCGAGAACGATGCCGAGTATTTCCCCTTTCGGGTAGTAACTAACCGACGAGTTAGCGAGATTGGTCTGCTGCGCGTGCGGCGCGTCATCAATGAATGGCGCCGAGAGCGAAGATTCTTCAGCGCTCATCAAACGACTTCCCGGCGAATTCTCAATTTCAGTTATTTGCTGGAGCAGCCTGTTCCAAAGCTGTGCGTCATTCCACAACCCGGCGCGGCGCTGCATCAGATGGCCGTAATAGTTGGTGATGCCTTCCGCAATCCACAGCCCGCGCGTGTTGGCCGGTCTGGTGAAATCCCACGGCCCCAGTTCGACTGGCCGCAGTCGCTTCACGTTCCATACGTGAAAGAACTCGTGCGCAATAGCGTCCAGCGCCTCTTCGTACATTCCGGCGTCGGCCAGGCTCCCCGGCATGATGACTTGCGTCGAAGTTAGATGTTCCATGCCGTCGCTGGAACGACCGTCGGCGGCAAAGTGGACCAGGAAAGTATACGAATCGAACTCGGGCGGGCCCCACATCGCGGTTTCTGCTTTTACGATCTTTTCGATGTCGCGTACCAGCGCGCGACGCTTGCCGCCCTCGTTGCCCAGAGAATGCACGACGACGTGATACTCCTTGCCGCCGACTTTGAAGTCATCTTCTGTCCACTCAGGGCCAATTTCGGTGGGCGTGTCAATCATGATGTCCCAATTGGCGAACTGCCACTCGCGTTGGCCTCTTCGATCGGTGCGGCCATTGACTATGCGCCAATCCTTCGGCGGATCAATCGAGAGAGCTACCGGGTCCTGCTTATGATTCACCACGTACATGAAGACGCAGCCGCCGTTGAAATTCGCGTGACGCGGATCAAGCTCTGAAAACGTGCCGGACAAATTGTTCGCAAAAACTTTGTAGTTCAGGGTCAGAGTGGCACCTCGATTTCCATCCAAATCCGGACGCCACGTTTGATCGTCAACTCGCAAGACCGGCACGACCGAGGTGGGGCAGTTTTTTGGCAAGGCAATTCCGTGTTCGTCATATTGAGTGAGGCAACCAACCTCCGCGTTTACTTCCTGAACATTTTTCGCAAAATCGAACACTGCGTAACGCCCCGGCGACCACTTAGGCATTTGAAAATCCAGATAGTGGATCTTTGCTTGCGAAGGGATGTCCACCTCAATGCTTACTTCAAAAAGATGCGAGCTCGGATGCGGCATCGCCAGGCGATATTGAATCTTGAGTGGTTTGTCCTGGCCAACAACAGCAACGCTGATCGTTAGCAACAACAGGGACAGTGCCGCAGCACGCGCAATAGACAATCTCACCCACTTGATCATGTGATCGGCAGATTACACAGATTTCACAGATTCCGGCAACTGACAAAGCGGAGGACGTGCAGCATGGTTGTTGCGGCTGTGCCGCTTGATGCGCGGAAAGGCTCTGCCTTTCCGAGTCAGACCAGTCAAAAATACAGGAGGCTATGCCTCCGAACGGTTGGGAGGCGTAGCCTCGCTCAACAATATCGACGCGACGGTAAGGCAAAGCCTCACCGCACATCAAGCGGCGGAGCCGCAGCCGTAAGGCCAACTCTCGTTTTTGTTATCTGTGTAATCCGCGAAATCTGCGGATTGGTTTTTTGATGATGACCGAACTATGATGACTCCATGCCCGCAACAGATCGACTCTACTACAGCGATTCACGCCTCCTCGAGTTCGATGCGCGGGTTATCAGTCTGAGCGAGCTAGATGACGGTCAGATCGCAGTCACGCTGGATCGTACCGCCTTTTATCCTACGGGCGGTGGGCAACCTACAGATACAGGCACGCTTGGCGATGCTCGCGTAGTTGATTGCATCGATGCGGAAGACGAAGGTGTCTTGCATGTAATTCAAGGACCGGCGCCTGAGGTGGGCGACACCGTCCACGGCAAAATCGATTGGCTGCGACGGCTGGATCATCTGCAACAGCATACGGGCCAGCACATTCTCTCGGCGGCGTTTGTCCAACTGTTCGATGCGCCAACGCTGAGTTTTCGCGTGCTTGAACACGAATGCGAGATCGACGTGGCGCTCGAGAATCCCAGCGACGAACGCATCGAGCAGGCGGTCGATCTCGCTAATCAGATCATCTGGGAGAGTCGTCCGATCTCGATTCGACAAGTAACCTCAGCAGAAGCCGCCACTTTGCCGTTGCGTAAAGAGCCTGCGCGCGAAGGCGAGTTGCGCGTGATTGAAATCGACGAATTTGATCTTACTCCCTGCGGTGGTACGCACGCGCGATCGACGGGCGAAGTCGGCGTCATCACTTTGCGTTCATGGGAACGAGCCAAAGGAGTGGCGCGGATCCACTTCATGGCCGGAGTTCGCGCGGTCGCTGATTATCGCAAAGCAAACCAGACCGCGCGTGAGGTCGCCGCATTGTTCAGTGCCGGGCGCGAAGACACTCCGGCATTGGTGACGCGATTAATTGAGGAGAACAAAAAACTCGGGCGACGTACCGGCGAACTTGAACAGGTCGCTTGCCGCATCGAAGCCGAAGAGCTAATTCAGCAAGCGCGTATCAATAGTCCCAGCGGGAGTTCATCCGGGGGCAGTGGCGCGGCCGTCATCGCTACCGTCTTCGACGATCGGAGCGCCGACTCACTCAAGCATCTGGCACTCGCGCTGATCGCCCAGCCAAACACGATTGCGCTTTTGGGTTCGCGCGAAGGCGACACTGCGCGGTTAGTTTTCGCGCGCTCGGCCGACGCCTCGGGCGACATGAACGCCTTGATGCACGTTGCTTGTTCGGTAATTGGAGGCCGCGGCGGTGGCCGTCCGGACATGGCGCAGGGTGGCGGGAAGATTATGGGGAAACTTGGCGAAGCGCTTGATGAGGCGGCTAAGACTTTGATCTGAATTTTCGCTGATTACCCGGATTCATCGATTCAGCTTTAATCCAATGACGAACAGGCCAATCACGAGTCACGCTTCTCGCCGATTGTTCCACCTACCGTCCGTCCTCAGCGGAATCTGTAAAACCAACTGCGCCCTGGTAGCAACCTGCGGGTGATTTCGAAGCTTGAAACCTGAAACTTGAAACTGTATTCTCGTTCGTCGTGGGGCAGTAGCTCAGTTTGGCAGAGCGCCGCGTTCGCAATGCGGAGGCCCGGGGTTCGAATCCCCGCTGCTCCACCAATTAAATCAATGACTTAGGGCACGACGCTTACCCTGCCGGTTTTCATTTGTAACTATCTGTGGATGTGGCAATCAGGGTCGCATCTCACTGCGGGCGGTTACGAGAGTTCTTCCCATCGCCACGCCTCTTTCTTTTACGATACGCTGTACGCGAGCATCGAGAACGCCACGCCGGGTAGATTTCATTCAACCGCCGCTCAGAGAATGGTTCGCCAGAGATTGTTGGCAATTCCCGCCTCGTACGCATACCACAGTCCGAACGCGATGCTTAGCGCCCCAGCTATTGTTTGCAGGCCAAAGTTAAGACGCGATATTCGGCGCGCGCTCAGCGCGAAAGGCAGTCCGATTAAGCCTGACATCAACAGCATGCCGAGGGTGGACCCGATCCCGAAGACTGCCAGATAGAGCAATCCGAGCCACACCGATCGAATCTGAGTCAGCACCAGCAACGTCAACGCCGCCGAACCTGCCAGCCCGTGCATTGCCCCGACCAGAAGAGGCTTGAAACCAATCTCGGATATCGCATGAGAGTGTGAGGCAGCGACGCCCACATGCTGCGTTTCGTGTTCGTGGAAATGAATGTGGACATGTGACTGGCCGTCATGGCTATGCCGATGCAAGTGAACGTCCGCACGCTTGCGCATCACCCGAAACACAGCGATGACTCCCAGAGTGATAATCATCAACGCCACGCCAAACTCCAGCCACTTGGCAACCGCCGCCGGAATGGCTACTTGAAACACCAGGACAGCACAGCCGACGATCACCAGCGAAGCGGTATGCCCGGCGCCCCACAAGCCGCCGACGAGCGCCGATCGAAACACGCTGCGATGCTCACTAACGATCGCCGAAACCGCCACCACGTGATCAACTTCGGTCGCGTGCTTGAGACCGAACACAAGTCCCAGGCCGAGTAAAGCAAAAACACCCGCTGATGTTATCGATGGTTCCATCTTGTACTCTAACGGCGTACCTTCATTAATTGTTTTGGTGTGCTTTCATCATTACTAATGTCGACGATGTGTCGCTCTTAGATCGGATAGGCCCTACATCAAATAGGTCACCAACCTTAGGATCGTTACGGGGATGCCGTCAAGGAATCAGCCAGTGGGTAGTGCCCTAATTTAACGGCGTTTAGAGTACTAACTTTAGTTGGGTTCTTTCTTGCTTAACAAAAGCCCGACTAAAGTCGGTACTCTGAACACCTCTTATCAAAGTAGGGCACTACCGCCCAGTGGGAAGCTTCATAATCCAACCCCGTCATCGTTTCGCATTTCTAAGCTCCTCCCCATTTTGTTAGTGTGTGTACTCAGATGGGGCGCGGAATAATTCTCTGTAATTAGTTGCATGAAGAAGGAAAGTATTTGAGTGTGAAAGCGAGGAATTGATGGGTATGACAAGCTCAAACGCGGACGCAAAGAATGACTGTCTTTACCTGGAAGATCTTTATCCCGGCCAGCGCCTCGCCAGCGGATCGCATACGGTTGAAGCAGCGGAGATAAAGGCATTTGCGAAGGATTTCGACCCTCAGCCATTCCATCTCGATGAGGAAGCGGCGAAGGACACTCTCTTCGCCGGCCTGGCGGCGAGTGGCTGGCACACCGCGGCGATTACCATGCGCTTGCAGGTTGAAGCGGGATTGCCGATCGCCGGAGGGATCGTCGGAGTCGGCGGAGAGATTAGCTGGTCCCGACCCGTGCGACCGGGCGACACGCTCCATGTTGAGAGTGAAGTGTTGGAGGTCACGCCCTCGCGCTCTCGCCCGGATCGCGGAATCGTCACCGTGCGCGGTGAGACTCGGAACCAGCGCGGCGAAGTCGTGCAGACCTTCACTGGAAAGCTGGTCGTGCCGCGTCGACGCGCGGCAGATGGAGACCCGACACTCGATCAAACCTGACTTATACAAATACTCCTTGTTCGTCTTATTTCTGATCTCTCCGAGCGTTATTGATTTATTAGCCTGCATACCTGTCCGGCTTGCGCCTGACACCAGCCTGCGATCCTGCGCGATCGGCCAGGCTAAAATCGGGTATAAGATGAGTCCTGGCGCCGTGGTACTTTTGTGATACAGCCGGCTGCAGGCCAAAGGCAGAACTTAAGAGGAGGAACCTTGAGCGATAACATTTCGGAAAGTCCGCTGCCAGATGGAACCCTTCGACATTTGAGGGAACTTCGAAACAAGCTTTTGCATCTGCATAAGATTCTGTTGGAAATGGAACGCGCGGATTTCGAGCGCGCCGCTGGACGCCTCACCAGCGGAGAGTTGTTGCAGCTCGTCATAAATCACCCGCAGTTCGCGTGGCTCAGAATGATCTCTGCGCTGGTGGTAGAGATTGATGAAATGCTTGCTGCCGAGGAGCCTGCTACGCTGAACGATGTGCAGAACGTGCTCAGTCAAGCCCGCGCTCTTTTTTCTGCGTCGACCGATGATGTGTTCAACGAAAAGTACCAGGCGGCTTTACAGCGCGAGCCGGAGGTGGTGATGGCCCACTCGGAAGTAGCGAAGCTGTTGCGAAACGAGCAGGCGTGAACTTTGCTTCTAACGGTGCAGCCTAGGCGAATCATTCGGCAAGAGGACGAAAAATGTTCAACGGTTGGGATACTTTCTTTTTTCTCGTCGGGTCGTCGGCAGGAGCGTTGATCGGCCTGATGTTTGTGGTGATAACGCTGACGGCCGGCCAGGAACCGCGCCGTGTTTCGCGCGGCGCACCTGTCTATGTAACGCCGATCGTCTTCCACTTCACTATCGTGCTGATAGTCAGCGCGATTTCGGCAGTGCCCGGCCTCCCACCGTCGGTGGCGGCTGTGATCGTTGGCTTGTGCGCGACCACGGGCCTGGCTTATTCCCTGGTGACGACAATTCGGTTATTTCGCAGTGACTGGGAAGATCCGATTCCCGGCTGGTCGGACAAGTTCTTCTATGGAATCTTGCCGACAATGATTTATGTCGCCCTCGCAGTTACGGCGACCGCGATCCCGTTTTCGGAAAGGAAGGTGGTGTTTGCAATCGGCGCCATCGTGTTGGGGCTGTTGCTCCTCGGCATCCGCAACGCCTGGGACCTGGCGACGACTCTTGCGCTTTTCGCTCACAAGGGGCGTCATTAGAAGTAATCCGGAGACGGCTACAGACTGGATCCAACTCAATCCTGCAAAAACTTCCCGCCAAACAACGGCTGACCCGCCAGACTGGTGTAGAAACCAAAGACAACCAAAGCTACGCCGATGCTGAGGGCCATCAGGAAGTCGGTCGCGTACCAGGCACTCAGTTCCGTTGTCATCGGATAGAAGACCCAGAGATGGGCAAAGAACAATGCCGCGACCGACGCCAACAGCCCAAAGCGATAGAGCACGAAGGTGGCGAGAAAAGCGGAGAGGACGGCGAACGGTATCATCAACACATGCACTTGCCCAATCAGCACATTAACGGTCGCCAGCAGCAGCCAAAGGACTGCGAACGCCAGGCGCTCACGACGCAGGACCGTCATGAACAGGAGCAGAAGGAACAGCGAGATGAAAGGCAGGAAGATAGCCGCGTTCATTTGACTCATGAATTTGCCGATGAAGAGATGGGCGCCGAGGTTGGTGGCCCCCGGATTGAGTGTTAGTCCAGGGGGCCGTCCAATCCAACGCAACCCAATCGAAGTCAGGAGGCCCAGAAGTATCATTGCCACACCGAACACTGCGCCGATCAGTATGTCGCGTCCAACCAGCGGATCGCGATAACCACCGGCGAGCAGGCGGCTCCAGGAAATAATTCGCTGCGGCCAGCGTTTGCGAACGAAGGGCTCAAGTGCGACATAGAGTAGCCAGAGAAAAACTGCGATGAAGACGGCGAAGGCGACATGAACCAGGAACAGGCCAAACTCGTAGTCAGCCAACCCGTTGTGGTGTTCCATGAACAGCCAGTACAGCATGCGCACTATCAGGAAGAGGAGCGCTAACCGCGTTGCGCCGCGACGGTCGCCGCGCCCCAGTTTCAAATTCTTGCGGGCAATCAGGGCGCTGCCAACCAGCGCGATCAGGAAGACCGCAATCAGAATGAAGATCAGCGCGCGGTCCCGGCCACTCTGGGGCGTTTGCTCCTGCCTCATTGGCTGATCCCAGGGATAGATCGTTTCGAAATAGACAGGCTTGCCGCGGAACGCCGCCGCCTCAACGTGGGTCTTCGGTTCGGGATGCGCCGGATCAGCGCCGTCCCATGCCGCGCGCGCGTCGTAAGCGTGCAAAGGCACTGAGGTCGAGGCGACTTCCCTGAAGTTCGCCATGTCCAAACCCGCCTCGCGGAAAGCAATCGACCAGTCGGGTCTGGCGTTCTCACCGCCGGAAGGTTCACGCTGCGGCGGGACCCCGACGAACCAGTGCAAGCGTCCCTCCATGTCCAGATAGAGACTCGTCATGCCGGAAACATCCAACGCCGGTTGGTCAACATAGATACGTTCAGTCGTGTTGAAGTACCGCGGACTCTCCCGATACCAGAAGCGATAAGCTCCTGGCCCTTCAGTCCGCAACCGGTTCCAACGACCCAGAGACTGATCGTGCGCCTCAATGTAACGCAGGTAGTCTTCCTTGATGACAATGCCGTCCTCGCTGTCGAGCGGCTGGCCCGCATAGCCCATTTTTTTGATCACATCGCGCGCGCGCACGCGTAAGGCCTCCGGCGGCAATTCGAGCGAGGTCATCCGATAAACTGCCGTGTACTTTGTCAGCCAACAGGCGAGTGCCAGGACGCCGATGAAGGTGGCGAGCAGCGCCGTAGCGATAACGGGTTTGAGCACTCCTTCCGTGGGCGCCGCAGCCACCATCTCTGGCGACGGTGTTTCGCCGGCGGCGAGTGCGGCCGCGATTGGATCTCCGCCGGGCAATGCAGCCGCGACTTGTAAGGCTGAAGCAGGCCGTTGCGAGGGGTCCTTTTGTATACAACGATCGATTACTTTCTCGATCAGCGGGTCGAGGTCCTTGACGATCGAAGTCGGCGTTGTGGGCGTCGGGTCGCTGCGGCGTAACTTGATCAACTCGCCGAGAGTGGCCGCTTCGAAGGCGCGCTTGCCGGTGAAGAGCTCATAAAGGACCAGACCGAGCGAGTAGATATCCGTCTTGACGGTTTGCTCTTTTCCTTCGAGTTGCTCCGGCGCCATGTAGGCCGGCGTTCCCGCGGCCAACTCGTCATCGCGAAACTCTTCGGTCAACCCAGCCAGACCAAAGTCCAGAATGCGCGCATTCCCTTCCCCGTCGATCATTATGTTGGCGGGTTTCAAATCGCGATGCAGGAAGCCCACGTCATGCGCGGCGGCGAGCCCGGCGCAAATTTGGCGGGCCAGCTGAACCGCTTTGTCTGCTGGCAAGCGACCGATGCGCCGCAACAGCGAAGACAGCTCTTCACCCTTGATGAACTCCATCGACAGAAAGTGCCGCCCGTCGATTTCGCCGATGTCGTAAACGCGGCAGACGTTCTTGTGGCTTACTTGTCGAGCCACGCGGACCTCGCGGTGAAAGCGCGCCAGCGCCGCGCCATCAGTCAACAAATGTTCGGGAAGGAACTTGAGCGCGACAGGCTGGCCCAGTTTCAGATCGTCGGCGCGATAAACTTCCCCCATCCCTCCCCGACCGAGCAAGCCAACGATGCGATAGCGCTCGGCCAGCACTTCGCCCGGCACAAACCGGGCATCATCAATCGAGTCGAAAGAAGAATACGAACGAGTCCTTTTGCTGCTATCCCTGGCCTTGTTCTTGCTGGCTTTGGTTGGATCGAGTAGTTGGGTCGGAGAGAGAGAGTCCGAAAGCGAAGTTGCACAGGATGGACAAGACTTCGCATCAGCGGGGATCTCGCGCTCGCAATTCGGACAGTTCATTGGCGGCGGATTGTATCGCAAAAACACTTGAGGAAACAGACTTAACCATTCCCGGATCGCGGACATCCTGTCCGCCAGCGGGCGCAGCCCGCTCAGACTTTCGAAGAAGAATCTCTTCGGAGGTTGGTTCGCGCTGCGCTCAGGCGGACCGGATGTCCGCGCTCCGCAATCGCAAAGAAAGTGCTTCCTCCTGATCGAAGTCAACCTGTGGCTGTCGCGGCGCATCTATTACTCGGATAACAATCCAGGTTTTCGTAAGCATTACCAACCGTCTCCCCTCAACTTAGACACACTCTCTTCCGCCTTAGGAGGCAAAGTTATGAAACGCACTCTCCTTTTAGTACTGGTCTGTCTGACGGCCATCAACTGTTTCGCCCAAACGCGACGCATCGCCCGCGCGCAGGTCGCGCCCACCGGAACGATCAGCTCGAATCTGCAAACTCTGCCCATTCGTCGAGTGATCCTTTATAGCAACGGCGTCGCTTATATCGAAAGACGCGGCACAGTCACCGGTCACGCCGAGGTCAGCCTTTCGTTCAAGCAATCGCAGGTTGATGATGTTCTGAAATCGATGGTCGTGCTCGACCTGGGACAGGGCCGGATCGGCGCGGTTAGCTACAATTCGTCGGCGCCGCCGTCCGCTCGCCTGGCCGATATTCCATTTTCGATCAACGCCGGATCCGGCAACAATTTGAGCGGCGGGCTGGCGGGTGTGTTGGGCCAACTACAGGGCGCGCATGTGTACGTGGCCACCGCTAATCGCACCGCCACCGGATC
Organism: Pyrinomonadaceae bacterium; assembly: GCA_035317005.1. GTDB lineage: Bacteria > Acidobacteriota > Blastocatellia > Pyrinomonadales > Pyrinomonadaceae > UBA11740. The sequence continues at coordinate 87,561 of DATHHW010000014.1, read as the reverse complement.
GATCTTAACCGTCGAAGAGCGGAAGTCGCAGATTGACGCGACCAAACCCGCCGTCACCAGCCACGCGCTGGTGATCGCTTCCGAGGGAGGCGAACTGATTAGTTTCGATTTGGCTGAAGTGCGTTCGGTAAAGCTGATTGACGACGGAGCGCGTCGCGACGTTAACGAATTCGCAAATGCGAGCGCCTCAGCGCGACGCCGTGACGCCAAGACGATCGTGGTTACTTCGGATGGCGCGGGCCAGCGCGAGATGGTCGTCAGTTATACGATCGCCGCGCCGATCTGGAAGACCACTTACCGCGTCGTCCTCGACTCGCTAGGGAAGCCTTTCTTTCAGGGCTGGGCCATTGTCGACAATGTCAGCGAAGAGGATTGGAACAAGGTTACGCTTTCGCTCGTGTCCGGTTCGCCCGTGTCGTTTATTCAGAGCATTCAAAAGCCCTTCTATCGCTATCGGCCCGTCGTAGGCATGCCGAGTGATCTAAAACTCGCGCCGCAGATTTATGAACCGACTGAAGGCGGAGCCGCGGGAACGATTAGTGGAACAATCACCGATGCGAACGGAGCAACGGTTAGCGGCGCCTCGGTGACGATCACAAACACTGCTAACAATCAGTCTTTCAACACGACGACCGGGAGCGACGGGACTTACGCGTCGCCGGTTTTGTCACCAGGGAACTACACAGTCAGGGTCAACGCTGCCGGTTTTAAGAGTTACCTGGTTCGCGATCTCATGGTCGGAGACAACCGACCGGCCTATGCGAATCTCACTCTTGAAGTTGGCACTATTTCTGAAACCGTGACTGTGATCGGAGGCGCGAACTTCATGAACACTCCCACTCAAAGACAGATATTGCAACTCCCAAGCGCCGGCCGGAACAGCAGCGTGAACGGTCTTGCCATGTTGTCATCAGGTGTCGCCAGCAACTTTGTTATCGACCACACCTCGCTGAGCGATGCCATCACGCGTCCCGATTCAGGCGTGGAAGCCGCCGCCACCGGCAGTGAAGTCGGCGACCTCTTCGAATACCGCATCGATCAACCAGTGACTGTGCTGCGCGATCGTTCCGCGCTGATTCCGATTCTGCAAACACGCATGGACGGTGAGCGGGTCTCGATCTATAACGAAGGTGCTCGGCGCGACCGGCCGATGGGTGGCATGCTTCTGAAAAACACTTCGACTCTTACTCTGGAAGATGGAGCCCTCACGGTCATCGATGGCGATGCCTATGCCGGTGAGGCGTTGATGGAGCGGCTCAAGCCTGCTGAACAACGTTTAATTTCTTTCGCGCTCGATCTCGGCACACTGGTCAATGTCCGCGTGAAGGAAGATCGCGCGCCAACTTTTATGGTTCGCGTAGTCAATGGAGTCTTTCAGGCCCACTATCATCAAACCAATCAGAAGACCTACACGTTCACCAACCAGACGGACAAACCGCGCGTGATCTATGTCGAACATCCGGTGCGTGACGGCTGGGTTTTGAGCGACGACACGCAGAAACCCGATGGCAAGACGGCCCGCTATTATCGCTTCCGCGTTCCGCTCGAGCCGCATCAGAAAGTTGAGTTACCCGTCACCGAGCGACGGGCGTTGATGGACTCCTACGCCTTACTTAACTTCAGCCGTCAGGATTTGGAATTGTTTATCTCACGCAATTACATCGATGCAACCACGCGCGCTGTCCTGGAAAAGATCATTGATATCAAGAGTCGTATGGCCGCCGCCGCGGCCCGAATCGAAACGATCGATCAGGAGGTAACTGAGATTGGCACGGATCAGCAACGCCTGCGAGACAACATCAAAGCGCTGACGGCTACGGCCGAAGCAAAGCAATTGATCACGCGTTATGTGTCCAAGGCCGATACGCAGGAAACGCGTCTGGAACAATTGAATAAAGACAAGCAAGCGCAGCACGCTGAGGCCGAGCGGCTGCAAACTGAACTGGAGAGTCTGGTGCGCAGCGTGGCGATTGATCGCGAGTTAACCAGGTGAGTGCCTGAAGGGAGAAAGGGTGGCGGTTCAGTCAGCGTTCAGAGTTCAACCGGGAAGCACGATAGTGTGCTGTCTCTAAAGTTCTCGTGTTTCGGTCCCGGAGGGACCAAATGTTTATGGAACCAAGAGCCCAAAAGAGCTGTGAAGCTCCAGAGGAGCGAAACATCTGGCTTGGCTAAAAACTACATTGCGCTCCTCCGGAGCTAAAGTGATTTTTCCAAGCGACCTGAGCTATAAACATTTGGCCGCTCTGCGGCCAGGCCACGATTTTGAGTAGAACTTTAGAGATACCCACCCTTGAGCTTGAACTCAAAACCACGACCGAAGTCTCAGGCTCCGAGCGTTGCTTTGATCCTGACCAGCAGCGACTCAATATCCAATGGCTTGGCAAACACCTCGGCGCAGCCGGCCGCAATCGCATCGTGCTTAACATCAGCAGTCGCGTAGGCGCTGATCGCGAAGATCGGCGTGCGGGACAGAGTGTTTCTTTGGCGCAGCCGGCGCGTGGCTTCCACCCCGTCCATTTCCGGCATGGCGAGATCCATCAGGATCAGATCCGGCGTTATGCGGTTCGCCTGCAGCAGACCTTCCTTGCCGTCGCGCGCTTCGAGGACCTTGTAGCCCTTCGACCGCAACAACGATGAAAGCAGTGTGCGACTGTCGGTGTAATCTTCGATCACCAGAATGGTTGAACTACCGGTTTTTTTTGCCATCTCAGTTACCTCACCAATAAAGTCTAGTCGATGAGGTCTGATCAGATGGGGGTCTGTCCAGACAGGGCGTGTATCAACCATAGCGCCGCGGTTGACTGTAACGCAAGTTGTCGGCTTGCGACGGATCGCGGACATCCTGTCCGCCTGAGCGCGCAGCGCGAACAAACTCAAAGGTGATTCTTCCGGAAGAGGTGAGCGTGCCGCGCACGCTGGCGGACAGGATGTCCGCAATCCGTGGACGAAGGTTATCTAGCTCGAATCGTAAGCCACGCGAGCACCGAACCAGCCAACGCCAACGCCGCACCGACGAGCATCACCCGTCGAAAACCAAACACGAAACATTCGTCGATGGCCTGTTTGATCGCGACGCGCGTTTCTTCATTCAAGCTGCGCGGAATTTCCGCTGCGGCCAGCCTCAGCCGCCCAGCGTCCAACGCCTGACGAACATCGGGCGGGATTGGCATCGCATTCAGACGCTGATCGAGACAAGCATTGAAAGCGTGGAACATTATCAATCCGAACACGGCTACGGCCAGCAACCCGGCTGTGCGCGAGACCGCGTTGTTCACCCCGGAAGCAATGCCCGCGTGACTCTGCGTGACTGAGTTCATGACTGTGGTTGTCAGCGGCGCCACACTAATTGCCATGCCCAGTCCCAGGACGACGATCGCTGGAAGGAAAGTCCTAAAGTAACTGCCACCTACGCCGGGCCTGAGAAACAAAGCGAACCCAACCGCCGCGATGATTGGTCCCAGAACCAGCGGCAGACGAGCGCCGTATCGCTTGACTAATCCGCCCGACCAGCGCGACAACAGGAACATGATCAAAATGAAAGGGAGTGTCGCCGCGCCCGCGGCCGTCGCCGTGTAGCCCTGCACTTGAATCAGGTTGAGCGGCATGAAGAAGAGCGTGCCGGCGAGCGACGCATACAAGAAAAGTGTCAGAAGATTCGCCCCGGCAAAGTTCCGCGAGCGAAAAAGTGATAGCGGCATCATCGGGTGTTGCACGCGCGCCTCGACCAGGATGAATGTCGCGAAGATGATCGTGCCTGCTAACAGGGCGCCTATCACTATTGGGTTTTGCAAACCGAGGCGCGATGACTCGATCAGTCCGTAGACGATCGCGCCGAGACTGAGCGTCGCCAGCGTAGCGCCCAGGAAGTCCAACTTCCTGGACTCTTCTTCATTGCGACTTTCGGGCACGTATCGAGCGACCAGCAACAGCACTGCCAACGCGAGTGGCAGATTCAGAAAGAAAACCGCACGCCAGGAAACGTGTTCGATCAGCCATCCGCCGATCACCGGACCCATCGCGGTCGTAATCGCAGTCGATCCTGACCAGGTACCGATGGCCTGTCCGCGCTCGTCTTCAGGAAATGACGCGCTGATGATCGCCAGACTGCCGGGAACCAGCATGGCGCCGCCGATGCCCTGCACGGCGCGCGCAGTGATTAGCTGGCCGATGCTGGGGGCCAGGCCGCACCAAACGGAAGCCAGCGCGAACAGTACGACTCCGATTGCGTAAATGCGCCGCCGTCCAAAGTGATCGCCCAGCGAACCACCGAGCAACAACAAGGCGGCCAGAAACAGCGCGTACGATTCCACCACCCACTGCACATCGACAGACGTGGCGTTGAGGTTAGCCTGCAAAGCGGGCAGCGCTACGTTGACGACCGTGCCGTCAATAAAAACCATGCTCGAGCCGAGAATCGTCGCGGCGAGAATCCAACGCCCGCGCACCTTGCCGCACGGCGCCGTCGTTCTGTTCGCCGAGATTACGCCTTCATCGCAGGGTGGTTTCAGGAGGTTCACGACTTAACCCTACTTGATCTTTTTCGCGGCGACCAGCATTGGTTGGGTCAATAGAAGACGCCGCCCGCGATTCGCGAACGGCGTCCGTTGTGCCAACCAAACCCGGTCGCTACCGCTCCCGGTTCTGACATCAGCCTCAGTATCTAATCCTCACGCTGAAGCTGCCGCTGTTGTCGCTATAGTTGTCATCGTTAATGGCAAGTATCAGGCGGCCATCGACGGGAACAGTTCCGTCTAGTTGACTCCCGACCAGGTACGGCTGACTGAGCTGGCCGTTTGCCATGCGAACGTAGGCGATGAGCGCTCCTACGCCGGCGCTGGGCACGGGCCGGGCGTTAACGACAGAGCCAAATCCGCCGCTGCTGCTCGCGCCGTCAGGCCCAACCTGGCCGACGCGTTGTCCGGCGATAATCGTTCCGGTCGCGGTGAAAGAGATCGGATCACCCGCGTGCACATCGATTCCGGTATCGACGCCGCGCGATGTGCCGGGCACATTAATTGTTACTGCCTGGCCTCTGCGGTTGCGATCGATTTGATCAGTCGGCAGCCGGTCGCGCGAGCGTATCCTTCCAGGATTCCGCGGGCGATCACTCGGATTATCGAGCGCATTCAGATCGCGCTCACTCTTAATCTGCACCGTGAAGCTGCCGCGGGCATCGCTGAACGAACCGCGATTGACAGTGAGATAGAGCCGCCCATCGCGATCGGCCGTGAACTCGCGGCTGGAGCCAAGTTCCAGAATCGGCGCGCGCGAATCATCACCAATAGCTCCAATCAACTCGCCTTCGGCAGCGCGCGGCAAAGGCGCCGTAGGATCGGTTGAGCGCAGCCCTTCCGGTGTTATGCGCGCGCGGCCAACCGTGATCACACCTGAAGCGCTGATTTGCACTTTCTCGCCGCGCCGCAAATCGACTCCCGAATCAACCCAGTTGGAATCCAGGGTCACCTGTACCGAACGAGTCTCAACGCGCGCGTCATCAAGAGCACGCCCGTCGATCTCTATGCGATCGACCTGGTCCGGACGGAAATATTGAATCTCACCCTCGTCCGTGTTCCGGCTGTCCCGATTGTTGGAAGGTATGCTGGCCGGGCCTAGGCGCGATGAAACCCGCACCACAAAGCGCCCGTTGACAAAACCCAGCAGCGTTCCGCGAATTGTCCGCCCATCGCGCAAATAGATTGTGTCCGCCACGGCGAAACTGGCGGCGAATAGCACGATTGTTAATGCAAGAATGACTTTTCTCATGGTTCTTTTCCTTTCACCTCAACAAAAACATTACTTAACAAATCAGCACCTCTGATCGCTTATCAAGTTTTCCTGGGAAGAGAATTAAGCAGGGGGTTTTTCGAGCTTTAGCTTATACCGAAGAGGAACGGAGGGGCAAGCGAGTACCTTAACTAACCGATATTTGCTGTGTTATTCTGGTCTTGCGCCTGGAGTCAAGTATGAACCCTATTTCAATTCCCGCCCATTTCGATGGGCGACAAATCCTTCTCGATGAGCCGTGCGAACTCGAGCCGAACGCCAAGCTGATCGTAACGGTCCTGCCAAATCACGATTCAGAACGTGAGTCATGGTCTCGTTTGTCCGCCGAAGGCCTGCACCAAGCTTACGGTGATAGCGAAGAAGAGTACTCCTTTGATCTAATCAAAGACCCGAACCCCGACTATGAAGGAAGGTAGTCCTCACGTCGGTTCCAGACATCCTTTCCGGGAGTCAAGATGCAAATTACCGACCTGAATAAGATCGTTAATCTATTCCTTGTAGGCTCGCTCGCGTTAACCATTGTTGCCCTTCTCTGGATAGACAAGATACAAGCTTACTATCTTGCCCACCATGTCGCCGAGATGGAGTCCACCCTGCCAACCTCGATGGTGGTCCTCGTAACTACTCTCCTGGCACTGGGAAGTGCAATGTTTACTGGTTGCGTAGTAGATGGGCTAACCGAGATCTTCTTGCGAGCGAATCTTAGAAGGCTGGTAGATATCAGGCTAGTACGTAAGTTCTTTTGGGTCGGCAAACAATACCAAACAACTAAATCATGCCGAGACAAATTCAACTCTCTATTAGAAAACAATGCCAGATACAAGAGTTTTCACGACGATGATAAAGGACACAAAACATTCGCTGCCGCACTTTTCTTTCATACTGCCCAGTCGGGAAACGTGAGTTGGCTTGTTCAGCATCATGCGGTACACGTTTTGACGGCTGATTACATTTTCCTCGTCTTGACCTTTACAATTGTTTTTCCCATTCTGCATTTTCTGGGTTTCTTTGCCGGCTTCGACGTGAAGCTCCTTCCTTTCCCTTGGTGGTGTCTATTGATTCTTTCCCTCTACCCTCTCTGTCATCTCGCAATAGACAGGTGGCTCTATACTTATGAGATCGCCTATCGCCATGGCATGGTAGTCTTATCTGAAGCCGCCAACCCCGGGCTTGCGCCCGGGGCTATTAGTATCGCGCCTGCCTCGCAGGCTCATTGAGTAGCTCTGGCTCGCCGGCCTGGAAGCCGTTACGAGTTCTGATTAACCCTTCGTCAATTCATCCGCAATTTCTTTCGCATCGAAGACCTTGCGCAGCACTTCGCTCATCGCCCGCACGTCGACCGAAATCGCGCGGTTGACTGACTCGTCGTAGATAAAGTCGCCCACCAGCGATTGAATATTGCCGTCAAAGATCAGGCCGACCAACTCGCCGTTCTTATTGATCGTAGGCGAACCGGAGTTGCCGCCGATGATGTCGTCGGTCGAAACAAAATTGAACGGCGTCTTCAGATTCACCGCCGACTTCTTTTCCAACCAACGCGGCGGCAGGTTGTATGGAAACTCAGCCTTGAACTGGGTCGAGCGATCATATAAACCACCCAGCGTGGTGAACGGAGCAACATTCTTGCCGTTCTCCATATATCCTTTGACGGCGCCATAAGAGAGCCGCAACGTGAAGGTCGCGTCGGGATAAAGCTTGGTGCCTTCGGTCTCGAATCGGGCGCGCGCAATCTTGCTGTAGTTGGCCCGCTCGACGCCCGTGACTTCATTCTCGTAACGCTTGCGCAACTCGCGCGCTTTCGGATCGATGGTGCGCGCCAGGACGATCATGGGATCGTTTGAAGCTGCGATTGCCTGGCTGCCGCCGGCCGCCAACTCTTTGCGAAAGGCGGGGTCCTTCAACTTTGTCCCTTCGATCAGTTCGTTGGCGCGAACTTCAGGTGACTTACCATCCAGAATCTGTTTGACGAGCGGGTGATCGGCGCCCAGAAGTTCCACCATGAACCCGAGCGAATCAGCCAGTTTGAGTTTTTCGAAATCGTCGTGTATCGGCGCCGGGGAATACAGGCCCAGTTCGAGCGAAGCGCGACGAGCGTCGGTGTACTCAGGCAGCCGTTGAGCGTTCGGCTTTTCGTTCTCAGCCGCCAGCCTGACCAGCGTGCGCGCGATTCCAAAAGTCGTCGTGTTGAAGCCCGAACCTTGATCAAAGATTCTTCGTTCACGAATATAGGTCGGCAGACCCTGATGCGCTTTGGCAATTGCGTCCCAGGCGTCGCCGTATATCTTCTGCCGGTCGGGGTTGGCGGCAATTGATTTGCGCAACGCTGCTTCGTCTTTCATCTTGCGGTCCATCAGCGCTTTGTCTTTCAGACCCGCAATCTGTCCGCGATAAACCTTGAGACTGTTTTGTACGCTGTTCAGCTCATTCTGCGATTGGCGGGTTTGCTCTTCTCCCATCGCCATGTATTTCTTCAGCATCGCTTCGCGCCGTTCCAGCAGACGCAGAATGATCGGAATGCTGGTGTCGCCCAACTCCTGCAAATGAGCAACCGTGTTCAGGCGCGCGGTCGAGCCGGGATTACCGGTGACGAAAACCAGATCGCCTTCTTTCGCGCCCGCCGTCGACCATTTGAAAAAGCTTCCGGGATGCACGGGCTGATCGTTTTCATAGACCCGCACCAAAGCCATATCAATATTGAAGCGCGGAAAGTTGAAATTATCGGGGTCGCCGCCAAAGAACGCGGCCTGAAACTCGGGCACGAAAACCAGACGAACGTCGGTGTATTTCTTATAGCGATAAAGATTGTATTGCCCGCCCTGGTAAAGCGCGATCACGTCGGAACGGAACCCGGTGGCTTTGGTTGACTCGCCTTCGATGGCGGAGATCTCCGCGCGGCGCGCGGCAAAAGCCTCGGCGTCAGACACACCGGCTTTGACTGCGCCGTTGACGCGATTGGTCACATCTTCAATGCTCATCAGCACGTTCAGCTCGAGACTGGGCGCCTTAATCTCTTCACCCTGGGTCCGGGCAACAAAGCCTTCTTTGGCCAGGTCCTTCTGCGGCGTGCTCACTTCGTTAACGATGTCTTCGACGATGTGATAGTTGGTCAGCACCAGGCCGTTGGGGGAAACGAACGAACCCGAGCCACCGTTATTGAATCGGACTGAAGCCAGTTGGACTTTCTTCAGCCATTCGTCGGTCACGTCAAAGCCGTATTTCTTTTTGATCTCGGCGCGGGGAACGTTATTGAACGTCCACATGCCTTCGTCCGCGAGCGCGGTGAAATTAAGTGTCTGTAGACTGAAGAGCGCCAGGATGACGGCGCACAAAACTTTTCTAAGTCTCATTTGTTTACCTCGAGAATCCGGCCTAACTGGAGAAGGTCTTAGAGCATTGTGCTGTCCAATTGGATGCCAGAGATTAGTAATGGCTCAGCCTGACCTATGTCAAGCTGAGCCATTAATCGTACCTGAGTGAACGGTGTTTAGAGTACCGACTTCAGTCGGGCTTTATTTAGCGAGAAGAACCCAACTAAAGTTGGTACTCTAACGCCTGTTATCATGGGACTGCTGCTGCGCCTCTCATTCCCGGTCGCCCCGATCACGCAGACTGATAAACTCGTCAAGGCTCAAATTTGTGTATCCTCGCTCCTTCATTTTTTGGATGTACGGCCCGGTAACCCCGTGATCTCGCAACTTCACGAGTTGGTCGACGGGCACCTTCTCATAACCGAGCGTCCGCAGTTCCTGGATAAACTTTGGGTCCACGCCGTGGTCTCTCATCTGTCTCAATTGATCGATTGACAGACGAGAGTAACCGAGCTTGTCGAGTTCCCTTACATACTTCGTGTCTACACCATGGTCGCGGAGCGTGACCCATTCATCCACTGAAAGCTGCGGGTAACCGGCGGCCACGAATTCGTTTATGAAATCCGGCGTGACACCATGATCGCGAATGCGAATCAGGCCCTCCGGCTCGAGGTTTTTGTAACCCAGAGACGCCATCTCGCCGATGAATTTTAGAGTCACCCCGTGGTCCCTCATCTTAACGAGATAATCGATCGTCTTGAGTTGGTAACCGTACGACTTCAACCCCTGAACATAATCTACTCCGACGCCGTGGTTTCCCATTTCGATCAATTGATCAAGAGTCGGACGTTCGTAGCCCTGGGCATTGAGTTCGTTAATAAGGGCAAAGCCGGTATCGCTCATGGCGAGCGAAAGCAGTTGCTCGTCCGACGCTGAGCCATAGCCTTGCGCGTTCAACTGGGCCGCGAACGAGCGGTCGGACGCAAAAGTGAAGTGGCCCGATCCGTTTCCTTCCTTGAACCAACCTTCGAAATTGAACGTGCCGGCATCGCGCTTCAATTGAAACTGCACGTGAGTGCCGCCGGACATCGCCTGCTCACGCGTCAGCCCCGACAACTGTGACGGATCAAGCGTGAAGCCATGGCTGCTGGAGTGTGTGCCCTTCTCGCTCTTGCGTTCGTAGCGCATCTCAATATGGATCTTGGCCTCGCCGGTCCGAAACTCGATCAACCATTGACCAGCGCCGGAGTCCTGCGGATTGGAGTAGCTGGTGTCGATCACCGGATAACAGGCCCACAACAACGCGAGCAGTCCGACCGCTGCAACCAGTCTAATTTGCCTGGCCTTTGAGACTGCTTCACCCATCCGCAGAATCCGTGTGATGATCTTCATTAATATCCTCCAGGTTGGCTAAGGCAGGACAGAGTCCATCGTTAAGAAAGGGCTTGACTGAATCAGCGACGCCATTCTCGGTTAATTTGCAGATCCTTACAAGTAAGTGACCTCAAGTGTGAAAAGGTTGCAGGGAAGTTTGGCTGAGATCCCCCGATAAGAAGTTGAGGAGAGTCTGGGAGTGTCTAATTACGGGTGTTCAGAGTACCAACTTTAGTTGGGTTCTTTCCTGCTCAGCAAAAGCCCGACTGAAGTCGGTACTCTGAACGACTGTTGGCTAATCAGGCCACTACTCATGAGCTTCCGTCATTTACTAAATCGCGAGACCGATTTAGGATTCACTAACCAATGGACAACGAACAAATCGCCCGTCGCTTCAATCGCATGGCCGGGCTAATGGAAATTCGCGGCGAGGATTCGTTTCGCACGCGTTCCTATCGCATGGCCGCCGAAGCGATCGAAACCTGGCCCACGCCGGTAAAAGAGATCGCCGCGAAGGACGGCGCCGCGGGCTTACAAGAGATTCCGGGTGTCGGAAAAGCTTTGGCGGGCAAGATCGTCGACCTGCTCGAGCGCGGAACGTTTGACGCCTGGGACCGGCTAGTCGCCGAAACACCAGAGACAGTGCTGGATCTTTTGGAACTACCCGGCGTCGGTCCCAAGACCGCGGCCATGCTGCACCAAAAATTCAAGATTGCGTCGCTGGATGATCTGCGAAAGTTTGTCGCCGGCGGTGGCCTGGAAACGGTTGACGGCATCGGACCGAAGACTGCGGAGAGAATTAAGAGCAGCTTGCAACACCATGCAGGTGGTTAGCATTTTGATCTGAGGAAAGTCGAATGCCCTCACCTCGAATGAGAAGCGCGGTTATCATCTTCGCGCTGGATTTATGTTTGCTGGCGTCCGCCTGCTCTAGCGGACCGCTGAAATCGCTGCGCAACACAGCCCGCCTGCGACAGCAGTTGATCGACAAATATCACGAGCAGGATATAAACGTGAGCCTGCGCAATTCTCGATTTCTTTTTATCTCTTTCATTAACTCTCCACTCAATAGGAATGACCGGGCCGAGCGGGCCAGGCGCGCCCAGGAGACAGCCTTCTTCGCAGCGTCAAACTTTCCCACAATCAAAGAGATCGAAACCATCGGGGTTAGTTTCCTCGAAGCCGAGAGTCGTTTCTTCATTTATCGTTACAGCAAGAACCTGGGATTTTTTTCATTTGATCGGTACGGCGTGGCCGTGAATTCCGGCGGGTCTGATGACGATCCACGAAAACCCGTGGTCCGATTCAACGCCACGCGAAATGAAACCGACGTCAGCATCACGCGGCTTCAACTCGATGGCGACATGAATCATGGCATAGCGCTGGTGCCTCACTTCACCTTTAAGGGCAACGTGAGCGATGCAAACAGAAGTCCCCCTGATTCGGTCGTTTTCGATTTTGCGTCGTACGCTGATGCTAAGGTATTTCCCGGAAACGCCTCGCTGAATATCCGGTGTGATGAAATCGTGGTGTTCTCGGGCAGCGCTCGTTTACTTACTCCGCAGGATTCCGCAAGCGAAGGCAGCACGGCCCAATTTCTGACTGCGCAAATTCCGGCGGCGCAGTTCTCAAAGATAGGAACGGCACGCCAGGTAGAGCTAAAACTGGGCAACAAGGATTTCGAATTATCGACGGAAGACGTTAAGGCTCTTCGCGCCATGAGCTTGTACATATCACACCCGCATGAAGAGACTCGTTAGGTGAATAAGAATGAAGTCGCCGATGAATTCCGCCCTACCCGCTTGATATTCCTTGCGCCCGGGCCATACCTAGGCCTACAATGCAACTCATCAGCACGGACTGCCTGGCATTGCGCGGCGTCTCCCCTTTTATTAACGTCTTTTCTTTGAAAGTAAAAACTGCGCTCGGCTGCTTCTCTTAAAAGCAAGACGCAGACTCGTGTGAACCAGTGAAGGTGAATCCTTTTCGGACCGAGATCTATCCGAGGATCGCCTTACTATGCAGACAAATCGTCTGCGACCCGAGTCCGCGAATCTCAAGCCCGGCGCCTCGCAACAGACAGGGGGTTCCCATGAAATCGCGTCGCCATGCAGCATCCGCCGTGCTGGTCGCTTGCATGATCCTGGCCGCTGCCTTCGCTGCGTCAGAGCTCTCAACCGCGCAGCAAAAACCCGAAGACAAACCTGCTCAGCCTGCCGAGAAGAAGGAGCTCCTGACTGTCGAGCCCGTCGCGAGACCGACACCACCGGAGGCCGGTCCGAAGAAATCAACGCAGAAAGCACCCACAAAGATCCTACTGCCGGCCGGTGAAGTCGACGAAAAGGGTCCCGTGATTACCAATACTGACCTGGTCAGTTTCACGATAACGGTGACCGATATCTACGGAAGGTTTGTTTCCGGCCTGGGAAAAAACGCTTTCAGTATCTTTGACGACAAGGCCCAGCAGGACATTACGTTTTTCAGCGATGAAGATTCGCCGGTTTCAGTCGGCATCCTGTTTGATGTCTCGGGATCGATGAGCGGTGACAAGGTCCGGAGGGCGCGCGACGCCCTGGCTCACTTCGTCCAAACCAGCCACGATCGGGACGAATACTTTCTGATTGGATTCAATTCGCGCGCGCAACTGCTGATGGATCGAACGCGCGACGGGAACGCCGTGCTCGACAAGCTGACCTTTGTGCAGACCAAGAACAACACGGCCCTTTACGATGCCTGTTACCTCGGCGTGGAACGGGTCCAGCGCGGCACGCATCCCAAGCGCGCACTGCTGCTCATTAGCGACGGGCAGGACAACAATTCGCGCTACACCTTTAACGAACTGCGGCGAGTGCTGAAGGAATCGGACGTCGTGCTTTACGCCGTGGGAATTCTCGGCGGCAGCGACGCGGGCAGTTCCCTGGGGATGGAAGGGCAAGGCATCATGGATGAGTTGGCCGGTGTGTCGGGCGGCAAAGCCTTTTATCCCCGATCGGCGGCCGAGATGGACGACATCTTCGAGCAGATCGCACTCGAGCTGCGGCATCAGTATTCGGTCGGCTACCGGCCACCCAGCTTCGACAGCAAGTGGCATCGGATTAAAGTGAAGGTTGCCCCGCCGCGCGGCTTGCCGCGCATGTTCGTGCGCAGCAAGGAAGGCTACTTCGCGATCGCCAACCCCAAGTAAAACTTCGTTTAGAGTTCAACCCTCAGGTTGTGTCTTTGCTGAACAAGCTGAGGTTGAACTCTGAACTGGCGCCTCCCGGCAACGCGGCGTGCGCTTCCGCGCATCTTTAGGATGCGCCAAAATCGGATTCTTCAATTGATTTGGCCCGCGCGCATACTCTCCTGAATCGCGAAAATCGTTTGACATTGGGCTTTTACTCATAGAAGGTTTAGCAGTAATGAGATTTCGTAGTTTCAATTTCTTACCCAGACGCCGCCACCTGCTCGTGCTCCTGATTGGCGTAACGGCGGCACTTTCGTTCCTGATTGTGGGCGCCGGCAATGCGCAGCAACCAGTGGATTCGCGCCCCCGGCAGACGGGAACCGTCACGGCAACGCCCACGCCCGTTCCGCAGACAGGCCCGGGCCGGCGCATCGCGCCCCAACTGGGTGAACCGCCGCCGCCACCGACGCTGAAACCAAAACCGACTCCGACACCCGATCCCACCACGGCGGAAATTGATCCGGGCAGCACGTTGATCATGAACACTGAGCTGGTCACCCTGCATGTGCGCGTAATCGATCGCAACAACCATCCGATTAACAACGTGCCGAAGGAAGATTTCCGGATCACTGAAGACGGCGTGCCGCAACCGATTTTTTCCTTTACCCGGGAAGAAGTTCCGGTCATGTATGGTTTGGCCGTGGATACTTCCGGTTCGTTGCGCCCCGCTTTTGAACAGGTCATCAACGCCTCGAAAGCGATCATCAACAGCAACAAACGCGGCGACGAAACGTTTATCGAGCGCTTTATCAGCAGTGACCTGATCGAGACGATCCAGGATTTCACGTCCAACAAAGACGCGCTGATGGATGGCCTTGACACTTTGTACATCGCGGGCGGGCAGACCGCGGTGATCGACGGCGTTTATCTGGCGGCCGAACATGTTGCTGAATATAAGAAGGGTGGCGACGACGATCGCCGCCGCCGCGCTCTGATCGTCGTGACTGACGGCGAGGACCGCTCCAGCTATTACAACGAGCTCCAGCTATTTCAGCGTCTGCGGGAAGAAGACGTGCAGATCTTTGTGATTGGATTCGTCAGCGAGCTCGAGGCCGAGAAGGGTTTGATTCGCAAGAGCCCGCGCGAGAAGGCGGTGAATCTCCTCAATAAACTCGCCAGCGAAACCGGCGGCCGTGCTTTCTTTCCCAATTCAATAACCGAACTGCCTGAGATCGCCGGCGAAATCGTCCGCGACCTGCGTACCCAGTACGTCGTCAGCTATGCTCCGACAAACAAGGCCCATGACGGCACCTATCGGTCAATCAGGGTCGGGATCGCAGACTCGCCGGGCCAGGGCAAGCGCATTGCTCTCACCCGTTCGGGACGCACGGCCGGCCAGGGTGCGGCGGCTAAGCCGGCGCCAAAGACCGCCACGCCGGCAAACAACAACGCGCGCCAGCCGACAAACAACACTCCGCGGAAGTCTCCATAGAGGCGTTTAGAGTACCAACTTTAGTTGGGCTTTTTTCAATCAACCGAAACCCGGTACTCTGACCACTCAAAGGGTACATCAGCTGTTACCCCTTTTCTGTTTTGCGATTGGCAGGCTCCGAGATTTGCTAAACTCGCCAGTAGTGTTTTGGTTTTCGTGTGTTTTTTCGCTCGGGCAAAATGATCCACGAAATCACACGAAACCGCACAGACAAACCCGGTTTCGCTTCGAGTGATTTCGTGGATCGTTTTACGTTGGGAGCGGCAATCTCTCAGCGGCAGGAAACCACCAAGCCACCAGAGCGACTGTTGAGTTCGAACAGTAAATCGCTTTTCAACCCACTTGGATTATAATGCCGCCGCTTTTCATAGATACGTCGGCTTCTAAGAGAGGAATCTTCTATGCCATGTGATCCCAGTTTTCTCGCCAACATCAAAATGTTCGAGCTCCTTAACGAAGACGATCGAGTCGCGCTCGCCAATGTCGTCGATGAGCTGAAAGTTCCTGAAGGCCATACGCTGTTCCAGGCTGGCGATCCCGGCGACTCGCTCTTCATCGTTAATACGGGCCAGATTGAACTCTTTATTAAAGACACCGCCGGTCAAAAGATTGTGCTGACCACGGCTGAAGCAGGCGACATGTTTGGTGAACTGGCGATGCTCGATACCGGCCCGCGCACGGCGACGGCCCTGGCACTGTCTGAGAGCGAGGTGCTGGTGCTTGACCGTGGTGATTTGGTCTTGCTCTTTCAACGCAAGCCCGAGGCGGCGCTGCACATGCTGGCAGCGTTGAGCGGCCTGACACGCAAGGCAGACGAGTTACTGCGCACGCGCGTCTCGCGCAACCTGAACGAAGAGATGGAAGTGCATTCCTCGATGCTCCAGAGGATTGCCGACTGGCTGGCCTGGTTCAGCGGCAGTATGCCGTTTCTGATCTCGCACATAACATGGTTTGTGATTTGGATCTCACTTAACACCGTTATTCTGAAAGACAAGGCCTTTGATCCATTTCCCTTCGGTCTCTTAACCATGATCGTTTCTCTGGAAGCAATCTTCCTTGCCTGCTTCGTCCTGATCAGCCAAAACCGACAGGCGGAAAAGGACAAGGTTCGGGCGGACATTGAATACGAGGTGAACATCAAGGCCGAACTCGAGGTCGCGCACCTGCACGAAAAGACCGATCGTATTTATGAAAACATGATGGCGAAATTCGAGAGGTTGGAAAAAGGGCTGGCGAAAAGTTAAGCTTTGGTTTCGCCTTTGCCCATCAGAAGCACGATCCACGAAATCACACGAAACCGCACGAAAAAACCTTCTCCTTCGTGTGATTTCGTGTGATTTCGTGGATCGTTTAACTGGAGAGGCACGGACCTCTCAACCTGAGACAGGTCCCGATGCTTATGGTTTTGGATTCCCTTGCTTCAACGCCGCGAGGGTGCGGTTGAGTTCGTCCATCTGCGCGTCGCGCATCCGCTGTTTACGGATCAATTCCTCCAGCATCAGCTCACTTTTCAAATTAACTTTGAAATCCTGCTCGGCGGCGAGCCGATCTTTTTCGGCCGCGCGATTCTGCGACATCATGATGATTGGGGCTTGCAGTGCGGCCGTCATCGACAGCATCAGATTGAGCAAAATGTACGGGTAAGGATCAAACTGCGCTCCGTTTTCGCCGCGTCCATAATGGATGAGTACAAATGTATTGAAGGCCATCCAGGCAACCAGAAAGCTCAAATAGATAATGATGAAGGTCCACGAACCGCCAAACGACGCCACTTTGTCGGCGACGCGCTGGCCGATGGTCGCGTTCTGTTCCATCTCTACGTTAATGTTGCGGGCCGCGCGCTTCGAAACCAACAGGTTCGTCTGCCGCATGCGCTGGGCGATCTCGCAGATCACATCAATCGAAGCGTCCGGATGTTCAATCAGAAATTCCTGGAAGGCGTCGCTGCTTAGCTTGTGCAGGTGCGTGTCCGTCAGGGCCGTGGCGCTGCTCGAACGCTCGCCGCGATCCAGCACCGCCAACTCACCAAAGAAATCTCCGGGCTTGAGTTCCGCCAGCGTTACCTCGGTCACATCTTCGTCCATGACCCAGATGCGCACGGATCCTGTTTCCACGACATAGAGTCCGTCCCCCAGATCGTGTTCGTTGAAAATCGTCTCGCCGGCTGCGTAGTTAACCTGATCGACATCCTCGGCGAGATGTTCCAGCTCATGTGGCTCGAGACGTTTGAACAGCGGAACGCGGGACAGGCTGTCAGCCTCGTCACTCAACTTGATTTCTTCTGCTGACATTGGGGCTTCTCTCCTGAGTTGTTATTCGTGACTCTCGAGACGTTCGAGCAATTGGTCGGTTACAGCAAAGGGATCAGTTGGCGCTTCGTCCTTGCTGGCGGCTTCGACTTTCCGCACCAGTTCAATCACCGCCGATCCCAGCTCGGCATCATCTGAGTTGATTTCAATGCAATCGGGAGAGTCGAACGGGGTAATGAACAGATAACGCGGGACGCTGGTGTCACTCAATGGGGTCGACGGACCAAGAATCACGAGATGATTATTCCAACGAGCGTAACGGTGCGCCGAACCAGCCTGCTTCTCCCAATGCAACTCGCCGCTCGCGGTGAGCGACTGGAGCTTCGCGATCAGATTCCGTAAACGATCAGTTGTAGCCGAATCGCGACCCATGGACGCCTCCTGGTAAGTTTTCGTGCGTTCGAGCCTCGGAGATTAGCACCCTCGCGAGTAAATGGGAATAAATACGGCAACATCACGTACCGGGCAACGATCGCAGCGTCTCGCTCAAGTGAGATCGATCAGCCAGGGTCCTCAGCAAGGGGCCTTCAGAAGTGAATTCCACGACGCTGATTGAGCCCACCGGACAGCCGAGCCGGTAGCGAAAGCGGCCAACATCAATGCCCAGCAAGCTGCAGAGAACGATCCTTATGGTGGCCTTATGAGAGACCACCAAAATATTCCCTTCACTAGATCTCTGCTTGATCTCTTCGATCACGTGCAAACTGCGCCGGGCGACCATGGTCGCCAATTCTCCTCCAGTGGGCGCATGCCACGCCGGATCAGCCAGCCAACTAGTGTATTCGTCATGATACGCTTCATCGACTTTTTCTCTGGTTAGTCCTTCCCAGCGGCCGTAACCAATCTCATTCAAACCCTCACGC
This sequence comes from Pyrinomonadaceae bacterium, assembly GCA_035317005.1. Lineage (GTDB taxonomy): Bacteria > Acidobacteriota > Blastocatellia > Pyrinomonadales > Pyrinomonadaceae > UBA11740. The sequence continues at coordinate 69,265 of DATHHW010000014.1, read as the reverse complement.
ACTTGCAGATCCATTCCCACTGCGTCGCAGAGAGGCTGAGCGGTAGCAATTGCTCGCTGCAGGCTACTGGAGTAAATCGCGAGCCAGGGTGTGGCTCCGTAAGCGTCAGCGAAAGCCCGGGCCATCTTCAAGCCATCAGAAGTCAGTTCGGGATCCAACCCGGAACCGCAAAAGCTGTCGGCGCGGCTAAGCGCCGTTTGCCCGTGGCGTAGGAAATAAAGATTCAAACCCATCTCTGGTCTTTCTGCACAACCGATTGAATCAATGATTGGGTCTTAGCTCGCCTACATGGTTGCGAACATCGCGATCGCCGCCACAGTCATCACTCCCGCGGTCGCCCAACCGAGCCACTTCAGCAGCGGCGGATTGACTCGGTCGCCCATGACTTTCTTATTACTAGTTAGGAGCACCACCAACACGATTAACGGAGGCGCAAGCACTCCGTTCAGCACCGCCGACCAAAACAACATCTTGACCGCATTGAAGCCGGCGTAGTCCAAAACCAGACCCAGGATCATCGCCAACGCCACGATGGCGTAGAATTTTTTGGCGAGGCGCGGCTTGTCTTCCAGTGTGCCACGCCAGTTGCGGGCCTCGGCCACTGCGTACGCGGCCGCGCCCGCCAGCACCGGAACACCAAGCATACCCGTTCCGATCAAGCCTAACGTGAAGAGCAGGTAAGCACCGTTGCCGGCCAGCGGCTTGAGGGCTTCGGCCGCTTGCTGCGCCGTGTCGATAGTCGTCTTTCCGTGTGCGTGCAACGTAGCGGCGGTGGTGAGAATAATGAAATACATCACCAGGTTCGAGAAAAACATTCCCGTCAATACGTCAGTCCGCGACTGGCGCAGTTCTTCGTCCGTGGCGCCTTCGCGCTCAGCGACTGTCCGGCGTCCCTTCTTGCGTTCCTCTTCCACCTCCTGCGCCGCCTGCCAGAAAAAAAGATATGGCGAGATCGTCGTGCCGAGGATACCGACGAAGGTCGCGATATACCCGCTGGACCATTGAACGTGCGGAACAAAGGTCGAATGCAACACGGCGCGCCAGTCCGGATGCGCGAGGAAAGCGGTGATGACATAAGCAAACAGCACCAGCGTCAGCCACTTAAATATTTTTGCGATGAAGCGGTACGAGGTCCAGAAAAGCAGCGAGGTGATCAGAGCTGCGTAGACTGGAGTCCACACCAGCGAGTTGACACCGGTGACCATCTCAGTGGCGTCAGCCATGCCGCCCAGGTCGGCGCCAATGTTGACGACGTTCGCCACAATCAGTAGCGAGCATGCGCCCCACAAAATCCAACGCGAGTATCTCTGCCGAATCACTCCGGCGAGACCCAGTCCCGTCACCATTCCCAGGCGCGCGCACATCATCTGCACCGAGGCCATCAAAGGAAACGAGAAGAGCGCGGTCCACAGCGGCGCATAGCCGAACGAGGCGCCCGTCACGGAATAAGTAGAAATACCTGACGGATCGTCATCCGCGGCGCCGGTGATCAGACCCGGCCCCAGTTCAGCAAAGAAGGTACGCACACGGCGCGGCGCGACCTTTTTGGCAATCTTCCTGGTCGCAGTCTTGAGGCTGCGTTTCTTTTTCTTTTTCATTCTTCGCTATAGTCGCAACAGAGTTCTATAGCAAATGGGGGGGTGTTGTCATCTGGGGAAAAAACAGGGGCGGCGCCTGGGCCGGCCCTGAAACAAATTGAGTTATTTTTGGAGTGCGGCGACTCGTCGCCGCTTTTTCTTAAGCGACGCAAAGCGGTGACAAGTCACCGCACTCCAAATAACTACTGCTGCTCCTTGCTGGCGATGTTTCGCTTGGGACCGCTCAACTGCTTCAGCAACTCTTCGACTGCCGCTTCGAGTTGACGATCGCGTCCGGCCAGATTGTCTTCCGGCGCGTTGTCCACGCGGATGTCGGGCTGCACGCCATAGTTTTCCATGTTCGTGCGTTTGGGATCCGCGAGATAGACACCCACACCGGGCGTGCGCACGGTCGAGCCGTCAATCAGAGAGTAACTGCCCGTACCGATCACCGCGCCCATCGTCGGCGTGCCGATCACTTTGCCCAGACCCAGCGCGCGGAATCCGGCGGGAAACATTTCCGCGTTTGAAGCCGAACGCCAGTTTTGCAGCACGACCTTCGGGCCGAAATAGCCGGCAAAGGGGCGACCGCTCGCCTCTGTTCCGCGTGGCACCCAAACCTGATATTCGCGCTGCACCAGAATGGCGAGCAGTTCCTGTTCGATGTTGCCGCCGCCGTTCCAGCGCTGGTCGATGATCATCGCTTCCTTATTGCGAAACTCGCGAATCTCTTTTTCGAACTTGCGCAGGCTGGGTGGGTTCATCGCCTGGATGTGGAGATAGCCAATGCGGCCATTCGAAAGCTCGTCGACCTTCTTGCGCCGGTCTTTCACCCAGCGCTCGTAACGAAGATTGCTGTACGCCATCGCGTTGACCGTTTCGATGCGCGCGCGCCAGGCGCCCTCTTCGCTCGGCTTGTTGTTGAAAGTGACTTCGACCTTGCGATTGAGACGATCGTTCAGCAGTTGCCAGTACTCGTCACCGGCTTTGACTTGCTTGCCGCCAATCGCAATCAGGTAATCGCCGGTACTTACTTTCACCCAATCCTTGTCGGCCGGGCCATCTTCGTAAACGTAGGTGACGCGATAACGGCCGGAAGCTGAGTCAGGTTCAAGTTCGATACCCAGATTACCAGTCGAAACCCCGCCCGCGGCGCGTCCGGCCGGCGGCGGCGCCGCTCCGGTGTGCGAAGCGTTGAGCTCACCAATCATCTCGTTGATGATGTTGAGCAGCTCCTGTCTGTCGCCGACGTCGGACACCAGTGGTCCGTACTTGGCTTTGGCTGCATCCCAATCCATTCCGTGCATGGCCGGATCGTAGAAGCGATACTTCATCGTGCGCCAGGCATCGCCAAACATCTCGGCCCATTCGGCCGGACGATCAATTTTCACGCGCACGTTGAAACTGATACGACGGCGCGCAGCTTCCGCCCCACCTGTGCGGCCCGCAGTCGCGGCCGCAGCGGCCGGGGTTCCCAGCGGAACCGAGTAGACGCCATTGCGCTCGGCAAAGAAAAGCGTGCGGCCATCGCGCGAAATGCTCAGGTCAGAGATACCTCCGCCAAAGCCGCCACCACCACCGCCGCCGGCATCGTCCGCCGCCGGTGGTCCGCCCGCCGTGACGCGCGTCAAACGTTTGCCGTCTTCCTGAATCGAATAGACAACCGGCGTCGACGTCACGCCGGCCGGCTCAGTGGTAACGAAAACGATCGTGCGGCTGTCCGGGGCGACGAGGAAGGTCGAGATCGGAAACGGCATGCGCGTGACTTGTCGCGTGCGATGCTTCATCCCAGCCCAATCCATTTTGGTTTCGTGTGGAGGCCGATTAGCCGGACGCCGGGGCGGCCCAACCGGCCCTTCACTACCGTCTCCGGCCGGCGCCTGTGTTGATTCAGCTTCGGGCCGGTCTTCCGGATCGTCCGGATCGCGGTCGAGACGCTCGAGCCCTACCGAATAGATCTGCACCGAAGTATTTCCAAAGCCTCCTCCACCGCCGCCGGTCGAATCAGAACGGACGAAGAAAAGTTTACGGCCATCGGGAGCAAAGCGCGGGCTACGCTCGTCATAGGAATCAAAGGTGACCTTGTGCGCTTGTTTGTCTGCGCCGGAAGTGGCGATGACATAAATGTCGTTGGTGCGACTGGCATCCGACTTGGAATAAGCGAGCCACTTCCCATCAGGCGACCATTCAGGCGTCGAGATATTGCCGTAACGGGAAGCATCCAGCTCAACTATCTGCTTGCTGGCGACCGTGATCTTGCGCAGCTTGCTGTCGGAAGCAGTGAAGGCAATCTCTTTTGAATCAGGCGACCAGTTGTAACCGTTTTTGAGCGCGTCGATGTCGGTTAACTTCTGCGGTTCGCCCAGGCCATCGACGGTCGTGACGTAAAGCTCTTCGCGGCCGCTGCGATCAGAGATGAACGCCAATGACTTGCCGTCGGGTGAATAGCTGACGTTCCGGTCGCGCGCCGAGCTTTCGGTGATCTGTTTGACGTCGCCCTCTTCAACAGGGACGGTGAAAATTTCGCCGTGGGTGGAAATGACGATGCGACGCGATGATGGCGCCAGGTCATAGTCATCAGCCTCGGAATTGAAGGCCCGAAGTTCCGTCGCGTTCTCTTGCGTCTCAGCATCGATGTTCAGGTGAATAGGGGTGACTCTCTTGCTGCCGGTATCGAGCTTCCAGATGCCAAAGTCGTGCTCGAAAACAATCACGCGGCCATCCGCGCTGATCGAAGGAAAGCGCACGTCGCCGCTCTTGAATGAAGTAACCTTGTCGGCCTTGCCGCCGCTGTCCGAGACGCGCCAGATATTCGTGAGACCACCGCCATCGCGATCACTGACGAAATAAATATCGCCGCCGTTGCTCCACATCGGCCACGAATCGAGGCCATCAAAATCCGTCAACTGCGTGAACTTCTTTGACGCGACGTCTTCCACCCAAACATCCGTTTGATAAGCGCCGCGATAATACTTGCGCCAATAGACCTGCCCCTTCGGGTTGTACGCGATGCGCTTGCCGTCCGGCGAATAGCTCGCCTGGTTGCCCATATCGGGGCCGGCGCGCCACGGCATGCCGCCATCGATGCTCACCACGTAAAGCATTCCCATGAAGTCTTCGCCGCGTTGACTGCTAAACAGTATGCCGCGCCCGTCAGGCGTCCAGCCCAGGACGGTGTCGTCAGCCGAGTGAGAAGTTAACTGCTTCGGCGTGCCGCCGCCCGCGGGAATGATAAAGACATCAAGGTTCCCGTTGCGATCGCTCGAGAAGGCGATCCATTTGCCGTCCGGCGAGTAACGCGGATAAGCATCGCGCGCTTTGTTTACCGTCAGGCGCTGAATGTTCCCGCCATTTTCATCAGCCGTCCAGATGTCGCCGAGATAGGTGAAGGCGATGCGGCCATTGTTGTAGCTGGGATAGCGCACCAGCCTGGCTTCACGGCCAAAAGCAAGCGAGCCAAACACAAAGATCAGCAGCAGCGTGACGACGAGCGGGTAGACTTTTCTCATGACTTTCTCCTGTGTAGCAACAGATTGTTTGTTTAGAGGCCGACTATTGCCCGCCTTTGGCATGGGCCAGATGATGTCCGACAGGCCCTGGCTCGTCGTGTCCAACGACAAACCGAGTTTGTCGGACATTGAAACTTTCGGTTTTGAAAGAAACCGGACTGATAATACTATTATGACGCCAGGGCCCCGGGTTTGGTTACGTCGAACTGTCCCCGGGCGCGCCGGATTGTATCACGGAGCGCACTGAGAGAGAGCCGAGCACGGGGACACCAAAGTGTTGGTGAATGCCGGCGAGTCTTCGCGCCGTCAGGAGCGGGATGTTTAGCACCGTCGTCTTAAGTCGCATCCTGGCCCACTCGCTACTCTACCGGCGCGCCCGATTCTTTCCACGCCTTCCAACCACCCGCCATCGAACAAACATTCGTGTAACCCATCTGCTGCAAGACGTCAGCCGCCAGCGCCGAGCGATAGCCGCCGCCACAATACAAAATCACTTCAGTCGCCTTGTCGGGAATCGTTGCTTCGATGTCGCGTTCGATGATGCCTTTACCGAGGTGCTCGGCCCCGGAGGCGTGCCCGGCGCGCCACTCGTCGTCTTCGCGCACATCGATCAGGCGCGCGTCGCGATTGGTGCTGATGCGATCGCGTGTGTCGGCGACGGTGACTTCTTTGATCCGGCTCTTTGCGTCGTCGACTAATTTTAGAAATCCTTCGGAATGTTTCATCTGATGCAATCTTCTTTCGTTCGATATTACCCACCCGCTACCGCAGGTGGTACTGACAAGAGGAGTTGGTTGTGCAACTCCCTCTCCCTTTGGGAGAGGGTCGGGGCGAGGGTCTGAGTGCAGGTCTCTTTTGCCGGTGGTTGTCGTGGCTAAACACAACGCATATTCAAAGGAAAATTCGCTCTAAGCTTCGCACCGTGTCCCCCAGCCCCTCTCCCAATGGGAGAGGGGAGTTATGAACTTCCATCAGAACACCCTCTACGACCGCCTTTGCGTCTCGCACCGCTCTCCCTCATTGTCGGGCTAATGCCCGCTCCTCTTGCGGCTGCCCACTGCTCACTGCCCACTGATTCTTGACTTTGCCCCGCGCGGTCGGTTAGATGATAGCGCTTCAAAACCAACTTGTGGAGGCTGGCCCCGAAATGCGCACCAAGTTTCTCGCACTGCTGATCTGTTTTGCGTGTCTGCCATTGGCAGGTTGTAAAAAGGACGCCGATGCCAAAGCCATCTTGACCGACTTCGATTCCTTCACCAACGAACTGGTCAAGCGAGTTGATGCGGCCTCGAACCCGGCCGACGGCGTCGACGACGCGCAGAAATATTTTGACTCGAAGAAGGCCGAGATGACGGGCAAAATGGATACGCTAAAAGGACTGCGCGGTTATCAGGTCGGCGAAGAAACCAAGAAGATGATGGAATCCAGTCTGGTCGAAGATGCCAAGAAAGTCGCCAACCTCCAGGTAAAGTACATGGGCACCTCAATGCGTGACGCGGCGTTCAAAGCCAAGCTCGACAAGTTGACCCGGGATTATCAAAGCTTGTTCAAGATGTAAAGCCCGAGATCCTCTGTGCAACCTCCGTGTTCTCTGTGTCTCTGTGGTGAGTGTTTCTGGGCGTTAATTTACCACAGAGACACAGAGGGCCACAGAGCTTACACAGAGTAAAACCGCAAAGCTTCGCCTTCCCCCCAATTGGCTCAATCACAGGCGAGCGACTATAATGCCTCCTTTCGAAATGCTCTAAAAACTGATCTGTAGCGCAAGTTGTTAACTTGCGAAACTACTAGCGCAACTTAACAAGTTGCGCTACAACCGTCTCAAGAGAGGATTCCCAGTTTGGCAAACGAACAATTTGATGTAACGGTAATCGGCAGCGGTCCGGGCGGCTATGTCGCCGCGATTCGCGCCGGACAATTGGGTTTGAAAGTGGCCATTGTCGAGAAGGACAAACGCCTGGGCGGCACGTGCACTTTGCGCGGTTGTATCCCGACCAAACAACTCCTGCAGTCCGCGCATGTGTACGAACAGATGCAGCACGCGGCTGATTTTGGCGTGCAGGCGTCGGGCATTCAACTGGCTTTTGCGGACGTGCAGAAGCGTAAAGATAAAGTCGTGATGAAGAACTCGAGAGGCATCGAGTTCCTGATGAAGAAGAATAAGTGCACCGTCTTCAAAGGCACGGGAAAACTAGCTCTGCCGGGCAAGGTCGAAGTCACCGGCGAAGATGGCAGCAAACAAACTATCGAGACCAAAAGCATCATCATCGCCACCGGTTCAGTCGTGCGGCCTATCCCGGGTTTTGAAACTGACGGCAAACACGTCGTCAACAGCGACCACATTCTCGAGCTGACTGAAGTTCCGAAGTCCTTGATCGTCATGGGCTGCGGCGCAGTGGGCGTTGAGTTCGCTTCGGTCTATTCACGCTTCGGCGCGGAAACAACCGTTGTCGAACTACTGCCGAGACTGGTCCCGCTGGAAGACGAAGAAGTCTCGGCTGACCTGGCAAAATCATTCCGCAAGCGCGGCATTAAATCGCAGCTCGATACCAAGCTCGAGAAGCTTGAGAACACCGACAACGGTGTCGTCGTTACCGGCAAGACTTCCAAAGGTGAGGACGTCAGATTGGAAGCCGAGATGCTTCTGGTCGCCGTCGGGCGCATGCCCTTTACCCAGGGCCTCGGCCTGGAAGGCACGAAGATCAAAGTCGAAAAAGGATTTATCCAGGTCGATGAATATCAACAGACGGCTGAGAAAGGTGTGTATGCCATCGGCGACGTGGTGCCGACACCTTTGCTGGCCCACCTGGCTTCAAAAGAAGGTATCGTGGCGGTCGAGCACTTCGCCGGCAAGAATCCGCGTCCGATCAATCTGCGTCTGGTGCCGAATTGCACCTATTGCGATCCCGAGGTTGCTTCGGTTGGTCTGACTGAGGCGAAAGCGCGCGAAGCCGGTTACGACGTGAAGGTCGGCAAGTTTCCATTCAGTGCTTCAGGCAAGGCGCGGATCCTCGGCGAAGAAGAAGGGTTTGTAAAGATCGTCAGTGAATCGAAATACGACGAGCTTCTGGGCGTACACATCATCGGCCCGCACGCGACTGAACTGATTGCTGAAGCCTGCGTCGCCATGCAACTCGAGTCGACAGCCGAAGAGCTGGGCAACACGATGCACGCGCATCCAACCGTCTCGGAAGCAGTGATGGAAGCCGCCGAAGGGGTCCATGGAAAGACGATCCATATTTGATGGGAATAGGTCCAATCGCTCCTATCTGACCTATTAAGAACAATGGCTGATAAAGAAACCAAGAAACCCGGTCGTCGTCGCCGTCCGGGCTTTCAAATGCGCATCAGCACTAAGTATGCGCCGCGAAAGCCTCCGGAGGGTAAGCCACGGTCTTGCATTGCAGACACTTCGCTTAAGCCCGATCAGATGCTGGAGCTTTATCGCTATCTGAAGCTGACGCGCCTGGTCGAAGAGCGCATCGTCAATCTCTATCGACAAACAAAGGTGGTTGGCGGCGTCTATAGATCGTTAGGCCAGGAAGCGACTGCGGTTGGTTCAGCTTACGCGCTGCGCCCTGATGATTTTATCACCCCGATCATTCGCGACCTCGGCGCGGTGTTCGTCAAAGGCATTCGCCCGCGCGAGATTTTTGCGCAGTACATGGCGAAAGCCTGGGGGCCGTCTGGCGGCAAAGATCTGAACGTTCACTTTGGTTATATGGACAAGGGTTTTATCGGGCCAATCTCGCATCTGGGCGACATGATTCCGGTGATGGCGGGCATCCTTCTGGGCGCGCGCATGCAGAAGAAAGACATCGTCGGGCTCGCCTATATCGGCGACGGCGGCGCCAGCACCGGAGCGTTCTATGAAGGGATGAACTTCGCCGCGGTCCAGCGTCTGCCGTTGATTGTGATCGCCGAGTACAACCACTATGCGTATTCAACGCCAACGATCCAGCAGACGGCCGTGCGCAATCTGGCCGAGCGCGCCGCGGCTTTCGGCATTCCCGGCTACATCGTCGATGGCAACGATGTCATCGCTTGCTATGAAGTGACAAAGCAGGCGATCGACTACGCGCGCAAAGGCCGCGGCGCGGTTTTGATCGAAGCCAAGACGTATCGTCGCAAGGGCCACGCCGAACACGACGATCAACGTTATGTGCCGAAAGACGAAATCGAGTGGTGGGAGAAGCATAACGATCCCATCGATCGTTTTGAAAGATTTCTGCTCGACCAAAACGTCGCGACCAAAGAAAAGCTGGAAGAGATCACCGCGGGTGTAATGCGAGAGATCGACGAAGACTGTGAGTGGGCCGAAAGCTCGCCGATGCCTGAGCCGGAAGGCGCGGCTTACGGAGTGTTTGATAACGCGAATGTGCCGCCGGCGTTTAGGCCAAAGGTTTTGGAGAACTAAACATGCTCTTACCAGTTAACAAGCAAAGGGCACCCAACCCGATCCATCCTGAAGTTAACTCACCCTCCGGAGGTAAAGAGATGGGACTTGTGTATGCAGAGATTGAATTAATCAGCGGCGATGATTTGGTTCTTCACCGGCGCGGCTTTGTGGCGGAGGATCAAATCAAACGAATGAAGGTTAATGCCCTGGTCGACACGGGCGCTTACATGTTGGTAATCAACGAGCATATTAAGGAACAATTGGATCTGGCCGTCATCGAAGAGCAAGTATTTAGGCTGGCTGACGAAAGTGAACTGCGAGCCGAGATCGTCGGACCGGTTGAGGTCAGGTTCGAGAATCGCAGCACCACGGTCAGGGCTGCGGTGCTGACTGGCGATGTGGAAGTATTGCTTGGTTCCATCCCGATGGAAGATCTCGATGTGGTTATTGATCCTAAGCAGCAGCGGCTAATAGTAAACCCAGAGAGTCCATACATCGCACGCAAGCATTTGAAATAGGTCGATCTTTTAAGTTTGGGGCCTTGGCGTCATGTGCGGGCTCGGGAGCTCTTTTCGGCGACTCGTTGAGCGGCGATCACTTTGGAAACACAGGATGAAACTTGTTCGTTTCAGGCTCGGATGCCTGGTTTTGCTGTTGCTCACGAGCGCTTGCGGTCAAAAGGAACCGCAGAAGACGCCGGCAGTTGCAACTCAAACTCCGGCAGCAACTACCGAGAACTATCCCAGTCTCGTGGCTCAGGCACAGGAAGTTAACGATGCGTTTCGGCGCCGGGATTTTGGCCGCATGGTGGATCTGACTTACCCGAAAGTTATCGAAGCAGCCGGCGGCCGCGACAAAATGATTGCGTCACTCGCAAAGGGAATGAAGGAGATGGAGGCTGAAGGTGTTACGGTGCTGTCGTCGACTGCCGAACCTCCTGCGCAGTTCGTACACGTCTCAGAATGGATCTATGCGGTCGTTCCAACTACTTTGAAAGTTAAAGCCCAGACCGGCACCTTCAAAACAGAGAGCAGCATGATCGGAATTTCATCTGATCGCGGCGCCCACTGGACGTTTATTGATGCGGGCGGAAAAGATCATAAACAACTATTGAGCAGTCTGCCGGCGCCTGCTGACGCTTTGAAATTGCCGGCTGAGAAGGAACCGGTGAAGATATCGAACAATTGAGGTTTCGTCCGCTGATGAACCTGACATGAGCACCGCACTGAAAAGAGAACACAAGCTCGAACGCCCACCGCGTGGCGGTCTGGCCACGATGGTGGAAGCTATTCGCCAGGGCATCTGGGAAGAGATGGAGCGCGATCCGACCGTGTTCCTGATTGGCGAAGATGTCGGTACCTATGGCGGCGCCTTCAAAGTCACCGATGGCATCATCGATGAGTTCGGGCCCGAGCGCGTGATCGACACGCCGATCGCTGAAGCCGCAATTGTCGGCGCCGCGTGTGGCGCAGCGTTGATGGGTCTGCGGCCGGTCGCCGAATTTCAATTCATCGATTTTATTTCCTGCGGCTTCGACATGCTCACCAACTATGCGGCCAAGTGCCGCTATCGCTGGGGCGCGAACATTCCGGCTGTATTTCGCGGACCGTGCGGTTCCGGCGTGCGCTCAGGACCGTTTCACTCACTCAATCCAGAATCGTTCTTTACGAACACCGCGGGCCTGAAGATCGTCGAACCCTCGACTGCTTACGACGCGAAGGGCTTAATCAAGGCCGCTATTCGCGATCCCGATCCGGTGCTTTATTTCGAGCACAAGAAACTTTATCGCCTGCCCCGTCTGCGTGAAGAACTGCCCGGCGATGATTACATTGTTGAGATAGGCAAAGCGCGAACGAGGCGCGAAGGACGGGACCTTTCGATCATCACGTTTGGGGCGCAGGTCTTGACCGCGCTCGACGCTGCCGAAGAATTGGAAAAGGAAGGCCTGGATGTTGAGGTGATCGATCTGCGCACTTTGGCGCCGCTGGATAAGGAAGCGATTCTTAACAGCGTGAAGAAGACCAGCCGCGTGCTCGTGTTGCATGAAGCATCTTTGACGGGCGGGATTGGCGGAGAAATCGCCGCGATCATTTCGCAGGAAGCTTTCGAGTGGTTGGACGCCCCGGTGTTACGCGTCGCTTCGCTCGACACGCCGGTGCCTTATTCGCCGCCGCTGGAAGATTATTACTTGCCGCAGGTCAAAGATGTTCTGGATGCGGCGCGAAAGCTGGCGGCTTATTAGACGTTCCATGAGCGCCAGAGAACAGTTTTCATTTTTCGTGATTTTTCGTTTGATTTAGTGGATCGTCCCTGCTGTGGGCAAAAACGCGATCCACGAAATCACACGCAGCCGCACGAAATGACTTTTGTAAAGTCAATTGGGAGACACTACTCTAAACGAGACGGAAGGAAACGATCATGCCGAAGTATGTAATTGAGAGAGAAATCCCTGGCGCTGGGGCTATGTCGCCGGAGCAACTCCAAGCCGCGTCGCAAACATCGTGCGGGGTTTTGCAGAAGATGGGTCCGCAGATTCAGTGGCAGCAAAGCTATGTGACTGGCGACAAGCTCTACTGCATTTACATTGCGCCGAATGAAGAGATGATTCGCGAGCACGCCCAACAGGGTGGCTTTCCGGCGAACCGCATTTCAGAGATTAAGGCGGTCATCGATCCGACGACGGCTGAATGAAGAAAACGTGAACGTTATTGACTGGAGTCATCATGGCAACTGAAGTAGTAATGCCGCAGATGGGCGAGTCCATCGCGGAAGGAACCATTACCAAATGGTTAAAGAACGTGGGCGACCATGTCGACCGTGACGAGCCTTTGTTCGAAATTTCGACCGACAAAGTCGACGCGGAGATTCCCTCGCCAGCAGCCGGCACGCTGACCGAAGTCAGATACAAAGAAGGCGAAACCGTCGAAGTGAACACCGTCGTCGCGGTGCTCGACGGCGACGGATCGGCCGCGCCCCCAGCGAAGGAAGAATCCAGTGCTGTACCTGATTCGCCCGCTGAAGCTCCCGCCGCGCCTCCGGCGAAAGAAGAAGCTGCCGCTCCGTCCATTGAAACCGTTCAGCCAGAAACCACCGCTGCTCCACCTGAGCCGGCGAAACCTGAGCCACCAGCAACGGTCGAACGGCCTAAACCGATAATTGCTTCTGCGCCTCCTGCGCCAACGACTCACAAAACTGAAGTCAAGACTCTGGTGAAGAAGAGCGAACCGGCGAACGCTGCGCCGCCCCCACCGCGTAGTGACGACGGAGCCAGCGCCGCAGATCTGCGACGCACCAAGTCCAGCCCGCTGGTGCGCAAGATTGCCGAAGAACACAACATCGACATCAAGCAACTCGAAGGCACGGGGATGAGCGGGCGCGTGACCAAGAACGACATCCTAAGCTTTATCGAGTCTGGGAGTCCCGCGCCAACAGCGCCACCAGCAGCAGCCGCGCCAGTCAAGCCCGCGCCTGCGGTTCCAGCGCCGGCTCAGCCCGCTCCGGCGATCAAATCCGCGGAGGGCGATCGCGTCGAGCAGATGAGCGTGATGCGCAAGAAGATTGCCGAGCACATGGTCCTGTCGCGCCGCACGTCGGCGCACGTCAGCACCGTCTATGACATCGACATGACGAAGATCGCGAAACTTCGCGATGAAAACCGTGAGGCTTTCCTGGAACGCACCGGCACGAAACTAACGTTCATGCCGTTCATCTTCAAAGCGGTGACCGACGCGATTCGCAAGTTCCCGATCTTCAATTCACAAGTCAGCGGCGATCAAATCATTTACAAACGTGACATTAATCTGGGGATGGCTGTGGCCCTCGACTGGGGATTGATCGTGCCGGTGATTAAGCGCGCCGACGATCTGTCAATTTCAGGCCTGGCCCGGGCGGCCAACGACCTCGCCGAGCGCGCCCGCACGAAACAACTAAAACCCGACGAAGTTGCCGGTGGCACCTTTACCATTACCAATCCCGGTGTGTTCGGCGGGCTGTTCGGCACCCCGATCATCAACCAGCCACAGGTGGCAATTCTGGGCGTGGGGAAGATCGAGAAACGCGCGAAAGTCCTGACCTCGGCCGATGGCGAGGACTACATCGCGATCCGCCAGATGGCTTATTTCGCGCTTAGCTTTGATCATCGAGTCATCGACGGCTCGGATGCAGAGAAGTTTCTCGCCTATATTAAGGAACGGCTTGAGTCCGGGCAGTTCGCGATTTAGATTTCAGTGCATAATGGCGAGCAGCAAGAACAAAGCGGGTGCAGAGACCAGGCCGGGGAAGATCAAACTCACGCGCCAGAAGGAAGGTCCGTCGATTTCGCCGCCGGAATTCCTGGCGCTGAAAAAACCAAAGGGCGATCTGGTTCTGCAGATCGGAAGTGAACGCGTCTCGCTCACCAGTCTCGACCGCGTTTATTGGCCGGACGAGAAGCTCACGAAATTCGACCTGCTTAGTTACTACCTCCAAATCAGTTCGCTCATCATGCCCTTTCTGAAAGATCGTCCGGCAATCCTGCAACGCTATCCACGCGGGATTAAGGCGCCGATGTTTTTTCAGCAGGATCTGGAAAGCGCGCCCGCCTTTATTAAGACGGTGCGCCTGACCAATCAGGAAGGCCGCGAGCTGAACTATGCCGTCTACACCACCGTGGGGTCGCTGCTGCATTTTGTAAATCTTGGGACCATCGAACAGCATCCGTGGCATTCGACTGTGAAGCATCTCGACAAGCCGGACTACCTGATGCTCGATCTCGATCCGAAAGAAGCGCCCTGGCAGAATGTTCTGGAGGTCGCGCTGGTTTGCAAGGAAGTGTTTGATGAACTGGGCTTACCCGCTTTTCCGAAGACATCCGGATCGTCGGGCATCCACGTCTATCTGCCGCTCAAGCCGAAATACGATTTTGGGAAGATTGCCGAGATCGCCACAGCACTCGCAAATGAAGTCGCGCAACGGGCGCCAAAGATCGCCACGACGCAGCGCTCGCTGGCCAAGCGTCAGAAGCAGCAGGTCTATGTCGACGCGATGCAAAACGCACGGGGCAAGACTATCGCTTCAGTTTTCAGCGCGCGCGCGAAGCCCGGCGCAACGATTTCCATGCCCCTAACCTGGAAAGAGGTGCAGAAAGGCGTGAAGATTTCGGACTTCACGATCAAAAACGCACGCGGATTGCTTAAGAAAACCGGCGACGTGTGGAAAGATTTTTTTGACAGCCGGCAGATTTTGAAATTGTAGTGGCTTTGCCACCTGATGTGCGGAAAGGCTTTGCCTTTCCGTTAAGTTAATCAAACATCGGCCAGGCTATGCCTCGGCAATGCGGAGGCGTAGCCTCCCTGAGATTTCATACCGTCTCCGGAAAGGCAGAGCCTTTCCGCACATCAGGCGGCAAGCCGCGGGTTAACTAAAGAAACCCCCTGAGGGTTGAACCCTAAACAAGTCTCGTACCGCTAAGGCTGCGCCAGTTTCCTCTTACCCTCGAGCGCATCGCGATAGGCCCCGCCCGTCACATCCCCGATCTTGATCGCCGCTTCAAATTCCTTGATAGCTTCGTCGTTTTTTTCCAGGAACGCGAGGATGCGACCCATGGCTTCGTGGGCGCGTGACAGCAGGACTTTGTCGGTTTCCGGCGCGGCCGCGGCCACTGCCAGACGATAGTTGCCCAGGGCCCGATTCAGTCGCTGGGTTTGCAACTCGTCATCGGTCGTATCGCGCGCCCACAGACTGGCAGTTTGGGCCATCGTGAAGAACAGGCGCGGCTCGCCCGGGTATTCCTGCACCAGTTCTTTCAGACGCGTTTCCGCTTGTTCATAGTTGCGGGTTTGCAGGAGCTTTTCCACGTCCGTCAGACTCTTGACCAGCGCCGAGTTGCCCGAGGTATCCAACGCTTCACGCGCCTCAGCGCTCGCGTCGATTAACCACAGCGAGTAGCGCGGATGAGCCCGGCGCGCGGCCAGAGCGCGATCGCGGACGACGGTGACTTCCGCCAGCCGCTTGTTTTCGCGCACGGGATCAAAACCCGTGATCATTTCCACGAAGAAGCTCGCGATATCGAAACCCGAGGCTTGAAAGTCACGCAGTTGATCCGCGAAAAAGAAATCCAGCACCGCGCCTTTTTCATATTCCTCCGCCAGCCGGGCGATTGTCTCATCGCCGATCGCGGCGCGGCTTGCTTCTGCTGCCCGGGCGACCGTCTGGCGCGTGGCCTCGTCTTTCGCCTCCTGCAAACGCCGGCGCTGAATATTTATGACCGCCGTCAATCTGTTTGACTCTTCATAACGCGCGTCAGCGGCGGCGACCATCGATCGCGAGGTCACTACGAACACGTCGGGCGAAACGGTGGCGCCTTCTTTGGTACGCGCGTCGATCAAGAGCTTTACCTGGTCCCGATGCGCGGCGATTTCTTTGTTGGATTTAATCACCAGCGGATCGATTACGAATTGCAGGAAGCCGCGACGCATCTCGGACGAAGTCGGATCGGTGCCTTCCGGAACGATGGCATAGTAGTCGTCGGCAATCACGCGAAAGTTGATCGTGCCCGGAGCGGCCATCAGGTCCGGGACAATATGAAAGCTCCGGTCATGCTGGCGCGTCGTGTAAGCGGTCGTTGAGCTTTTCTTTTTCTCAGGGCTCTTAAGGCGCACGCGCTCGTTCGTAACCAAAATCGGACGCGTGTGCAGGTAAGACAGGAGCGATCGCACCATCTCGGCCGCGGCTTGTCGCAAGCGATCGCCTTCCGATTGATAGGCGCGCGTGTATGAAGTCAAACGCTCGTCGATGCCTGACTTTCGGTAGAACTCGCGCACCAACGGCGCGAAGTCGAGCACTTCCAGAATGCCTGCGGGCAACTCCTCAGAACGATCGGGCGCATCAAGCAACGGCGGCGCGCCCAACGCATAAGCCAGCGAAACGTAGCGAGCGGCTTGATCCGCGGGTGTGGCCGGAGCCGGCAGTTTCTTGCGATCGAAAAAATCCTTGAGCCGCTCGCGCAGGCCGGGATCAAGGTTCACCTGGTCCCTGCGCACAAGTAGTCGAAAAGCTGCGGGCTCCTTACCAGGCGGCGTGGGATCAAAACCGGCGGCATCCAGCGCGGCCATCATAATGATCAGACGCGCATCGGGTTGCAGACTGACGCCATATTCGGAAAGGTCAAAGGAAGTTTCCGTTTGGGTCCGTGCCAAAGGCGTCTGCGCCCGCGATGAAGGGGGCGAAGGTGAAGATGACGCGGGAGGCTGAGCATAAACGGCCGCGGCAAAGACAAAAGTAAGAATTAAGAAGCAAACTTTTCTAATCATTGGATTGCTGATTCCCGGATAACAAAGCGGCGACGATCGGTCCTTAATGTTAACGGATGCGCGCCGGAGGGACAAATGGCGACCCTGCGTCAGTGTCAGAAGCCCGCGCGTAAGCAAGGGCGACGCTCGCCTTACTCATCTATCGTCGTCAAACACGGCGTCAATTCCTTCATCCATGAAACTCTGCGAGTCTGGCCCTCCCTCACGGTCGGGCTTCTGACACTCCTTCTGAAACGACAAATCCGTTCGCGGCATTCAGATGTCCGGCTCCAGGGGCTGGATGCCCACGTCGGGGATCCAGAATGTTTGCCCATCTACCTCGACGCTTTTCAAACCACGGGCCGGCAACTCCGCTTCTGCCAAACCGAGGAAAGTGAAGTGAGGCAAATCGCTGAGCACCGTCTGGAACCATCCATGTTGAGCGAGGATCTCGCGGACTCGCTGGTCAAGAAACTCGTTACAGTCGAAGGCCAGCATCGCGATGTGCTGCGAAGTTCCGGGCGCGGCAATCGAATATAGCACCGACTTGGACAAGTCCTTGCTGAAGAAAATTCCCGCCTTCTCCAGTTCAAGGACTTCCGGCACTTGTTCGTGAATTGGCAGACTGCGCAGTCGCTCTGCGTGTTCTTCGCTCAACCTGGCGGCACGAGTCCAGTGATCAAGCGCCGGCAGGAACCGCGAGTTCCAAAGTCGCACCGTGTCCGCATAACTGCGTCGGGCCGCTTCGGCGCCGTCGCGCGGAGAAATCTCCAGACCTTCGGCGCGGGCAGCAGCACGCGCCTGCAACAGCGCCGACATCGCAGCGGGTTGCAACTCGATCACGGCATCGCCGATCGTCGCCGCGGTTAGTCCGGCTTCTTTCTGAAAACGCTCTACTTGATCTTCGCTGGTGAACACGCAAAGTGGCGGCGGCAAAATACTATCCGCGCCGATGAACATCGCGCCATAATCGTGAAGCACGCGTCGCGCGACCTGATCATCCGTTGGACAGATGTCCTCGATGTTGGTCCCGCGCAGCCGGAGGGCGCGCTCGAGCGTTTGATAGAAGGGGTTCATTTTCGTGAACGACATCGAACTCGAATGATAGTCGGCAGCGAACTAAGCGCCAAACGCGAGCCATCAGTCGGTGGCGTCCTGATCCAACGGCGTTTAGAGTACCAACTTTAGTTGGGTTCTTGCTTGCTTAACAAGAGCCCGACTAAAGTCGGTACTCTGAACACCGCTTATCAAAGTAGGACACTACCCCATCGCTTTCATAAGCACACGAAACTCCCGGAATTGGCTATACTCTGGATCTCGATATGCCGTCCCTCGAACTCTTCAAAGAAATCATCGCTACCTATCAGCGTCATGGTTGGGAGCTAAAGCGCGTTCTAATAAAACCGACGACGCGAAGTGAGCTTACAGAGCTGGCCGCCGGACTATTCAGCGAAGCCCGCTTGATTGAAGCTGAGATTGATGCGCTCTGGTTTGCCCGTCCTTCACACGGGGCGCGGGAAGCCTGGGAACTCCGCCTGGTGGCTGAGCAGCCTTACGCATTACTCGAAGCTTTCGAATCGGACGAGAGTGAAGAAGAACGCGAAGAGGCGCGGCTGGAGATGGAACATCAAATGCGAGAACAGGCAGGCCCAGTGTCGGAACCGCCTGAAATAGCGGGCGGTTAATCTCTCGATCTCTTAAAGAAGGTTGTGCTTGAGTTCAGTAGCTATTGAGAGGCTCGATCCAACCGCCCGCTACTACAGGCGGTTTCGGACCTTATCTCGCACGCCCCATCGTCACGGGAATTTTCACAACCTTCCCTTCGCGCAGCACAAGAACCTCAACGACGCTTCTGGGTATAGCGCGCCGGACCCGGGAAAGTAGTTCATCGCTGGTTCGAATTGGGACCTTGTCGAAATCAGTAATGATGTCGCCTTCCTTAATTCCGAAAAGATCCGCCGGCCCATTGGGGTCGACCCAGTCAATGCGCACACCATAGGTTCGGGTTTCAGGGACACTGATACGAGTCGTCCGATTACTTTCGAAACCGAAAACTGCTTTGTCGGAACGGTCGTCGAACGCTTCTTTCAGTTGATCGTTTTCGTCTTTGGAAACCGTAGTCATCTGTGTGTTGTGGTAATTGCCGTCGCGCGTGTAGATCACTTCGACACGCTTTCCGACCTGGGTCTGGCGCAAGAGATCCATTAGTTCGCTGTCTCTTCCCACTGGATGACCATCAAAACTGGTGATGATGTCGCCGCCGACTAATCCCGCTTTATCCGCGGGCCCGCCGGGGGGCGTAGCCACGTCGAAGGTCACGCCGCTGTCACCGGTTTTGAGCCCATTCATGCCGAGATAAGAACGGCTGGCCGGAATCGAGATTGCAGGACGCGCTCCACTCCCACTCCGGCGGAAGAGGCTCACAAAGCCGCCACTGGCGAAAAACAGTGCCAGCAAAATCCACATCCACGTCATTCCACTAAAGCCCAAACGACGGCGACGCGGGTAAGCCGCGGCGTTTTGTTGCGCCATCGGCCCGCCCATGCCGGGCGCATACTGATTGTTGAACTTCGCGTTCGCCGCGGACGTGGGGAAGCGAACGGTTTCCGTGTATTCAGCCGGGCCTTCGCCCAGACGGTTTCCACAAGACCGGCAGAAACGCATCTCCTTCGGCATCGGCGAGCCGCATTGGGCGCAAAAAACTGAGCCACTTTGATCTGCCGAACCGGGGCCGCTGCCGCTGAACTTTTGCTGAGGCTGCATGACGAAAATGTACTCGAATCCAATGCTGACAGTAGGACGACTGACGCCGGATTATACGCCGGTCGAGGGGGATTGGTTGCGTGTATTTACCGGAATCGATCCGTTAGTCCGCAGCAATTCAAAGCACGGTTGGACTTCAATGAATAAGAAGGTGCGAGCTTTACCTGGAGCTACTACCCATCGTTACGGGAATCTTCAAAGTTTGCTTGTTAGCTTCAGGGCCTCGCAAAACAACCACCTCAACTGTGCTGCGCGGTTTGGCCCGGCGCACACGCGAAAGCAGTTCCCGGGCAGTGCGTATCGGGACTTTATCAAAGTCAGTTATGATATCGCCCTCCTTGATTCCAAAGAGATCAGCCGGACCATTTGGTTGTACGTGGTCGATTCGCACACCGTAGGTTTTGGTTTCCGGCACGTTGATGCGAGTGGTCCCATCGACTTCAAATCCAAACATACCTTTGGGCTGGCCACCAACTTCGCTCAGCCGGCTGATTCCCTGTTCGGATTCTGTGGTTAGTTGCGTCTTCCTGGTAACACCATCGCGCAGGTAAACCACTTCGACCGTCGCTCCGGTCGGAGTCTGGCCCAGGAGATCGATTATTTCATCGGTGCTTCTTACCTGGTGGCCATTAAAGCTCGTGACAATGTCCCCACCGACCAATCCGGCTTTGTCCGCCGGTCCGCCTGCAGGTTCAACCACCTCGAATGTTAAGCCTCCGTCGACCGGCTCGAATCCTTCAACACCAAAGTACGAGCGGTCCGCTGCTGCGGGTGTGTTGGCCCGCGGAGTATTTGGGGCCTTCTTCACGAACATGCTGAGGCCGGCGCCAGTAGCAAAAAGGGCTACCAGGCCGATCCACAGCCAGGTCATGCCGGAAATCCTCCGGCGCCGGCGACTGCTGAAATCCTGCTGAGCGCTCATGTCGGAATCTGTCTTAATCCTTGAAATAATCGAAGCAGGATTATAGGCCGTCGGCCCAGGTTTACGAACCGCACGCGACCCAAGTATAGTCAAGCTAACCAAATCAATTAGTCTTGAAAGCAACGGAATGGAAATAACCAGGGCCCTGGCGGCGCTGCAACCGCTTTACGGCAAGGCCAACATTGAGATCGTGACTGAGGACGGTCACCGCGTCCGCGGCATCGTGCGCAGTATGAAGACCACCCAGGCCCTGACCACGCCGAGCGTAAAAGTCGAGCGGGCCGATGGCGAGATCGTAAAGGTCCCGTTTTCCTCGATCATAGAAGTCATCAATCACAATCCGCCGGCTTGAGCCGGCTAGTAGCATAGACTTCAGTTTGTGATTGGGTTTGGGTACTTCGGGATTACAGACTGAAGGAAACTTTGATCAAGTTGACTGGAACGTGCGTTCTTTCTTCCCCTCCCTTTGGGAGGGGTTAGGGGAGGGTGCAAAAGCTTGACGCCGACAGGCCCTCTCCCCGACCCTCTCCCAAAGGGAGAGGGAGAAGAGACTCATACTCTGTCGCTTCGACTCGAGTGGAAGTAAAGTCAATCACAGACTGAAGTCTATGCTACTAAGAACATGTCCCTGGAATTCACCGTCAAATATCCCTGCGTGCTGCGCACTCGCTACTCGGAAAAGCATCTGCGCGAGTGGGGCCGTCTCAGCAACCTGCACACAATTCTGACGACGGGAGATCAAAGCGCGCCCGGTCCCGACAAGATCGCCTGGATCGAAAATGCCGGCGCTGAGATCGAACTGTTACAGAGTGAGACAGTCGTCTGCGCCAGTTGTCCCGCCTGCCTGCCGCTGGACACTGCCGGCGAAGGCGAAGCGGTCGGTTGTCTCGGCCGCATCAACTATCCCATTGACGCGCAGTTTGAAAAGTTCCTCGCCGATCGGGTCCAACTGATGCTCGACACTCTCGATCATGAAGACCAGCCGCGTCTGCTGCGTATTCTGGTTGACCGGGAATCTCCCTTTGATGGTGAAGCGACGAAAGAATTGCGCCGGGTGACGACTGCTGACGGCCTCAGGTTTTTTGAGTTGAGACTGCCGATTAGATTGACGCGTGAAGGATCGCATCTGACGACCGATCATGTGTTTGATTTGCTGGCCGGTTTTAGCTCAGAAGATGCCGAAAGCTCCAGCTACACCCGCGAGTTTCCACCCGCGGCTACTGGCGACTATTACGATTTTCTTGACCTGATGCTGCGCAACGATCTGAGCGAATCCGAAACTTCACGGCTGCACGCGCGCAGTCGCAACTATGCACAATTCCTCCGGCTGCTGTCCGCGATTGAACGCGCCGAGGCATTGGATGCTCGCGTGCTCGTGGATTAGCAGGCACAATCTGCAATCGAGAGGTAAACTTTGCGCCTGAGGGAAAAAGCAAAAGTTTTCTGGAACGTTGACCTCTTTGGTTATTTATTTCTCCTGAATAAATCAGAGTGTCGTTAACGGCTCTCGGCAGGCACAGTGCACGCATTTGCCCCGCACCGCTCACCTACCAGGACCTTTCGATCAATGTGTCCAAGCGCGCAGACCGTTTGCTCATTCGTGACGATAAGAAGGGAACTCAGATCATGAAGACCGCCATCTCGGGATTACTCAAGTCGGTTTTGGTGGGACTCGCAGTGCTGGTGATAGTCGGCGCCAGCCAAACCAGCGCCAGGGCCAATGAAGTAACTATCACTGGTTTTACCACAGGCTCTATCACCGGTGTCCCTCAATTAACATTCGTTGGGAACAACAACTTTACCGGTACAACGTTTCTTGGCATTGGCTCTCTAAGTGGCGCCAACAACCTGGGGATATTCGCTCTAAGCACGGCCCCTGGACAGTTGGTCGCCGGCACGTTTAATTTGAACGTGACATTTACGAGCCCAACCAGCATCAGTGGTGGCCAAGGGACAACTTACACGGCCACCATCCAGGGCAGTGTGTCGCCCATCGTCAATAACGGTGGCGTCAACATCCATTTTAGTAACCCCACTCGGGTCTTCACCTTCAATAACGGAACCAACACCGGCAGCTTTTCACTGACCGTGCCCAGCGATTTGTTCGTGCAAACGGGTCAGGCCGCCAAGTTTACGGCTGGTTTTACCGGACAACAGAGTCCCGTTCCTGAGCCCGCCGCACTGCTCCTGCTTGGAACCGGATTGACTGGCATAGCCGCAAAGTTGCGCAGCAGAAGGAAAGCGCGGCTAAAAACTCCGACTCGATGACGCCTAGGTTGCGACGCTATGTACGAGGGCCGGCGGGAATCAATTCCGCCGGCCTTTTGTTTTTAAGAAAGCGCCTCAGCGACGCGGATGCCGCCGATATCCAAATTAAGGTTTCTCGCTGATCGCTCTCTTAAGCGCGCTGAGGGAATCTCGACGAAAGCGTTCCTGAAAGACACGGGTTATGGGGAAACCGATCCGTGCTAATGCGGCGCGTGGTTTCGACACGGCCTGGATTCTGTAGATGACTTCTCCCGATTCAGGCTCGAGCCTCACTTCAAAGATCTCTTCTCCCATTTCGGCATGGTTGGTTAATGTTCCGTACGCAAAGCCAAAATTGGTTCCGCTCTGCATATCGCCAATGCCGTACACCACCCGGCATCCGTTCAGCGACCAAAACCCCAGATGCCGAACCAGGACCGCGACCACGGTTCCGGGTTCTATCGATGCGCGATGCGGAAACAACTCAACCCAACCCATCTCGTAGTGTCGCCACTGGGCCAGCGCAATTTTCGCACGCTCGAATATTTCCCGGCCCTGTCCGATTACTGCGCTCGCCAGATCTGAGTTGAAGTCCCTGGGAGATTGCCGCGCAATTCCCACCGGATCGTACGAGAGCGGGAGGTCGCGCGATTGATCCAGGAACTCAGAGATCTCGGTTTGAGAAGGGCGGCGGATTAGAAACATTGGATTTCGATGTGTGCCTGGCCAATTTCTTCCCCGCTGAGAGAAGAAGTTTCCACGAAGTCGCACGAAATAGCACGAACAAAAGCGATCACTGATCTACATCGGGTCGATACGTGCCGAACGTCCAGCCGTGCCCCTCCAGATCACGGGCGTGGTACTCGCGGAATCCGAAGTCGGTATCTTTCGGTGGACTGGTAATCTTCGCACCTGCCGCTAGCGCCCGTTCGAAGTGCGCGTCGAGATCATCAACATAAACGCAGAGAGCCTGGGTAGAAGTTCCCAGCGCTTGCGGGCTCGCCATGCCGTCGTCAGGCCGGACAGACCCCAGCATGATTATGTTCGTACCCAGCTTCAATTGCGCGTGGCGGACGAACTCGCCTGACTCAGGCACCGAAAATAATTCGACGAAGCCGAACGTCGCGCAGAGCGATCGAATCGCTGCCCGAGCGTCGTTGTATCGCAGGATGGGAAAGATCGTCTGCATGGCGCTACCCATTTCGTTGCTGCCACGCCACCCGCGCAGTCTTGATCAGTTGCTTTAAGGCTGGACCATTGAGATCCGACGCCGTGCGAAGTTGAACGTACTTGTGAGTCTTGCCCGCGCCCTCGAGCAGGCCGCTGGGATCGGCGAGTTCAGCTCCGCGAACAAATCCGATCTTCACCCCGGATTTACTCAGGATCAAAGTGCAGACCATGCCGCGATAGCCGGGGCCGTACCCGTAACTCAGAACTGCCGCCGACGGATCTACGGTCTCTTCCGCGCCCGCAAGTGACTTCAGCAGCATCCGGCGGGCCTTGTTAGTCAGGGCTTGCACGTCGGCTGGATACGGTTTCAGGACTTCTTCGGCTGAACGAGATGTCATTTCTCTCTTCACCTCAGGGTTTCTGGTCTGTGCCCGTTGGCGACCTTCAGGATTCTGATTCGGCGCGTCGATTATGAATAACATCGCCAAGAGTCGTTAGGTCCGTGCTCCAGGTATCGCTTTGGCCGTGACAGATGATTCGAGGTGCGTCAGCACGAGGAAGTACCGTACCATTTGGTCGTATTCGACCCTGACTGAATGACGCACCAGGAAGCACGCCGACAGCGCGAGGCCGAGAAGAAACCCAATTAGCAATCCCCATTTTGGCGTTTGATACCTATATACGACGTAGCTGGCTAACAGCAGCGGCGGCAATATTCCACGCGCGAGCCGCTGCAGGCCTTCATGATAGCTGTGATTTGAGCGCAGCCTGTCAATATTCTTGCTGAAAACAAATGCACTCATCAAGTAGCATAGTAATGCGTGTTGCTCACGAGGGTCAGTAGGTAGATTGGCGCGAGTGAGGCCGCATTGTTTAGTGACCAACTCCACCAAGTCGAGACCCCTTTCCTCATAAGTCCTAATAACACGTTCACGGGCTTTGTTTGACACTAGCCTTTTTTGGATTGCGAAAAGCGGGTAATTCGTGAGAATTCCGACCGGATAAGAAACAGCCAGCAACAGTAGAGCTGACGCTGTCTCTCCTGCAAAGCTATGGGGTAGCCTCAGCACCGCCCCGTCTGGCCAGAGAGAAAGGAGTAGCAAGGTTGTGGCGAGGCCGGGAACGAGGAACTCTATCAGAACCGTGAATTGCATCGTGGTCCTCCCAAGCTAAGACAGAGTCACCGACAACCCAATATCAGATTTGACTGGGCGTGGCGATTGGAAACTTCAGCCCATGAGCAACTTCAAAAGCCCACCAGCGGCGGAAAGGCCGCCGAGGCGATCTTCATCTGAAGAATAGTAGCCAAGCGAGTTGGCGCGCTTGGCTGCGGCGAGCTGTTCGGCGCGAAGTTGCTCGCGCTGGAATTCGATCTCGGTCTTCTCTTTCTGTCGGGCCACCTCCAGGCCGCCGCCGCGAATGAACTGCACGATGCCGCTTAACTCATCGCGATCGAACCAGGTGCCGTGGCCTTTGCAGATGTCGACGATCACCCCAGAGCACCGCGCAAAATTAATCCGGTTCATCAACTGGCCGCACTGGGGACAGGGAACATAGCGAACCGTTTCCAGGTCCGCCGACCGCACCTGATGCGCCGGCGCCGGCGAGGCCGTGCCCAGGACGGCGGACTGCTCTTCGCGATCGGCGCAGATCTTTTCAAACGCCGCTACTTCGACCCACAGACCGACACACCGTTCGCATTCACGCATAGCCATCGTGCCCAGGGTGATCGAAGACATGTCAGTCTTGCAGCGCGGGCACTTCAATACGGAGAGTTCGGCGGCGGTTGCTTGCGCGGCGGCGGCCCCGCAGTGCGGACAGTGCTTGCTGCCAATGAACATCATGGCAAAGCAGGACGGGCACGCAATCGTGGCCAGCTTCGATTCGCAGTACTGACATTGAGGCGAGTCAGATGAAATCGCCGCGCCGCAGTTGGGACAGTTGAGCGTTTGTGCTTCCATAAGAGAAGTCGGTACAGCTTAGCATTCCAGGTTAAGCACCGACCATAGAAAAATATCCTGACGATGATAGAGTTTGCTCTTATTAGCACCTCGCTTCAGCGAGATGGTGAGCTCCTTGAATGGTCACCTCGCTAAAGCCAGGTGCTAATAGGTACTGGTGCAGTTTCATGTAGTCGAAGCCATTGTTTGCGGCAAGAGCTGTCTTTACAGAACCGCGAGCGGTAGCGACCGGAGACAAAATTCAACCTGCGATCGACAATCTCGAAGGCACAAGACCTGTAGGAATCCTGTTGAGTGGTTGCATCCGGTCGCTACCGCTCGCGGTTCTGTAACGAGCACTTCATTGGCAACGCGCGGGCTGCGTTTCCGGCTGCCGGCCAAACTGAACCAGCACTTGCTAATGAGACTGCTGGACTACAAAACGGTTGCTGTGCGATGCTGGCGCGGAAAATAGATTCGAGGGAATTTGGGTAAGAAACAAATGAGTCTGGCTTTGTTGAGTAGGCCGCTCAACTTTGGTGACCATTGCGCGGTGCCAGGGAGAGTCGAATGAAAGATGGTCTCAAGATTCCGCGCGAGGGTGAACTCGACTTTCTATCGCTCGGCGCCCTGGTCCACCGCCTTGATCCGGGGATCGTTCCCTTCCGCAAAGCGACCGAATGTCAGATTCATGTCAGCGGCGGTGAGTTCAACGTCGCCGCCAATCTGGCTGATTGCTTTCGCCTGCGGTCCGGGATTGTGACGGCGATGGTGGACTATCCGATCGGCGAACTGGTTGCCGAGCGAGTGCGCGCGATGGGTGTCAAGCCATTCTATAAGCGCTTCGAGCACGACGGGGTGAGCGGCCCGAACATCGCCACAGTCTATAGCGACCGCGGCCACGGGGTGCGCGCTCCGGTGGTCTTTTACAACCGATCTAACGAGGCTGCGGCCCGGCTAAAGCCAGGAGATTTCGACTGGCACGAAATCTTTGCCGGCGGCGTGCGCTGGTTTCATAGCGGCGGAATCTTTGCGGCGCTATCGTCTACCACCGCGGAATTGATTATTGAGGCGATGCAGGCGGCAAAGGCCGCGGGCGCAATCGTTTCGTTTGACCTGAACTTTCGCGAGAAGCTCTGGAAGATCTCGGGAGGTCATGAGCGCGCCGTGGAGGTCATCGGGCGCATCGTCGAGAATGTTGATGTGCTCGTGGGAAACGAAGAGGATTTGCAGGTAGGATTGGGCATTCCCGGTCCGGAGGTCGCGGCCAGGTCCAAACTCGATCCGAGCGCCTTCTTCAGTATGATCGATCGCGTGGTGGAGAAGCATCCGCAGATCAAGGTAGTAGCGACCACCCTGCGCGAAGTCTTTTCCACAAGCCGGCACTGCTGGGGCGCCGTGGCCTGGGTTGGTGGTCAAACGCACATGTCTCTAACCTGCGATCTTGACGTGCATGATCGCGTCGGCGGCGGCGACGGTTTTGCATCGGGCTTCTTCTACGGACTGTTGGCCGGCGAATCGCCGGCAGAGGCGCTGAAACTTGGCTGGGCCCACGGCGCGCTGCTGACTACGTTCCCGGGCGACACCAGCATGGCGACAGTTGAGCAGGTGCGAGCTTTTGCAAAGGGTGGCTCAGCACGGATCCAGCGTTAAGAGTCGCATAACTATAGGGCCTATTAGACCCATAGGACTTATTGGACCTATAGCTTTGAGATTCGGTATGGTAACAAACTCGCCGGGCCAGGTCCGTCGTCTAAACCGAACTTGAAACTTGAAACCTGAAACCTGAAACTAAGATCATGAGCGCCAGAATGCAGGAAGACACAAACTCAACGCCGGAACTCGACCAACTTTGCATCAACACCATTCGCACGCTGGCGATCGACGCGGTGCAGAAAGCCAAGTCGGGACATCCCGGTTTGCCTCTGGGCGCGGCGCCGATGGCTTACGTGCTATGGACAAAGTTCATGCGTTACAACCCGCGGAATCCGAAGTGGGAAAACCGCGATCGCTTTCTGCTTTCAGCCGGCCACGGCTGCATGTTGCTTTACTCGCTGCTCTATCTCACCGGTTACGATCTGCCACTGGATGAGATCAAGAACTTTCGTCAGTGGGGCTCGAAGACCCCGGGCCATCCCGAATACGGTTTGACGCCGGGAGTCGAGATTACGACCGGCCCGCTGGGACAGGGCTTTGCCAACGGCGTCGGCATGGCGATGGGGGCGGCGCACCTCGCGGCCAAATTCAATCAGAAGGATTTCTCACTCATCGATCATAACGTCTATGCGATCGTCTCTGACGGCGATTTGATGGAAGGTGTTGCTGCGGAAGCTGCGTCACTCGCCGGTCATTTGAAACTCGGCAAGCTGATCTATCTCTACGACGACAATCACGTGACCATCGAAGGCTTTACCGATCTCGCTTTCAGCGAATCTGTGCCGAAGCGATTTGAAGCCTATGGCTGGCACACTTCGACGGTTGCAGATGGAAACGATCTGGCGGCGATCGAAGCGGCCATTCGCGACGCGCAATCGGTCGCCGATCGTCCCTCGCTGATTTCCGTGAAGACGACTATCGGTTACGGCATGCCCACGGCCGGCACGCGCAAAGCGCACAGCGATCCCCCCGGCGAAGAAGCCGTCCGCGAAACCAAGCGACATCTGGGCTGGCCCGAAGACAAGCAGTTCTATGTGCCCGACGAAGCGTTGGCGCATTTTCGCAAAGCAGTTGACCGCGGCGCACAGCAGGAAAGCGAATGGAAAGAGCTAGTTGGAAAATACGAAGAGAAGGATTCGGAGTTGGGCACGCTCTGGCGCCAAACGATGAGCGGTGAATTGCCGGACGACTGGGAAAAGCATCTGCCGGCTTTCGAGAATGCTGAAGCCATGGCGACGCGCGTGGCGAGCGGCCAGGTGATCAATGCGCTGGCGCCACACATGCCAATGCTGATCGGCGGCTCAGCCGATCTGGGAGTTTCCAACAACACGGACATCAAAGACGGCGGTGACTTTGAGGCCGGCAGCTACGACGGTCGCATTTTTCACTTTGGCGTGCGCGAACACGCGATGGGCGCGACCCTGACCGGCATGTCGCTCAACGGCGGCTTGATTCCCTACGGCGGCACGTTCATGACGTTTTCGGATTACATGCGGCCATCGATCCGGCTCGCCTGTCTGTCGGAAGTGCAGGTCATCTATGTCTTCACGCATGATTCGGTCGGACTGGGCGAAGACGGCCCGACGCATCAACCAGTCGAACACCTCGCCGCGCTCCGCGCGATCCCGCATCTGTTTGTGATTCGCCCGGCGGACGTGCACGAGGTGCGCGAAGCCTGGCGACTGGCGATACTGCGCCGCCACGCGCCCACAGCATTGGCATTGACCAGACAAAAAGTTCCCCTGATAGATCGCGAGGTTTACTCTTCCGCAGAAGGTCTGCGTCGCGGTGGGTATATTCTCGCCGAAGCTGAGCCCGCGGGCGAGCGGGGCAGTAGCCCGACCGTCAGGGAGGGCGCCGCCGCTCAAGCGTCTCCTAAGTTGATCCTGATCGCCACCGGATCAGAAATCTCCCTCGCCCTCGAAGCTCGCGAGCAATTGCAGGAAGACGGCATTCCTACACGCGTAGTCTCAATGCCCTGCACTGAATTATTCGAAGAGCAATCCCAGGACTATCGCGACGAAGTTCTGCCGCCATCAATCACCGCACGCCTCGCAATCGAAGCGGCCGTGCGGCAAGGCTGGGATCGCTACGTCGGACCAAAGGGCGACGTGATTTGCCTCGATCGCTTTGGCGCCTCGGCACCGGGCGACGTCGCTCTGAAGAATTTGGGATTCAATGTTGAGAATGTGGTGCGGAAGGCGCGTACAGTTAACGTGATCCCGGAATGAGGGTCACTCAACACCGTATGCGAAACTTCCCAAGCAGACGATTAGGTCAAATAGGACTAGCCCTCCTCTCAATAGCAGCACCTCTCATAACTTTGTTTCTCATAGTGTGGAAGCTACCGGAGTTGTATTACCAACCCTGGGCGTTAGCTGTTGACCTAAGAACAGGAGACCTCCTTAAAGCTCAAAACGATCTACGCACGATTCTGATCCAATCGAGTCGGTGGAATAGCGCTATTAATAGGCGCCTATTTTACCTGGCGAAACTTGAGAATCACGAGAGAGATCGCTGAAAGCAACCTCCAAATATCGGAGCAAACGCTGAGAATTTCCCAAGAAGGGCAAATTTCAAACAGCTTTACACGCGCAATCGAGCAGCTTGGTAATCAAAGCAATTTGGCATCTCGCCTGGGAGGGATTTATGCCCTCGAACAGATCGCGAAAAACTCGCAAGAGTACAACAAACCTATAGTTGAGCTCTTGACTGCTTTCGTTCGAGAACATTCTCGTTGGAAGGAGGCAGATTCTGTTGAGGCTGAAAGGGCGGGTCTTGATATTCAGACTATTCTCACTGTTCTTGGCCGCCGAACGCGCCTTTCTCAAGGTGACGACCCTAGAAACCCCCTCAACCTAATTGCCACTAACCTTAGACTAATTACGCTTATCGATTCTCATTTCGAACATGCGGTTTTTGCTCGATCCAATCTCCAGGGTGCCTTTCTTTCAGATAGTCATTTTGAAGAGGCATCTTTTAGAAAGTGCAATATGAAGAAGGCGGTCATGGAGAGAACTCAATTGGGACGCGCAAACTTCACCGACGCAAATATGGAAGGGGCGAACTTACTTGAGGCCCAGGGTAAGCAAGCGAACTTCGTCATGGCTCGGCTGCAGGGGGCCTGTTTTACAAGGGGATACCTAAAGGGAGCGCAATTCATACGGGCTAACCTAGTGAAGGCTTACTTTGACGAAGCTGTTCTACGAGGAGCCAACTTTGTGGGAGCCGATTTACAAGAAGTAGATTTCACCAAAGCTTGTCTTGTCGGAGCAGACCTCGTTGGGACAAACCTAAAGGATGCGAACCTGGAGGGCGCAGATTTGTCCGATGCACACGGGTTGAGTCTGGAACAACTAAAGAGTACCTACGGATACGGAAACGCGATCCTCCCAAACTACCTTAAGATAGCCATGCAGTCGGAACAGGAAACCGAACGACAAGGATAGCTGTAATCCGCACCACGGAAGTTAAACCTTAGGCTGAATGCGGAACAGAGTCGGTCCGAACGAAGTCATAGAGAGTATCAATGAAAGCAATCACCATCGTTTCATTCGGCGGCGTCGAAGGCCTTGAGATCCGCGATGTCCCTGATGCGCGGCCGGCAACTCTCGATCGCGTCCGGGTGCGTGTGCGCGCGGCTGGATTGAATCGCGCTGACATCCTGCAACGCCTCGGCCGTTATCCGGCGCCGCCCGGTTATCCACAGGACATTCCCGGAATAGAATTCGCCGGCGAAGTTTCAGAAGTGGGCGATGAAGTGCGCACGTGGAAAGTCGGCGATCGCGTGTTCGGCATCATCGGCGGGGGTGGACAAGCGCAGTACGTGACGGTTCCCGAAAATCATCTCGCCCCCGTTCCAACAAATCTTGATTGGGCAGAAGCCGCGGCCGTGCCGGAAGTTTTCATGACGGCGCACGATGCTCTGTTCACTCAGTGCGGATTGCAGATGGGTGAGCGCGTTTTGATTCATGCGGCGGGATCGGGTGTTGGCACGGCGGCGATTCAGTTGGTGCGGGCCGCGGGCGGGTTCGCGTATGGCACGTCGCGCACGGCGGACAAACTTGAAAAGGCAAAAGAGTTCGGATTGACGGAGTCGGTTGTTGCAACGGACGACCCGATGGAGATCGTCACGGCAGTGATGGGTTGGACGAACGACGCGGGCGTTAATGTCGTGCTCGATCTCGTCGGCGCGGTCTACTTGCAGGCGAACCTGGCGGCGTTGGCACCGAAGGGCCGTTTGATTCTTGTCGGCACGACCAGTGGCTCAAAAGCTGAGATCGATTTCTCGGTCGCGATGCACAAACGTCTGCGCATCATGGGCACGGCATTGCGCATACGCTCACTGGAAGAGAAAGCAACTGCGACCCGACTGTTCGCTCAGCAGGTTGTGCCTCTGCTGGCCAGCGGAGCGGTGCG
Source organism: Pyrinomonadaceae bacterium (assembly GCA_035317005.1). Lineage (GTDB taxonomy): Bacteria > Acidobacteriota > Blastocatellia > Pyrinomonadales > Pyrinomonadaceae > UBA11740. The sequence goes on along the minus strand of DATHHW010000014.1, from coordinate 37,395 downwards.
GCCGGTCATCGACCAAGTTTTCCAGATGGAAGACGTGCGCGCGGCCCACGAGAGAATCGAGTCTAATGAGAGTTTCGGGAAAGTTGTGTTGCTGATCGATTAACTTTGGAGTGCGCTGACTTGTCAGCGCTTTCCTTGTCGCCGCAGGCTGGCCTTGGGGGTTTATCTGGCCGCGACAAGTCGCGGCCTATGAAAGCGGTAACAAGTTACCGCACTCCAAAAAGGAACGCGCACTATCAAATCCGATCCGGAATTTCTGCGGGCTGCACAGGAGAATCGAGACGACTCGCCGCTTCGTCAGAGATAATGCAGAGGCCGTGCCGGCCTTCTCCCTTCAAACGATGCACCAGACGCCGCGCGTCTTCGTGAGTCAGGCCTGTGGCTTCGCACCCGCGGTCGCTGATTACGGCCCATCTTCCTTTTCCGAGATCGCTCGTCATTGAGAAAAGCGGGCAGGATGCCCGCGCTCCAGTCACTTACCCTTAAAGTCGGCCTTCCGTTTTTCCAAAAACGCTTTCACGCCTTCGTCTTTGTCCTCACTCGAAAAGCAGAGCGCAAACAGATCGACTTCCCGGCGCAGGCCCTCATCCAGATTTGAACGCGACGCGAGCCTGATAGCTTCCTTCGCCAGCCGCAAAGCAATCGGGCTTTTCTCAGCGATGCGGTTCGCGATTTCCATCGTCTTTGTTTCCAACTGATCTGCCGGCACGACGTGATTCACCAGGCCAATAGCGAATGCGGTCTGCGCGTCTATGATCTCGCCAGTTAGAATCATTTCCATCGATTTGCCTTCGCCTACCAGCCGAGTCAAACGCTGCGTGCCGCCGCCGCCCGGTATGATGCCGAGATTGATTTCCGGTTGCCCGAAAGAAGCTTTCTCGCTGGCGACGCGAATGTCGCAAGCCAACGCCACTTCACATCCACCTCCCAGGCAATAACCATTGACCATGGCGATAATCGGTTTGGGAAAAGTATCGATGGCGTTGAATAGCGATCGTTCCAGCATCACTTCGCGCTGATCGATAGCCGTGCGTTCGGCAAACTCGGCAATGTCGGCGCCAGCGATAAAAGCCTTATCACCGGCGCCGGTGAGTATGACTACACGAACGGAATCGTCGGCGCGCAGATCATCCAGTACTGCCGCGCCTTCCGCACGCGTCTGAATGTTCAGCGCGTTCCGTTTTTCGGGGCGGTTGATGGTAACAATAGCCACGCGTTCGCGACGTTCAAGCAGAATCGTCTCGTAACTTTGGGTCACTCCAGTGCCTCCGTCTTTGTTTGGAAAAGTTAACCACAAAGACACCAAGGACACAAAGGAGCGTAGAAACAAACTCGATTCCTCGCGGCTTCGCCGCCCGATGTGGGGAAAGCCTCCGGCGTTCCGCACAGTCTCAAAAAAAATTCGAGGCTGCGCTTCGGGCAGAGCCGCTTATGATTTTAATCTTATTTAGTCTAGGTCGAAGACGAGGATTCACCCGGCGCGGCGGCTTGTTCATCCGCGACCCAGGAAACAAAGAGGCGGGTCCAGTTTTCGGCGGGCTCGGCGATTTGCACGCCGACGCGCGCGGTACCATAGATGGCCGGCGACAGGCGCACCACCGTGGCGGTGGCTTCGGTCGCGGAACCGTCGGGCCGGTGAGCGCGGATATACAGATTCTCTCCGATGCTCACTTTCTGGTTGAGATGAAACAACGCGCCCGACGTCGAAATATCATCGGTTTCAGTAGGTTCGCTCCAGGCCGCGCCGTCTTCCGCGCGTCCTGATACGACAATGGGAAGCCGCAGCGCCATGCGCAGGGCAAAGCGTCTTTCTTCGTTTTGATACGGCGTGCTCATAACGGTCGCCACAGTTTGTTTCACCGTCCCGATCAAATCAGGCTATGTAGTATATGCCCTTTGACCCGTTTCCTGCTCATTCCATTTGTAAAAACCTTCGCCGCTCTTCTTGCCCAGCTTTCCTTCGCTGACCATTCGGCGCAGGATATCGGGCGGACGAAACGTTTCCGAACCCAATTTTCCGTGCAAGTATTCAGCGATATGCAAACGCACATCAAGGCCCACCAGGTCGGTTAGACGCAAAGGCCCCATCGGGTGGTTATAACCGAGTTCCATGGCTGTGTCGATGTCGCGCGCGGTGGCCACGCCTTGCTCAACCATCCGCATGGCCTCGAGTCCCAGGGTCACGCCCAGCCGGCTGGACGCGAAACCCGGCACGTCGCGCACAATGATCGGCTCTTTCTTCATGCGGGTCGCGACTTCGCGTACGGTTGCCGTGGTCGCGCGACTGGTCTGGGTTCCGACGACGATTTCAACCAAACGCATGATGTGCACCGGATTGAAAAAGTGCATGCCGACAACATTCTCCGGCCGGGATGACGCGGCGGCAACTTCGCCGATCGACAGGGATGAAGTGTTCGTCGCGAAAATACAGTCACGACCGATGACAGCTTCAGCTTCGCGCAAAAGAGTTCGCTTCAACTCGAGGTTTTCTGGCGCAGCTTCGATTACCAGATCGGCACGACTGATTTCCTCCAGTCGCGTCACTCGCTGAATGCGCTTCAGTATCTCGTCTCGATCCGGCTCAGAAATCTTTTTTAGTTGAATTGCTTTGGCGAGGTTCCGTTCGATCGACTGCCCGCCGCGAGCCAGGGCTTCTTGACTAACGTCACGCATAATCACGGCATAGCCCGCCGCCGCTGCCACCTGGGCGATACCATGACCCATGGTGCCCGCGCCGAGCACAGCTATGGCATGAATTGGGCGAGCCACAGTCGTATTATTGTTTTCGTCCGAGCTTTTGCTCAAAGCAGTCTCAACAAAGGGGGCCGAACCCAGGATATGGGGATCCTGATTCAGGCCACTGGTATGGCTGGGGCCTGCCTGGTTCGACTAACTCGTACAGTCCTAGTTATACTATACGCGCAACCGAAAACGCCAATACATTTTCAGTGACTTCAGACTTCCCGAAACCGTCGGAAGGAGACCAAGCCCGCTTGGCTAAAGAAGAACTTCGCCGTCAGGTCGTGATCATCGGCTCAGGACCCGCCGGACTAACTGCCGGAATTTACACTGGACGAGCGAGCCTCGCCCCGTTGCTGGTTGATGCGCCTACCGATCATGAAAAGCAAACCACACCCGGTGGGCAGCTAATGATCACCACCGACGTCGAAAACTATCCCGGCTTTTCCGAGGGCATTCAGGGGCCGGATTTGATGGTTGAGTTTCGCAAGCAAGCCGAACGATTCGGGACTGAATTTCTCGAGGAGTGGATTACCCACATCGATCTTCAGCAGCGACCCTTCACGCTCTACACCGACGACAAGATCATCAAGGCCGAAGCACTGATCATCGCTTCAGGCGCATCGGCGAAGTGGCTCGGGATTCCCGGCGAAGCCAAAACGCCGCACGGCTTTGGGGGCAATGGCGTATCGGCCTGTGCAACCTGCGACGGCCCTCTCCCGGCGTTTCGCAACAAGCACCTGGTCGTCGTGGGCGGTGGAGACACCGCGATGGAAGAGGCGACATTCCTGACGCGCTATGCCAAACGAGTTTTCGTGGTGCACCGGCGTGACAAGCTGCGCGCGTCAAAGATCATGCAGGATAAAGCCTTTCGCAACGACAAGATTGAGTTCATCTGGAATACAGATGTGACCACGATTATCGGCACACATGAGCAGGGAGTGACCGGCGTGGATCTACGGAATGTAGAGACTGGGGCGGAATCCGTCATGAACTGTGAAGGCGTCTTTATCGCAATTGGCCACCAGCCCAATACTGATCTATTCAAGGGTCAGCTCGACATGGATGCGGTTGGTTACATCATCACGAACGGGCACTCGACCGGCACCAATATCCCCGGCGTTTTTGCCTGTGGTGACGTGCAGGATTCAGTCTATCGTCAGGCAGTGACCGCGGCGGGCACGGGCTGCATGGCGGCCATTGACGCCGAACGCTTCCTGGATCACTTGCCGATTGAGTTGCCGAGTGGTGAGGAAGTTACCATCGAAGGCGAGCACATCACACCGGATCGCAAGTTGATTATCACGCCGGACGGCGAGGTTATTCCAAACGAACCGGAGGCGGCGTTGCTGGAAGAATAATTAAGCGTGCGCTTTCATGAAGTGAGGCCCGTACTGCAGCCCTTTAAGAACTAACCCAATTCACAACAGCACAATCGAATCATCTTTCGGACGGCGAATCGGCGCGGGCGCAGGTTCAATGGTTACGGGAACGTCCGGAACGAAGGTCTGTTCGCCGCGCCTGAGCGGACAGAAGTCACAGTAGTAACCGGTGCTCTCTTTGCGATCTGCGCACTCGTTGCATTCCAGTGCCTGGCCCGCTTTCATCAAAGCGTCCAGCAGCGGAACCAGACGGCGGCCGCGTTCGGTCAGTTCATATTCGACGCGACGGGGCAGACCACCGTAATTATTTCTCAGGATGAGCTCGTCCTGTTCCATCTCGCGCAACCGGCCCATCAAGGTGCGGCTGCTGATCGGATGCAGGTCTTCAAGCAATTCCGTGGTGCGCTTGGGTCCGGCGCACAAGTCGCGCACGACCAGCATGGTCCACTTGTCGCCGATCAACTGTAGCGCGCCGGCTATCGGGCAACCATCGATCTTACGTCGTCGCAATCTCGGTTTTCCTTTCACCGGACGAACCGTCGGCCCGCGCGGAGACTTACAAGCTCTGGAATTGTCTGAGAGTACTCGCTTCGAATCTGATCTGGCAAGAACCTCTACTCCGGAAAGACTCGGTCGTAATTAACGTGATTCCAGTTCCCAGATCAGCTAGTTATGTTAGCCAACTGTGGTTCAGGGAGTAAGGCAGAGTGGAATGATCGAGGTCGGGTCGTAGGTCAAGCAAGTTCGATCGTCTTGAGTGAAAACGAAGGCTTGTCCCGTGTGACAGTCTTCTGATCGTTCGAACAACGGCGGCTTCCGGGAAAGTGAGTGACAAAGGATGGTGCTAAAAAAACAACCCGAAGCGGCGTGGGCTTCGGGCTGCTATGGTTTCAGCTCGCAGTGAACCCTACTGATTTCTTTTCCCCTGCCTGCTGTCACCGTCGCCGTGGGGCACATCGAATCTTTGGTTAATGACCTGGGCGCCGGCGATGCGCCCAATCGTTTCCAGTGCGACTATCGTGCCGTAGCGGGACCGACCAGGCCCGGATGCGGCTAACAGGCTGATGCTGGATGACTTCACCGACATCGGGTTTCATCATCAGCTACGAGCAGCCGGGGCTCAGTCATATCAGAACTGATAGCCCGCTATCAGTTCCGATATGCTAAACTCACGCCCCGACTGACGTTTCGAATCAATCAAAGAACTCTGGCGGGTTGCTTCGATCTTATGAATCCCAGATTGGTCGCCATCAATGGATCCCTAAAGGGCAGCACCTTTTCCCTGACCGAGGATCAGGTTTCGATCGGACGCGAGTCTGCCAGCAGCGTCCCCCTGAGCCACAACTCGGTGTCGCGGCGTCATTGTCTGATCAAACGAAATGACAACGAGTTCGTGATTTGTGACCTGGACAGCTTTAACGGCACGTTTGTTAACGGCGTCCCGGTCAAGGAACAGACACTGGTGCATGCCGATCAGATCAAGATCGGAAGCATTGCTTTGCTTTTTCTGACCGGTGAGGGTGAAGACCCGTCATCGGGTAGCCTGGTCCAACTGGATAACTCGAGTTTAGTCGCCCACTCGACTACGCAAATGCGGCCCGAGACGTTCTTGCACGAGACTGAGCTGCTGCAAAGCCCGGAACACGAACGAGTCGCCCGAGACTTGGGGGCTTTGTGCAAAATCGGTTCGCGCATCAATCTCTTGCGCCACACCAAAGAGTTGCAGCACGAGATACTCAATTCAATATTTGAGGTCGTTCCGGTCAACCGGGGCGCGATCCTGCTGAGTCAGGGCGACGATGAGTTCTCTTCGCTTTACGGCCGCGACCGGGAAGACGAGAACAAACCGATTCACATCAGTCGCACCGTAGTGGACAAAGTGAGGACGGAAGGCGTGGCCCTGCTCAGCAATGATATTCGTACCAGCGAAACGTTGAGCACCGCGGAGAGCCTGATCGCCGCCCAGATCAATTCGCTAATGTGCGCGCCGTTGATCCTTTTCGAAAAGATTGTCGGCGTAATTTATCTCGACACCAGCGATCCGACGGTCCGATTTGATGAAGGACACTTACAACTGCTGGCCGGTATTGCGGGTATCGCCGCTGTTGCTTTGGAGAATGCTCGGCAGATGGAATGGCTCGAGGGAGAGAATACCCGGCTGAGATCTACGCTCGCGATTGAACACAACATGGTGGGTGAGAGCCCGGCCATGGGGGAAATATATCGCTTCATTGAGCGCGTGGCGCCGACGAACTCCGCCGTCCTGATTTGTGGCGAGAGCGGCACCGGCAAAGAACTGGCCGCACACGCCATTCACGTCAACAGCCCCCGAGCGATCAAACCGTTCGTGGTGATTAATTGCGCGGCCCTGGCAGAAACATTGCTCGAGAGCGAGTTGTTCGGACATGAAAGAGGTGCATTTACTGGCGCCATAGCGCAGAAAAAAGGAAAGCTCGAAGTCGCCCACGGCGGCACCGTCTTTCTGGACGAAATCGGCGAGCTGGCGCCGCACCTACAATCGCGACTGCTCCGGTTTTTGCAGGATCACAAGATTGAGCGTCTCGGCAGCACCCGCTCAATTGAACTTGATGTGCGCGTGGTCGCGGCCACGAACCGGAATCTCGACGAAGCGATCGCGAAAGGGATTTTTCGCGCTGACCTCTATCATCGACTCAACGTGATGAAAGTAACCATGCCGCCGGTTCGCGAACGGCGGCCGGACATTCCGTTATTAGCCAGCTACTTTGTGGCCAAATATTCGAACCTATGCAAACGGACCGTGAACGGCATATCGTCGGCCGCGCGTGCGTTGTTGCAGAGTTACGAATGGCCCGGCAACGTGCGCGAGTTGGAGAATGCGATCGAGCGCGCCATTGTCCTGGGCTCGGCCGACGTCATCGAACCTGACGATTTGCCTGAACGGATTCTGGAGTCGGCGAACAGCGGCAAAGTCCCGATGGCTAAGTACTATGAGGCGATCAAACAGGCAAAGCGAGAACTAATCCTCAACGCGTTGGAACAGGCAAAGGGTAACTACACTGAGGCCGCCAATGCGTTGGGCGTGCATCCAAACAACCTTCACAGATTGATTCGTACATTGGATTTGAAAACCGCGATCGGAGACTATCCATCCAGGGCCGAAAAGGCCGGGGGGCGTATCTTGTGATACGCCCCTTGGGGGAGGACGCTTAGCTCGCATATGCGTGTGGGGAAGGAGACTATTGAAAACTCCGTCTTTCACTCTGTATGTCGGGCGAAGCCGAAACGTTTCAACGTACAAAGAGAGAGAGCCTGGCAAACGTCCGTCAAGGAGCTGCCAGAAAGGGTTGCTCCCGACCTTCCGCGCGTCCGCCCGCGCTTTAGCCAATCAAATTCGGCATTGACATCGTTTGATGACGCGTTTACGCTGCGCTTGAATTAGGCAAGATAGTTGCTAGTTCGCTTAAGCGCCAAGCTAAGAGTTATTGCGTTTAATAAAGGGGCAAAACGAGACGATCGGCCGCCCATCCTAGCTCGGCAAAACAAGCGTCGGGTTCCGAAACTCAGTACCGAATCGAGTTTGCAAGTCTTAAGTGTCACGAGCGCGTGAGTTGCACGTGTGGTTTTACATCGGCCCAATTTGCTATCCAAATGAAAAAAGAATGGGTGCTAACTCAGGGTGCTTTCGATACGTTGTTAGAGTGGCTCGACCCAGATCGCGAGCAAGCCGGAAGGAAGTACGAGACCATTAGAACGCGGCTGATCAAGATATTCATTTGCCGTGGCTGCCTTGAAGCAGAACTCCTGGCCGATGAGACAATCAATCGCGTGACCTCAAAGGCTGAGGAGATTTCCAAAAGTTACGTTGGCGATCCGGCTCTTTATTTCTATGCCGTCGCCCAGAAAGTGCACCTTGAACACTTAAGAAAACCTCATACGCAGCAGTCTGCCATATCGGTAGAGACCGCTGACAATTTGCTGAGCACGGCCCCAGTCGGTCTGGTAGAAGATTTTGAACCTGAATACCGCTGCCTTGAGCGTTGTCTCGAACTCCTGCCAAAGGAAAACCGCTACCTGTTAGAGCGATATTACCAGCTGGAAAAACAGGCGAAGGTAAATCATCGTAAACTGCTGGCGACAGAGATGGGAATTGCGGTGAACGCGTTGAGGATAAGGGCCCACCGAATTCGCCTGGCTATGCGGCAGTGCGTGCGGACCTGCCTGGAGCAGGAACCAGCACACTGAAATGGCTTAGAGGTTTCGAGCATATAGAGTAGGGCTTCCCCCCAACCCGAAGGAACTATTTGTATGATGCCGATTCAGGAACTTCAGGAAAGGGTCAGGCGGTATCTGTTGGGGCAACTCTCTGACGGAGCCGGCGACGAGATGGAACGAGATCTCCTGGCAAATGAAGAGATGTTCGCCGAACTGCTAATAATCGAAGACGAGCTCACTGATGAATATGTCAACGGCGGCCTGACTCCGGACGAGCGCGTCAACTTTGAAAGGCATTTCCTGGCTACGCCCGAGCGGCAGGAGGATCTGCGATTTGCCCAGGCCCTGAACCGCTATGTCAAGGCCAATAAGAACAATAAACAGATGGCCGGGAGCCATGTGCCCGTCTTCCGGTACAACCAGACCTTCCTATTCAAAGCGATTGCGGCGGTTGCGATAGTAGGCGTCTTATTGGGCGCCTGGTGGATCGTTCGCCAGCGCCCGCCCGCGCGGCAGAACCTTGCAACGCTTACCTTGACCATCAGCGCCAGCGATCGCAGCGAAGGCATTCGAGCGAAAGCGGTGCAGCTTCCGCGCGACGCCGACGGGCTTCAGCTTCTCCTACAGTTGCCCGATCAATCGGTGGTGGCGGTGCGTTATCGGGTAGAATTGGAACACGAGGACGGAGAGAAGAAATCTTTTGAGGCGGCAGCTTCAGAACGACAATCGATCTCAGTTGTGATCGCAACGGCTGCACTGAAACGAGGTCTGAATTCCTTGAAGGTCTTCGCACTTCGCAGTGACGGCAAGGAGCAACGCATTCCCGGCAGCTACTTCTTCACGGTCCAATAGCCGGCAACTCGCTAAGCGGTTCGCATTCCGCGATGACGGCGATACAGCCACGCCGCGCCGGCCAACAAGAACACCAACGCCACGGCTACGATCACCTTCAGGCTTCTTGCCCGGCCGGCTGTCGGCGTCGCCTTAATAACCTCGCGATAATCTCCCTGCAAAGTGAAAGCAGCCCAGTAGTAAGGCGCGCTCCACTGCGGCTCCTGCCGGATGCTGTTCTGAGCCGCGCGCAATGCCTCTGCCGGCGTCATTCCGCGTTGCAGCATGTTGGTGTAGAAACGCTTCATCAACTCCGCGGTGGCTTCGTCATCTACCTTCCACAGACTTGCCACGACACTGGAGGCGCCCGCATACATGAATCCGCGCGTGAGGCCGACTAGACCTTCGCCGCGCACGTCTTTGCCCAAACCCGTGCGGCATGCGCTTAAGACGACCAGGTTAACCGGAGCATGCAGGCGATAAATATCTGCCAGCCCGACAAAGCCGTTCTGGGCTTGCCCGTCGCGGTCAACCATCGAAAGGAACAGGCCTGAATTTTCGGGTCGTTTGGGATCAAGAATTCCGTGAGTGGCGAAGTGCAGAATTGCGTACTTCGTCAAATCAGCGCTTGCCAGTCTTTCTCGGGTGGCGTCAAAACCTGTCGCTAAGAAGGTTTCGCCTCCCGCAACTTCATGCAGATTCGCCAGCTCACGCTTACTGTAAAAGAGCGGCTGGAGCCCGGCCGGGTTGAAAGAGTCTCCACCAGTTTCGATATCACGTTCGGCGTGTCGCCACTGCTCATCCTCATTAGTTTGCGCGGACGCGACCTGCCTTCCGGCATCTGTCTCTTTGCGTTGCGCGTAGTTCGAAGCAAAAACAGGATCACCGAAAGCCGCCAGCACCTTTGCCGGAGTCTGCCGACTTGCCGCCTCTTGTCGCAACTGTCCCAGGATAGAAGCTGAAGGCTCGTTCACAACCTCATGGCCCGCGACGAGCGGCTCACCTGGAGACGCAGACAAAATCTGAAACGGAATGTAATTGAGCGCGCCATCGGCAGCGACGATGATCCGTGCCTTGTTCAATTCCGAAGCGACCGGCGACAGAACTAAGCCCCCTAAATATTGGGCGGCGTTCATCAGTGCGTCTGTGCTGTTCGGACCGGGCCGATCCTTGAGCAATTGATAAACTCGTTGCGCAGCTTCGGTAATTTGCGCCTGCGCCGGCAGTTCGTAACTCGTCACTTTGGTGTTCGTTACCGCCCAGACGTAACTCTTTTCCACGCCAAGGCTGTATTCCAAAAGCACCGTCTGGTCATCGACGATCACCTGTTTCTGAATTTGTCGCAGAGTCCATGCCGTGGGCTGATTCATTTGTTCGTAGGCTGGATACTGTATTCGAATTGTTTCGTTGACTTCCTTATATTCCGTTTCCAGTTTCGCAATTTCCGCATTCAGTGCAACCAACTCTTTCTGCTTATATTCTTTGCTCAGCAACGTGACGCGGTAATCCTCCTTGACGCGGAGCGATTGCCGGAGCGACTTTTCCCGTTGTGCTAACTGCGGGTCGAGGCCGGGCGCCAGGTTCGTCTGGGTCGACCGCAACAACTCCGCGAGCGCACGTCCGCGCCCTTGCTCGCTCATTTCAAAAGCTTTCACGTTAAAGCTCTGCGCCGGCTGAGCCCGATGTTTGTGCATCAGGCATTCAACATAACTTTCGTAGCGATCATGTACGGTTGCGGAGAAGGCCGTCGTTAGATCGCGGCTTGTAGAAACCCGACGAAGGTTCTCAGTGACGTCGATCGAATGCCGCAAATAATTTTCCGCCATGTCGTAGTTATTGTTCTTCAATTCCAACCGACCAACGGCGAAATAAACTGCGGCTTGATTCACGCGATCGGACAATTTCGTAAATATCCCTAAGGCTTGTTCGTAGGATTGCCGCGCTCGTGCCAGTTGTCCCTGCTGCTGATAGATTTGCCCCATCAGTGCGCGCACCTGCGCCTCTTCCTTCGGGTTCGTTGTACTTACATATACGTCGAGGGCGCTCTGCAGATGCGGAAAAGCGCCGGCATACTCGCCGGTCGCGACATATGCTCTACCGAGGTATTCGTTGACCTGAGCGGCCAGCAGACCGTCGCGGCCGCCCTCAGCCAATGCCAGATTGAATTGGCCTACGGCTTCGTCGTATTGGCGCAAAAGGTAGTAACTACATCCGATCATCCAGTAGGCGTAGCCTATGTAGATCGAGTCTTTCGTCTGGCGAAAGTAACCCAGCATTCGTTGAGAGTGAAAAAGTCCCTGATCCGGCATACCGCTTTCATTGAAAGCTTCTGCCAGTCCGCCGGCGATCTGCCCCATCCTGGTTGGCTCAGCTTTCTCATCTATCAAACCCTGGGCTCGAGTAAGATAGGAAATGTCATCCGCCCATTGTCCTTTGCGATATTCGACGAAGCCCAGACCTATTAAAGCCCCAGCCTGGGCTGGACGGTCATTCAGGTCTCGCCACAATTGGAGCGCCGCTTCATAATTCTGGCTTGCTTCGGAGACCATGTTTTGCGCCAGGTAGCACTCGCCGATTTGCGAATAGGTGCGAGCAATGCCTGGCTTGTTCTTGACCGCTTGCCAAAGCCTGAGAGCTTTCTGCGCAGTCTTCAAAGCCCTTAAGTGATTCAAATAATTCTGCACGTCGCTCAACCCGAGTAACGCCTCCGCCTTGCCGGTTGTGTAGCCTGACTTTTTACTGATTGACAGTGCGCGGCGCAAGGCCCTCTTGGCATCTTTCTGGTTTTGCAGCCGCATGTAGGCGGCAGCCAGGGCGTTTAGGTTATCTACCTCGGTCGGATCTCGAGCGGTTTGCTTCAGAAGGTCCAGCGCATCGTTGTGCGTCTTGATAGCGGCTTGAGGATCGTTCAGAACCAACTGGAGGCGGCCCACGCGGTTTAGAGCCCTGGCGGCCTCTAATGTTTTGCCCGCACTGAGGAAGAGACGAACTGCTTCCTGGAGTTGACTGAGCGCCGCTTGCCGCTCCTCCAACGTAAACGCGTTATCGTTTGCCGCTGCAGCCGCTTGGCGTGCCCGGGCGGCCTCAGGCAACTCAGTTGCGGGAGCACTCTGAACGAAGCAGAGAAGTAGGATGGAACACAGGAAGCAAGGTCGCGCGCTCGTAAATAAATTCATGGTGCGCTGTGACGCTCTTTGTTCGTCCTAATCCCTTTCCTTGTTCTCACAAACCCGCGTTAGCCAATTGGGACTCTTTGGAACGGTATGATCGCTGGTGAATGGCGGGTAGTTTTTTATCGATGGACAACCGCAAGCGGCACCCAACGCCGAACTCCCGACGGGCTTGTCCAGTCCCGCATCGCCGTCGCCCAACGCCGAACTCCCGACGGGCTTCTCCAGTCCCGCATCGCCGTCGCCCAACGCCGAACTTCCGACGGGTTTCTCCAGTCCCGCATCGCCGTCGCCCAACGCCGCACCGCCGAGGGGTCTGCTTAGTTTGAAGGGTAGATTGGAAATCTCCTCCAACAACTGTTGTTCAAAATTTGTCTCTTTCACCGCTTTTCCTGGCTTGGCTTGAATCTGCTCATCCGCGAACGGTTTCCTCTGAGTTCTTTCGAAGTACGCATTCAGAAACTGCATCCAGAGCCCTTTCGCCGGATCGTTGAACTTGTATCTTGGATATTCAAGCTCCCAAAACTTCCGGTTATCGGGCTGCGACCACGGAAAGTATACGGACAAACCATGGGAGTACTGATAATCAGGCCCCGCAAATTCTGCAGAAACGACAAGCTTTGCCCGATAGGCGTCTCGTCGTTCGGAGTTATCCTCATCTTCATTCTCCAACTGGGTGATTACAGTGGTACATGCCGTTGCGATATCACTAAATAATTTCTTTACTTCCTGCCTTCCAGATTCAGCTTGCTCGCAGCGGCGCCTCAGACAGAAACAGAAATCGTAGAGATCGGTGTAACTCTCTCCCCAAAAACTTTGCGCATCCCAGTGAGCGAGTAGAATGCGATCCTTAACACATGGATCATCCACGATCTTCCCATCGCTGTCCGGTTTTTTCAGATTCAGGCCGTCGATCAAAAGTTGCGACAATGCACGCACCGGCTCGGTTAACGAGCCAACTGCCCTAAGGTCGCACAAGCAAAGGTCAAATGAGTAACCTGCAAGTTGAAAGTCACCACTTGTTTTCAATACGTAGGCAAAAATCTTTTTGACCATTGCCCTGATATCAGCTTCGTCATGAGCTACTTCCCTAACCACATCATTGAACACGCGAATCACTATCTCGCGGTAAGGCCAACTGCCCACGAAGGTAGTTCCCTCAGAAGCCAGCATGTAGTTGACCGAGTCTTCAAGTTCATATGCGACCTCGAGGGCACTCAAAGAGCAGCTATGAAAACTGAGGAGTTCGACTTTGCCGGCTTCGTGGCTGAATGTGCTCAAAACCTCACCGAGACCTCTCAACGAAAGAGAGTGCTGGTCGGCGTTCGCGTCAAACAAAAACATGTCATTTCCCACGACCAGGCCATGTCCCAGAAGGAAGAGCATGTAATGCCGGGCCGGATAATTGCTGGCACAAAAGGTCAAAAAAGCGCCCAGCGACTCCTTTGGGCCTGGTTCACCTGCGCCGGATGGCTTTGGCAGTTCATAGGTGAGTTCCGGGTAGGCCGAATTTATCACGTTCACAACTCGTTCCCTGATTTTCGCGTTATCCGCGCCCCACAGCTTGTCCAGCACGAGGTTGCGGACGTAGGGATCATTTCCACTCCAGGATCTATGGCGAGGGAGGCTCGAATTTTCAGAGCGACTATGCGCGTTCTCAATCTTGTTCATCTTGTTCACGTCAAAGATGTGCGTGGGCACGCCCTGAACGTTAGGATCGAATTGCGCAACCACATTGACATCCTGGTGAAATCCAGCGTTCTTAAGAGCTTTGAGTTGCGAAACAACGTTCGGAGCCAGCGGGTTGTCGCTCGCAAAATAAAACATCAACGTCCATTCCCTTGTCTGGCGATCTTTAGTCTCGGGCATTGAACGATTCCTCCTGATAGCTTGTGGTTAGAAAACTTACCCTGCTGAAACGTTACTGGCGGAGCCCTTCAATCAGTCCGTTCTTAGACGAGGGGCAAGTGGGAATCTCGCTGAAAGGACTAGGGGCGTCGGGCAACAATGAGCCGCGACAGGCTATGCCTAAGCACATGCGGTGTCAACAGAGAATCGGTGGTCTTCCCGGTCGCACTCTGATCGATCCAATTTCTTATGCCTATCACGAACAAAACATTTCAGAAGAGCCATAGATTCTCGGAAGTCAATGATTCGACCATCCAATTGGCGATGATTGTCGTAAGCTCACGTCTGCAAAAGGCAAGGAGATCTCCCATTCGACTCTTCGATAGTAAGTTCGAGCTGAGGCTGGCCCAGAATCTGGCCGGATTGTGCGCTCAGCACAGCGAACGCTGGAACCTTCCTGCTGGACCTTGATAATTAAGTGGAAACGGCCCGTGCACTCAACAGTACGGGCCGTCTCTGCCGCCTTGGTCGTGCAGCTTCTTACGGCTTTTTCAGGCCCACGGCGACCGCTGTGCCGAATCACCTATTTGTCGTCTCGCGTGTCGAGCGCCCGCGTGCTCGGAACCGGACAAAGTGTTAAACGTTTCGAGACCCCTTACTTTTTCGTAACGAGTTTACGAGTGGGGGACTGTTTTCTAGATTCTTCATTCTCAACAGGCCCACGGCTAACGGACGGATAATTCTTGATGGAAGCATAACCGGAGTCGTCGCCGGTCGGGTCCTCCGGACCACCCTTTTCGGGACCCATCGGATCTCCCGGATCGAACGGCCAAAACCCGTCTTTTCTGGTTAGTTGTGCGCCGCGGTTGAAAGCGCTCCTGTTACCTCTTTGCCGATTCGCGCTCATAGAACCTCCTCTGCCTAGTTGGGCTTCGCAGTTAATTTCACGGCCCGTGATGTTCTCAAGTAAGATTTCATCCAAGCCAACTCTACCCTCAAATCCCTTGTTCGAATGTTGTTCATAGCCACGCGGTTGACGCATCGTGCTTTGAAAGTACCGGTCCAGAAACTTGCGCCAGGAAGTTTCCTTAAATTTATAGCTCCCGTATTCTTTCAGCCAAAACTGCCTATCAGCGGGCTCAGACCAGGGGAAGAACACGAAGAGACCATGTGAATACTGATAGGCTGGTCCGGTAAAATCTGAACGGATAATTAGATTGTCGTCTCCGCTCGTCAACACACGAATGACCTTGTCACATTTCTCCTGTATAGACTGCAACGTAGTCCTTGTTTTTTCGTAAGCCGACTCGAGATCCTGGCACCTTTGATGAAGACGAAAACAGAAATCGTATAGATCCGTGTAGCTCTCCTGCCAGTATGTTTGCGCATCCCAGTGGGCCAAAAGAATGCGCTCTTTCACCACCGGGTCGGCTAAGCCTCTAATGAGGTCTGATGATAATTCCTTGAGGGGAGCTCTGATCTGCTGCACCTTTTTTAAGTCGCACAAGGATACATCAAGGGAATAACCTGCTAACTGAAAGTCGTAGCTGTTGATATAGCAATGGTTCCAAACCTCCTTCAGCAGATCTTTCATTATTGTTGCCGGGTCTTCTTTCTTACCAACGGGGGAACCGTCTCTGTTCTCGTTTTTAGTGCAGTTCTCAGCGGCGACAAGCCTTCCTATTGTGTTAAAGATGGTGGCCAATATCTGCGCATAGGGCCAACTGCCCACGAAGGCCGGGCCCTCCGCGGCCAGCATATAATTGGCCGTGCCTTGCAGCTCGTAAGCCACTTCTAACGCGCCCATGGAGCAGCTATGAAAACTAACCAGTTGGAATTGCGCCTTCTGCGCTGCAAGCTTGCGTTTGAACCTACGCAACACTGAACCAAGTTCAATCAAGGATAGCGAATGCTCCTTAGCATGTTCGTCAAACAGAAACAGGTTATTGTCCATAACCAAGCCGTGTGCCAATATGAAAAGCATGTAGTGGCGGGCTGGATAATGTTTTCGACAAAACTCGAGGAAAGTGTGCAAAGCGTCCTTTGGGTTTTGTTCACCCGACATTTTCGCGGGCGTATCGGGTGGAACGTAGTTAATGCTCTTTCCCCCTAGTTCTTTCTTTAGGGCCGCTCTGATGATTTCCTTTTTTTTCTTTCCCCAAAGTTTGTCTTCTACTAAGTTCCTGCCAAAGGGAGGATCGAGAGAAAATCCGATCTTGTGTTTGCCGCCAGATCGAATCTTGTTAACGACGTTTACATCAAAAATCTGAACCGGCATGTTTTCAGTGTTCGGATCAAAATGCACGATGACGTTGGCTTCAGGATGAAATCCGGCCTGTTTAAGGGTTTTGAGTTGCGAAACTATCCCGCGGGCGAGAGGATTGTCGCTCGCAAAATAAAACATTAGCGTCCATTCCCTTGGTGGAATCACATCGGTTTCAGGCATTTTGATTAGCCTTCTAAATAATTCCGGGTTAGCAGGCTACTCGGCTCGAAGTATTCTGCGAGGCCCTCGATCGGTGCGCTTCTTAAAATGGGTTCGCGGCGAAGCTCACGGAGGGTCTACAGTCGCCGGACAGTGAAAGGTCAAAAACGGCGACAGCCTATTCCCAAACAAGTGTCGTGTCAATAGAAAACCGCGGCGCTTGGAGGCCTATTATGGCCGCAGGTTGATATTGTAGGTCTTGATCTTTGAGTTGAGAGTAGTGGGGTTCATGCCCAGCAGGCGCGCGGCGCGTGATTGGTGTCCGCCGGTCTGATCCAGGGCGCGGCGGATCAAATCAATTTCAAAACGCCGCACTTCGTCATAGAAGTTGACCCCGCGGCCCACGTCGATGGCTGAAGAGGCGCCCGACCCTTCGCGCACGACGGCCCGCGCCGCTTGCGGGTCGGCGATTTCCGGACGCAGGCATTCTCTTGATATCTCGTCGCCGGGAGCGATCACTACCGCCCTTTCGACGGCGTTTTCCAGTTCGCGGACGTTGCCGGGCCAGGAATAATTCTCCAGCAGCGAGAGCACTTCGGGAGCAATTTGTTCCGATACCTGACGCCCATTTTCTTCGTTGTACTTGCGTATGAAGTGTTGTGCCAGCGGCAGGACGTCCTGGCGCCGGTCACGCAGGGGCGGCAGCTCAATCGGCACTACGGCCAGCCGGTAATAGAGATCTTCGCGGAACATTCCCTGGCGCACGGCCTCTTTAAGATCGATGTTGGTAGCGGCGATGATGCGCACGTCTACGCGGCGGGGGCTGGTATCTCCGAGCGGCGTGAACTCGCGCTCCTGAATTACACGCAGCAGACGCACCTGGGTCTCGGGCGGGATGTCGCCAATCTCGTCGAGGAAGATCGAACCACCATCGGCAACTTCGAAGTAGCCTTTCTTGGCCGCGATTGCGCCGGTGAATGCTCCGCGCGTATGGCCGAAGAGTTCGGACTCGAGCAACTCGGAAGGAATGTTTGAGCTGTTGACCGTGACGAACGGGCGAGTGGCGCGTAGGCTGGACTCGTGAATTGCTTTCGCGATCAGCTCTTTACCGGTACCGCTTTCGCCGGTAATCAGGATTGTCGAGCGGGCGGGCGCAACCTGTTCCACGAGGCGAAAAACTTCCTGCATAATGTCTGAGCGACCGACCATGGCGCCACGATCGACCTCGCGGCTCATCGCCTGCCGCAGCGATCGCCGTTCTTCTTCTTTGCGCCGGCGTTTGACGCCCGCGGCCACGGTGGCGCTGATGTGTTCGTTCTGAAACGGCTTGCGAATGCAGCCGAAGGCGCCCTTCTCCCACGCAGCGATCGCCGTATCAAAGGTCGCGTAGGCGGTGATCATTACCACCACCGCCTCAGCATCCAGCTTCAAAAACTCTTCCAGCGCGCGTAAGCCGCCAATACCGGGCATCGACACGTCGAGCAACACCGCGTCGTAGGAACGCTTGGTGTACGAGTCCAGACCTTCTTCGCCGGTCTTCGCGAGATCGACACGATAACCCTCAGCCGAGAGCAGAGTCTCGAGGACATCACGCATGATTTCCTCGTCGTCGACGACCAGCACTGAACCTTTTCTAGCCATTTTGGATTGGCACAGACTTCGGTCTGTGTAGCAGGACCCGTTTACTGCCGCAAACGGTTCCGTAGCAAAAGCGAGATTATTACCGAAACGAACAGCAAAAAGCTAATAGTGGGAGACTTGGGTACTGGTTCAGTTTGAAATCGCCCGTAACCCAGGCCGCGTTGCCGAAGCCTGGTCGTTACAGAACCGCGAGCGGTAGCGACCGGATGCAAGCACTCAATCCGGTACTACAGGTCTTGCCGCGGGCGAAATTGTCGTTCGCAGGTTGAATGTAGCATCCGGTCGCTACCGCTCGCGGTTCTGTAACGACTCGCCCACGCTGCGTAATGGCATCAACTAAATGAAACTGCACCAGTATCGAAACTTGTGCCGTCTTAGTTGAGAGATTGCAGCTCTCCAAATAAAACGATCCACGAAATTGCACGAAGCGGAAACGGCTTTTTGTTCGCGCGGTTTCGTGTGATTTCGTGGATCGTTCTTGTCCGGGCGGAAAAACGCGAAACCAAATTAAGACGATACTCGAACTTCGACTACAGGGCAGCGGCCTGTAATCGCGCGCGCGGATCGCTGGTGGGCAGGGTGATGCGAAATGTAGTGCCCAGCCCGGGCGTGCTGGAAACATTTATGTGGCCTGAATGCTCCTGAACAATACCGTAGGTCACCGCCAGGCCGAGGCCCGTACCACGGCCGACGCCTTTAGTGGTGAAGAAGGGATCGTAGATCTTCGCCACGTCGTCGGGCGCGATGCCTACACCGCTGTCGGCCACTTCGACCAGCAACGACCCGTCATCGTCTCCTTTGCGCGTGGCCAGACTAATGCGGCCGTTGCCATTGGCGATCGAATCTCGCGCATTGAGGATCAAGTTCGTAAACACCTGCTGCAGTTTAACCGAGTTGCCATGAACCGGCGGCAGGTCCTCTGCATAGTTGCGCACGATCTCAATATGGCTACGGCGCAATTGCGGCTCAAGCAGTTGCAGCGTGTCGTCCAGCACGCGGTGAATATCGACTCCGCCAAACTCCGCCGCGCTGCCGGTGCGCGAGAAGTTCAAGAGATTGTTAACGATGTCGGTGGCTCGATCGGCCTGACGCTTGACCTTGAGCAGGAGGGCATGCTTGGGATCGTTTTCCGCCAGCATGCTGAGCAGCATCTGTGTGTATGACGAAACGCCGGTCAGTGGTGTGTTCACTTCGTGGGCCACGCCCGCGGCCAGCAGACCGATCGATGAAAGCTTCTCGCGCTGTTGCAGTTGCTCTTCCAGATGCAGGCGTTGGGTGACATCCTCAAACACGACCAGCGCCCCGGTTTGTTCATCTGAGTCAGCGCACAACGGGGCCAGCGCAATGTTGAGTACCAGCGCACGGCCGGCGCGCGTGGCCGTGTGCATCTTGTAAATCTGGCGCGTCTGTCGCAGTTGCCAACCGTCAGGGCCCAACACCTGATGCAGCGTGTCGGCGAAATCTTCCGCAAACAGGTCCTCGACGTTCTTGCCGACAGCCTCGTCCCGGGTCAGCGAGAAAATTTCTTCGAGCGCGGAATTCAGACGAGTGATGAACCCATTGAGATCAACCGCCATCAACCCCACGTTGATCGATTCGACGATCGACTCGTTGAATTCTTTGAGAATCTCAAGTTCGGCGGCGCGGCGTTGCTGCTCCTGATACAGCAGGCTGTTCTCAATTGCGACTGAAATGTAACCGGAAACGGTCCGCAGGATCTCAACGTCTTCGGACGATAGCAGTGCGCCATCGGCCGAGCGGCCCAGGCCAATTACGGCCACCATCCGGCCACGCACGACGCAGGGCACGTAATAATGCAGCACGCGCCGGACGTAACCTTCACTGTCTGGTGATGATTCGAGATCGTCGGCGCGAACCACGCCGGTCTCGGCAGAACGCGTGCGGATCATTTCACGAAAATCCGCGGGTACGGTTATCGGCGCGGATAGGCCGGCCGTGCGGGCCACGCGGTAACCCGATGGCGCGTGCTCGTCTTCGAGGAAGATCGCCAGACGCTCGACATTCATCACCTGCCGCAGGCGCGTGATAAGTGAATCCAGCAGGGGATCGAGCGCGGTGGTCGCCGAGATCGTGCGGCCAAAATCCAAAAGGCTGCGCCGCAAGTCGTAACGCTGACCGTAGAAAAGGCGATCGACCTGCTCCTGCATGAAGTTCTTGACCGGAGCGGCGATCATCACGATACAGGCCATGGCGCTCACGGAAAGAATCAGTCGCAGGGTAATCTCACCGTTCGACTCGCCGTTACCACCCAAAGCATTTCCGGCGAAGTAAACGACCGCGCCGATCGCCACGGCGATGGCCAAGGTAGTAAAGGCATAGACGGCCGCCCGACGCACCACGAGCTCGACGTCCATCAAGCGATAGCGGACTACCGAATAGCCTAACGCCAGCGGTATCAAAATCAGCGGCACGACTGCCACGTCACTAAGAGGACTCGTGCTGTCCGCGAGCACAAATCCAATCGCATAGAGCAACGTGAACGGCGCGATGGCCAAAGCCGATCCCCAGACCACCCATTTCAATTGCTGGCGGGCCACGGTGTTCTTGCTGATCACGAACCGCTGGATCAGCAAGCCCGCGCTGGCCACCAGCGCGATGGCGAACTGAATAAATGCAGCCTTGTAAAACCCCGCGCCAAAGTTCAGCGAATAGTCGACCAACTGGTGCGGCAGGACCTTAACTAATTCATCGTGAAAGAACACGACCGTCGCCACCACCAGCAGCAGCGCTGCCGGGAGATATAGGAGGGTGCTGCGCCAACGACGTTCCTCGAACAAGTGATAACGAACCGGATAGATCGTGCTGAAGTGCAGGAACAGCGGCGCAAACATGATGAAACCAGCGTTGCGCAGAAAGGCGATCGCTAAATCAAGGTCCTTGTAGGTTCCAATCGGTGTGTAAAAGTGAAAGACAAAAGCCGTCAGGCAAAGCGTTGCGAAGTGCAACACGAAAGGAGATCTTCCGCCCTGCTTTAAGATTACGAACAAGCCGACGAAGAGATAGACAACTCCGATTAAGTTGATGTAGAGATCACGCGCGGTCCAATTTGGGATCGTCCCCAGATGATCGATGTCTGCGTAATAGATCCGGGATTCTACGGGATACGAGGGGCGCTCAATGAGGTAATGAATCTCGCCGCCGACGTGCGCCTGGTCCAGATATATTTGCACATCTCTGGCGTCGGCTATCTGCTCGCACTTCGGGCCGTTGGTGACCTGTTCGCATCTCTGTTCGATCATGCTGACCGCCAACAGATGATCGCCTGGAATCACTTGAGCTCGGGCGCCGGCCGAACCCGGCTCGATGGTTTTAGCTACAACTCCCTGCGAAGTGTTAACCCAGGTGACGCCATCCCACGCCGGAGGCTGATGACTCAGACGCTGTGAAAAGTTCAGGGCCCCGGCAGCGATCAGCAGTGCCGCTATGATTAGCAGCAGCCATGTTTTGCCCGTTAATACTGAACCCTTCATCTCAGTTCGTTTCGGCTTGTGAAACCGCTTGTGTCAGCTATTTCTTGCCGCGTCGTTATCCCTGCCTAAATAAGCACACCGCGACTGTGCGAATTAAGGCAACCGATGTTCCAACTGCGACCGACCAGTTGAAAGCGAGCACAAGGCAGCGTATTGGGCTCTGAGCACCACTTCTCGGCTGCTCGGAAATTCAAGACCCGACCATGGGGGCACAGGCACGTCCAAGTTTTCGTATGCGTCCGAGATTTTGGAGAAATACTGGGAGCCTGCAACTGAAGATGGCGGGAACGACAGGCTGAAGGATCGTGCCGCCTTCCGGTTCAGAATCTAACCGAAATTCCTCCGCGAACTGAGCGCCCGGTCGGACAAACTTCCAGCACCGTCTCACCGTTGCTGGTCCTCGATTGGAAGTCCAGCAGATTGCGTGCGTCGATGACAGCCTGGGCCCGAACCGGCAATCCGAACGTTGGCAGATCCTGAGTTATCTGGATACTGAGCGACGGATCGTAAACCGCTAACCGGCCAGCGAAGGGATCGATTGCGAACACGGTCGCCTGAGGCGAAAAGCGAAATACCGTTTGTACGTGTGTGCCGGTGGACCAGTCTCCGGCAACCTGCACGGCGCCACTCTGGAAAAAGCTGTTATTGAAAAGCTCGGACGGAGTCGTGATTCTATCTGCCGAGAGTTTCTGTCCGCGGCCAAACGAATAGCCGGCGGACGCGCTCCAAACTCGATTCAGCCGGCGCGAATAAACCACCCTAACACCTCGGGCTGATCCTTCCTGGTTGGCGACGCTGAGCATTTCTGCGGCGTTGTCGCCGGAGAAAGCAGAAAGCGAGTTGGCCATTAGGCCAATGCCCCGACCGCTGGTCAGATCCATAAAAGCTGTTGCTTCTACATTGGAACGATTATCGAGGACCCGCTCAACTCCGAATTCGAGGCGTCGGCTTTGTCCCATGACCGCGCGGCCGCCGACAAACGCTATTGGTTGCGCGATCGGTTGCTTGAAGATCACGTCGCTGCCTTCAAAACTTGCGGAGCTTTGTTGCAGGGTCTCGGTTCCGCCGGGAGCAAAACTCGCCTTCACCCGCGTGCGCGCGTTGGCGTCAAACTGAATCCCGAGGCGGGGACTAATAGAAGCTGCGTTCCCCGCGCCCATGAAACGGGAATAATCCAATCCCAGAACAACTACCACACCGTCGCGCACTATCCACTCGTCAACTGCGCGCACCGACACTTGCCCGAGCGCGCGTCTGGTGTCTGTTCCACCCACCGGCGTCCACATGGGAAGGTTCGCGACTCCGCCACCGATATTCACACGATGACGGTTGCTCACCTGGATTCGCGCGCTCGTCTCGAATCTCTGCGGCGCGCCGGCCGTGCCTGTCTGACCGGCAAAGACAAGGTCGATTCGCTCAGATGCAGGGAGCGCCATGGCGAAGTTCACGCCCTCGTAAGACGAGGTGAACGGATTGGTAGAAGTCGCAAAGTAGGTTTCAACGACTCCCTGAGTGCGAGTTCGGCGGTCTTGATTCAGGCGCTGTATGTCGGCTACTTCAGCATTTCCATTTACTGCTTCTTCCGGGTTTTCAACTGCGGCAATTGTTGAGTCGTCGCCTTCGTCGGCCTGGAAGATCGACCGCCGGCCCTGGATTGCGCGCAAACCCCATTTGACGTTGTCGCGATCCCGGCGCTGATCGACCAACGTCCGGCCTGAATGCGCTGGCTCCAGATTGAAGCGATAGGCGATTTCGGCCGACGCGTTGACCTGTACTGACGAAAAGAGAACTTCGCCGAAGCCCTCAGCCATTGCTTTTAACGAGTAACGTCCGGCGGGAATTTTGGCAGAGAAGCTGCCGTCTGTTGCCGTGTAGGTTTGTTTGACGAGTTGGTTCGCTCCTTCGCGAATCAACTGAATCACGGCGCCTGCCAAAGGTAAGCCCTTGTTATCTCGAACAGAGCCGGTGATGGTAGCCAGACCGCGGACGCCCTTGCCCTGAGTCGAAGCGGTCATCGATAAGACGACAGCCAGAACCACCAGCGGCGTGCTAAATTTGAAGACTGTTTTCATTTGGGCCGAACCTCCGGGCTAACCTCGCGCAGATTTGCGAAGCTGGCGTTAGAACGAAAACCGGATAGCCAATGTCACTGTCCTTCGATTCTCAATTTGCTTCATTAAGATGCCTGAGCGGTGGTTCGGAATCACAGTCCGATCATCTCTCCGCCCGGGCAAGGGAGACTGTCACCCGTTTGAATGACGCAATTGTTAGCCATCGGCCGGACTTGTGTCAAGCCTGAGGCCTCCTTCTAACGGCTATTTTGCCGGGTCTTTTCCACGTGTTACGATGGATGCGAACTAGCAAGACTCTTATTCAAACGAGCACAATGATAGATCAGGTTCAAACCACTCGCCTCGCCAACGGACTCACAATTCTGACCGAAAACATGCCGGGCCTTCGTTCCGTCAGTCTGGGAATCTGGGTACGGCGCGGATCGCGTCATGAAACCCCGGCGCTGAACGGAATCTGCCACTTCATCGAGCACGCACTGTTCAAAGGCACACAGCGTCGCTCAGCACATCAGATCGCCACGGAATCCGACCGTCTGGGTGGGCACCTTGACGCCTACACTTCGCATGAAATCACCGGTTTTGCTCTGAAGGTGGTCGATACGGCCTTGCCACAGGCGTTTGATCTGATCGCCGACATGCTGGCCAATCCACGCTTCGAGCCTGACGATTTAACGCGTGAGCAGGGCGTGATCATCGAAGAGATGAAGATGATTGGGGACACGCCCGACGAACTTCTAAACGAACTTTTCCACGCCGCATACTTTCCCGGTCACTCTCTGGGCCGGCCGATTGAAGGCACCGAGCAGACAGTCTCGTCATTTGATCGGGCCATCACTGCCGGCTTTCATTCCATAGCCTATTCGCCGCGCAATCTCGTGATTGCCGCGGCGGGCAATGTTATGCACGCCCAACTGGTTGAGCTGGCCGCGCAAACCTTTGGCGAAAGCAGCAACGCATCGGACGAAGACTCGGCCGTCGCGTTTGCCCCCGAAATCGCCGCGCCGATTCTGATTGAGCGCAAGAACGAACTGGAGCAAGCGCATTTGATCATTGCATCGCCCTGGCCCTCGGCCAGGAGTGAAGATCGGTATGCGGCCAGCATGCTGGGAACGGTAATCGGCGGCGGCACATCGAGCCGGCTGTGGCAATCCATTCGTGAAGAGCGCGGGCTGGCGTACTCGATCGGCGCGGGCGGAAACACGTACACGGACATTGGGATGTTCACGATCTATGCGGGCACGTCGCCGGCGCATCTCGACCAGGTCCTTGATTTGTCTTTGCAGGAATTGCGCCGGGCCGTTCACGAAGCGGTGGGCGAAGAAGAGTTACAACTGGCAAAGGAACAGGCGATTGCCTCAGTATTGTTGAGTCTGGAATCTTCCAGTTCGCGCGTCGGGGCCCTGGCGCGCCAGGAGATTATTCACGGCCGACGTATTTCGCCCGAAGAAATTATTCAAAGTATTGAAGCAGTCAGTCCGGAAGACGCGCAGCGAGTTGCGCAGAGCTGCTTTACCACGCCGGCGTTGGCGCTGGGAGCGCTGGGCAACTTGAATGGATTCGCCGTCGATCGTGCGCGCCTGGAAATTTGAACATTTTCCATTTGTCATTTGACACTTATCATTCGCAGGTTCTTATTTCGTGTTAGTTCGTGTGATTTCGTGGATCGCTTGCTTGGCTGAGAAATGAAGAACGATCCACGAAATCACACGAACGGACACGAAACAAAAAACCTCGCGGATGACAAATGATAAATGGAAAATATCGCTCTTGGCTCTACGACTTTCTCTTTTGATCTAAGAAATGAAAATCTCAGTACTTGGCAGCGGCTCTACCGGTAACTCGGTTCTGCTGGTCGCAAATGGGACGCGCGTGCTGGTAGACGCGGGCCTCAGCGCTCGGGAAACTGCGCGCCGGATGTCCATGCTGGGGGAAGATCCTAATTCACTCGACGGCATTCTGATCACGCACGAGCACGGCGATCATGCCGGCGGATTACGCGTGCTGATGAAGGATCTGGATTGTCCTATCTTCATGTCAGCCAAGACGCGCGACGCTTATGTCTGTGAACGGCGTCAGGTCGCGAGCGATGAACCGCGCCGCCGCTCAGACGCCTTGCGCGATCGTATGGTCGAGATCGATTCGGGTCAGGACTTTCGCATCGGCGAAATCGACTTCCATCCGTTCACCGTTCCGCATGACGCGGTGGACAACTTTGGATTCACGGCCACGCACGACGGAGTCAAGATCGCGACCCTGATGGATTTTGGGCACATCACGACCCTGATCACAGAACGATTGCGTGGCTGCGCGGCGATCGTTATCGAATCGAATCACAGCCGCGACATGCTCAAGACAGTCGAGCACTACCCCTGGGAATTGAAGCAGCGCATTCTTTCTCGGCTCGGGCATTTGTCGAATGAAGACATCGCCGAGTGGCTGCTCGACGGCTTTGACGGCCAGGCGAAGCACATCGTTTTGGCGCACCTCTCTCAGCGGGCGAACAATCCTTATCTGGCAATAATTACCGCCGAAACTGCTTTGCGGGAACGCGCACCATTGTTCGCGGGCGATACAGAGATCACGCTTTCATTTCCGAAAGAGGCGACCGCCTGGATTGAAGTCTAGAGAGCAGCAGTCATTAATGGTGTAATTTGAAGAGTTTTCTGTTCTCCGTGATCTCCGTGTCTCCGTGGTGAGTCTAATTGTGAGCAGGAATTCCACCACGGAGATACAGAGAATACGGAGAAAAACTCACGGGCAAACCGGACCGTAATCGAGCTATTAATGCGGAACTTTCATTTATTTAGCATCGGCATCCTTGTCCTGCTTAGCTCTGCCTGTGGTCAGAGCGTCCGCCGCAGCGGAATGCCGCCGGGAGCACAGACGGTGCTGGACGCTTCGATTGAAGACATCGACGCGGGACGCTACGAAAAGCTTTACCACGAAGCTGCGGACGAGTGGCGCAACGATTCTTCGCTGGATGAATCCAAGGCGACTTTTCAAAAGCTCCACGATAGGTTGGGCAAGGTGCGCACGCGCGACTTGCAAAGCGTTCGAGAGGAGCAGACTTCGACGGCCCCGATCAAGGGACATTCGGTAATCGCGGTTTATCAAACTTCTTTCGAACAGGGCAACGGCATGGAAACATTTACGCTGCTGGAACGCGGCGGCCGTTGGTATCTGGCAAGATATTACGTAACTTCAAATGCACTGAAATGAGAGTCCACAGATTACGCAGATTTCACAGATTAAGAAAATGCATTCACTGAGCAGCGAGCAATGGCCTCATGTCTAAGTCAGGTCAATTCGAGAGCGAGCTTTCAAGGTGTCTTTGCTGTCTATTTGAACCTGTGAAATCTGCGTAATCTGCGGATAATGGTTGAAGGATGATTGATCGGTACACATTACCCGAGATGGGTGCGCTCTGGTCCGAAGAGATCAAGTTCCAGAAATGGCTGGACGTGGAGATCGCTGTCTGCGAAGTCCATGCCGAGATGGGCACGATCCCTGTTGACGCACTCGAACAGATCAAAAGCCGGGCGAAATTCTCCGTCGCTCGCATTAACGAAATCGAGAAGACAACCGACCACGACGTCATCGCCTTTACTACCAATCTGGCCGAATCGATCGGCGACGCAGCGCGCTTCGTTCACTACGGCCTTACTTCTTCGGACGTGGTGGATACGGCCAACGCGCTTTTTCTCCGCGATGCCTGCGGCATTTTGCTCAAGAAGATCGACGTACTGCTGGACGTGCTCAAACGCCGCGCGCATGAATTCAAAGACACGCCGCAAGTTGGCCGCACCCATGGCATTCACGCTGAACCAACTTCCTTCGGTTTGGTCTTTGCGCTTTGGTTTGACGAGATGCGCCGCAACCGCGAGCGACTCAAAAATGCACAGGACTCAGTGGCCGTCGGCAAGATCAGTGGAGCGGTCGGCGCGTTTGCGCTCCTCGATCCGCAGGTCGAAGAAAAGGTCTGCGCCCGGCTGGGACTGAAACCTGCTCCGGTCTCGACGCAGATCATCCAGCGCGACAACTATGCGGAATATCTTTGCACGCTGGCGATCATTGCGTCGTCTTTGGACAAGTTCGCTTTGCAAATTCGTCACTGGCAGCGGACTGAAGTGCGCGAGGCGCAGGAGAAATTCAAGCAGGGTCAGAAAGGATCGAGCGCCATGCCGCACAAACGCAACCCGATCCTTTCCGAACGCATTTGCGGAATGGCTCGGGTCGTGCGCGCGAACAGCATCGTGGGACTCGAGAACGTTGCGCTCTGGCACGAACGCGATATCTCGCACTCGTCGGCCGAACGCGTGGTGCTCCCTGATTCGAGCATTGCCACGGATTACATGCTGCAAAAGATGGCTGCGTTGGTCGAAGGTTTGGTCGTCTACCCCGAACGGATGCTGGAGAATCTGGCCGCCACGCGTGGATCGATTTTCAGTGGGCAGCTGTTGCTAAGACTGACCCAGGCCGGCGTCTCTCGCGAGCAGGCCTACGAATGGGTGCAGCGGAATGCGATGAAGGCGTGGGACGAAGGCGGCGAGCTGCAGTCACTCGCTGCCGCAGACAAAGATATTTCTGCTCACTTAACCAAGGATCAAATCGACCGGGTCTTTTCGCTGGATACTTACTTGCGGAACGTTAATGCGGTTTTTGCGCGGGTGTTTCGGGAATAGAGGAAGCTAAAAACCATAGACGATGGATCGCGATCCATCGTCTATGGTCTTGCGGTCTGGTTACTTGTTAGCGAACTTGTCGGCGATGTTGCCGATCACGGGCAACTTGAAATAGGCGCCTCCATAGGATTTGACCGCGGCGAAGATCAGTCCGCCGATATAACAGAGGATTACAACCAGCCAGATCAATCCAAACAACATGCCAATTATTCCGCCCGCGGCGCCGCTCCCGGAAGCGGCAGAGGCAGCCGCGCCCGCAACCAGCAGGACGATTCCGATTATCCACACCGCGATTGCCACCACAATAAAACCAACGTGCAGGAGGATCGACTGCAGTGCATGAAACTTCACAAAGCGATTCTCTTTTTCCATGATAAGGCAAATGATAGCGATGATGCCGATGGGATAACCAAGAGCGGCCGCGAGATTTCCATCAAGGCCGATTGAAGACTTACCTGTATCCATTTTTAGCTTTCTCCTGTTCGGGTTTTACTTTCATTCAGAATTACTTGTTAACGGTGTTCCAGGCGAACTCGCCAATCAAAGGAAGCTTGTACCATTGGCCGCCATAGGCTTTAATGCCCGCAATTATCCAAATAATGCAAAAGATCAAGAACAGAACTAATCGAAGGCAAAGTACCAGTAACCAGCCCGCCCAACCCATGTGGACCATATCGAGCACCATGCTGACAATCAATCCGAGAATCGCAACTACGATACCAACCGCGATTTGGGTCGCCACCAGAAAGAGTGACTGAACCGCATGGAACTTAACAAAGCGATTCTCTTTCTCGGTAACCAGAAATACGATCGCCAATACCATGCCGATGCAGCAGAGAAAGTTCGCCAGATAGCATAACGCTGCGCCCACATTTGAGTCGAGACCTAAACTCGTCTTGCCGCCTGGAGCGCCGGACGGCGGCCCGCCTTCTGGATACGGAGATGCCATTTTGAACTTCCTTTTGCTGAGACGATAAACGACGACCGGCGGAAATACTATGATATTGACTACACGAAACGCAATGTTTTGGCGTAATATTCCGCGTTCCGCATTCGAACTCTCGAGGTGAAGGCCGGGTGGGCCTCTATCGGTCGCGGAAAACATAACTGAATGAAAGCCAAAGTCTACGTCACACTGAAGCCGAGCGTGCTCGACCCACAGGGCAAAGCCATCAAGCATTCGATTGAATTACTCGGCTACAACGGGATCAGCGATATCCGCCAGGGCAAATACTTCGAGATTGCTATCGAGGGCCGGCAGACCGCTGAGCAAGCGCGCGAGGAGACCGTGCGCATGGCGCATGACGTACTCTCGAATCCAATCATCGAAGACTTTCGCGTGGAGATTGAAGAGTGACTTTGGTGTGCGCTGACTTGTCAGCGCTTTGGCCGGTCGTGACCAGGTCCTGCCGAGACCAAAGCGGCGACAAGTCGCCGCACTCCAAATAGACTGGAGATTGAAGAGTGAAGTTTGGCGTCATTGTTTTTCCCGGTTCGAACTGCGATCACGATGCTTACCACGTGATCTCGAAACACGTCGGCCAGCCGGTGGATTTTATCTGGCACCGCGATACCGACCTGAGCAGTTACGACGCCGTCATCATTCCCGGCGGCTTTTCTTACGGAGACTACCTGCGCGCCGGAGCGCTGGCGCGCTTTTCGCCGGTCATGAACTCAGTCAAAGATTTCGCCGCGAAAGGGAATCTGGTGCTGGGCATCTGCAACGGTTTTCAAATTCTGTGCGAGGCGGGATTGTTGCCGGGCGCCTTGATTCGCAATCGAGATTTACATTTCATTTGTGACTATGTAAATGTGAGAGTGGAAAGCGTCAACACACCATTCACGCATGAGTTGAAAACCGGCAGCGTGCTGAGCATGCCGATCGCCCATGCCGATGGAAACTTTGTCTGTGACGATGCGACCCTCGACGAATTGCGTCGTGAGGACAGGATCGTCATTCGCTATTGTGACCGGGACGGACAATTGATTGAGGCCGCGAACCCGAATGGCTCGCGCGACAACATTGCCGGCATCTGCAACCGGGAGCGGAATGTTATGGGCTTGATGCCGCACCCCGAACGCGCCTGTGAAGACTTGCTTGGCTCAAGCGATGGCCGGGACGTTTTCCGGTCGTTGGCCGGCACGCTGGCTGCCGCTGCTTGAAAAACCGGAGCGCCGGCGTTCCGAGTTCAATCTTTAGGTTGCTGACTATAGACGCAAGCTCAACCTTGAAATGTAAACTGAACCGGCTTCGAGCATTTGCTTTGAGGCCCGGAATTGAAGAGTTTGTGCTGGTTTTTTCCCTCCCTTTGGGAGGGGCCAGGGGAGGGTCTGGAGCATGACGCAGACAAGCCCTCTCCCCGACCCTCTCCCAAAGGGAGGGAGAAAGACTGTATCGTTCGCGCCATGATTTCCACCCAGAAAGGAAACCACAATAGATGAAACGTCATTCAGGATGGCTTGCCGGCGGACTGCTATTGTTTGTTGTGCTCGCGTGCAACCTCAGTAAGAACAACAACAACAGCAACAACTCAAATTCGAACAGCAGCAAGAATTCGAATGCTATAACCAATAGCAGGCCGGCCAACGCCGAAGTCTATATTGACGAAATCAGCATGTCGAAAGACAACAATGGCGATCCGGGAGAAAAAGCTACTACCTTCGCACCGGGCGATCACACGATTCACGCGGTCGCGGATCTGAATAAGGCAAAGGCCGGCACAAAAGTGAAATTCGTGTGGAAGGCAGTCGATGTGGCTGGATCGAAAAACGAAGAGATCAAGACGATCGACTACACCACCAAATCTTTCGAGAACAAAGTGCACGGCCACCTGACCAAGCCCACCGATTGGCCCAAGGGAACGTATGAAGTCGAGATTTACATAAACGGCTTTCTCGACAAAAGCATTAAGTACACGGTCGAGTAGTTTTCGGAGTGCGCTGACTTGTCAGCGCTTTGGTCGGTCGCGACCACTGTCTCTGGTTTTCAAAGCATGCGGGGCAAGCCGGCGCAGACCAAAGCGGCGACGAGTCGCCGCACTCCAAATGGGTAGACCTGATCGCGCTACGACAAGCCAAGGCTGCTCGGACATTCGCTCGGATGAACTCTGATGAAACGTTTTCTGCCATTCCTGATTATTGTGGTTGTTCTCGTCGCCGCCGTGGTGGGCGCGTGGTTATTTATGCGATCGTCGCGACAAACGACGAACGGTAACGCAAACGCGAACGCCAACACCGGCAGTCCGGGAGCTGAACCAAAGGGCGCGGAACCACCGCACGTCCGCGGCAATGCCTCGGCCGCGGTGACCCTGGAAGAGTTTGCCGACTTTCAATGCGGTGCGTGCGGCGGGTACTACCCTGAACTCAAGAAGATTGAAACCGAGTTCGGGGATAAGCTGCGCGTCATCTTTCGCGAACGGCCACTGGTACCCCCGCATGAGCACGCTCTGATCGCCGCGCAGGCTGCGGAAGCCGCCGGTATGCAGGGCCGTTTCTGGGAGATGCATGACAAGTTGTACGAGAACCAGGCAACCTGGAGCACGATCACTGATCTGGTGCCGACTTTTGTCGATTATGCCAAACAGATTGGGCTGAACACGGACCAGTTCATGAAAGATCTAAACGGCGAAACGGTCGCGGCGCGCATCTTCCAGGACGGAAAACGAGCTCATGCGCTGGGCGTGAATGCCACGCCGACTTTCTTCGTCAATGGCAAAGAAGCCAAAGACGACAACTGGAAGCCGGCGGGTCTGCGAGAGATGCTCAAGCAAGCGCTCCACGAGGCCGGCAAGTAGGAAACTGGTAAGCGCTCACCCCGGATGGATAAGCAACAATCCCGGAATAACGGCGTATAGAGTTACCAACTTTAGTTGGGCCTCTCCCTCTCGAAGTAAGACCCGACTAAAGTCGGTATTCTTACGCCGCTGGCGAAACTATGTCGTCTGCCGATTCTCCGCAATCCATCGCCTGGTCGTACCTTGTGACTGCGTTGTTGTCTTTGATCGGCCTGGCTGATGCTCTCTATCTCACCATCCAGGATCTGACCGGTCAGAGTCTTCGTTGCACAATCGTTTCGGGCTGCTCGGAAGTTCTCCGCAGCGCCTACGCTCATATTGGCCCCGTTCCTTTGGCGGTGTTGGGCGCCGTCGCTTACTTCACTGTATTCAGTCTGGCGATCCTGGCAGCATTTGGTTATCGACTCGCCGGGCCGCTATTGGCAGGGCTGGTCGTCGTGATGTTTCTCATGACTTTATGGCTGCTCTATTTGCAGGCCTTTGTCATTCATCACTTCTGCCAGTATTGTCTGCTTTCAGCGGCAGTGACGACGGCTTTAACAGTAATCGTATGGGCCTCCCGGATTGTGAAGCGCCGCAGTTGACCCATTTGGTTTTCGCGAACCATTCCCCGGCTTGCCACGTCTAACTTCTCGCTGTTAATCTTGCCAGTCAAACGCCACCAATCCTTGAAAGGAGTTAATAAAATGAAGAGGCATTACGCGCTAACACTGTTTCTCGCTTCAATTGTCATCGTTGCTTTCGCAGCCGTCGCCGGAAGCGGCAGTACCAGTGACCTGCCGGCCCCGCCGGCCATCGGGACAACCCTGGATGATTTCAAACTACCGGATGCCGACGGCGCTGAACACTCGCTGAAGTCGTTAACCGGCAAAAACGGCGCAGTCATAATCTTCGTCGCCACGAAGTGCCCCGTGTCGAACGCCTATAACGATCGCATGGAAAAGCTGGCCCAGGATTACAAGGCCAAGGGCATCAACGTCATCGGCATCAACTCGAACAACACTGAGCCGGCCGCGGAAGTTAAATCACATGCCGGTGAAAAGCATCTGACGTTCACCATCCTGAAGGATGAGGGAAACAAGATCGCCGATCGTCTGGGAGCAACGCGCACACCCGAAGCGTACGTGATCGATGCCAGCGGCAAACTCGTCTATCACGGCCGCATCGACAATGCGCAGAACACGGCGAACATCACGTCAAACGATCTGCGTGACGCGCTCGATGAATTGGTGTCGGGCAAGCAGGTAAGCAAGACCGGCGGCGCGGCGTTTGGCTGCACCATCAAGCGGGTCTCGTGATTTGAGTGTAGCGCAAGTTGTTAACTTGCGTTGCCGCGGCTGCGACAATAGAAAAGGACTACGCAAGTTAACAACTTGCGCTACAAAGAAATGCGTTTGCGTTTGCTCATATTGTTAACCGTTTGCGCTTTAGTTGGTTTCGCAGCGCCTGCCCAAACACCGTCGGCAGGCGTCGCGTCGACGAACAAGACGCCTGGTCCGCTGGTGTTGGATCGAGTCAATACTAATGACGTAGCCGAGATCGATCTCGAAGGTCTGAAGAAGATCCTCCAGCGCAACCCAAAAGACACGCGGCCACTGTTGATTAACTTCTGGGCGACGTGGTGCGATGGGTGCCGTGAAGAGTTTCCCGATCTGGTCAAGATCGACAACGACTATCGCGACAAGGGCTTGAACTTCGTTTCCATCTCCCTCGATGACGTTGCCGAAATCAAAACCGCGGTGCCTGAGTTTCTCAAGTCAATGAAGGCGAAGATGTCCGTCGTTTTGCTGAACGTCAAAGATCCCGAACCGGCGATCCACGCGGTGGACGCGACCTGGGACGGCGCCCTGCCGGCAACTTATCTTTATGATAAAGACGGCAAGGTGGTGTTCAAGTATTTCGGCGCGATCAAGCCCGCCGAATTGCGCAGCGCGATTGATAAGCAAGTAGGGAGTAAGCCGTGAGCACCTCTCTGTGTTAGCTTGGCAGCCTAAATGGAATCAATTACTCCCGATGTAATCGCGGCCCACAATCTTACCCCGGCAGAATTTACGCACATCAAAGAGTTGCTCGGACGCGAACCCAACCTGGTCGAGTTGGGCGTCTTTTCCGTGATGTGGTCTGAGCACTGTTCCTACAAGTCTTCCCGCGTTCATTTGAAACGCCTGCCGACAACGGGTGAGCGCGTGATTGTCCCGCCCGGTGAAAACGCCGGCGTCGTAGACCTCGGCGACGGCTGGTGCGCCGCGTTCAAGATCGAGTCGCACAATCATCCTTCATTCATCGAACCGTTTCAGGGAGCGGCCACCGGCGTCGGTGGGATTCTGCGCGACATCTTTACTATGGGTGCGCGCCCGATCGCCGCGCTGAACAGCCTGCGATTTGGCTCTTTGGACAATCCGGCGAATGGACGGCGGAACCGCTCCCTGCTGGCCGGCGTCGTCGGTGGAATCGCGCATTATGGCAACGCCTTCGGCGTGCCCACCGTCGGTGGCGAGGTGTCATTCGACGATGCTTACGCTCTGAATCCGTTGGTGAATGCTTTCGCGCTCGGCCTGGTGCGCAAGGATCAAATCTTCTTTGGCAAAGCTACCGGCGTAGGCAATCCCGTCTTGTATGTCGGCGCTAAGACCGGGCGCGACGGCATTCACGGCGCGACTATGGCGTCGGCTGAGTTTGACGAAGAAGCTCTCGCGAAACGGCCGACGGTTCAGGTCGGCGATCCGTTTCTGGAAAAGCTTCTGCTGGAAGCTTGTCTGGAAGCAATGCGCAGCGGCGCGGTGGCCGGCATTCAGGACATGGGCGCCGCGGGGCTGACCTGCTCGACCTGCGAGATGGCCGCGCGCGCGGATACCGGGATCGAAATCGATTTGTCTCTGGTGCCGCAGCGGGAAACGGGCATGACTGCTTATGAGATGCTTTTGTCGGAATCTCAGGAGCGCATGCTGATCGTGGCGCATAAAGGGCGCGAGCGCGAAGTTGGGGACATCTTTCGCAAGTGGGACCTGGATGCGGTAGTCATCGGCCAGGTGCGCGACGACGGTCGCATGCGGGTCGCGCATAGCGGCGAGATTGTTTGCGACGTTCCGGTAAAAGCTTTGACGGACGAAGCGCCGGTTTATGAACGGCCGATGAGGAGCGCGGACATCCTGTCCGCACACGCGAGCCTTGCTCGCGCTCAAGCCTCAATCAAGCGTGAGTCGTCAAGGAATGTTCGCGCTGGCGCGCTCAGTGCGGACAGGATGTCCGCGCTCCCTCCAGCGCCAGACTACAACAGCGCATTGTTGCGCCTGCTCTCGTCACCCAACCTCGCTTCCAAAGAATGGGTCTATCGCCAGTACGACCACATGGTGCGCACGAACACGGCGGTTCTGCCGGGCGCAGACGCGGCCGTGGTGCGAATCAAAGAGACACGTCGCGCGTTGGCGATCTCGCTCGACGGCAATGGCCGTTATTGCGCCGCGAATCCGCGCGAAGGCGCCAAGCTCATGGTCGCCGAAGCCGCGCGCAACGTCGTCTGCGTTGGGGCACAACCAATCGCCATTACCAACTGCCTCAACTTTGCTTCCCCGGAGCGGCCTGAAGTGATGTGGTCGTTTTCAGAAGTAATCGACGGCATCGCGGAAGCCTGTCGCGCTTTCAATACGCCTGTCGTTTCCGGCAACGTGTCTTTCTACAACGAGACTGAAGGTCGCGGCATTTTGCCGACGCCGGTCATCGGCATGGTGGGTTTGATGGAAGATGTAAAGCGCGTAATTCAACCAGGCTTCAAGAACGCCGGTGATTTTGTCGCGCTGCTTGGCGCTACCCATGAAGATCTTTCGATCAGTGAATACGCCGCTGTGATCGAAGGAAGAAGCAGCGTCCAGATCACCAGCGAAGGCCGAGTGCCCGTGCTTGATCTGGATGCCGAACGCGCAGTGCAGACGGCTTGCCTGCGCGCGGCGGAAGCAGGCCTGTTGCGGTCGGCGCATGATTGTGCCGACGGCGGCTTGGCGGTCGCGTTGGCGGAATGTTGTTTCTCCTCACTGAATCGCTCGGTGTTCGGCTCCGACATCGACCTCACCGGCGATTACGACCTGGCCACGCGTCTCTTCAGTGAAAGCCCGTCACGGATCATCATCAGCTTCGATGAATCGTCCCTGGGTGATATCGAAGAGATCGTCGCGTCTGCTGGCTGCCCGATGACGCTGCTGGGAAATGTCGGCGCAGATCGTTTGCGAATTGAGAGCGACGGCCAGGAAGTGATCCAACTGGATGTTGCTGAAATGGAAAGCGCGTGGCGCTCTTCTCTGAAAGACAGATTACAGGCGGAAGTGATGGCCGCGGGCGCTGAGTGAACCGGTTCCCATTTAACCTAGTTGCTGCTAACGTGGCCCAAGCGATCGCATGTTCGGAAACAGTTTTCAAAACTTTATCGTTGCTTCGTTCCTTTCGCCGCAATGTATCTCTCTGTAAGTCCAAATGTCGGTTCCCCTCGAAACGGCAATGGCATTGAGCGCTTGGCGCAGCGTACCTTCTTTGAACCGCACGGAAAACTCTGTTGGACTAGGCGAGTACATAATAATCGTAAGCCCGCCTTGTAAGTGAAGATTAATCATCGCCTCTTTCATCTCGGTGCGTTTCTCCAATTCACTAAGGGCGTCCAATGATGAGTTGGTCTTGATGCTAAATTCACCTATACGAGTTTGCAGCAACGGTGGCTCACCACTCGTCGGCAGCAGGTTTACAGCGCCATCCTGCGTTTCCCACCGGTAACTTCTGTCCGCGCCGACGATTTCATTCAGGACCTGGCCCAGCGCCTGTCCTTGAGGTTTCCAGTTCCTCTTAAGTGTATCTTCCTGACAGCCAACGATGGTAACCATGCCGCCCGGCACACGCGCGCGATTGAGGCTTGCATGGAAAGCCTCGGCAGTAGTGAATGACCGCTCCTGTTCAGCAAAGACTGCGCGCTCCAAATTGTTTGACGAAGCATTATTCTGGGTTGTAAGTACCCCTAAAAACAGGACCATTGAAAAGTAGAGGTTTCCGGGTAGGATAGCCAACCCAGGAGGCCAGGACGAAGCGGAGCAAATTCAGTGAGAACCAGATCATCGCGATCTTGAAAGCAGTCGAAGCAGGACGGA
>DATHHW010000013.1:0-15295 GCA_035317005.1 Pyrinomonadaceae bacterium | reverse complement strand
TACAACGTCCTTGCCGATCTTGGCGCCTATCATCAACTACTGACCCCCGCGATTCCCACCCTGACTGGTCTGATGCTTTCGGGTGCGTACCGGATTCCGGCGATCCAGATGAACGTTACGGGCGTCTTCACCAACAAGATGTCCACCGACGCTTATCGCGGTGCCGGCCGGCCGGAAGCGACGTATGTAGTCGAGCGCGCAATGGACCTCGTCGCCGCTGAACTAAAAATCGATCCGGTTGAGGTACGGCGGAAAAACTTTCCATCTAAAGACGAATTTCCTTTTCATACTGCCACCGGGCTGGACTATGACAGCGGAGACTATGAAGGAGCACTCGATAAGGCCTTGGATCTTTCCGGCTATGCAAAGCTACGCGACGAACAAACGAAAGCGCGCGCTGAGGGCAGGATAGTTGGCATCGGTATGTCGAGCTATGTCGAAATTTGTGCGTTAGGTCCGTCGCAGGCTATGCCCGCCGGTGGTTGGGAAAGCGCCACCGTACGCATCGAGCCGACGGGCAAGGTGACGGTCATGACTGGAGCATCCCCGCACGGACAGGGCCAGGAAACTTCGTTCGCGCAAATCGCGGCCGACGAACTCGGCGTGGATCTCCATGACGTGACGGTGATTCACGGCGACACCGCGATCGTGCAATACGGCATCGGCACGTTTGGCAGCCGCGCGACCGCCGTCGGCGGCACGGCAGTACTCATCGCAATTCAAAAGTTGAAGGAGAAAGCCGCCAAAATTGCCGCCTACATCCTGCAGTGCGAAGCGTCGGGTTTGTGTTTCGAAGGTGGCCGGTATTCTCGGCCGGCTGCCGCTGCGGCCGCCACCGGGGTTTCTGAACCCGTCGTGCCGGTCGGTGAAGCGCCCGCCGGCGCTTTGCCTGAGCCAGACACGGAAGGCCGGAAAACTTTGACCATTCAGGAGATCGCCCTGATTGCCCATATCGCGAAGGAACTTCCCCCGGACACAGAGCCGGGCCTGTCGGCCACTTACTTTTTCGAGCCAAAGAATTTCACCTTTCCCTTCGGCACGCACATCTGCATGGTTGAGATCGACAAAGACACGGGCGAGACAAAGTTTCTGCGCTACGTCGCCGTTGATGATTGCGGCAAAGTGATCAATCCCCTCCTGGTCGACGGACAACTTCATGGCGGCATCGTGCAGTCGATCGGTCAAGCGCTGTATGAAGAAGTCGTGTACGACGAACAGGGACAACTGGTCACGGGTGAGCTGATGGACTATGCGATACCCAGAGCATCTCAACTTCCGTGGTTCGAACTCGACCGCACCGAAACGCCTTCGCCGGTCAACCCTCTGGGGGTCAAAGGCGTGGGCGAAGCCGGAACGATTGGCGCCACGCCGGCAATCGTCAACGCGATCGTCGATGCGCTGTCGCCGTACGGAGTGAAGCATCTCGATATGCCGGCGCGGCCGGAAGCTGTTTGGAAATTGATCAGACAGTAGGTGATTGACAAGCCAATGGATGATGAGCAAATGGTCCGGGTCAGATCAGTTGAACCTCTGCTTGGTTTCCGAGTTCGACTTGGTTTTACAGACGGAAGCCGTAAAGAGATTGA
Source organism: Pyrinomonadaceae bacterium (assembly GCA_035317005.1). GTDB lineage: Bacteria > Acidobacteriota > Blastocatellia > Pyrinomonadales > Pyrinomonadaceae > UBA11740. Next base: position 13,709 of record DATHHW010000013.1, on the reverse strand, counting down.
TCTTGAGCCGTACTTGCACGGTCCCGTCTTCGAGCCGATCCGTAAGGATCCCAAAGTGTTTCGTGAGGTCAGCATAGATCACCGAGCCGGAACCATAGTATGGCCCAACGGCGCTGACATGGATCCGGATGTTCTGTACTTGGGACTCAAGCCGGCTTGGATGGAAGCCGAAGCGGAAGAGTTGGCAACAAACTAGCATGAGCAAAGCGCCGTCGCCGCTCCGCTCTGCAACCGCACTCCAAAAAAGGAGACAAGATGATCTCAGCACAATTTGATTACGTTCGCGCCCAGACGCTCGATGAAGCGTTAACGCTGCTGGCGCAAAACGAAGACGCGAAAATTCTCGCCGGCGGGCACAGCCTGATCCCGGCGATGAAGTTGCGGCTGGCGATGCCACCGCTGCTCATCGATATCGGCCGTATTGCAGATCTCTCGTACATTCGCGAAGAGGGTAACCAGATCCGCATCGGCGCGATGACTTCCCATTATCAAATTGAATCGTCTGAGCTGCTCAAAAAGATCTGCCCGCTGCTGCCAGAGTGCGCGGGACACATCGGCGACGTGCAGGTGCGCAACAAGGGTACGATTGGCGGCAGTGTGGCTCACTCTGATCCGGCGGGCGATTGGCCGGCGGCGGTAATTGCGCTGAACGCCGAACTTGTCGTGGCCAGCAAGAACGGCGAGCGCTCGATCAACGTCGATGATTTTTTTCTCGATCTCATGACCACGGCGCTTGAAGCGGGCGAGATTCTGCGCGAAATTCGCGTCAACAAATCCAATGGCCGCACGGGTCAGGCGTACGTGAAGATGCACCACCCCGCGTCAGGATTTGCCGTGGTTGGCGTCGCCGCAAACCTCACGCTCGACGACAGCGGCGCCTGTCAGAAAGCGAGCATCGGCATTACCGGCGTCTCGTCAAAGGCATACCGCGCCACCGCGGTTGAATCGGCGCTGAAGGGCGGCGCCCTTGACGAACAAGCAATCGCGAACGCGGCTGCGCACGCCACCGACGGCATAGACATCAACGGTGATCTGTTTGCTTCGGAGGATTATCGCCGGCACCTGGCCCAGGTCTATGCGCGGCGGGCGATAGCGGCTGCGAGTGAACAGGCGGGATAGGGATCAGATCCGCAGATTGCGGAGGTTACGCAGACAAGCAGCCGACATTCGAACGGCGCCAAGACGGAACTCCTACACGACTCCATTGCTTCGCTGCCTTTTCCTTATCTGTGCAATCTGCGTCATCTGCGGAAGCTAAAAGATGAAAATCGAAGGCACTCAAAAACTGCATGCCGCCCGAGTCCTGGTTTACTCCGCCTTGACCGATCCGAATATCCTCCAACGTTGCATTCCCGGTTGTGAGTCCCTCGAAAAAACTGACGAGAACATTTATGCGGCGACATTGAAGGCCGGGGTCGGCGCCATCAAGGGCACGTTCAAAGGCGAGGTGCGTCTGGAAGATATGCGCCCGCCCGAACATTATCGAATAGTGGTCGAGGGTAAGGGCGGGGTTGGCTTCGCGAAGGGTTCAGCGGATTTTGATTTAGAAGACCAGGACGACGCTACCTTGATCAAGTACTCGGGTGAGCTGCAAATTGGCGGCACGATCGCCGGAGTCGGGCAACGGATGATCGTAGCGGCGGCGAAAATGATGGCCTCGAGATTCTTCGCCGCGTTGGAAGCGGAAGTAATGGTTTCAGCGGCTGGTGGCTCAGCTTAGAGTTCAGGAAGTTCTGATCCAGTCGAAATGTCAGCGTGGCAGGCGATGACTTGTCGATACGCGCTTTGCATCGTTTCCGAGGCTCCGTCAGGAGCCAAATGTTTATAGGAGGAGAAAGCGATTCGTGTTCCGAGGCTCCGTAGGAGCGCAATCGGGAAACTTTCCGCTCCTACGGAGCGGGGCTCTCAGGGTCGCCCTGGGGCTATAAACATTTCGCCTCTCCGAAGCGAGCAGCAGAGCGGGATGGCCTTTCCGCAATGTGAAATCACGGTCCATAACTCTTCAATAAACTCTTCCTCTTCGCTGCTTTCTCGGCTTCGGTAAGTTTGAAATTGTAACCATAGATCGCACTTTCCCAGTTGCCGTACATCGGGTTGGGCAACATGATGAAGCGCTTGCCAAATTCGGCTTTGTACCGATCCGAGGCAGCAGCCCTTTCGTCGACCGTCTTACTGTTTTCAAAAACGTCGGAGAAGTCGTTCAGATCATCACCCATCAAGAGCACGATACGAAAGTTCTTCTTGACGCTGTCACGCCGATCTTCCTTGCTCGAATTCTTAGGATCAGTTTGGATCAGCAAAGTCTGATCGTTGACGTTCGGAAAACCAAGCTTCCTTAAGTTCGTGGCAGTGCCTGCCTTCTGAACCTCATTACGGTTCGTAATGTAGAAGATGCGTACGCCCCGCGACGTGGCGTAACGCAGGAACTCAACCGCGCCCGGAAGGGCCTCGGCTTCAGCGCGATTGATCCATTCGGTCCAGTCCTTCTGGTTATAGTTGACGCGGTTCTTAAGCAGCATCCCCTCGAAGCGGCTGTTATCAATAATCGTTTCATCACAATCAACAATGACCGCGCGCGGTTTCTTGTTGCCGCGATTCATCCTCAGATCACGATCCAGCATCATGCGCGCCAGGGTGAACGCCTGGTATGACAACGCCCGTCTTTCGCCGGACGTTTGTTGCCAGAGGACTGCCCCTTCAATGTAGGTGTTCTGGGCCGGCTCTGTCGGCGCTTGCGCGATCGCGTTCGGCGAATACAGCAGCGGTAATAGCAGGAGAACCAAAACGCTGAATTTGCGGTGTGAATGCACTATCAAGGATCTCATCTCTATTCCCTCTGCGTTTTTCGTGTGATTTCGTGAATCGTCCTCGACGGGCTGAAGACTCGATCCACGAAATCAGGCGTTCAGAGTCCCGACTTCAGTCGGGCTTTTTTGACTGTGAAAGAACCCGACTAAAGTCGAGACTCTAAACACCTGTCAATTACGACACGATCGACTCTTAAGACTAATTTGACTACTGCCGTTAACGCCGGGCCTTCGCAATAAACGCCTCGATGTCGGCAATGCTGCGCGGCAAGGCCCCGGTCATCCACTTGACGCCATCAGGAGTAATCAGCATGTCGTCTTCGATGCGGACGCCGATGCCTTTGTATTTTTCGAAGGCCGGCTTGATCGCCGCGATGAATTTTTCGGTCGCAGGAGTCTTCGGCAGATTATCCAGGGCGTCAATGCGGATGTATATGCCGGGCTCGTTGGTAAAGGTCATGCCCGGTTCGAAACTGGCGCCGCCGCCGACATCGTGCACGTTCATGCCCAGCCAGTGACCGTTCAGGTGCATGAACCAAAGCCGGTACTGATCGGAATTACGGTCGGTGATCAAGCCCAGCTTCAACAGACCATCCCTGATTACTTCCAGGGACGCGTTGTGCGCGGCTGACAGAGTGGCCCCCGGTCGGGAGGCCTTCGCCGCGGCTTCCTGCGCGTCGTAGACAATCTGATAAATCTCAGCCTGCTCTTTGCTAAACTTTCCGTTCACCGGAAACGTGCGCGTCACATCGGCCGAATAATGATCGTACTCAGCGCCGACGTCCATCAACATCAGTTGACCGCTCTTCACGGGCCCTTGCGATTCTTCGTAGTGCAACGTCGTGGCGTTAGGCCCACAGCCGACGATGTCCGGATAACCCCAGTTATCAGCGTTGCGTAGTTTGAACGTGTAAGCCACCTGCGCATCAACCTCGTATTCCCACTTGGCCTGCGACGCGAAGGCTTGCGCCCTTTGATGTGCTTCGATACTGATGTCAATCGCGTGCTGCATTAGCTCGAGTTCCATCGGAGACTTTCGCAAACGCATCTGAGTAAAGATTGGCGAAGCATTCTGAATCGCGAAGCCGTCCGGCTCTCTCGACCAGGTAGCCGCGAACATTTGCTCCTGACGATATTCTTTGCTTTCGCCTTGACGGGGAAACGAAAGCATAAACAGACCCGCTTCATTCTTCGCCGCTGCGCTAAAGAGAGAATCAAATCCGTTCGCAGTTCCCATGGCATCGGCGGACGACGCCAGAATATTTTGAGCTTGCGGCCGGTAAGGCTCGTGCTTCGCCAGGGCGCTCATGAACGGCCCAAACTCGCTGGCTTCCCAGATTTCCTTTATTCCGGAAAGTTGGGCGGCCTCTTGCGGGCTGTACATTCGGCCGGTCCAGGTCTCAATCCCGGGATTGCGCCGTGGTAGGAACAGAACTTCCGGCAACTGCGGATTCCCCGGCATCAGCACAAGGGTGGCGCCCTTCTGTCCCAGGTTCGTCAGATAATAGATATTGTTTTCTTGCCGGAATTGATAATCGACGTCGTTCGCATAGACGCGCGGCTCGGCGCTGAACATTACCAGGATGGCTCTTGATCCGATTGTTTCCGCGACGCGTTTACGGCGTGCGGCCAGCTCATCCAAACGCTTCGCATCTTCAAAAATCGGCGCCGGCGGAGTAATGCGAATCGCCGCAGGCGTGGCTGGTTCTCTTTCACCACTCGCCCGGACCAACGGCAAGGCAAGAACTGAAATTATGATGCCAAGCGTCAGTGCCGTCGCCAGGCGAAGCGTAACTCTTCGATTCATTTTCAAACTCCTTCAGGCTTTGTGAGCGGTGAGGCGAACTCTTGGAAAACGACGTCAAGAAAACGTAATTCATTCGTAGGCTAACCTGGATTTCTAAGGACGATCTGGTCTTCGCCTTGGCCTATCACCAGGCGGAATCACTTGCACTCTGCCTTTGGGCCCGGTGATTATGCGCGTGCCGTCGGGCTGAATCACGATGCGTGTCCCATTCGGCAGCGTTCTAACCTCAGGCATTTGGCCGGCGCCCGGCGGATGGCCAGGTTGGCGTCCGGGCGGGTTCCGTGGGTCGAACGGCGGTTGGGGCGGCGGGCCCTGCGGCGGTGGTCCCGTATTAGGATTGCGATTCCGTTCGGCATCGTGCGCCGTGGACGGGAGAGTGCCCGTCTGTTCTTTAGTGGTCTTGCTGGTTTCAGTTTTCTCTACCGGCTGTTTTGAACTGGTCGTACGCTGGGTACCGTCAATCTTCTTTTCTGCCTTCGATTCATTCACTTTCAGCGGATCAACCTGGACTGAGTTGATCGGCGAATCGCTCGCGGTCGGCTGTGATTGCGACGGCTGCGCAGTGTTCACTGATCCAGAAGCTGCATTCTGTTGCGCCTTCTGCCGCGCGCGATAAGCATAGAATCCGGCAGCGCCTCCGACGATTACGAGCAACAACAGCGCGGCTCCCATCCAGGCGCGGGGACTTTTTCCGCGCGACGCAGACTGAATCAACGTGGCAGTCTCGCTGGTTGAAGTTGACTTGCGAACGTTGGTGGCATCCGCCGCTACCAGGGTTTGGGCTTCACTACCCAAGGGACTTGTTTGATCGCCGGTAAGCTTGGTCCCGCGCCCGGGCGCCACGGTCCCCGCGTTTGCCCGGCCGCCCGCTCCGGCGATCAAAACAGTTGCGGCTTCGCCCAGAGGTTGTGCGGAGGCGACACGGAACGCATCGCGCATCTCGCTCGCGGTTGCAAAACGATCGTCGCGTTTCTGCGACATCCCCTGGCTGAGCACTGCGGCGACTGCAGCGCTCACTTGCGCAGTTACGTGATTGGCGAGCGGCAGCGGATCGGGCAGACCATTGACGATCGCCGAAGCGCGACTGAGCGCGTCGGGCGGCTTAACGTTGGTCATCAAATGAAAGAGCGTCGCCGCCAGCGCATAGATGTCGCTGCGCGGATCAGTTCCCAAACCCTGGACCTGTTCCAGCGGCGCGTAATTTGGCGTATAGCCGAAGATGCTGGCCGAGGTAGTGACGACTGACATCTGTCCCACCGCACCCTTGGCCAGTCCAAAATCGAGCAGCACAATCTGCCCACGCGCGGTCAACTTAAGATTCTGTGGCTTGATGTCACGGTGAATTATCTGCGGGTCCTGGGTATGTAAATAGTCGAGCGCGTCGCAAAGTTGATCGGCCCAGAGCAGCACCTCTTCCGGCGGGAAAGGACCGTTGCGTTCCGTCAGCATGGCGGCGAGATCCTCACCGGCGATGTACTGCATCACCAGGAACTGCCCGTCGGATTCATTAAAGTGATCGCTGACGCGCGGCAGCGCCGGATGGTGCATTCGCGCCAGCAGACGAGCTTCGCGTTCGAACTGTTTGCGCAGTTTTTCGTCCGTGAAAAGCGTTTCTTTCAGCGCTACAATCGTGTCCAGGCGCTCGTCCACGGCTTCATACACGGCGCCCATTCCGCCCTGTCCGAGCTGGCTAACAATCCGGTAACGACCCTGTAAAACTGTGTCCGCTGCTAACATAAATCGAAGGACTCCGTCCGCCCGAGAAGTCTACCATCCCGCATAACGCTAGGCCAACGTCATTGAACTTTCGTGGTGTCCTACCTTGAACGGTTCCCTTGCCAGGTAAGACGATCAACGAAGGTACACAAAGCCGAAGGGTTTGTTCGTGAGACTTCGTGTGATTTCGTGGATCGTTCTTGTCCTACTAGAAGAAAGCACGAAACAAAATCGGGACACTACCGAACTTTTTCAAGCAAGTAACAGCAGATCTTAATTCTAACGCAAAGGACGCAAAGGAAGACGCAAAGTCACGCGAAGGAAAACCCTTTGCGGTCCTTTGCGTAAACCTTCGCGACCTTTGCGTTTCAAGTTCTGCCTGACTCGACGGGCCGTGGTGTTAAGACGCTGGTCTTTGAGGCCCAAGCTTTTCGGCGTATGCTAAGCGCGCATGAGCCAACCAGATTCGCTCGACCCGGACGGAGAGATCATCGACGTCGGCCACACCAAACCGCGACGGCGGCGTTGGGTATGGTGGCTGTTGGGCGCGATTGTGCTCTTTGTCGTTGCCGCGTCACGCGGATTATCGATTTACATTTCCGCGCTTTGGTTTGGCTCGCTCGGTTACTCCGCGGTTTACTGGTACATGTTCAAGTTGAAGCTCGCGCTGTTTGCGATCTTCTTCGTGCTCACAGTCCTGGTCCTGCGTGGGAGCTTTTGGTTAATCGAGCGTGCTTTCGCATCGATCGCCCTCGACCGCCGCACGATCATCGTCAACCAACAACCGGTTAACTTCTCGCCTTCGCGTGTGCTCAGACCTCTGGCCTGGGTGGTTTCGGCGCTGGCCGGGTTGGTCTTCGGACTCGGCATGCGGGACGCGTGGCGCAGTTTTGCGCTCTATTTTCATGGCTCGCCCGGCGACTTTTCCGATCCGATTTTTAACAAGCCACTCGGGTTCTATCTCTTTACGCTTCCGGTATACGAAGCCTTCAGCACCTGGCTGCTCTATCTCTCAATCATCGTTCTGATCGGTGCAATCATCTACGCGCTGCTGGCCGTAACTCAGGAGGGCTTATCTAATGCCGGCGACATCGCCAAGGCACGGAAGACCAGCCTGACCGCGGTCTCATGCGCCCTGGCTGTCTTCCTGGTGATTCTGGCGTGGCGTTTTCTGCTCTCCCGATATCCATATCTATGGGACGATCACCAGACGTTTTCCGGCGTCACTTATGTGGAGGCGAATTACCTCCTGCCCGGATTGCGTTGGGTGGCCGTCGCCCTGATTCTGGCCGCGGGAATCTCGCTGGTGAATGCATTCGCGATGCGCAAGGTGCGGGTCCTGATTGTCGCCTTAGCGATTCCCTTTGCCGTTTATGTAATCGGAGTTGTATTGGTTCCCGCCTACGTGACCAGCTTTATCGTGAAGCCGAACGAGTTGGGACGCGAGACGCCCTATATTGAACACAACATCACCGCTACGCGGCGCGCCTTTGGCATCGATCGCATCGAGCAGAGAAACTTTGAAGCGGACACGTCAATCGAAGCTTTCGATATTCAGAACAATCGCGCCACGCTCGACAATATTCGTCTCTGGGACTGGCGCGCGTTGCAGGATACGCTGAAGCAAATTCAGGCCATTCGAACTTATTACGACTTTCCGGATGTCGACGTTGATCGTTATCAGATTGGCGGACAGGGCCGGCAGGTAATGATCGCCGCGCGCGAGCTAAACGATACGAAGCTGCCGGAAGCGTCGCGAAACTGGATCAACGAAAAACTGATTTACACACACGGCTACGGTGTGACCATGAACACGGCGAACGGCTTCACTCCGGAGGGCATGCCGCGGTTCATCCTTTCCAACATGCCGATTGAATCGACCGGTCCGGAGATCAAAGTAACGCGACCGCAGATTTACTTCGGGCAGGAAACCAACACCGACGTCTATGTGAAGACCAAACAGAAAGAGTTTGACTTTCCGCAGGGCGAATCCAATACCTACACGAGCTATGAAGGCTCGGGCGGAATTCGAGTCGGCAGCGGCATGCGGCGTCTTCTGCTGGCCTGGGCCCTGGGCGATCTGAGCAAGCTGCCTTTCTCAGACGATGTAACCTCTGAAAGCCGCGTCATGATTCACCGCAACATCCGCGAGATCGTCGACGGGATTGCGCCTTTTCTGATTTACGATCGCGATCCTTATATCGTAGTGGGCAATGACGGCGGGCTTTATTGGATGATCGATGCCTTTACTGAGTCATCGAACTACCCGTATTCGACTCATCACAAGGTCGACAAGAACGATATCAATTACATCCGCAATAGCGTCAAAGTGGTGATCGACGCTTATAACGGCACCATCCATTTTTATGTTTTCGACCAGCAGGATCCTCTGATTGCTGCGTATCGCGCGATCTTCCCCGCCCTGTTTCAGGATGCCAACCAGATGCCGCCGGATCTGCGAGCGCACATTCGCTATCCCGAGACCCTCGTGCGCACTCAAGGCGAGGTGTTTAGTCTCTACCATACCCAGAACACAAAAGTAATTTTCCAGCGAGAGGATGTTTGGAGCGTCGCCCAGCAGGTGGTCCTCGATGATCAGGACAAGAAACAGGTCCAGCCGCTCGATCCTTATTATGTGCTCATGCAGTTGCCCGGCGAGCAGCAGAAGAGCGAGTTCGCCTTAATCCTTCCGTTCACGCCCGCCAGCCGCAACAACATGATTGGCTGGATGGCCGGTCGGAGTGACGGCGAGCACTACGGCAAACTTCTGGTCTATGACTTTCCCAAGTCGCGTCTGATTGACGGGCCTTTGCAAATCGAAGCCCGCATCGATCAGAACGCCCAACTCTCAGGGCAGTTCAGCCTCTGGAATCAGCAGGGGTCGCGGGTGGTTCGGGGTCATCTCCTGGTTATTCCGATCGGACGATCGCTTCTGTATGTCGAGCCGATTTACCTCAGGGCCGAAAGCAGTCCGATGCCCGAATTGCGCCTGGTTGTGCTGGCCACGCAAGAGCGCCTGGCGTATGGCGCCAGCTTTGAAGAAGCACTCAAGAATCTGTTTGGCGATGTAGCGCAAGCCACACCCGATCAGAAAACCGAGCAGAAAGGCGAGCAGCCAAAACCGAAACCGGGCGCGACTCCAACGCCTTCACCATCACCCCAACCTGTCGGCGCGCCCAACGTCCAACAGCTAATCAATCGCGCGATTCAGGAGTTTGAAGAGTATCAGCGACTAACTGCGCAAGGTAAGATGGGCGAGGCCGGCAGGAAACTCGAAGATCACAAACGCACGCTGGAAGAATTAAGGAAGGCGACGGGTAAGCCTTAAGTAGCATAGACTTCAGTCTGTGATTTTCAGTGCAAGCAGAATCACAGACTAAAAGTCTATGCTACTTACCTACTTGATCTTTTCCTGCAGCTTCTTAACCTCCGTTACCGCCTCATCGTGTTCCGGTTCGTACCCCGGCGCGGGTTTCATCGCCAGCAAAGCATCAATTTGTTTGCGCGCGTCGCCATCCCGATGAGCTTCTACATACGCCTCTGCGAGATGAGCGCGGAGTAACGCATTGTCCGGGCCGAATCGCAGCCCCTTTTCCAAATACTCAATCGCCTTCTGCGTGTCTCCGCCCAGAAGCCCTGGCGCCTCGAGATATACCTGCCCCAAAACCATGTACGCGCTTCCTGATTGATATTTCTCATCCAGCTTTAGGACAGTCTCCATCTCGTGCTTGATGTCGTCGATCTCTGAGAGACCAGACAACATGCTTGTCTGAGCTTTGCCGCCGTAGTTCGCGCCCAGCCAGAAGTGTCCATCAGGTTTGCCATCCTGCAACTTCACCGCGAGCGTACCCGCTTCGACGCCATCATGAAATGCCTTGTCGCGCTCGATAGGTTCCGGACTGTGCGCGCCCAGATAGTAATTGAACTTCGCCAGCCGCCAGGCGAGCTCATAATTCGACTGATCCTCCACCTGCGCCTGCCGCAGCGCCACAATTCCCTGCCTTACTTTCACCAGGTCCGCCCTGCCGGTGTATAGCTGATCGGCTTCAGCGATTGCCTCGGCAGCAGGACGCACTGCGGCGCGATCTCCAGACTCTATTGCCGCTTTTCGGCACGAGATGCCGATGGTCGCGACCGCCATCACGAGAACAAAAAACCCAAATTTCCTGCCATTCTTGTCACAATAGGCATCGATGCGGTCGTTATTGTATGGTTGATTCATACACGGTCACTTTGCCTTTCACTTCGTTACCAGAATAAGGTATATTGGCGCGCTCAAACAACAAACGGGAGGCAGGAAGGAAGCTTGGTGGCAGCGGCAGCATTCTACGATCTCGAGGGGACTCTGGTCAGCACCAATCTCGTCCACACTCTGGGTTTCTACGCGCGTAATCAGCCCAATCTCGTGCGCAGTTTCACCAAGAGTGCGGCGACACTGCTAAGTGTTCCCTTGTTCGCAGTCAGCGATCAGTATAGCCGAAAAGTTTTCAACGATCTCTTCTTTAAGCGCTACAAGGGCGAGACTGAGGATCGGATGCGGTTCTTTGCGGACGAGTTGTTTGAGAAGGTCCTGAAGCCGGCGGTGTATCCCGGTACATTTGAGCTGATTGAGAAGTCCCGCAGTATCGGATTGCGTCAAGTAGTCGTAACGGGCGCGCTCGATGTTTCGGTGAAGCCGTTGATGGAGTATCTGGGCATCACGGACTATGTCGCCAACCGTCTGGAGTTCGTCAAAGGGGTGGCGACAGGTCGCTTGTTGCCACCGGTCCTCGCGTCCGCAACCAAAGCTTCGTGGATTCGAACCTTCGCCGAACGCGAAGGCATCAATCTCAGCGAGTCTTTCGCTTACTCCGATAGCATGAGCGATCTGCCGATGCTCTCGATCGTGGGTCACCCGGCGGTGGTGAATCCGGATTTTCGTTTACGGCAAACGGCCCTGCATCATGATTGGCCGATTTTGAATTTGAAGTAGCACAGACTTCAGTGTTTGATTCTTTGAACCGGATCACAGACTAAAGTCTGTGCCGCATAAAACTATGGCCCTACAACTGAGACGCAAAACGCACGAATCGATCGTCTACATCGACAGCGACAGCGCGCCGCGGATCATGCCCTCTGGCGAAGACTTCATCCTCGAGGACATACCGGTCGGCACGCGCGTCATTTATCCGAATCCGCCGATGAAGGGTCTGCCAAATCGTGAAGCCGCGATTCGCTACGCGTTGAATCATCCACTCGGCTGCGATCCGCTCTTTGCGCAGCTTGAACCCGGCATGAAAGTCACCATCGCCGTCGACGACATCAGTCTGCCTTTGCCGCCCATGGCCACGCCGGACATTCGCCAGACGATGCTCGAAATAGTTCTGGACATGCTGGCCGGGCACGGCGTAGACGACGTGCACATCATCATCGCCAATTCCCTGCACCGCAAAATGACGGCCTGGGAAATGAAGCGGATGGTCGGGCAGAAAATCTTCGACGAGTACTATCCCGACCGCTATTACAACCATGATGCCGAATGGAAGGAAGGCCTGATCAAAATTGGCGAAACGCGCCACAAGGAACCTCTGACCCTTAACCGCCGTGCAGCGGAAAGCGATCTGCTTATTTATGCCAACATCAATTTTGTGCCGATGGATGGCGGTCACAAATCGGTGGCGGTGGGTCTTTGCGATTACGAATCGCTCCGCGCACACCACGAGCCGCAGACTATTCGCGACTCCGACAGCTATATGGATCCGGCGCGTTCCGAACTCAGCAACAAGTGCGGGCGTCTCGGCAAGATCGTCGACGAGCATCTCAACGTCTTTCACATCGAGACCTCCATCAACAATCGCATGTACAAAAGCGACATGGATTTTCTCCTCAAGAACGAGGACGACTTCAGCGCTTTTGATCGCATGAAGTTCGAAGCCATGCGGTACACTATGAGCAAGATGCCCCGCACCGCGCGGCGCAAACTGCTGCATTCCCGGCCGGCACAATATGAAATGACGGCTTGCTATGCGGGCAAGACAGAGCCGGTGCATGAAAAGATCCTCGAGAAGGGATTCCAGCAATACGCCATTCCGGTGCGCGGCCAGTGCGACATTCTGATTACCGGCATTCCCGACATTTCGCCTTACAACGTGTATTCGATCTTAAATCCGCTACTGGTGCAGGTGATGGGCCTGGGTTATCACTTCAATTTTTATCGCAATAAGCCTTTGCTGAAGAAGGGCGGCGTGCTGATCATTCATCACCCGTGTTACGACCAGTTCGATCACAACCATCATCCAAGTTACATCGAGTTTTTCAATCGCCTGCTGCCGGAATCGCGCGACGCTTTTTATTTGCGCGAGAAGTACGAGCGCGAGTTCGCGAACAATCCGAGCTATGTCGAGATGTACCGGCGCGGCAATGCTTATCACGGTGCGCATCCATTTTTTATGTGGTACTGGGGCGAGAACGGCCGCCAGCATGTGGGCAAGGTAATCGCCGCAGGCGCCGAGAACGCGCACGTCCCCGCGATGCTGGGCTGGGAGCGTGCGGACAATCTGACGGAAGCCATCGCGATGGCGCGGACCTATATGGGAAGCTCAGCCGAAATCACGATGCTGCACCAGCCGATGATTGGCATCGCTGACATGGAATAGATCTGTGATTCCCCTCTCCCATTGGGAGAGGGGTTAGGGGAGAGGGTGCGAAGCATACGAAAGATGTAGTTCTTAATCGTTCGTCGTGTTTAGCCAGGACAAGGGGAGATAAAAGGAGGGGTCTGCAGTTAGGCCCTCACCCCAACCCTCGCCCAAAGGGAGAGGGAGTTAAGAGCACTCAATTCATGAATATCGACACGATCAAAACGATCTCGGCGCGAGCGCTGGTCTTCGCCGGCACCGCTGTGTTCTCGCTGGCGATCATGAACAGCTTGCCGCGAGTCAGGCACCAACGACAACAATCGTTTGCCCGGGCGACGATGGATGGAAACCTTCGTCGCATGCGTTGGCTTCATTTCGCGGGCGCAAAAATCGACGCGCGCAGCAGTTTGGGCAACCCGCTCTTTCTGGCAGCGAGTGAAGGAAAACTGGAAGTCGTTCGTTACTTATTGGATGAAGGTGCGGATGTAAACGCCCGCGCAAATTCAGACAGCACGCCCCTGGCAGAGGCGGCGTATTACGGCCATGTGGATGTGATCAAAGAGCTGCTGCTTCGCGGCGCCGATATTAATGCGATCGGCGAACAGGGCACGGCGCTGGATATCGCCAGCAACCGAAAAAATACGGCGACGGCAGACTTACTGAAACACTACGGCGGTAAGACCAGGCACGAGATCCGCACTGGCGGTTGAGGTTTCGAGTACCCCCCTTAAACGCGGAAGCTCATAAGATCATGACGACGAA
>DATHHW010000012.1:0-102001 GCA_035317005.1 Pyrinomonadaceae bacterium | reverse complement strand
AGCTCAACCGGAAGTCGAAGAGACTTTAGAGCGATTCAGCGATTTGCTTTTATATCTTTTGCCGCAATATCAGCGCGAAGGTAAATCTTATCTTACGGTCGGGATCGGTTGCACCGGCGGACGCCACCGTTCGGTGATGATCGCGAATGAGATTGCCGGCCGATTGAAGCGTGCGGGCTTTGAGGCGCAAGCAGTGCACCGCGACATGCGAAAGGGCTCGATGGGCCGAAAGAAAGCCACTCGGTAGAAGTCGCCCGTTTGGAAAACTGAAATGAAAGTAATTGATTCGCAACTTTCGAAAGCTGAACCCCTCCGCCTCGTAGGCGGCGTGATTGTGACGCATGGGCACCTGGCAAGTGAGTTCATCGCGGCGGCTGAAATGATCGTTGGCCCTATTCCGCACGTTACGCCCGCGTCGATAGACTGGCACGACGACGTTGACGTGGCCCGCCAGGAACTCGAACGCGCCATCGCACGTGTATCCCAGGGCAGCGGCGTGCTCCTGCTCACGGATATGTTTGGCGGCGCGCCGACCGACATTGCCTCAATGTTTCTCGGCGATAGCGGAATCGAAGTGGTCACGGGCGTAAACCTTCCAATGATCCTCAAACTAGCAGAGGCGCAGCCGGAACAATCGCTCACTGAGGTGGCCCAGCGAATCCGTGACAGCGGCAAAGAGGGAATCCACCTCGCCGGCGAACTCCTGGCGCGCCCCGCCAAGAGTGGGTAATCCCCTGGACAATCGCCTCAATCCGCCCTGTTCGCTGATCTGATCTCATTCTTTCCAAATTAAACGCGTCTTTTCCTGAAATTAAGGGCCTTTCGTTCTTTTATGGAGATCGAGAGCCCGCAGTCTCATGCGGGCGAACGAGTAACGTGGTTCGCTAGTCCGTGCCCGGCAGACGAATCGCGATGGCCCAATGGAGATGAGTGTCGCGATGAAACGAACTATTTTCCTGTTTACTTTGCTGCTGGCTGTGCCGGCCTTTACGGCGGGTCAAACTCAGACCAGGGACCAGAAATCCAACGATAACCAAACGTCCCGGACGGGATCGACAGCCGTCCGAGACCGTGTTGTCGGGTCAACCCACACCAATCATGTCGAAACGCAGAAGGGAACCTCTCCTTCAAGCCCGGAGTCGGCGGCAAACTCTTCCAGTCCAGTCAATCAAAAAAGGGCCGAGCCAAAATGGGGGAACACAACAGTAGTCGATCGCCCTGGCCCAAACATACAGATCGCGCCGCGGCAAAACTCAGCTACAGATAAGCAGACTTCCGTCAACAAGGATACCCAGTCAGTCAGAAAGTTAGTTCAGCAGACCGCACTTGTTTCTGAAGCCCCCAGGTCTTCGCCAGTCGCCAACAACGCCGGTTCGGCTAAGACCCTGGCCGCGCGTGGTTCGGCGTCGACCGTGGTGTATCAAGTTGGTGTGGGAGACGTGCTTGATATTCGCCTCTCGAACCTGCCTACCAGGGAATCGACTCTCTTTACCGTCCTGAAGAACGGGGTACTTGAATACCCTCTGCTCAGTGGACCGCTATCGGTAGCCGGAATGACGACGGATGAGATTG
Organism: Pyrinomonadaceae bacterium; assembly: GCA_035317005.1. Classification (GTDB taxonomy): domain Bacteria; phylum Acidobacteriota; class Blastocatellia; order Pyrinomonadales; family Pyrinomonadaceae; genus UBA11740. The sequence goes on along the minus strand of DATHHW010000012.1, from coordinate 100,429 downwards.
CGAAGTTGTTAGGTAACGAAATTAAAGTGATCAAAACCGCGCGTGTTAGCGTCAGCGTCCGCGATTATGCCAGCCACACCGTAGTTGTGACGGGCCTGGTTGACAGCCCGGGAAGGAAGACGATGCGGCGCGAGGCGATGCCCCTCTTTGCAGTATTGGCTGAAGCGCTACCGCGACCTGAAGCGTCCGTCGCCACGATCGTTCGGGACAGCAACAGTCAGACAGTGGCATTAAGTAACCAGCCGGCGATGTCGACATTAGTATTGCCCGGTGACGTAATCAAGATCTCCGGCGGCAATATCCCGGCAACCCGCTTCGTTTACGTAGGCGGCGAAGTTGCTTCTCGTGGCGAGAAGGAATTTCGCGATGGCATGACTTTGACTCAGGCGATCTTATCGGCGGGTGGTGTCGCGGCCGCCCGCAAGATGAGCGTGAAAGTTGCCCGTCGAAAAGCCGACGGGTTCCTTTTGACAAGCGAGTACAGTCTGCAATCAATCAAAGACGGCAAGTCGCAGGATCCGCTGCTGGAGGCAGGAGATCGCATCGAGGTAACCCGAGGCCTGTGATAAGCTGGGCCTATGTGAAGCAACTGGCAGTCAAGGGCGGACTAACGTGCCGCCCTTTTTCTTTGCCGGACGAGCTTAATAGAATGTTCAGCGCAGTAATTGTTTTTCAGCGCCGCTTTGTGTTGAGAGCGCGAGCCCTCCCTTACGGTCGGGCTACTGCCCCGTTATGAAAATTCGCTCGCGATCAAAACTGATTCACCTCCTAATATCAAAGTCCATGGCCGAGGCCCTCCTGGTTACGGCGGTCGCCGTGGCCTTTTATTTCGCAACTACAAATCGACATTTGCGCGGGGTTCTCGATCGGGCTGACAGCCAGACGGTTACCGGTTGGGTCGTTGATGAAGGGCAGCCGTCGACTCGGGTCGAAGTGCAGCTATTCATCGATGAAAAGTTCATGGCCGATGCCGTGGCAGCCGAGCTTCGACCCGATGTTCATGAGGCACGCCGAGCCGAAGATGACTGGCATGGTTTCGTCTTCCGGACGCCGCCGCTGCCATCGGGCGAGCATGAAGCGCGCGTATACGCACTGTATTCGGGCGGCGCAGGAACCCGTCGAACTCTGCAGTTGATTGGCAAGCCGTTTCGTTTTCGCATCGAATAGAAAGTAACCAGTACTTGCTCGCAGGTCTCAGAGAAAGGAAACTTTCGTAAGTGAATTCCTCCGACGTTAACTCAAAGGCCGATCAATCCCCAGCGATTACAGATCGCGCACTCGCCGCATGGGAGATTGCCTCTGTTGTTTCGTCAGTTCTGATCGCCGAGTGGATCCTGTCGGCCGCGATGGGGCGAAGCCGGCTGGTCGTGGCAATTCCGATCGCGCTTGCTTTCATTCTGATGATCAGTTCCCACGGTCTACGAGGTGAAAGCTTTCGCGAACTCGGTTTTCGATTCGACAATTTTCTGCGGGCAGGTAAGCTCTTGTTGGTCCCGATGGTTTTGACCACTGGCCTATGTCTGGTGGCCGGTTGGTGGTTCGGCGGCGAGATAGACTTTCTGCGATGGCACCCCGGTCGCGCGATCGCCGGCCAACTGGCCCTGGGTTTTGGCTGGGGACTAGTGCAGCAGTATGTGCTACAGGGTTTCATCAACCGCCGGGCCCAAATCATATTTGGTCCGGGGTGGCTTAGCGTCTTTCTGGTCGCAGCAGTTTTTGGTGGCCTTCATCTGCCGAATCCCTGGCTCACTCTTGTGACGTTTGCCGGCGGTGCAATCTGGGCCGGCGTCTATCAACGAGCGCCCAATTTGTTTGCGCTGGCAGTATCGCATTCCGTGATGACCTGGGTGCTGGTATCCACTCTGCCCGCCTCAGCTCTCAACCACTTGCGCATCGGTTTCAAGTACTTCGGTTAGGATACGGCAGACTCTGCTCCATGTTTATTGGGGAATTTGGCTACCTTTCCCAGTTTAAAGGATTGAAAGATACTTGCTGTACCTGTTGAACAAGCGTTTGCTATAATCCAAACGCCTTGCAAAGAGAGCAAGTCGGGTGATCGCTGCTTCGAGCTCTCAGGTTTCAACCTGGGCTGACTTGAAGGAGAGGAAAGTCCGAACACCAAGGGGCAGCGAGCCCGCTAACGGCGGGGCGTTTGGGGGAATTCAAATCTGAGATTTCAAATCTGAGATTTCAGAAGCGAACCTTCGGATGACGACAAGTGCAACAGAGAAGAGACCAGCCAACCGCGCTTTCGGATTCTAAGATCTGGGATCCGAAACGCGGGGTGATGGGTGAAACGGTGCGGCCCGCAAGGGCTTAATGTAAGAGCGCACCGGCGCGTGTGGTGACATGCGCGGCCAGGCAAACTCCTCGCGGTGCAAGACCAAATAGGGAGGCGTCAAAAGGGCTGCCCGCCCAAAGCAGTTTCTTAATTTTCAGATTTCAAATTTGAGATTTGAGATTTTGAGACTGCTACGACCTCCGGGTAGGTCGCTTGATCCGGCCGGCAACGGCCGGGCTAGAGGAATGATCGCCATTCCGATTTCAGATTTGAGATCTCAAATTTGACATCTGAAGTCTGAAATCGGGATACAAAATTCGGCTTACAGACTCGCTCTCTTTGCCTGGCAATATTACATAACCAATGCTCTTTCTAAACCCGTGTTGTTAATTGCGGCGGCGTTTCCCAGCCGGCAGGCGGAAGCGTCCTTCGTTAACCGTTGAATTGATTTTTCATAAGGAGCCCCCGAAACAAATGGTCAATCGTAAAGGAGTGTTCATCGGTGCTTATGTTCCCAATGAACTGAAAGAGTCTCTCCGTCGTCGCGCGGCGTCCGAGCATCGCACCCTGTCTCAGGAGATTACCCGAATTCTCACCGAAGCCATTCATGGTCGCACGCTGCCGCCGGGAAGTATCGATCGGCGCACTAACACATCGCCTCCGCGGCGTCGGGACATCGATCCCTTTCCGCGTCGTCGCAAAGATGACCTACCCTATGCGGGGAAAGAAGGCCCGGAACGGGGCGGCGAGCGCTAGCATCGATCCTGTCTGGAGTTAGCCGCATGCATCGCTTATCGTTGAGTTTTCCTAAAACAGCGGAAAAGGTCATTTGAAGTACCTTGTAGTTATCGGGCTGATCGCCTTGCTGCTGGTTCTACTGCTGCGGCGGCTACGTCCTTACCTGCGACTCGTTCAGGAATTCATCAACACCCTGCGGCGGGTTCAACAGATGAGCGCTAAGGGTGCGAATCCCCGAAATCAACAACCTGAAAAGCTCGTCTGCTGCGAAACCTGTGGCACCTGGGTCCCGTCTGGACGAGCTCTGACCAGCGGCTCACCAAATTCTATCTTTTGTTCGGCCGATTGTATGAGCGCAAGGAGAAGACGAAAGAGAAGCGCATCATAGGCGCGCGATGCGACTAGCTCGAGTGCTTTCTTGCTCCCCACAAGAAGAACAGCGCAGAGACGAACAAGCCTCCGGGAACTACCAATAACGCTGCGGTCAGATGCTCCTGGGTTGGATCTATTCCGAGAATTCTTGCGAGCCCGGCGATCAGAGTTGCGTTGCCGGCAGCCAGTGAATCAGAGAGTTTTCCTACGCCGAAGCGCGAGATTACATCACCGCACGCATGAATGACTACGATGTTAAGGGCCATTGCCGAAGCCCGAATCGCCGGCGGCACGCTGTTCACCAGAATTGCGTGGAATGGTGCGTTGTTCACAAACAAGAGCACCACGGCGAAAAAGATGGCCGGAAGGAAAAACATCGGCTGGTGAGTCACCAGGGCAATCACGGCGGGAATAACTGCCAGTAGGCTGCTCGCGGCGCAGACCAGAAAGTAACCATTGCGTCGCTTGGCCACGACGCGGTCAGCAATCCATCCGCCGCCAAAGGTCCCCGCCGCGCCCGCCACCAGGGTGACAACTCCGAGGACCACTGCGGCGCCCGTCTCGCTCATGTGTTTGTCGCGTGCAAGCATCAATGTTGCCCAGGTCGCGAACGCCCCCAGCACAAACGTCAGCGCCGTGTAGCCCGCCGTCGATAAGAGCCAATCCCGAGTCATGAAGATTTGTTTGGTCGTGCTCCACCAAGATTGTCTTGGTGTAATACCGGCCGATGCGGGTTGACTTGGGGTAGGGTCATGTTCTCCGCGCTTCGGTTCGCGCAGCTTCCAGACAAAGATGGAAACAATAAGCCCGGGCAGTCCGACGATCATGAAAGCCAGACGCCAGCCAAAGTAATGGGCCAGCACGGCCCCGAGCACGTAACCCAGGGCAAAGCCCATGGGAATCGCAGCCTGAAAGACGCCCAAAGCCGTAGCCCGGCGCTGTAGCGGAAAATAATCGGCTATCAAAGTGGGCGTGATCGTCGAATAGGATGATTCGCCGATGCCTACCAGGGCCCGGACAGAACAGAGTCCCAACGCCACGGATGAAAGCGCCAGCATCCCAAAGAAAGGCAGGTTGAGTTGCAGCGCAGGCGGCAAGATCGGCCATCGATCGACCCAGGCGATGAGTCCGGTGGCGATGCTCCATACCACCGCCGCCGCGGCCATAAGCTTTGTGCGCGAGTAACGATCACCCAACCGGCCAAACAATGGCGCAAGGACTGTGAACGAAAGCAGCAGCGCTGCTTCCATCGCGCCGATCTCTGTGTCGGTCAGACCGAGGTCTCGCTGCATCGCGGGAGCGACTGCGGGCAATGCCTGACGATCGATGTAGTTGAGGAAGTTCACGAAGGTGAGAACTGAGAGCGCATAGTAGGAATAGCGCGAAACTTTCTCGGAGACCTGGGCCGGCTCAATTGGATGTCCGGACGGATTCGACCTGGACTCAGTGTCCATCGTTGTCTGTTCCTTTCGTCAAGACATCGACAATGCCGGGCGTAATATCGGCGAGGTTGTGAATCCGCGCGGCCAGGGCTTCGCAATGCGCGCCCCAAACGATCGTCGGCACCGGATTTAGAGTGTGGTTGCGCAACGAGAGATCTTCAATGTTGCCATGGTCGCTGGTTAGAATCACCGTCGTTCGCTTCAGGTCAAGTTTATCCAACCCGGAGCGAATGAAGAGTGCGAGGGTGCGGAGCACGCGGCCGGCTGCCTCGTAGTCCTGAGCGTGACCTATCTTGTCCGTAATGAAGTATTCGTAGAGTGTGAATTTGTTGGCCGCGACAATGTTTGCCAGCACCTCACCGGCCTCTTGGGGTGTGCGCAGATCGACTGTCTCGCCCCGCTCAATCAGCATCGCATTCGTGAAATCCTGATAGACCGCATGTCCGGCTCTTAAGTCACTTACCCTGTTGAAGCGCAAACCAGCAGCTTCGACCGCGGCGGTCGTGGCCGAAATCCAACGCGGCCTGCTCTCAAAGAACTTTGCGGTGTAAGTATTGGCAAAAGTGATTTCGTTTACCCCGGCGCGTTTGAGCTGCACAAAGATCGAATGCTCGCGAATGATATCCAGCAAGGCCTGATTTGGAAACCCTTGTTTGTGATAGCCGATTGCCGCGGGCGCGTTGATGCCCGTCAGAATAGTTGTCTGTCCCGACGCGCTCTGTGGTCGTCCGTCCACTCCGAGCCGTGCATCAGTCGGCGCGAGGACACCGTCGAAAGGGATCTCCGGCGGCTCATCCTGGAAGATCGCCAAAGGGGCAACGTCTTTCAATCGATCGAAGGGATTGTGGGGACCCCGCGTACCGATTCCCAGACCATCAATGAAAAAAAGAAGCACAGACACAGGCGCGATAAATAACACTCCACGGTAACGGCGCGCAAGCAGAGGCTCAAGTAGAATTCCCGAAAAGTTGGAGTCGGGAGGCTCCATTTCACTGGGAGCGCGCTCCCTCGCGCGCACCGTGCCGCAGGCTCGAAGTTCGTTCTAAACAAATTGTTGGTCGCGCTTCGTCAGCATTGCGGGCGAGGGGGCCCGCGCTCCCGGTGAAGGCTAACCGTTAGTAACTCAGATCGAGTGTGATCCACACTCAGCAGATCTTTCTTTCGGTTGACATGATTATGTTGCTCCCCGTTACTTTCAAGCGCAGTTTTACATTAGCCGTGAGGGGCCGACCCTCTGGGCACACCCCTTGCCGTTCGTTTGGGGTTCCCGCGTTCCGGCAGAAGAGAAGTACTCAGCCAGCAATGAAAGCGCAGACCACAATTTTAGTATTAGTATTTTCGGCCTTGCTTGCACCAGGGCGCGTCCGTGCCTTCGAAACAGATCAATATAACTTGCCTCCTAAGCCGCTCGTGGACATCGGCGCTGAAGTCTCTGACCACGTCGAATTTAAGCTGAGAAACGCGGTCGACAAGCTAAATGTAGAAATCCTGAAAACGCAAAAATGCTTAACGGAAGGAACCGAAGACGCGAGCAGATCTGGTTGTGGGTCACGTAGTGATGAGCTGCTAAGGCTCGAATACCTGCGCTCGGAAGCTGCGATCGCGCGTGCAGCTTTCGAACAACTTGGCGGCGGCGTGCCTCCTTTCACCAGCATGGGGACGTGGATGGACTCACATCATTTTCTGGCCCAGCCCGCCCGCTACCGCACCAGTTACTGGAAGTCGATCTTCATCCTCAACCCCGGTATTGCCCTCACGATTAGTCCGACGGTGAATCTTTACGGGTCAGAGTTCGGCACCGACAAGATTGCGCACCTCTTTCAGCAGGGTTACACGTACTACAAGATTTATCATCGCGCGCTGACCGAAGGAGCCACGCCTGCCGAGGCTGCTGCCAAGGCCGTGCGCTGGGGGCAAAAATCAGAGCGCACCTTCTATGGAACCCTCGTCGCCGGCGTCTATTCAAACGGCGACCTGTGCGCGAATTACGTGGGCTTGAAGTTCTATCAGGGGCTGACAAAGCCGATCGTTATTGGAAACACCACGCGCGCAGCAGTTCTGGAAATCCATGACGGAACCTGGAAGTTCACTGGCAATACACAGCAATTTCTTCTGAAACCCTTCATCTCAGATCATTTGAACGAAGCTCTGAACCCGTCGATCTTCACCAGAAACCTTGGGTGGCGTTGGTTCATTCGCCGATCAGTTAAGAAGCGAAGTTGCGCGCAGTGGCGAGAGAGATACCCCGAACTCTCCCGAAGAGCATTGGAAGAAAGGTCGCGCGCTTTACGGCTGTGGCATGGCGAGGATTATGGCTTTACCAATAGCGAGGACTTTGTCACGATCGCAAACACGTGTTTTGAAGAGAAGAACAATTAGCAGACGGTCTGAAAAGATCAGAGAGTTGAGATTGCTGACGCCAGCAGAAAAGCGATCTACGAACTCACACGAAATAGCACGAACTCAAACCTGGGTTTCGTGTCGTTTCGAGTGATTTAATGGATCGCGTTGCCGCTTTCTTCAAACATAGCAGAACGCCCTTCAGCAGCTTTCCACGAACGCAGTTGTCACTTTTGATTTCGTTTTTCAACCAAGCCCCGCGCTCGATACGCATTCAGCTTATTGTGTAGGGTCTTTAAGCTGATCTCCAGCAGTTCGGCGGCCCTGGTCTTGTTGTTTCCGGTCTTATCGAGGGTACGGAGAATCATCTGCCGCTCGATCTCTTCCAGAGGCGTGCCGACCGGAAAGGTAACTGTGTCCTCCGTCCGCAGCCTCTGACGCTGTTCGAACGGATAGGGAGCGAAGTGGTGGCGCTCAATCTGCTCTCCCGAGCAAATCACCACGGCGCGCTCGATCACGTTGCGCAGTTCGCGCACGTTCCCCGGCCATGAATGAAAGCGCAGCGCATCCAACGCGGCCGTGCTGATGAAGCGCGCGGGCCGATCATGTTTGGCAGCCAGCGCAGTCACCAGATGCTGGGCCAACAAAGGCAGATCCTCCTTCCGCTCGGCTAAAAGCGGCAGATGGATCGTGATTACGTTGAGTCGATAGAGCAGATCCTCGCGCAGCGTGCCGTCGCGCACCGCGCCATGCGGCTCTTTGTTGGTCGCCGCCAGGATCCGCACGTCGACGGGAATGTCCTTGCGGCTGCCGAGGCGATGCACGACACGCTCTTCAATTACGCGCAGGAGCTTAGCCTGTAACAACGCCGGCATCTCACCGATCTCATCGAGTAAGAGTGTACCGGTGTTAGCTAACTCAAAGCAGCCATGCCGCCGGGAAGCGGCGCCGGTGAAAGCCCCCTTCTCATGGCCGAACAGCTCTGACTCCATCAGCGTGTCGGGGATTGCGGCGCAGTTGATGGCGAGGAAAGGCGCGTTCCGGCGTGGACTGAGGTTGTGAATCGTGCGCGCGACCAACTCTTTGCCGGTCCCTGATTCACCGGTAATCAAAACCGACGCCGAGGAAGACGCCACTTGTTCGATCAGCATGTAGACCTGCTGCATCGTTTCTGAGTTACCAACCAACTCGCCAAAAGCGCCGCGGTCGCGCAACTGCCGTCTCAGAATTTCGTTCTCGCGGCGGGTCTCAGCCAGCTCGACGGCGCGCTCGAGGACGATCAGGAACTTGTCGGGGTCGACCGGCTTTTCGAAATAATGGTACGCGCCTTCTTCCTGAATCGCGCGCATCGCGGTTTCGATTGATCGGTCACGCGCCGTCAGGATGATTGGTGTGTGCGGCTGTCGTGCACGCAGCTCCTGCAAGAGGACGAACGGATCGACCCCATCCGCGAATGGATCGGTGATGATCGCGATCGGAGCAAACGCTTCCGCGGCCCCGACTGCTGATGCACTGGAGGGTTCGGTCAGGACCTCATAGCCGGCGCCGACCAATTCGTTGCCCAGCTCGTCCGAATCGTCGGGATTGCTATCAATTATGAGGACGCGGCCCTTCATCAAATTCAGTTTAGCATACGGCGGAGAAGCGCAACTTGTTAACTTCCGTGAGCGCTCCAAAGCCCCTGAGTAGCTAGCGCGAACGATTCTGTACCGAAACGTTCTTCGCTGATTCAATGCACACCAACTGCATTTCACGGGGCTTGGGCTTGGTAAAGGGACACACGAGGAAATCACCAACGATGTCATTGTCTCCACTGAGTTGCTGGCTGAGGCTTTCCGGAAGATTGCGGTAACCGGGTAAGCTAAAGCGTTGCTCGGAAATACCGAGCACTCGTCCTGTACCCATGCGCCAGAGCCGGATCGCGGGCGCTCCGTTGTAGACGGACAACCTGCCGCGCACGGCAAAGCATTTGCCGATCACTTGAGGATGCTCGCGACATGACTTCTCGGTGGTCTCCAGGTTCGAGAAGGGAACCGAAACGTTGGAGCCGATAAGAAGGATCAACGATGCGAATATACGCCCGATCATGACCTCACCTTAACGCGAGCATCGCGCTTAGATCAATCGTAGCAATCACGCAGCTGAACAGATTCTCAATCAGCATGGAAATAAGAGGCGATAGCGCGGGGCAGGACTTCCGCGTCTTCGGCGACAATGTCCGCGGTGAGGCTGAATTCATTTGCAGCCTTCGCTGTGATCTCATCGGGGCAAGCCACGGCGACGCCAGCTAACACCAGATCGAGATCGTTCGTATCGAACACGCCGGCGAACTCGCGTACTTCGGATGCAGTCGTGAAGGCAACGCAGTCGATCCCGCCACCCGCCACCAACGCGCCGACGCGAGCAAGAACATTCGCCGCGGAGGTTCGGTAACTGGCGACCAAATCAGCGCGCCCGCCCGTATCTTCCAAAGCTTCCTGTAGACAATCGCGGGCGATGCTTCCACCTGGAACCAGAACGTTGAGACCACGAATCCGATCGCGGCCGCCAACGTAGGCTTCAATCGCTTCGACTGTCGCCCGAGTTGAGAGACGATCCGGAGTCACGTCGATGTGAACCTGCGCTTCTTCAAGTCTGTGAACCGTCTCTTCACCCACGCCGCAAACGCGCAAACTATCCAACTCGCTGATCTCGTGTCGAAGTGTCCGGAAGCGGAGAAGAAAGAAATTAACCGCATTAGCGTTGTTGAAGATTATCCAGTCGTAGCCGAACAGATTCTCGATAGCTTCGTCGAGCGCCTGAGAATGTTCAGGCTCGCTGACATCGAGGATGGGCCAGCTAAGCATGCGCGCGCCGTGGCGGGTGAGTTGAGCTGCGAGTTTCCCTCGAGTTTCGTGTGGCGAGACTAAGACGGTGCGACCAGAGAGGGTTTGATTGCTTAGGTCAGATGCCATGGCGATGATGCAGAACGAGGTCAGTACCGGGAGCGGTAGCGACCGGGTAATGGTCGCTAAAACATCCGCTCAAGTAGATGGTGAGACCCGGTCGCTACCGCTCCCGGTACTGACCTCATGACATTTCAAGTCCACTCAATCTTCCTTTCGATGCTTTCGCACACGCCACACAATGATCGCGATCACGACTGCCAAAACCAGAAGAATCGTTCCGCTACGTCCGACCCATTTGATCAGCAGCGGCAAGCTCTGGCCGAAGAGATAGCCGAGCGTGGTAATAACCACCGACCACAGGAGCGCCCCGGCCACGTTGTAAACAAAGAAGACCCGCCAGGGCATCTTCCGCGAAGCTCCAGCCAGCAGGGCCGCGAACACGCGCAACCCTGTAATGAAGCGCGCTACCAGAATCGTCTTATTGCCGTGACGCTCAAAGTAATTCTCCATGTGTTCGAACCGCTTCGGCGTGAGAAAGAAGAAGCGGCCGACGCGCAGCAGCACGTTGCGCCCGAAATGATGCCCGATTGCAAAGCCAATATTGTCGCCGACGACAGCGCCCGTCGCGGCAATTATCATTACCAGACCAAGATGAAACTCGCCGGTCGAGGCAAAGTAGCCGGCGATCAAAAGAATCGTCTCGCCCGGAACCGGCACGCCGGCATTCTCCAGCATCACGCAAAAGAACACTGCCCAGTATCCATACGCGAGCATGTACTGCTCGATCAATTGGAGCGAGTTGTGTAGAAAATCCATGTGCGATGAACTTTACAGGATTCCCGCAAAGCAATCTAACCACCGGCAAAGGTGTTAACTGTTTCTTGTATTTCTCTGCGCCCTTTGCGAAAACCTTTGCGTCCCTTTGCGTTTCAAATCCGTGCTGTCGATCGTCACAGTCGGGTACGTATGTCTAAACGCAAAGGAACGCAAAGGTCAATCCACTTCATTCGTGGAACCGATTTTCTCCCGTCTACGTTGGCCGGGCTCTATCGCAAGTTGGCATCCTCCGGCCCGCGGGCTTAGAATGTTTCCGGTTCTCCCCAAAGACTGACAGAGTCGAGTTCAATCGACCGTCACCAGCCGCACGCTTACTAGATCCTTATCGGAGCCAAAATGAAAATCCTGGCATGGGCATTCGCCGCTATGGTCCTGGTCTTGTCTGTTTCGATTGCTGCCGCGCAATCGCCGAAACACACTCAGCGTCAGCGTGAACAGAAACCCGCGACCACGAATCCGAATGCCGTACCAACTGAACCTGCTCAAGACGATATCGACACACTTAAGATTGATACAAACCTCGTCACTGTGCCGGTAATCGCGAGTGCGCAAACCGGCAAGTACATTGCTGATTTGCGAAAAGAAGAATTCAAACTGTCAGAGGACGGTGTGCCGCAAGAGATCGCATTCCTGGCGACGGTTAACGCGCCGTTCTATGTCGTGCTAATGCTGGACACGAGTAACAGCACTCAGGATTCACTGGCCCAGATTCGACGCGCAGCGATTGCTTTTCTCAGCCAGTTGAGTTCCCGCGACCGGGTTAAGATCATTTCATTTGATGATGAAGTGCGAGATTGGAATGACTTTACCAGCGACAAAGCGATCCTGCGCGGGGCGATAGAAAAGACAATCTCAGGCCACGGGACCAAGGTCTACGATGCAGTGCAAACCGCACTCAACGCGTTGCGGCCAATTCAGCAAAGAAAGGCCATCGTGCTGTTTACCGACGGCATGGATTGGCACAGCGACAATTCCACCTATGAAGGCACGCTCCGCGATGTCGACGAATCCGGGGTCATCGTTTATCCCATCCGCTTCGACACTCGAGCGTTTACTGAGCAGCTCGCCCGAAAGCAGGCCGCAGAGACAGAGGGTGTGGAACTGCCTACCAGCAGCGTAATCCGCCAGCCTCCGGCTGGGACCACGCCGCGAACTTTTCCCAGTGACGAACCTTTCCCAGTGCCCACGCAAAAACGAGAGTCTCTGCCGATTCCGCCCGCGGCAGTGATTTTCGGACGCGGCAGAAATCGGAATCCGCCGGACAATTCTCCAAACGATCCCTTTCCCGGTTCGGGACCGGGACCAGCCACGCGAACCATTCCCAATCCAGGTTCGACCGGTACGACCAGTGATCGGCGCCGGAACGATACGATTAGCGGCCTGCTGGATAACCTGTACTTGACGGCGGACAGTTATCTCGGGCAGATCGCCGAGCGGACCGGCGGCCGAGTCTATCGCGCGGACGACCTGGGTGCGCTGCCGCAGGCGTTCGCGGCGATCGCTGATGAATTGCGGACGCAGTATCTGCTCGGTTACTACCCCAGCAATCGAGAGCATGATGGCGCGTATCGCAAGATCCAGGTTAAGACTTTACGCAAGGACATCGCCGTTCGCGCGCGGCCGGGTTACCGCGCCCGCCGAGATTAGTGTTTGGAGTGCGCTGACTTGTCAGCGCTTTTCGATCTCGCCGACAGGGCCCGGCCAAGCGGCGCCGACGCGGCTATGTCCGACAAACTTCAGTTTGTCGCTTCACCTTGAATAGAGGCAAGCGCAACGACAAACTGAAGTTTGTCGGACATCCATACCGGAACTTGTCCCGCTTCGTGCACCCGTGATAGCTTTTCCAACGCAATCCAAACAAGATCATCTGAGTTGTTGACTATGCCTGATCGCAAAGAAGCCTGGGACTTATTGTGCGAGTACACCAAGGGGGACAGCTTACGCAAGCATGCGCTCGCGGTTGAGACCGCCATGCGGGCTTGCGCTAACGCTATGGCGCCGCCGATGCCGACGAGGATGAATGGGGACTGGTTGGACTGCTGCATGACTTCGATTATGAAATGTTCCCGGCCGCGGACCAGCATCCATTCACCGGCTCGAACATCCTGTGTGGCCGTGGTTATCCGGAACGGATCATCAGAGCCATCCTGGGTCACGCGACCTACACCGGCGTGCCCCGCGACACCGACATGGCGAAAGCGTTATTTGCGACGGACGAATTGTGCGGCTTCCTGGTCGCCTGCGCGCTGGTCCGGCCATCTCGCAGCCTGGATGATATGGAAGTGTCTTCGGTAAAGAAGAAATTGAAGGACAAGCATTTCGCGCGCTCAGTTAATCGGGATGATATTCATCAGGGTGTAGCTGAGTTGGCCGTTGAACTGGATGAGCATATTCGATTCGTGATCGATGCCCTGAAGCCGGTGCAGAGAGAGATCGGTTTGGGACCAAAGGCAGAGCAGACAGAGCCGGTATAGGGACTCTCAATTGACTTTGCCGTAGTTGTTTCGTGTGGCCTCGTGTGATTTCGTGGATCGATGCTTTGCCACGGAAAGGCGATCCACCAAATCGCACGAAAATTCACGAAACAATTTCTAACGAGCGTAACGAATTTCGTAACTGCGAGGAATCATAAATCTCTCAGGAAAGACCTGAGAAATCAAGAGATATGCTCCCAGCGTGAGCAGCAACGCCAGAATCACGGTAAATGTCGCTTGAGTCTTTCTGCGGCGCGCCGTATGGCGATACACGAACACGCCGGAGTACGCGGATACGGCTAGCGGGATGATCGCAGTGGCAAGTAGAAGCCAATCGTTCCGGGCGAGGGTCCGGGCAGTACCGAAGATGCCGATCACTAGCGCTGACCAGAGTCCGCAGCCAATAATTGCCGCCGCCAAAGATGCTATGACGAGCAGTTTCCAGCGCATCGGGGTTTGACCAGACGAAACGTCTACTGTTCGGGGGTTAGAAGGCGACGCAAGCATAGCATAGCGAACAGACATCACTGAACAATGGTAACGCGAAGCGCGCTGATTTACCTGTCTCGACAGGAATGGTTGAAAGAATTTGCCGCGAAGTTCAGCCTTTTCAAAAGACTCACTACCCGCTTTATCGCCGGCGAAACCATCGACGAAGCCGTGGCCGCAATTCGCGATCTAAACGCCCACGGTTGTACTGCGTCTTTCGATCATCTGAACGAATCGGTCAGCAGCATTGCTGAGACCGAAGCCGAAGTTCGCGAGTATCTCGACGTCCTCGCGAGGATCGACGAAACCGGCATTGATTCCAATGTTTCGATTAAGCTGTCGCAGTTTGGTCTTCAGATCGATCCGGAGATTGCCTATCGCAATGCTCGCCGCATTGTCGAAGACGCCGCCCGCCGTCGCAACTTCGTCCGCGTCGATATGGAAGGATCGAACGTCACCCAGGCGACGATTGATGTTTTCAAAAGACTGCGGGCAGAGTTCGGCCTGAACGACGTCGGCATCGTCATCCAGTCTTATCTCTATCGCACGATGGATGACGCGCGCGACCTGCTGAAGATCCCAGCCCGGATACGCCTGTGCAAAGGCGCGTATAACGAACCGCCGGAGGTGGCTTATCCGGATAAGAAGGACGTCGATGATAACTATGTTCGCGTAATGCAAGTTCTTTTATCCAGCGGGGTCTATCACGGAATTGCGACGCACGATCCGAAGATGATCGAAGCCACGATCGATTTCGCGCAGCGCGAAGGGATCCGCAAGGACGCATTTGAGTTTCAGATGCTCTATGGCATTCGCCGCGATTTACAGAATCAACTGGCGCGTGACGGCTACCGGATGCGCGTATATGTTCCTTACGGTAAACACTGGTATCCTTACTTCATGCGACGCTTGGCAGAACGGCCGGCCAACATCTGGTTTGTTATGAAGAATATGCTGAAGGGTTGAGTCGGGCACTACGAGTGGCACAGACTTCAGTCTGTGTGCCACGCGAACCAATCACCGACTAATCACAGACTGAAGTCTGTGCCACCAAATGGAAAACTATCTCTGGATTGTCTGGACCATTCTTGGCGCGGTGCTCATCATCGCGGAAATCTTTACTACGGGTTTTGTCCTCCTGTGGTTTGGCATCGGCGCCCTGGCGGCGGCGTTCGCCGGGCTGCTTGGCATCCACAGCATCACCGCGCAATTTCTGATCTTTGCCATTGTCTCGATTGCCCTCACGGCCGCCTCGCGCACGATCTTCGTCCAATACTTTTCCCGCGAGAGGACCGGCGGCGACTTGAAATCCGGAGTCGAGGGATTGCCGGGAAAAATCGGAACGGTGGTTTCTTCCAGTCGGGGCGCACTCCATGAAGGGGCGGTCAAGGTGTACGGCTCAACCTGGACTGCGTACCCCGTGGATGGCGAAGAACCTCTCGAAGCCGGCGACCGCGTTGAAGTCGAGCGCGTGCAGGGCGCCTCAATTTATGTCAGACGCGTTGAGCCTGGGCGCGATTGGCGGGGATAAGAACTACCTGAGAAGACGGAGTGAGATGGGTTCTTAATCCCGTAGGGACTCGATGTTTATAGCACCACGTTGCACCCAACAAACGTTCGCGCCTTGAAGGGCGACACGTTGTTTTCTCACGACGCTTTGGTTTTCCTTAGAACGAGCGGTGCTATAAACATTTGGCTCCTCACGGAGCCAGGAATCGTCTGTTAATAAATCGGCGGGTTAGAAATCGCTCGCTGTCTCGACCTCAATGATGCGACGTATCCGCTTCAGTCTCATCGAGAGTCTTGTCTTCTTCCAGTGGTGGTAGCTCCACGGTAATTCGATCTTCGTTGGCTTCGCGCAGCTCTTCGCCGGTGAATCGTGCCAGGACCACGGTGATATTGTCCTCGCCCCCACGATAGTTTGCCTCGTCGACCAAAGCCTTGCACGCGGCGGCCAGATCGTTATTAGCCTCAGAAACGATTTGGCGGATCTCTTCATTACGAAGCTTTCCGGAAAGCCCGTCACTGCACAGCAGCACCATATCGCCTTGCCGAATCTGGATGCGAGCCGTGGCCGGCGCCAGTTCCGTCTGGGCGCCAAGCGCCTGCAGGATCACGTTGCGAAACATGTGCGTCTCTGCTTCTTCTTCGCTGATCTGGCCCACGTCGACGAGTTGTTGCACCAGCGACTGATCTTTGGTGGCCAGGCGGATTTGCTCGCCGCGCATGACGTACGCGCGGCTGTCTCCCACCTGCACCAGATCCAGCTTGTCGCCCTTGATGGCCGCGCCAGTTAAGGTAGCGCCCATGCCGCTGCACCGGCTGTCTTCCAAACTCTTGTAATGTATGTTCCGGTTCGCCTGCATCGTGGCGTGCTTCAGGCACTCGACCAGCGTGGCGTCGGGTTCGCAGCCCGGCCCGTCGACGTGCTTGCCCATCAAAACGTCGCGCACAGCCTCAATCGCCATGCGACTGGCCACGTCTCCGGCCAAAGCGCCGCCCATGCCGTCAGAAACCACAAGCACCAGGCCCTTTTCGCCGAGAGGGAACTCATTCATCTCCTCAGGATTCTCCGGACCGTCGGAGCCGCTCCACGTTCGCGGTGTGGTGAGATCGAGCAGGAGAAAGTTGTCCTCGTTTCCGCGACGCACGCGGCCAATGTCGGACTTTGCATGCAGTTCAACGAGCATAATTGGGGATCGTAAGTGTCGACTCCGAAAGACTAAAGGACGTCAGGATTTTATCTTGTCACTCGTCACTTGTCACTTGTTAACGGCGCCCAGCGCCTGATCCAAATCGGCGATGATATCGTCGGTGTCTTCTATCCCCACCGAAATTCTGACCAGCCCGTCCGAAATTCCCAGACGCTCGCGCACCTCAGCGGCGACAGAGGCATGCGTCATTGTGGCCGGATGACAGACCAGCGTTTCGACCCCGCCCAGGCTTTCCGCCAGGGTGCAGAGCTTGGTTGATTCGAGTACCAGGCGCGCATTCTCAAGGGAACCGACATCAAAGGAAACCATGCTGCCGAATCCCTTCTGTTGGCGCTTCGCGAGTTCGTGCTGCTTGTGTGAAGGTGACCCGGGATAATAAATCTTAAGCACCTTCGGGTGATCTTCCAGGAACGCCGCGACGGCGCGTCCGGACTTGTCGTGCTGTTCCATGCGCAGCGCCAGGGTCTTAGTGCCCCGCAGCACCAGCCACGAATCAAACGGTGAAAGAATCGCGCCGGCACTATTCTGGATAAAGGCAATCCAGCTCGCGTCATCTTCATTATTCAGAACGACGCAACCACCGATACCGTCTGAGTGTCCGTTAAGAAACTTGGTGGTCGAATGCACGACTATGTCGACGCCAAAGTCCAGCGGCCGCTGGAGGTAAGGCGACATAAACGTGTTGTCGCAAACCACGCGCGCGCCGGCGGCGTGGGCCACGTCTGAAACTGCTTTGAGATCGGTCACGATCATCACCGGATTCGTCGGCGTCTCGACAAACACCATGCGCGTGTTGTCCTTGATTGCCGCCTCCACGTTGGTGACTTCAGAGGTATCTACGAACTCGAACTCAATCCCATAGTTTGCCAGGACGCGCTTGAACAGACGGTTGGTGCCGCCGTAAGTGTTGTCTGAAACGATTACGTGGTCGCCGGCTTTTACCAGCCGCATCGTCGCGTCAATCGCCGCCATGCCGGATGCAAATGCGTATCCGAACTGCGCGCCTTCCAGCGCCGCCAGGTTGCGCTCCAGGGCCAGCCGAGTCGGATTTGAGGTGCGCGCATATTCAAATCCCTTGTTCTTACCCAGGCCCTCCTGCGCATAGGTCGACGTTTGATAGATCGGAACTGTGACAGCGCCGGTAGCCGCCTCCGGTTCCTGACCGGCGTGAATTGCAGTAGTAGCAAAACCCATAAAAAGAATCCAAGAAATCCTAACTCAGAATGCAAGAGGGCGGAATCAGAATGACGGATAGTAGCGTGTGCATGATTTTAGTGTCAATTCAAGAGAGCTTGCTAATTCGCCGGATGAGTGGCTTGAGTACATTCTCAAACCACGGACTTTGGTCACTACATGACCTTCCGTCTTCGGGAAAGGGACGAGTTCTGATCTCCCGATGAATCCAATGAGGCACGCGAAGCGCGGAGTCAAACACGAATGTTTGACGGACTCGGACCTTCGTTCAGGTTTCCGTCACGGGCGGAATCGAGTATTATCGGGGCGAATAAGGCCGTTTCGAAAAGTGGACAACACCGTCTCTCCAGCGGACTGTGCCCAACTAGCCAAATTTCAGCGCTGGTTTCCAGGGAACAAACAGCAATGGCTGATGAGGATCAAACCGACGAGATTTCTCCAGACGAGCGGCGCCAATTCGAGCGGTCTCGGTTGATCGTGGACGTTCATTTCGACGGTGCAGACTCAACCGGTATCGCCAGCACCAAAGACATGAGCCTTGGGGGAGTTTACCTGACCACGCAGTCGCCGCTTCCTTTAGGAGCTACACTAAGCTTGCGGATTCCGCTGGGAGGTGAGCATCTCGTGGTCAAAGCCGATGTGGTTTACAGCAACCCCGGTCGCGGGGTAGGGGTCAGGTTTCACCGGTTGCCGGAGGAAGCGCGCGCCTTGATGGAACGTGAGCTGTTACAGCCTTGAGCCTGTTCAATCGTCGATGACGAATGTTTAGAGGTGGGCTCGCCCGCCAGGCCTTAAGTTTTTCGATCAGTGGCGCACGGTGCAGTAGCCCGACCGTAAGGGAGGGCTTAAATGTTCAAGATAAAAAAGTATGTTCGATCAATTCACACTGGGCATTGAAGAAGAGTTTCAGATCGTCGATCCAGAGACGCGAGAGTTGCGCTCGCACGTCACGGAGTTTCTCGACGAAGGCAAGATGATTCTCGGTGAGCAGATTAAGCCCGAGATGATCCAGTCAATGATTGAAGTAGGCACCGGCATCTGCAAGAACATTCAGGAAGCGCGAGCTGATATATCGAACCTGCGCGGTGTCATTGCTTCTTTGGCCGAGAAGAATGGACTTAAGATCGTGGCCGCGTCGACGCATCCCATTTCGCGCTGGCAGGACCAGAAGATTTTCGATGACGAGCGATACGAGCTGCTGGTGCAGGAGCTGCAAACTGTGGCTCGTTCGCTTTTGATTTTTGGCTTGCACGTTCACGTCGGGATTCCGGATCGCGAGCGTCAGATTCACATCATGAACGCGTCGCGCTATTTTCTGCCGCACGTCCTGGCGCTCACGACGTCGTCGCCGTTCTGGATGGGCCACAACACCGGGCTAAAGTCCTACCGTTCAGAAATCTTTAAGCAGTTTCCCCGCACCGACATCCCCGACCACTTCGATTCTTATCCGGGGTTTCAGCGTTACGTCGAGCTGCTGGTAAAGACGGGCTGCATCAACGACGGCAAAAAAATCTGGTGGGACTGCCGGCCGCATCCCGTTTTTCCAACGCTCGAGTTTCGCATCTGCGATATTCCTACGCGGGTGGACGACACGGTCGCTATCGCCGGGCTGTTCCAGGCCATCGTGGCTAAGCTGACGAAGCTGATTGAAAAGAATCTAGGCTTTCGTTTGTACCGGCGCATGCTGATCCAGGAAAACAAGTGGCGCGCGGTGCGCTGGGGCCTGGAAGGCAAGATGATTGATTTCGGTAAGCAGAAGGAAGTGCCGACCAGAGATCTGGTCCTCGAGCTGCTGGATTTCGTTGACGACGTTCTGGACGATCTGGGCTCGCGCAAAGAGGTTGAGCACATCCACACAATCCTCCAGCGGGGAACCTCAGCCGAAGAACAACTGCGCGTCTATAGCGAAACCAACGACTTAAAAGCGGTCGTCGATCGGCTGATGGAATTGACCATGGAACACGTGCCGCGCAACGTAGACCTCAGCGTCGGCAAGGTTTCCACCGCGCAGTCGACGATTGCAAAGTGAGGCCGTGGGTTGGTCCCAGTAACTCAAGGGCTTCTCGCAGCGGTCCTAGTAGACTTCGTCGTGAGAGCCCATATCGACAAACAAAGCCCGATCCGGTTCAGTGAATGAAAACACAACTCTCACATCGTAGTCGATGCTAAAGCTCCAAAGCCCCTCCAATTGTCCTGATAGTCGGTGTGTCTTCAGTCTCGGATTGAAGGGGTTCGTTTGAAATATCACAACTCGATCCCGGAAGCGCACTTCCAGATTCTTGTTGCCGCGAACCTTCCTCCTGAACGCTTTTCGAAATCCCGAGGTTGGGACGATCTCAGTCATGAGACAGGGAGTCCATAAGGTCGTCTACATTCGAGAAAGACTCGAGCTCTCCGCGGCGCATTTCTTCCATGCCAGCTTCGGCGTTTTCAAGAATCTCTCGGCGTCTCTCTTCGACGAGAGACTTCTTTATGATTTCTTGCAGTTCTTCCTTCTCTGCGGGTGAGAGCTGCCTTACGTCCTCGACTACTTCTGCAAAGGTTTGGCTCATCTTTCAATTCTCCGAATAACTATCGTTGAGAATACTATCTTCGTTCGTTGCTTTCAAATCTTTCTTCCATCTCGTTCCGCCAAATAATACTGCCACAACATCCTCGCAGCAACGGATCGATATGGACGCCAGCCTTCGGCGATCCTTGCTAGCTCAGCGAAGGACGGTCGCGTGTTCATCTTGCGTAATCTCCCCAGAGCAGTTGCTAAGGCAATATCGCCATCGGGCCAGATGTCGGGACGTCTCAGGGCCATTAGGAGATAGATATTTGCGGTCCATGGGCCGACGCCTTTGATGGAGAGCAGCGTCTGGTGAGCGTCTTCGTCGTTCATCCTCGCAATGTGATTTAGCTCGCCGTTAGTGAAAGCCTGCGCCACCTGGATGCAGTAGTGCGCCTTCTGTCGCGTGACGCCGAGCGACCGCAGGTAGGTTTCTCCTGATTCAAGGAAGCGTTGCGCCGTGAACGGTTCGACGTTGGCTTTGAGACGTTCGAACATCGCGCGGGCGGACACCAGGGAGACCTGCTGCTCGAGAATGATCCGCAGCAAAGTTGGAAACCCCGGTCGCCGCGCCCACATGGGCGGCGGGCCATGGCGCTCGTAAATGGATGCGAGCTGAGGATCAAGAGCGGCCAGGATCTCGGCTGCGTTCACCAGGCTTTCTTTGGTAAGGGGGCTCATTGCCGGCATGCTTGTAACCTAGAAGATGACGACCATCGTACCATTGACGAGCCTGTGGCGCTGGATTTGCTAGAGTCGAGCGGTAGAAAAGTATTAAACTCTGGGGGAGTCTTTATGGAAAAGAGCGACTTGCGATTGTTGGTGGTGGATGACGAAGAGGCCGCGCGATATGGCATCAGGCGCGCGCTCGAGGCCTTCGGTCATGGAATTGCCGAGGCCGAAAGCGCCGAAGCAGCTCGCGTCTTGATGCGGGATCGAAAGTTCGATCTGCTGTTACTCGACGTCAATCTTCCCGGCATTAGTGGGCTCGAATTTCTCAACGAGCTCCAAACCGAAAGTGACAGCAATCACACCGAAGCGCCGCTGGTCATAATTATCACGGCGCACGGTTCCGAGCGCCTGGCGGTCCAGGCAGTGAAGAGCGGCGCCTATGACTACATCTCGAAGCCTTTCGAGCTGGACGATCTCCGGCTGGTCGTCAAGAACGCTTTCGAAACGATTAAGCTTCGTCGTGAGAATCGTTCACTGCGGCGTCGAATCGAAATCGAAACCTCTCAGCGCGGGGCGCTGCTGGGAAATTCGTCGGCGATGCAACGCGTGCGCGCGATGATTGAGAAGGTCGCCGACACCGACGCGACGGTCCTGGTGCGGGGTGAATCGGGCACGGGAAAAGAATTGGTGGCCCGCGAACTCCACGACCGGAGCACCACCCGGAGCGGCGGGACCTTCGTCGCCGTGAACTGCGCGGCCCTGCCAACTGAGCTGATTGAATCTGAGCTGTTTGGCCATGAAAAGGGCGCATTTACGGGGGCTGCAGCGCGCCGGCGGGGAAAATTCGAGCAGGCCAACGGGGGCACGCTCTTCCTGGATGAGATCGGCGACATGAGCGCCAACGTCCAGGCAAAGCTGCTGCGCGCGCTGGAAGAGCGACGGATTGAAAGACTCGGTGGTGACGAATCGATTCCGGTAGACGTGCGGATCATCAGTGCCACGCACCGCGCTTTGGAAGAAGAGATTGCCGACGGAAATTTTCGCGCCGATCTCTTTTATCGCCTACGCGTGGTTACTGTCGACATTGCTCCGCTGCGCGAACGACGCGAGGACATTCCCGTCCTGGCGGAAGCCTTTGCCCGTCAGGCTGCCGAACGTCATCGTTTGCCTGAGCGCCCCATCGGACGCGACGCGCTGAGAAAGTTGATGGAGTACGATTGGCCCGGCAACGTGCGCGAGCTGCGCAACGCGATCGAACGGGCCGCGATCATGTCCGAAGGCCCCGAACTGAACGCCCTCGATCTAAGCGAAGGACCAGCCGAACGAACTCCTATCGCGGCAGTCGAAGTCGCTTCGAACGGTAGTCTCCTGGTTCCTTACACTTCTGACTTTCGCGACGACCGGCGCGAGTTTGAGCGGCGCTACATTGCCCGTTGCCTGGAAGAATCGGGCGGCAACGTAACGCGCGCAGCTTCGGTGCTGGGGATGCATCGGCAGTCACTACAACATAAATTGAGAGAACTCGGGCTGGGCAGGCGGTACGTAGCGGTTGGATCCGGAGCGCAGGAAAAGGAAGACAAGTGAAAGCAAAACTAGACGCCATCATTCAGCTTGAACAAGCACAGTACCTGGACAAACTGCTGCCGCCCAGCGACGGCTTGCTCGCGGAGATGGAAGCTTACGCGGCGGAGCATCGCGTGCCCATAGCAGATCGGGAGGTCGCGTTGTTTCTGGAAATCACGGCCCGCGCCATCAAAGCCCGGCGGGCTCTCGAATGTGGAATGGCGATTGGCTATTCAGTCATTCATTTGGCGCGCGGAATGAGCACAGACGGGTTGGTCATCACAATCGACCCCAGCGACGACATGATCAAAGCGGCGGAAGGTTATCTGACTCGAGCTGGTTTGCGTGAGCGCGCCCGGATCGAAAAAGGATATGCGCTTGAAGTAATTCCGCAAATCGACGAAACATTCGATCTCATTTTCCTTGATGCTGTAAAAGAAGAATATCGCGGTTATCTGGATTTGGCGTTGCCGAAGCTGCGGACTGGCGGCGTAGTCCTCTGCGATAATCTTCTCTGGGGCGGTCAGGTTGCGGGCGAGATTCGGTCGCCGGACCAGCAGCCATCGACGGAGGCGTTGCGCGAATTTAACCGTTACTTCGTCAACCATCCACAACTGTGGGCAGAGGTTTTGGCGGTTGGTGATGGTCTTGGCTATGGAGTGAAAATCTCGTAAGGTTTCTTTCGCTCCGTTAGGAGCCAGATGTTTATAGCGGTTCCCATCACCTAATTCCAATCAGCTCCTTTAAGAGCGAAATGTTGTCGCTCCTAAAGGAGGCATAGGATCGCAAACATCAGGTACTCTATAAAGATTTCGCGCCTGACGGCGCTTTCGGCCGCATAGCGTGATCATTTCTCAAACAACTCAATCTCTTCGTCGGATCTCAGAGACAATCGCCCGCGGCGGCGTCATAGCTTTTCGCACCGACACCTTCTACGGTTTGGGAGCGGACCCTTTCCATCGCGACGCAGTGCAAAGAATCAAGCAGCTAAAGGGCAGTCACAACCCCATTCTGATCATCATCAGCGATCTTGCAGTGGTGGAGCATTTCATCGCGAGTCCCACGCCGACATTCGATCTGTTAGCCAAAGCATTTTGGCCGGGACCCTTGACGTTGATTGGCCAGGCAGCGTTGGATCTTCCGAACGAGATCACCGCCGGCACAGAAACCATTGGCGTGCGCTTACCCGCTGATGATAGAGTGCGCGCTCTGGTGCGGGCCTGCGGCGGCGCCTTGACTGCGACGAGTGCGAATCCCTCAAACGCTGAGCCCGCCACGACTGCGCAGATGGTTTTTAGCTACTTTGATAGCGCAATCGATTTGATCGTTGATGGCGGCGAGGTCACGACGGACCAACCGTCAACGGTGTTGGATGTTTGCGACGTTGAGCCGCGACTGATTCGCGAGGGCGCGATCGCATGGCCAGCCATTCAGACCGAGCTGGACAGAATTACAACGGACAAAAGCTGAAACGCCCCTATGGGATCGATAGAGCAGAGAAGACACCCGCGCGTCAACGCAGATTTCTTTGCCGACTGGGGTTGGGGACCTGAGTGTGAGTATTACGATCGGGTCACCAGTCTAAGCGTCAGCGGATGCTTCCTGGCGACGAAGCGCGAACTAAGGTCGGGGGATGAAATCTATATTAGATGGACGGAAGAAGGGGCGGGCCTTATCAATCTGAAAGGCGCGGTGCGCTATCAAATCCGAGTTATGGAAGGCGCGCCACCGACGGGAGCAGGCATTGAGTTTGTAAGCGTATCGAGCGAGAGCCAGAAAAGACTACAAGCGGTTGTGGACACCCACCGATGATGCAGTGAAGCCAGTAGCTCCGGCAAGATGCCTGCGCTCCGTCACTTCGTCACCGTCAAGTCCTTTATGAATCCCCAATCACCGCTGGCGTTGACGTGAATGTTGCCCACGTTCTTTTTGGCGATCACCATATTTGCCTGATACCAGAGTGGAAACACCGGCACATCACGGCTGATGATCTCCTGCGCCCTGGCATACAAGGGCGCGGCCTTCGCATGGTCGTAGGTGTTTGCGGCTTCATCAAGAATCTTGTCCAGCTCGGGATTGCTGTAGCGGCTGCGATTGCGCGCCGCGCGCGTCTGGGTGGGGATTTCGGAGGTCGCGAACAAGTCATGGTAGAAGATCGGATCCTGATTACCACCAACCCATTGGCCGTAGGTCATCTGAAACTGACCATAGCGCAGTTGGTCCAGCATCGTGGTGAACTCCGAAGTTTCGATCGTCACCGGCACGCCGACATTCTTCAAATAGTTTTGAATTACTCCCGCATACTGGCGCGCCGCGGCGCTGCTGCCGGAAATACGAAACAGCAGAGGTTTCGCCCAGCGCATCTGCGGCCCGTCCCCATCGGGATCGCGAAAGCCGGCTTCGTCAAGCAATTGCTTGGCCCTGGCTGGATCAAATTGGTAAGTCTGCTGCCTGGCGTACGCCCATGATGCTTCCGGCAAAATTGAATGAGCAATTGCGCCCTGGCCGCGGATCAGATCACGGATCATGCTCTCGCGATCAATCGCGTATGAGATAGCCTGGCGAACTTTGACATTGTCGAGTGGCGCCTCGGTCGTATTAAACGTAAGCAGATTCAGATTCGATCCGACAAACTGATGCACCGATAGATTCGGATTCTGGCGCAGCCCATTGATCGCGTCCGGCGAAAGGCTGGTAGCCAACGGAGCAATATCCACGCGTCCGCTCTGCAGCTCGGCCTGCATCGTGTTTGATTCGCTGATTGCGCGTGCGCGAATGACGGGGATTTGCGGCGCGCCCTCCCAATACGTCTGATTGGCCTCGAGGTCGACGACCTGTTGCACCTGATCGTAGCTCTTGAATTTGAATGGCCCGGTACCAAGCGGATGCGTCTTTTGCGATTCGTAACTGTCCTTCGGAATCATCGCGATGGGCACCAGGTTGGGCAGTAATCCCGTCCATTGCTTGTTAAGGCGAACAACCAATGTGTGTGCATCGGGGGCATCTACACTCTTAACGTAGGCCGTCTTGTTCGCGCCTGAGCCTTCAAAGAAACTGGAGGCTTTGGCGAACGTCGAAGCCAACACAGTGTCCAAAGTGTACTTGGCGTCGGCCGAAGTGAACGGACGCCCGTCATGAAAAGTCACGCCGTCACGCAGCGCGAACGTGAACACCAAGCCATCATCCGAACGTTGAATGTTCGCAGCCAGCTCCGGAACGTAATCAAACTTTTCGTCTTTCTTCACCAGGGAATTGAACATCAACGTGCGGACGCGTTCGCTGGCTGCATCGACTGATGGCGAGCCGATGGGATCAATCGTCTTGATGTTGTCTGAGATCGCGATGACAAAGACATTACTCCGCGAGCGCCTGCAGGCCGACGGCAAAAGAATGGCTGTCAGCAGCAACAGGCCCAAACCAAAACATTTGAAGAAGCGCATTCGTGCTGGGCAAGGTGCTCCTGATCCGGGGTTACTGCACATTGGATTCTCCTGGATAACGATATTCAAGCGTTTCATTTAGTTGTCGTATTTCATCTGCCAGTTGGTTGAATCTTTCCATGTCCAGCGGCGGAGGCGGTTTCACCAAAGCTTTAGTAGCAGCGATGCGCTTGAGGGATGCTTGAATGCGTTTCTCACTGATCTTGCCGGCGCGCGCGACTTCAAGTAAGGCGCGATAACCGCGCCGAATCGTGGCCGGCGTCGCGCAAATCAGCAGCATATCTTCGCCGGCGAGAAAGGCACGTACCGAGGCATCCTCGATTTCAAAATTCTTCGCGATTGCTCCCATCTCCAGGTCGTCGGTGACAACCAAATGTTTGTATCCGAGTTCCTCGCGCAAAAGATTTGAGACGATGCTGGAACTGATCGAGGCCGGCTCGAGCAGGCCGTGGGTCGTTCCTTTCTTGATGTCGATGTTGGGGAAGCCGCCATGGCTCACCATCACCACCCTGACCTTATCGTCGACGCGCTGAAACAGTTCGATGTAAGGCGCCAGATCCTGGGCCAGTAAATCATCGTGGGTCAGCGGCACCATCGGCATCTCGATGTGCGAGTCTACGTCGCCGGCGCCGATGCCGGGGAAGTGCTTCAAGCAACCGAGGCATCCGGTGGCTTGCAGGCCGCGCATGTACACGGTCGTATACCCCAGAACTTCACCGGGCGAGCGACCAAACGAGCGCGAGTAAAGACCATTCGTGAGTTGGCTGCGCTCTTGAGTAATGATTGACATCACCGGCGCGAAATTAATATCCAGGCCGAGCATCCGCAGGATTTCGCCGGTCACCCGTCCCAGCGTTCGCGCGCCGGACAGGTCGCCGTGCTGGCGAATCGCGCGGGCTGACGGCATCGCTGGAAAAATGTCCCGCAGGCGATCGACCAGGCCGCCTTCCTGATCGATGCCGCAAAGTGGCGCAATCGGCAGCATCGCCCGCGCGCCATCAAGCAACTTGCGGACTTGATCGGCGCCTTCCACGTTGCGCCCGAACAGGATGATGCCGCCCGGCTTGATCTCTTCGATCAGCGACCGCGCTTCTTCATCCAGTTCGGGTCCCGGAAGACCGATAAAAAACAACTGCCCGATCTGCTGTTCGAGTGGCAGCGAGTAAAATTGATCAAATGGCATTGATTATGATGGTGGCCAGGTCTTCGGAATGGAATGGCGGCAGCTAGCTTACGACAGCAAACGACAGAGATTCAACTAAAGAGTTTGGAGTACCGATTTTAGTCGGCTGTTGTTTCCAAAGATTCCCACTAAAGTCGGTACTCCGAACGTTAGCCCGTCAAAGTCGTCCTATAAACAGTCTGCTAGAATGTGTCCACGATGAAAGCGATGATTCTGGCGGCAGGATACGGGGAGCGGCTGTGGCCGTTAACCTGCGATCGTACCAAGCCCGCGCTGCCGGTTCTCGGCAAACCTTTGGTCGGCTATGTGGCCGAGTATCTGGCGAAATATGGAGTCGAGGATGTAGTAGTAAACCTGCATCATCAGCCAGACTCAGTCCGCAGAGCGCTCGGTGATGGCAGTCAATTCGGTGTCAGGTTGCAGTATGTTCACGAGCCCGTAATTCTGGGTACCAGTGGCGCGCTGGACAATGCCCGTCAACTTCTGGAAGGCGATACTTTTGTGGTGGTGAATGGAAAGTTAATCACCGATCTTGATTTGAGCGCGGCTCTTGAAACTCATCGGGGACGGAAGGCCCTGGCTACTCTGGTGCTGCTGCGCAATCCAAAGCACGAGCGTTTCAGTGTGGTAGAGACGCGCGACGGTATGGTCAGTGGTTTTGGCGGAATGCCATCGCCATCGCAAGAACCGCATGCGGAACCGCCGCTGATGTTCACTGGCATACACATTCTCGAATCACGTATATTTGAATACATTCCACGCGGCGTTTTTTCACATTCCGTAACTGACGTCTACCTTCCGGCCATGGCGAAGGGCGAGCGAATCGCCGCTCATGTCGCCGAAGGAATGTGGTTCGAACTCTCGACTCTCAGGCGATATCTGGATATCAGTCTCGCACTGTTACGCCGGCGTGGAGACGATTTATACCCGGGCCGGAATCCATCGATCGATAAGGAGGCAGAGGTGCACGAAGCGGTTTTCTGGGATAACGTGACCGTGGCAAAAGGAGCGCGTGTCCGGCGCGCAGTTTTGGGTGATGGTGTGCATATCCCGGCCGGTGAGCTAGTCGAGGCTGAGGTCGTCGTCCGGGCTGAACTGGTGTCCGGAAGAACGCCGCCGGCAAAGGCCCTCAAAGGTCACGTGAGGGGGGAGAACTTTGTTGTCCCGTTATCGCAGTGATAAGATTCGCTGATTCAGCCGTCACCGACAAGCTGTATGAAGGATGAGACGTTGAATCGTTTTTCAGATGCGTCCCGCATGAGTTCAGCCATTCAAACCAGCCCAAACGCGTTCACCAGGAGCGCTCGCAACCGCCTGACGAACTATCTGGCGAAGCGTAAGACTGCCCGCAAATCAGAGATTGTCGCGCTGACTCCGGATGCTTCGACCCGTGAGTACTTTCGCGTTCCCTGGGACCACGGGACGGCAGTGGCCGCGGTTTACCCAGAGCCCTTCGATCCTGACGTTCAGCCCTACCTGGATGTCACTAACCTATTCCTGGAGTGTGGATTGCCCGTCCCGAAAGTTCATGATGTCGACGGCGACGCCGGAATCATCGTGCAGGAGGATCTCGGCGACAACCAGTTATGCAAGGTTTTTGAAACTGCTTCCAATGAAGAATGCGAGACTTTGCTGGAGCAGGCAATCGAGATCATCGCCCGCATTCAGTCAGCCACCCCCAAGGCATTCGAACGCGATTCAATCGCGAGCAGACTGGCCTTTGACGAAGCCAAGTTGGCCTGGGAGTTGAATTTCTTTTTTGAGCATTACTTTGGCAGCCTGCGCGGCGAAACCTTGCGGCATGGCGAAGCCGCTGAGCTGAAAGTCGAGTTGAATGACGTTGCCGCTGAGTTGTCGGCCTGCCGGCGCGTACTCTGTCACCGCGACTATCATTCGGCGAATCTGCTGGTCGACCGGCACGGTCAGATACGGATCGTGGATCACCAGGATGCTCGGATGGGGCCGGCCAGCTATGATCTGGTGTCACTGTTGATGGACCGGCAACCTGAGCCGCCTTCCCTGGCCGAAGTGCGAGGGCATCGTCTATTTCTGCTTGAAGAGCGGCTGCGCCTCAGTCTGGATCCGATTGACCCGGACGATTTCGTCAAAGAATTTCGATTGATGACAATACAGCGCGGGCTGAAAGCGATCGGCACCTTCTCTTATCAAACCGCGGTATGTGGTCGGGGCGCGTTCTATGAGAAGCATATCCAGCCAACTCTCCAGATTGTGTTACAGGCCGCTGACTGGCTCGAGCGATTTCCCATATTGCGGCGAATGATTAATGAAAGAGTAGCATAGGCTTCTGCCTGTGATCGTAGTAATCAAATCACAGACTGAAGTCTGTGCCACCAATCAATAAATGCAAACTTACATAAAAGATTTATCGAAGCACGTCGGCGAAGAAGTCACTCTGAAGGGTTGGCTCTATAACCTGCGTTCAAGTGGGAAACTTATGTTTCCGCAAATGCGAGACGGCACCGGCATCGTGCAGGGCGTGGTAGCAAAGAACTCGGTATCACCGGAACTTTGGGAGGCGCTGAAGCCTCTCGGGCAGGAGTCCGCGCTGATTGTGACCGGTCAGGTACGCGAAGACAGTCGCGCGCCGGGCGGAGTTGAAATCGACGTCACTAACGCTGAAGTCGTACAGAACGCGCACGACTTTCCCATCACGCCGAAAGAGCACGGCCCGGAATTTCTGTTGGACAATCGTCATCTGTGGCTGCGTTCGAAGAAGCAGCATGCGATTCTGAAGGTGCGGCATACGGTAGTGAAAGCCGTGCGCGATTTTCTCGACAACGACGGCTTCACCCTGGCTGACACTCCGATTTTTACGCCGGCCGCATGTGAAGGAACCACCACGCTGTTCGAAGTCGATTACTTTGGCGATGAGAAGGCCTACCTCACTCAGTCAGGGCAGCTTTATAACGAAGCGACCGCGGCGGCCTTCGGCAAAGTTTACTGCTTTGGTCCTACGTTCCGAGCTGAGAAATCAAAAACCCGCAGACACCTGACCGAGTTCTGGATGGTTGAACCAGAGATGGCTTACGCAACGCTCGACGATGCGATGAACCTGGCCGAAAGGTTTCTTTCCTACATTGCTTCCCGCGTGTTGGCAGAGCGCGGCGAGGAATTGAAAGCGCTCGAGCGCGACACCTCAAAGCTGGAAGCAATCGTGCCGCCGTTTCCGCGCCTGCACTATGACGATGCGATAAAGATGCTGCACGAAGGTTTCGACAAAGGAGAACTGGAAAACAAATTTGAGTGGGGCGGCGATCTCGGCGCGCCGGATGAAACTTATATCTCGAGCAAGTTCGACAAGCCAGTCATGGTTCATCATTATCCGGCCGCGGTTAAAGCTTTCTATATGAAGCGTGATCCGGATCGGGAAGAGATCGCTTTGGGAGTCGACGTGCTGGCGCCGGAAGGTTACGGCGAAGTGATCGGCGGTGGTGAACGCTCGACCTCGCTCGAGTTTCTGCAGCAACAGATCGCCGCGCACGGCCTGCCGCAGGAAGCTTTCGAATGGTATCTGGACCTGCGCCGCTATGGCAGCGTCCCGCACGCCGGGTTTGGCATGGGCATCGAGCGTTGCACCGCTTGGATGTGCGGGATTGAACACGTGCGAGAGACAATTCCGTTCCCGCGGATGCTGTATCGACTGAAGCCCTAGTTTTTCTCTGTGTTTCCGTGTACCTCTGTGTCTCTGTGGTGACTGTTTTTTGCGACAGATTCACCGCAGAGACACAGGGCATCACAGAGATGGCACAGCGGGGATCGCCGTATGGACGAGCAACTCCGAACCGAATTCAACGAATGGGCCCGCGCCGGCAAGGGCGAAGGGATGGAGAAGGGCCACGGCCCGGTCGGCAAGCAGGCGATTCAACTCATGCGCGTGCCGGCTGACGCGCGAGCGCTTGACGTAGGTTGCGGATCGGGGTGGGCGACTCGTCTGCTGGCTGAGTACGCGGTCAATGGTCAGGTGACCGGCATTGATATCTCGGACGAAATGATCCGGGTGGCGCGTGAATCATCGAACGCGTTTCCGAATGCTGACTTCGAAGTGGCCAGTGCCGAGCATTTGCCGTTTACTGATAATGAATTCACTCATGCCTTCTCGATGGAATCGCTGTATTACTACTCGGATATTCTGAAGGCATTAACAGAGATTCATCGAGTGCTGCGCCCTGGCGGATTGTTCGTCGCCGTCGTAGATCTCTATTGGGAGAACGAGGCCACGCATCGGTGGATTGATGACTTGAAGGTTCCGGTGGAGTTGTTGAGCGTCGACGACTACCGTGGCTTATTTATGGATGCCGGCTTTGTAAACATTCGCGATCAGCGTCTGTTCGATCCTACTCCGATTCCCGATAATTACACTGGCAGCTCTTTCAAGAGTCGCGAAGAGTACGAAGAATACAAGCGAGCAGGGTCGTTGATGGTTAGCGGCGAGGTCGGGTAACGTGGCCCGCGCACCTTGCGCGTGAGCCACGGGCAGGATGCCCGGGCCACTTCTTAGTGGTCAGCGGCGAGGTCGCAAAGTGAGCGAAGCTTCAGAACGGATTGTAACCATCTTTGGCGGATCGAAGTGTCGCGAGACGGATCTGGAATACGCGCAGGCGATACGCGTCGGGGCCTTACTCGCCGACTCAGGATTCACGATCTGCACTGGCGGCTACGCCGGAGTGATGGAAGCAGCCAGTCGTGGTGCGCATGAGCGTGGCGGTCGCGTGCTCGGCATCACGATGAATCAGTTCAAGTCTGAACCGAATCGTTATTTGACCGAGAAAGTTCCTTCAGAACATTTCTATGAACGCCTGCAGAGATTGATTACACAGTCGGTCGGTTATATAGCTTTGCGTGGCGGTATGGGCACCGTGACGGAAATCTCCCTGGTTTGGAATAAGTTGCAAACGCGAGTTTTGGATCCGCGGCCATTGGTGTTGCTTGGTGATTGCTGGCCGCCGATTGTGAAAGCGTGGCAAAGCCATCTCGCGGTCGGCGATAGTGATGTTCAGCTTCTGAATTTCGCCGGCACGCCCGAAGAAGCGGTGGCGATCATCAGGGAAAAATCACAGGGCGTTGTCGTGTAAGCAGGAAAGTGCGCAGATTACGCAGATTTCACAGATTGGAAGGTAGGGAAGAGACGTGGTGTCGCTAAAACGAAAACGATCCACGAAATCACACGAAGCCACACGAACGAAAACCGCAGCCTGGTGAATTGCTCGGATAGTTACCTTGCCATGGAGTCTGCGAACAATCGAAACGCTCTGATGTATGTTCTACTTTCTCTGCGTAATCTGTGAAATCTGCGGATAGTTCTTATGAAGCATTGTCCAAAATGCAATCGCAAGTATGAAGACGATACGCTGAAGTTCTGTCTCGAAGACGGCGCTTCGCTCGCTATCGCCGCACGCGACGCCAACCCTCCGGCCACCGAGATCATGCCGCGCGGTGGGCCAACGCTAAAGTCGTCAGCGGATCCAACTATTCCTTCCTATCCGAATGCTGGAAGCTTACGTCCGCCCCAGAGCGAGGTGCGAGCGACGAACCCTGTCCTAACTGCCGGCGTTATTGCGATTGTTTTGCTGCTGCTGGCGCTGATGGGAATCGCCGCCTTCTTTGTTTTCAAACAATCTGCCGGAAACGAGTTGGCAAAGACCGATCCAGTCGCTAGCCCCACACCCAACCGGGGCAGTAGCCCGACCGTAAGGGAGGGCTCACCAAGTAACAGTGCTGAGATCACTTCATCTGAATCTCAAACCGGCACGCCTTTGAAAATTACGCCAAGCTCTTCGTCAGTTCGCCTGGCCGTTCAATCCAACACCTACTATCCTGCGAACGCGATTGACGGCAAGCGCAGCACTGCGTGGATCGAAGGCGTGGACGGCCCGGGCCTGGGCGAGTGGATTCGCTTCGATTTCGATCGCGAGATCAATCTGCACCGCATCCTGATACAGCCCGGTTATTTCAAGAGCCCGGCCATCTGGGCTCAGAACAATCGGCTGGCGACCTTGACTACTTATTTTTCTGACGGCACTTCACGCGATCTGACGTTCACCGATCGCATGGACAGCCAGAAAGTTGATATTGGATCGGTAAGGACAAAGTGGGTGAAGTTCGTTATTAAGTCGGTCTACTACGGCACCGACCCCGACACGGCGATCTCTGAAGTGGCGTTCGAGTGGGATTAGCTGCGGAATGATTTGGAGTGCGGCGACTTGTCGCCGCTTTGGCATGGGCGGCGACGCGGAAAGCGGTAACAAGTTACCGCACTCCATAAGAAAGATAGGACCTCAGGATTCTCATGGTTGAAGATTCAACACGATCCAGTGATCATCCGGGTGTGGGAAAGCGCGTGAGCATTCTCGGCGTCCCGTTGAGCTTTGGCCAAAGCATGGCCGGCGTCGATCTCGGCCCGGGGGCGATTCGCGTCGCCGGCCTTGCTCGTCGAATCGCGAAGCTCGGCTATGAAGTGGAGGATCTTGGCGACCTGTCCATCGAACGGCCTCATTCACTGCCTGGATTTGAGGAAAAGGCAAAGTACCTCG
Organism: Pyrinomonadaceae bacterium; assembly: GCA_035317005.1. GTDB lineage: Bacteria > Acidobacteriota > Blastocatellia > Pyrinomonadales > Pyrinomonadaceae > UBA11740. The sequence goes on along the minus strand of DATHHW010000012.1, from coordinate 66,700 downwards.
GTGATATTTACGGAGCGTGTGAGCGCCTGGCCTCCGAAATCGAACAGGTTGCTGATGCTGGTAAGTTGCCGATTACTATCGGCGGCGATCATTCGATCGCGATTGGATCACTCTCCGGGATCGTTAAGTCCTTTCGCAAGCGTGATCAGAGACTGGGTCTGGTCTACTTTGACGCGCACGCTGACATGAATACTCCGGACACTTCTCCATCTGGTAACATTCATGGCATGCCTTTGGCCGTGCTCCTGGGTTATGGCGCGCCAGAGTTGGTGCATGTCGCGGGCTTTGCGCCAAAGTTTGATCCGAAGGTTTGCGCGCATGTCGGCGCACGGGATATCGACCCGGGCGAGCGTGAATTGATTCGGCGTCTGGACATGCGGTTTTTCACGATGCGCGAGATCGACGAGAGAGGTCTGGCCGTCTGTATGGACGAAGCGATTGAGATTGTCGGGCAGGGAACTGCCGGCTATGCGGTCACATTTGATGTTGATGCGCTCGATCCCGGTGACGCGCCCGGTTCGGGCACGCTGGTTCGCGGCGGTCTAAGTTACCGCGAAGCTCATCTGGCGATGGAAAAGATTGCCGAGGACGGCCGGATGCGTTCACTGGAAGTCGTCGAGATCAATACCGCGCTCGACGTGAATAATCGCACGGCGGAACTTGGGGTTGAGCTGATACTGTCGGCACTGGGAAAAACGATTCTATAGCCGGTCTTACTCCGTGCTCTCCGTGTCTCCGTGGTGAACATTTTTTTAACCACGGGGGCACGGAGGACAATGAGAGAAAACTAATGACCAGGAAACTTCGCATCGGAGTAATCTTTGGTGGTCGTTCAGGCGAGCACGAAGTCTCGGTCCGTTCGGCCCGCGCGGTAATCGACGCGATAGATGCGACGAAATACGAAGCAGTGCCGATTGCCATCACCAAGCAAGGGAACTGGCTCGCGCCGGCCGCGGCCGCTGAGTTGTTGCCGAAGACGACGCAGCGTTCGCTTCCCTCGCGCACGCGCAGCGGCAAGAAAGAAGACGTGACCATCGTCGGCGATCCTTCGCGGGCCGGATTGATGCGCCTGAACCGGAATGGCGGACCTGCGGAAGCCCTCGATGTGATCTTTCCGGTGCTGCACGGAACCTATGGTGAAGACGGCACGCTTCAGGGTTTGCTGGAGATGGCCGCTGTACCCTTCGTCGGTTGCGGTACGCTCGCATCCGCGTGTGGGATGGATAAGGTAGCGATGAAGGCGCTGTTCCGCAACGCCGGATTATCCATCTGTGACTATGCGTGGTTCCTGCGAACGCAATGGGAAACCGAGCCGGAAAAAGTTTCTCGCCGCATCATGCGCAGTATCGGCTTTCCCGCGTTCGTGAAGCCTGCGAACCTCGGCTCGTCAGTTGGCATTTCGAAAGCGACGGACAAAACCTCCCTGGCGCGTTCGATGGAGTTAGCCGCGCGTTACGACCGCAAGGTAATAGTGGAAAAGGCCGTCGAGGGGCGCGAGCTCGAGTGCGCCGTGATGGGAAACGACAAACCACAAGCCAGCCTGCCGGGTGAATACGTAATCCACGATGAAGCCGCGCGTTTTCTTGATTACACAGAGAAGTACGACAGCACGGGGAACGTTGAGTTTGTCGTGCCCGCCAGAATTCCCAAAGCCACCGTGAAGAAGGTTCAGCAGATGGCCCTCCAGGCCTTTCAGGCGATCGATGGATCAGGACTCTCTCGCGTTGATTTCTTTCTGCGGCCGGACGGCAGTCTACTGCTCAACGAAATAAACACTCTGCCTGGGCTCACCGACGTATCCGGCTTTCCCAAGATGTGGGCAGCATCGGGCATTCCTTTTCCTAGCGTAATCGATCAACTAATCGAATTCGCGATCGAACGGCATCGCGAACGCGCGCGGAACGAGACGAGTATTTGAAGCGAAATAGTCGCGTCGGCGCGATTGTACGATAGGCGTAAGAAGTTCTGATCTAGTTTGGTTGTTTGCGAATGGAGTGGGCATAATGCGTGCCATAGAGTACTTGGACCTCACTGCTAGGTCTAGTACGTAGTTCGGTTGCTATTTCAGCCCGGTTTGCTATACGTTGTCTGTCAAAAACGACGGACCCTTTGAGTCCTACAGAAAGACTCATCCACGCAAGCAAGGGTCAAAGTAGTCGCAAATTCTCACCTCCTGGAGGCTGATGCCGTGACATTCCCCTTAGTCCTTCTTATTGCCGGCCTGGTTTTGCTCTTCGTCGGGCTGTTTGGCAAAATTCAATTGCAGCAACTTACTACCGAATCGAGTAATACTTCCATAAGAGTTTTAGCTTGTATCGTAGGGGTTGCACTCATGGGCGCGAGTTACATCGTTTATACGAATGACAAGCAACCGCCGCACTCTGATGATTCAAATACAAATGCCAGCAGGGGTTCAGCATCTCCTGTTGGCGCTGCTACATCGGCACCTCCAAGCGTCACAACGACACCAACAAACTTGCAAAGCGCTGGCTCAAGTTCAACTGCGCCCAGGTCTGTGGGCTGCAATCAGGTTTTGCCCGAAATATCCAGGAATTCCATAACGGTAGGTCTCAGAGCTAACTTTTTTAACCGGGACCAATCGAAAGACAAGCGGGTCGGCATCACGTTGTCAGATAAGGATGGTCAGTTAATCGGTGCAATAACATTCACCACGAGATTCATTTCTAATCCTAGCACTTCAAGAGATGACGTCGTGTTCACTGACATGACCTTGTATGACTCTACATGTAAAAGAACAGATGAATATGAAAATGACACTAACCGCAAGAATAAGCCCGACGTGCACAACGATGATCAAGTCGTAATGACACTTGGCGGCCAGCAATATTGGTTGATCCTCGAATATAACTACGACGAGAAATTCGTTAGTGCGGAATTACGGGATCGGAAAATAAGAGGATAGTCGCACTGCGGGGATCGCGCGTTTTTAGCTTGAACCCGGTTCCGGTACTGACTCTTTTCTAATTGTCGAGCATATGCTAAAGAACCTGTAGCCAGGCAATAAAGTTCCGTTACGATGGAGCGATAAGAAGGTGGCTGACAGCAGGCACAGTCGGGCGCAGCCGGAAATTACACGGCCGTCTTCGCGGCCGTCTTTTGCCAAGCTTCCTGATCCAGGACCGCTGGTTCACCTGCGACAATCGCTCGCACGGCCCACGGATGCTCTGCCGTTGGATATCTTCCGGGTTTTGGTTGGCTTGCTGGCCTTCATGTATTTTCTGCAAACGTTCCTCGAGGCCAGGGACTTCAGCGGGCCCGATGGATTGATCGACCATGAACTCAGTCAGAAGATTTTCTGGTTCACGCGGATAGGACTCTTTCATTCGGGCCTCAGTCTGCAGTTCTTTCAAACGACCTTCCTGATCGCTTGTCTGTGTTGCTGGGCAGTGATTCTGGGTTATCGCGTCAAGATCTTCGCGGCTATCCACTACGTGATCGCCGTCAGCACTTATCGATGGAACTTTCTGGTGATGTATGTTGACGCCTCGATCATGCACCTCGCGCTCTTTTGGTTGTTGCTGCTGCCGGTCGGACGCACTCTGGTGCTGAGCGAGTGGCTGGCGGATCGCGCCGGCGCCTGGCAGAGATGGAAACGCGCGAAAGTACCGGGCGTCGCTGTCCGTTGCCTGTTTTGGAACCTGGCGCTGATTTATCTGGTCGCGGGCGCGTGGAAGTGGACCAGCCCCATGTGGCGCGACGGCACCGCGCTCTATGCAATCTTCAAGCTGCCGATTTCTCTGAGCCCGAACTTTTGGGGGCCACAGCATTTGCCGTTGCTCAAGCTGCTGAATTACTCGGCACTTATTTTCGAGCCGCTATTCCCTCTGATCTTCATTCTGCCCAGGGGACATCGCATCTGGTGCTGGCTACGAGATCGACGCCATAAGTTCGGCTCAGCGTCATTTATGGAACATCGTCGTCACCTTGTATACTGCAAGGGCAGTCAGTTTCCGCGAAATAGTTTCAACTGATAGATGATCGGATGAAGATAGGCGGGTACTTGACCAAGTTCCATAAGACACTCCGCAATTGCGCAAGCTGAGGCTTCCGATATCCTCTATTTTCACCGGAGAACGCAATGTCCACCGAACTGAAAATCGTGATGTTCACCGACCAGGTAGACTCCACGGCGAATACCACTCTGCGTACAAACGCGGAGATTGTTCAAGTTGCCCTTGAACAAGATGATCTCACCAACGAAGTACTGCGTGTCACGGATGGGGTGTTGCTCAAAGACACAGGCGACGGCGCCTTCGCGCAATTCTCCGCGGTGCTCCAAGCGGTACAGGCAGGCGTGCTCCTTCAGCAACGCGTGGCGGAGCGCAACGCTGCACAACGCAACAACCGATTGCACTTTGATCTGCATATTGGGATAGACGTGGGTGAGTTGGTAGTGCTCGCCAACGGCGAACTGCGCGGCGAGGCGGCCAACCGTTGCGCCCGCATCTGTTCAGAGTGCCCTCCCGGTGAGGTTTACATATCCGACGCTGCGGCCGGGATGCTCAATCAGAACGAGGTGGACCTGGAGGCGCTACCTACACGCGAACTCAAGGGCCTCAAGGGCGCGACTAGGGTGTATCGCGTACGCGCGCTACATGTCCAACCGGAAAGCGCACCGAACCCCTTCGTCTGGCGCAGTGGCGTCACCGCCGCAGCGAATTTTTTCGACCGCGAGGAAGAGCAGCGTACCCTGCGTTCTTACCTTCACGGGCGGCAGAACTGCCAGATCGTCGGCCCTCACTGCATCGGCAAGACTCCTCTGCTCAGGCAAGTTGAACGCGCCGCCGTCAACTGGAACAAGCACACGGTGGTTGCTTATCTCGACCCGCATGACCCACGCTGCTACTCCCTGGCCGGCTGGCTGAGCGAGGTTAGCCAGCAGTGTCATTGGTCAACGCCCGCGACGACGCTGAACGACTTTGCTGCCCGCATCGTTACTACGCTAGAACAAGGTCTGCACCCAGTGCTGTGCCTTGATGAATTTGAAGAACTGACCATGCGGCCAGATGAGTTCACCCGCAACTTCTTTTTAGCCCTACGTTCCTGCGGGGAGAAAGGAATGTCCATTGTTACTGCGTCACGAAAACCACTCAGCGAATTGTTCGACCCTTCCGACAAACTCGTTTCGCCCTTCTATACAGCTTTCAGACACCTGCCTCTCGGCCCGTTCCAGCCCGCAGACGCAGAAGATTTCGTTAATATCTACCGGCCTGGCACCCCAGCCTTCACACCCGACGAGAAGGGCGCGATTCTGGACTTTGCTAATGGCCACCCACTTGCTTTGCAGATCGCTTGCTACCACGTGCTTGATGCGAAAAACAGTGGGAGCATTTCTGCTGCGATTATTAAGGCAGCCGATGAAATGAGAGTCATTCTGCCGCGTGGCTGGTAAATATCTATCATGAAAGATTATCTGCGCTGGTCAGCTCGACAGTTTTACTTGATGTATTTTTGGCCAACACGTTTCAAGAGCGAAGTCGAGAGTGTGGATCTCGGGCAGGTGGGTCTCGGGCTCAAAGAGAGAGCTTGGTACATGCTGAAAATACTGCCGTGGCTAGTTCTCGTCAACGTTTTCTCTAGCCTCGCTATTTGGTTTATCTGTGAGAAGGTTGGGATAGATTATCGGTGGAAATGGATTGGTATCGTGTTTGGCATCGCGGTCGGCATGGCAATTGGGGTAACGGGCAATGTGTTCGTCGGCGTGGTATTCGGCATGTTTTACAGTACTGCGGAGGGCATGTCGTACGGCTTAGCGTTCGCGGTGGCGTACGGGCTCACGCTCGGTTTGGCATTTAGTATGGGGTACTTCATTGTGGGGCGGGTGAAGGGAGGACTGGCTCTCGGCATGATGTTCGGCGTGGTGGGCGGTGCCGTGAACGGCGAGGCGGGTGGCGTAGCAGGTTGCGTTGCACTCTGGTTTGCTTATTTCCGACTCTTTACATATCCGCTCGACATCTTTCTATCTTTGTTCGCTTACCTTTATGGAAAGCAGAGCCCACAGACTATTGAACGCGCTTGGAGACTCTGTCCAGTGGCATGGAATGAAGTTATCTGGCTTCCACTGCCCTTTGCCGCAAAGTTGCTAACGATGCTGACCATACAAGACCGCAAAGAAGGCTTCCGGCAGATTGCTTTTGTCGCAGCAGAGCGGAGACTGCAAACGCAGGTAGCGTCGCATGCGTCGGAGGAAATTGCGATCAATGACCTCCAGGTGAGATCGATCAAAGAATTGGCAAACGTTACCCAAGAGTTGGATTGGACAACTGACGCGCCCTCTGAAATGCCAGAAGTTTTAGATACAGCTTTTCCGCGCTTTGAAAGAACAGCGCGGCATGCCGACCAGTACCTCAAGCTCAATAATAACCATCGCAAACGAGAAGCTTTGGAGCGAGCGCTCATAGAAGTAGAAGGGCTTCAAAAGAGTTTAATCGCCGCAGGCGGGTCACTTGCCCCTCGGCTCTTACAAAGAGCTAATGAGTGGCGTGCGCTACTCGAATCCGAGCAGACGACCTTTAGCGCAAGTTCGACCGCGCCGCGAGAAATACCGAACCCGTTCGTGTCTGGGAAAGGTGTTGTAGAGACGGAGAATAACATCTTCACCGGTCGACGGGACATCGTACAGCAGATCGAAGCGAGCATGCTCGGTGCCATGCAGACACCGACACTGCTTCTGCACGGCCCGCGGCGAATGGGCAAGACGAGTATCCTGAATCAACTGCCTCGCCTGCTTGGTCCGGACTTTGCGCCTTCGGTCGTTGATTGTCAGTATCCGGCAGTGATTGAAAGCGTCGCTACACTGCTGCACTACCTGTCGCGCGAGTTAAGTACAAGCTTGCGGCGCCGGCGCGTGATAGTCGAATCACTCGAAACGAAGTCACTTGCGCGAGAGCCGTTCTCTGTTTTCGACGAATGGCTGGAAAGCATGGAGCATGCAATGCCAGCGGGAATGCGCGCGCTACTATGCTTGGATGAGTACGAGAGTTTGCAAGCGACTCTGGATGCGGGATGGGGCGGCGCATTTCTGGACGCGCTACGGCATATATTGCAACACCGGCCTCAAGTGGTCCTGCTCTTCGCAGGCGCGCACACATTTCAGGAACTCGGGCCGGCATGGACGGATCGCTTCATTAGCGCGCGCCGCGTACGCGTCAGCTTCCTCACGCGTGACGAAGTGTTTCCGCTACTCACACAACCAATCCCAGAGTTCATCATGACGTATGCGCCCGGAGCGCTCGACGCCCTTTTTGCGGCGACGAACGGTCAACCCTTTCTCACACAGGCGACGGCATACGATCTGGTGCAACTTCTCAATGAACAGCAGCGCAAGGAGGCAACGCCCGAAGACGTGGAGGCGGCAATCTCGCGCGCGCTAGTGAACGGCGCGGAGTACTTCGCCAGCGTATGGAACGACGCGGGTGTGCAGGGGCAGGCTATCCTGCGCGCGATCGCTCGAGGCGAGACTCCGCCGGACGCCCCTGCGGAACGTGCGTGGCTGCGGGAACACGATGTGCTCGGTAGCGACGGAGATTTCGCGGTGAAGATGGTCAGGCGTTGGGTGGAGATCAAATCCTTTTAGATGGTTCTTCACTAGTTTACAGGCACTAGTTCTCTTCGCAGCGCCATCGCTTTTGCATAAGCCGCTCACGTGGGCGCGGACTTCTTTCCGGTGCCGGTTACTGAGGCAGACTTCGCCGACGTTTTTATCGAAGCTGTGGAGCACGGAGAGATGGTCCACTACAACGCCCACGGCGCGGCCCGTTACCGGCTCAGCCGTGCAGTGCAAAAAGCCGGATACAAAGTCGTGCTTGCGGGTGAAGGGGCGGATGAACTCTTTGCGGGCTATGATTTTTCTCGTCAGGCGTTGCTGAGTTCGGGCACGAACGGCAATCTGTCGAAGTGGCCCCGGATGCTGTTTCGCTTGATGCGCGCGAAAACTCTGACGGAGCAGCGTATCGCCCGCACCTCACCCTGGCTTGAGCGAGTCTGCCGGGTGCTGGCGTTCTCGCCCAACTTGCTGGACTACGTTGCGGAAAAGTTCGACCTTCTCGGATCAATGCTCGCAACCGATTTTGCCCACGAGTTCCAAAAGCGAGATCCCTACCGTGAATTTCTCAAACAGTTTCAATGGCGCGCGAATCTGTTTGGCCGGGAGCCGCATAAGCAGATCATTTATTTGTGGATGAAGTCGCTCTTCGTGAATTATGTGCTCGCCGGGGAGCGTTTGGATATGGCCCATGCGGTCGAGGTGCGACTGCCGTTTCTGGATCATAAACTTTTCGAGTTCGCCCGCTCAATCCCGGCGACATTGCTGGCGCGGAACGGCACGCAGAAGTATGTTTTGCGTGAGGCGGTGAAGCCGTTTGTGACCGACGAAGTTTATCGGGGCGCGAAGCAGCCATTCTTTGCGCCCCCGATGTTGATTGGGAATCCGATGTACGAACTGCTACAGGATCTCTTGCGCAGCGAGAATTTCAAATCTGTACCGTTCTTTGATCAGTCTGCGGTCATTCGGTTTCTCGACGAACTGCCGGCGATGGATGACAACACCCGTAAATCGATGGATCCCGTTCTCTTCATGATGGCGTCTATTGGCGTTCTGCACGAGCACCATCGGCTGTAACCGGACTTGTTCCAGGACAGTGGAGGTTTCCCAAGGGAGTCAGTACCGGGAGCGGCAGCGACCCGGGTATTCTCAAACGAACTCAAGAAGTATGGCCGGGACATCGGTCATGGCGTTCTTTGATTACGACCCGGTCGCTACCGCTCCCGGTACTGACTCCCCTTTGGGCTTCGGCGCCGCTGACTGGTAGACAGTGGCAATTTTGATGGAGAATGAAAGGCTGGAAATTGTCTGCACGTAAGCTACCGATGATCGAACCCTTAACTTTGGAGGGAACTCATGTTCGACTCGAACCGCTTTCCTTCGCTCATCAGGATGCTCTCCTGGAAGCTGCCAGCGATGGCGAGCTGTGGACGTTGCCTTACACCATTGTCCCGTCGAGGCAGACTATCGTTGAGTACATAGGAAACGCTCTCGAGGGGCAGGAACAAGGTCGCGAGCAGCCCTTCACGATTGTAGATAAACAGCGCAATGTGATTGTCGGTTCTACCCGTTACACGGAAATCGTCGCAGCGCACAGAAGGCTGGAGATCGGTTATACGTGGCTGGCGAGAAGCGCACAGCGAACGCCGATCAATACGGAAGCAAAGTACTTGTTGTTGAGGCAGGCCTTCGAAGATCTTGGTTGTGTCCGGGTCGAACTTGTCACTGATATCCTGAACGAGCGTTCACGCGCAGCCATTCTGCGCCTCGGCGCTACACAGGAAGGCATCTTGCGCAATCATATGATTATGCCGAATGGCCGATGCCGAGACTCGGTGTGTTTCAGCATTATTGAAGCAGAGTGGCCGGCCGTGAAAGAGCGGTTGCTCGCCAGGCTAGGTCGTATCGTCACCTGAACGATCGAGATTCTCATTAGCTTTACCGGAGGCTTTGTTTGGTGCATTTTCGTGTGATTTCGTGGATTGAGTCTCTGCCCGCAAAAACAACGATCCACGAAATCACACGAAGAGTCACGAAAAAAGAAGGACATCATCCTCCTTGATCCCTGAGGGAGCGAAACCAGCCTGGCCTTTGTTATTACAAAGACACCGCACTAACCCTTAGGCGCGCGATAACCTTTGCGAGTGCGAACGGTAACGTTCGGGCGGGCGAGCTTTATTTGGATGGCGCGCCATTTTCCGTCGCGCGTGCGATTGAGGGAACGATAAACCAGGGTGTATTGATGGCCCAGCTCTTCGGCAATGGCCGCGAAAGAATCACGGAGTTCCTGCCCACCCGGCGACGCGACATAGCGGCCACCGCTTTTGTCGGCGAGGTTCTTCAGGATCGATGCTCCCGTGATGTCGCGGCCCGGACCTGTCTCTGACATATTCACGGCGTAAATTGTCGCCCCCGCCTGCAAAGCATGATCGAGAGCTTTGTCGGCACTGGCGCGACTGGAATTCTCGCCTCCATCCGAGAGCACGACGATCGCGCGCCGTTTCTCCTCTCGCTTTGACAGATCGTCGGCCGCGCGAAGGACTGCGTCGTTAAGGGCGGTCATCATTTTCGTGCGCAAGCCGAAGGCCCGTGCCGGAAGATCTCGGCCCGGCGAGAAGTCCTGCATCTGCTCGACCTTGCTGTCAAAATTGTAGACCGCGGCGACGTCTTCCTGACGCAAGCCGTCTAGGAAACGAATCGCTGCTGATCGTCCCAGAGACAGGCGCGACTCCATGCTGCCTGATGTGTCCAGTAAGATGGCGGCCGCGAATGGCGTCTCTTCCGCGGTGAAGCTGGCGACTTTCTGCTCGGCCCCGTCCTCAAGAATCTGGAAGTCGGTTCGTTTCAGCCCTGGGACAAACTTGCCATCCTTGTCGAGCACCGTGGCATTCAAAACGACCAGGTCAGTATTCACCCGCACTACGTCGTCGTCCTGATCTTGCGACGGCGACTGCTTGAATGACGAAGAATGTGCGCCGGCGGGCTGGGGTAAAATTTGTCCGGACGAAAGCGCTATCGCCAGGACCACGGAAAACATCAGCCGCGTAGCGGCCGAATGTTTATGGTTCCGGGCCAGGGGAATTGTTCCAGCTCCGGAGGAGCGCAATGTTGCTTCAGCAAAGCCAAGTGTTTCGCTCCGCTGGAGCTTCAGAACTCTTTGAGCTCTTGGTTCTATAAACATTTGGTCCCTCCGGGACCGAAGACCAGACGCAAGCTACCAGCTTGCGTTGCAAGATCAAGAGTGGTTAGCGACCATTTTCTCTCAAATGCTGAATCAATCCGAGCAGTTTGTTGGCCTGATCGATTACGGATGCCGAGATGACGTGACGTGGTGTTTTCTCAACCTGTTTTCTCAGATCATCCGCCAGTTCACCTATCTGTTTGACGGCGGATTCCATAAGCTCCGGTATGTCCTTTACGTCCGCATCGGTTTCCGAGCCACCGGCTTCGTTGCGAATTTTCTTGGTCAGCTTTTCCAACCGTTCCAACTTTTTGCTGTCTTCAGAACTAAAAACTTTCTTCGCTTCGTAACCTTCGACGAGTTGTGTGGCAAGCTGCGAGGCCTCGCGAGCCCGGGCCAGGTTTTCGTCGTATTGCTTCTTCTCGGCCTTAAGTGCAACGCGCGCGCGCATTTCACTTTCGGGCGAGCCAAAGTCAGCCAACGGGGAATCCGGCTTGTTAACCGAGGGAGGCTCGGGAGGCGGCGGCGTGGGACTTTGCTTGGTCTGACTGTATGCCGAAGCTGCCCCCACAAGCGAAAGGATTACCGCGAACAATACGACGCGAAGGTGACCGAAGGGACGAGCTTGATTACTAAGCAAAGCCATTTGAATTCTCGGGAGCAATCCTAGCCGAAAGCTAACGGGGTGCTCAAGCCAAAGTGCGATGCTGTGACGATGAAACCTCAGCCGATCGTTGGCCAATGGGAAGAAAGATTTGGAGTGCGGCGACTTGTCGCCGCTTTTCTGTCGGTGCCAACGCCCAGGGAGTCAATAGCAACTCATGCGAAAGCGGCGACAAGTCACCGCACTCCAAAGGCTAAGGAACCTTGCCCGGATTGTTCGGAGTATTGATGAACTCTTCGCCGCGTGGCGCCGGCCGATTAACGATAACCGTCTTGGCCGCGGGCGAGTCCAGCGGTGGCCGCGCCGTGCCGGGGAGAACTTTGAAGGCCACTTCGGCATGATTGTCGCCGGAAATGACACGAAGAAAGGTGACGCTAACATAATTCTGTACGGGCAGCTCGAGCGTGTAGCGAGCTTTGCCGTCCGGCGGCAACTCTGTTGGGTTCGCGGTGACGGCTCGGGTTTCAACGCCGCTACCTACGCGACGCCGCAGTAGTAGTTCGACCGCCAAGTTGTGCAGAGGTTCATTTGAGATGTTATGAATAGTGCCACCCAGCGACGTCGTCTTCCCATCGACCGTGGCTTCATCTACGAAGACTTCGACCTTCGGAGCTTTCTTTTTGTTCTCGACCTGCAAGGCTGCCGCAACCTGGCGCTCGTGTCGCTTGCGGAGGTAGAGGTACCCTCCCAGCACCGAGCCGGTTAAGAGCAGGGCGCACAGCAATCCGATCAACAGGCGGCGCCCGTGTCGTTTTTCTTCTTCCTCAATCGGGATGGGATGGGTTTCTAACTGATTTAGGATCTGCATACTTCTTAGACAAGATACAGCGGACGAAATTATGGTTTAGGTCCCGGAGCGGATCCGGTGATGCTTTCAATTAGCGCGGCGAGAAAATCCTGCTCGGCGTATCCGGTACTTTGGAGAGTAATCCATTCGGCGCCGGTCGCGCCATCCGTTCGGCCCTCGATCTTCGCGTTGACGGACACGTTAGCGCTCGTGCCGTCGATCGGCTGCACCTCGACCGTGATCGTGTACCGGCCGCGGGTCCAACCGCGTGACTGTGAGCTCTCGATACGGGCATAACGATAAAGCTCTGACTGTGAAACCACGGCGCCCTTGATGAAGGTGTAGGGTTGACTAACGATAATGCCCTCGTTAGGTTTTGAAGTAGCGTCATCGATGATCAGCTTGCGGTCGCGCATCAGATCGGCGACGGCCTTGATAATCACATCGCGTCGCGCCGTCAAGCGGTAGGGATTGTCCAGGGCCATTCTGGTGGGCGTCTTTTCCCCTCCAAAATTGATTCCCGATCCGTTGGTGCCGACGTCTTGCTTGGCGCCGTTATTCGCGGGAGCGCGGTTACTGCTGTTATCGGTGATGCGTTGACTCTGTGAATCGACGCCTTTTCCCTGTCCGAACGCAGAGGCCGCTGCGAGAGCCATGACCAGCAGAGCAAATATGCATGTTGGATATTTCATGAGATCACCTCGAACGTGAAAAACTCCGACGGCAGGGAAACAAACTGAGGATAAAGCACCTGATCTGCAAACACAAGGCGTCTGCGAACTGTTCGATTTGGAGTGCGGCGACTAGTCGCCGCACTCCAAAATTTGCGGCCACTCAACGTCCCTGACTTCGCTCCCACTCCCGCAACGCCCGCACACCTTTCTGAAAATCCGCGTCCTTACTGTAAAAGTTGTGAGCCCCGTCGTTCCGTGAAGGCTCGCGCACATAATACAGATAATCTGTCTGCGCCGGATTCAGCGCCGCATCGATCGAACTCTCACCCGGCGAGCCGACTGGTCCCGGCGGCAACCCCGAGAACAAACGCGTGTTATAAGGCGAGCGCCGATCGACGTCGCTCTTATAAACCTTGCCGTTGTCGCGCCATTTGCCCGCCAGCTTTGAGGCGTAAACAATCGTCGAATCGATGCCCAGCGCGATATGTTTTTTAAGTCGATTGTAGATGACGGAAGCAACCAAAGGGCGATCTTCTTTAAGCTTGGCTTCAGTTTCGATCAGCGATGCGATGATCACGATCTGCCGTGGCGTCATTCCCAGAACGCGGGCTCTCTCGGCTCTGTCCGGCGTCCATTCCTGGCGAAACCGTTTGACCATTCCGGCTATCACTGCCGCAGGTTTGGTGTCATCGGGAAAACTGTACGTCGCCGGAAAAAGATAACCCTCCAGATTCGGGGCCGAGGGATCGAGATCGCGAATCGCGGACGTGTCATCCATCAAGGCGAGCGCTTCGTTGCTGTCGCGCAAGTGCAATTCGGGAACGTGCGCGAGTGACTCGGCGATGTCCCAATGGGTCCACCCTTCGATCACGGTGAAGCGACTGAGCCGCTGCTCGCCCTCTTCGAGTTTTTTCAAAACTCCCAGCGCAGAGATCGGAGAAGGGAAGCGGTAGTCGCCCGCTCTGATCAGCTTCGCGCTCCGGGTGAGTTTTATGTAGAAGAGGAGCGGCCAGGTGCGCCGAATAACGCCTTCGGCCAAAAGCTTGTTGGCGATCCCTTCCGGCGTTGACCGGCGCGGAATTTCAATATAGTCATTCGCTTTTCCATGGACGACCGGCGCATGCAGCTCGCGGTACAGCCAAAGAGAAAAAACTGCAGGGACGGCGAATAAGAGAATCGCGATTGAGATCAACAACCGCCTGGTTTTTGTTTTGATAGCCACCCCTAATCGATCTTCTAGCTCTGATTCAGCCTGTAGTGTCCTCGTTTGAGTTCTTCTCCGTGTTCTCTGTGTCTCCGTGGTGGATTCCTGCCTGCAATTAGACTCACCACGGAGAACACAGAGAAACAGAAAACTCTTCAAATTAAGCCACTACCAGTCAGCCCGTTAAGCGCGTGAAATGAAGTCGCCCAAAATCAGTGTGGCAGATTCGCTGTCGACTTCCCGTTTGATCTCTCGCGCACTGCGCCCGGCCGCTTTCAACTGAGCGGTGGCCGCCACACTAGTCAGCCGCTCGTCCTGTAAATAGACGGGAACCGGCAAAGAGCGCTGAAACTTTTCGGCCGTGGCTCGCGCGTCCTGGGCCGCCGAGCCTTCGGCTCCTTCTAAACTTAACGGCAAACCGATCACGAGGCCGCGCGCATCGTACGACTCGATGACGGCGGCGACGCGACGCAGGAGATCTTTCCAACTGCGACGTTCAATCGCCGGTAGAGGGTTCACGGTGATTCTTAATTCATCAGAAACAGCCAGGCCCACCCGCTTGGTTCCGAGGTCGAGGGCCAGCAGACGACCGGCCGAATCCGGCCGGATCGCTGGGGGTGGCACTGCTGTTTCTGATTCTTTCAAGTTGATGAATCCTGTCGCTTGGTTCAGGTAAGTGGCACAGACTTTAGTCTGTGATTCATACTCTTAAGATCAGAGACTGAAGTCTGTGCCACTAAGCGCATCGCTTGCGCACCTTTTATAGCCACGGTATGATACAGGCGTTTGGCGAATCGTTTAAGTCTTCCCTGTGCAGCCAGGCTTGATAGTTATTCGAGGTTCAATTGATGTCATTCAAAAGTAAATTCACACTGATCGTCCTTTCGGCAACGCTAGCAGTTTACACCATCGCCGGAGCCTGGCTGGCTACTCGCGCCCAGCAACCGGCGAACGATCCCGGTGCGCAGCAGAAGATTTTCGAGAGCGTACTCCAGCATATCCAGAACGATTATGTTGATGAGCCAAACATGGAAAAGGTTCGCGCGGGTGCATTGCGCGGCCTGGCCTACGGTCTCGATCCCTACTCGACCTATCTGACTCCTGAGCAGGTGAAGGACTACCGCGCCGGCACTAAGAGCAATCAGGCGGGCCTGGGAGCTGAGTTGTCACAGGTCGCTTCGTTTCTTTACGTTGTGGCTCCGGTAAAAGGCTCACCGGCCGATCAGGCCGGCGTACGCGCCGGCGACGTCATTGAATATATCGACGGCAAAGCCACGCGCGACATCTCGTTATACGACGCGCGTCAGTTGCTCAACGGCGCACCCGGATCGGAAGTGAAACTGCGGATCCTGCGTGCGAATTCGCTGCCTGTGACGCTTACCGTGAAGCGCGGTTCGTTCCGGGCCCCGGCCGCGGAAGCGCGGATGGAGGCCGGCAAGATCGGCGTGCTGCGAATCAACAGCCTGGACAACGACGAGGCCGCCGATGCGCGCGCCCGTCTGCAGGAGCTTTTGAAACAGGGAGCGCAAAAAATAGTTCTCGATCTTCGCAGCGTCGCCGGCGGTGAGATCCAGGAAGGGGTTACGGTCGCAAACTTTTTCATTCGCGACGGACAAATCGCCAAAACAATTGGCCGGGAACAAAAAGTTCTGAAGAGTTTTGAAGCCGATCCCAAAGTTACCATATTCAATGGACCGGTGGTGGTCCTGATTGATAGCGGCACGGCCGGAGCGGCGGAAGTGGTTGCCTCAGCTTTCCTGGAAGACAAACGCGGCGACGTGGTTGGCGAGAAGAGTTTCGGCGCCGGCGCCGAGCAGGAGTTGTTCACCCTGCGTGACGGTGACGGATTGTTGCTCACCACCGTGAAGTGGGCCTCGGGTAGTGGCAAACCTTTTCTCGGCGAGGATCGAACTCGTTCAGGCATCGCGCCTTCCGTAGAAGTTAAGCGGGCGGAGAATCAGAACACCGGCGATGTTGATGACCTGACTGGCAATGACGAGGAGAAACCGAATCAGCCGAACACCAAACCCGCGCCCTCTGAACCCGTCGCACCCAAGGCGCAGCCGGAAGATACGCAGATGAAGAAGGCGATCGAGCTCTTGCGCTCGGCTGCTCCGGCGCAGCGCGCGGCGTAACAGAACTGCCAGTTAATTCGGAAAGGCCGGAGCGACGTGTCTCGTCTGCCCGGTCCTTTTTCTTTTTTCATTCATCCGTTCCCGGGACTATGTTCAATTCAATCGGACTCATTGGTTTGGCGCTAATCGTGGTCGTTCTGTGGGACGTCTTCGAGACGATTGTCCTGCCGCGCCGCGTCACCAGACGATTTCGGTTGACGCGGGCTTTCTATCGTTTGGTCTGGTATCCCTGGTCGGCCATTGCTCACAGTTTCAGAAAGAGCAAGAAACGCGAGACCTTTCTCAGCGTCTTTGGCCCGCTTTCACTATTGGGTTTGCTGGTCTTCTGGGCCGTGACCCTGGTTTTCGGTTTTGCTCTGCTGCACTTCGCTTTTGGATCCCACATGGGTTTGGCCAGCGGACACGCCGGTTTTTTTTCGGATCTCTACTACAGCGGCACGACCTTCTTTACTCTTGGTCTTGGCGACATAGTCCCGACCGGTCCGGCGGCGCGGGCCATCACCGTAATCGAGGCCAGCGTGGGTTTTGGCCTGCTCGCCCTGGTGATTGGTTATTTCCCCGTTCTCTATCAAGCCTTCTCGCGCCGGGAAGTAAACATTTCCATGCTGGACGCGCGCGCCGGTACACCGCCGATCGCGGCCGAACTGTTGCGGCGGCATCAGGAAGGGCAGAGTCTGGAGAGTCTCGATCAATTTCTCCGCGACTGGGAGATGTGGGCGGCCGACCTGATGGAGAGTCATTTGTCGTACCCGGTTTTGTGCTTCTTCCGATCGCAGCACGACAATCAATCCTGGCTGGCAGCGCTCAATACCGTGCTCGACACTTGCAGCCTGGTGATGGTGGGCATCGATGGGATACCAAAGTGGCAGGCGCAACTGACGTTTAAGATGGCCCGGCATGCGGTCGTTGATATATCTCAAATCTTCAATACCTCACCAGTGAAGCACGATGGCGCGCGTTTGCCCAAAAAGGATCTCGAGACCTTGCGAATGGTCCTATCCGACACCGGCGTCGCGCTTCGCAATGAGGAGGGTGATGAAAGTACGCTCGAGGAGCTGCGGGCGATGTATGAACCGTACACTCATGTCTTGTCTCGATATCTAATGATGCCATTGCCCGGATGGCTGCCTAAAGCGCGCGCCAGCGACAACTGGCAAACCAGTGCGTGGGAGAATGCTGCTCCGGCGGCCGATCAACCATTCCGCAAATGCATGCTCGATTCCGCTAAGAAAGTGCCGGCCCCGGGCGCGGTTGCGCTTCACGAGCGGCCTGACTGACTCGATCCAAACCCCTCGTGTGATCATTTGGAATGGGAGTCGAGCCCATATGCGACATCGGGCAATCCTGATTCAATCCTTTGCGGGCTCTGGTCTTGATTCCTTCCTTCTCGGCTTCTTGCGATTCAATTGCAATCACGAATGTTGGTTCGAAAATTTGCATACAGGGCTTTTTGGCGGCGAACATCAACGCAAAAGTCGCGATTGAGGCATGCATCTTGCCGCACTAACCGGCGCGAACTTAATTCCTGGCGACGCAGCCATCAAGCAAAAGGAGAATATTTGAAATGTTAGTTACCAAGAAAATGCTACTTGTTTTGACGCTAATCGGTGCGCTGGTTGGTGCGGGCATTGGATCGCTCATAACTCGTTCCGCAGCGAGCAACAGCGCGGCAAACACGAATTATGACAACGCTCAGACGGCCAATCCGAATGCGACCTACTCAGACGCCGCTTATCGGACCGCAAAAACGCCTGATCAGATAGCGGCTGAAAACAGTTCTCAGTTCAGCACTACCGCGGAGCAGACCGCCTACAAACAGGGTTTTGACCAGGGCTTCTCAGCCTGTACCACGTCGCCTGCTACTAACACACGGACCAGAACGTTAGCGACTTATCAGGCGCCGGTTCGCCGCTACTCCAATGGACGCCGGGCCTATTACGACTATGGTACGGCGCCGCGCGGACGTACTTTCTGGCAGAAGCATCGCGATAAGTTGACGCTGGCCATCGGTACGGGCGCCGGTGCGGCCTTTGGTGGGCTGATCGGCGGCAAGAAGGGCGCCGGCATTGGTTCGCTAGTCGGCCTGGGCAGCTCCGCGCTGTACACCTACAAGTTGCGCAAGCGATCGCCGCGTCGTTATTAGTCGAGGAGTTGGCCTGTGAAAAACAGAACCAAGCTTCTGTTCGCGGTACTATTGTTCGTAACTACAATCGGAAGGGCAGTTCCATTTGGAGCTGCCCTTTCCGTTGCCCAAAGTAAGGGCCAGCGAATAAGCGAGCCCTCTGCAGTACTGAAAGTTCCGCGACCCGTCTCGTTCAGAGAAGTTTCCGGGCGAGGCCTCATCGTAAGAACGTGGATCAACTCCGTCGGACCGTTCGACTTCGCCATTGACACCGGCGCCGGCGCGACATTGTTGTCTCAAAGGGTCGCCGATGAAGCACGAGTGGCGATCAAAAGCGGGCGCACATCAATTGCGGGTCTGAGTGGCGCTGCTGCTTCGGCTCATAATGCTTCCATCCAAAGGCTGGCGATTGGCGACAGCGAAAATGAGTTGCCCGCCAAAGGTGAGGTAATGGTTGTAAGTGGATTGCCACGCGATCTCGATGGCGTGCTCGATCCGACCGAGGCCTTTTCGCCACTTGGTTATGTGATCGATCTCCCGCAACGCGAACTATCCGCCTTCGATCCGCGAGACAATCCAATCCGAATCAACGAGCAACCCGTTGAAGGCACTGTCGTGCGTTGGATTCGCGAAGCGCTGAGCCGCCGGCCGTTTGTAATGCTCGACAACGGTGATCGAGCGCTGCTGGATACCGGATCGAGTCTCGGCTTGGCAATCCGTGATTCGGGTTCGACCGATCGGAAGGCGCCGGCCTATACCGTGCGCGATGTCGGCGGCGGCCAAATCTCGTCCCGGCGCGTTGCCGCGACGACGGTTTCGATCGGAGCGCTCACATTGCGACGAGTTCCGACCGATCTCGTCTCGGGAACAGAAGCCGACGCACCTGTTCTCCTCGGCTTAAGCGCCCTACGGCCATTCAGATTGAGATTCGATCCATTACATCGGTTGATTGAGATCTCGCCGGGAAGCAGACCCTGATGGCGCACAAGCGTTTCCAAGTGAATTCCCTGATGAGTTCTTAAGTTGATGGCTGTCTGAACTGTGGAGCAATTCCTCCCGACCGTCAGTTGTGGCCGCTGTCCAGATGTTTAGTAGGGCATAATGTCTCGCTGAAATCCGCCTCGCGCTAAAACCTTAGCAGATACCAAACGGATCGAGCCTTGCGCTGAGATGTTCCGGTCCGAAGGAAACTTTGGACAAGGCGGGAGGAGCCTCTGGGGGTGAAGTTTGACTTGCCGACTTCTCCTGCCGCTTTCTGTTGCCACCGCCGGCTGTTTAGAGCCCGACTAAAGTCGGTGGTCTAAACACTGCTATCGAACTGATTTGTTCAACTCACACTGGGCCGGCAGTTGTCGGATCGGTACGGCTGCCTAGAACAGCGGCTTGGACACATGCTCATGAATGATCAGCCACTGCCCCCCTCTCTTTTCCCAGACAATTGTGTGCCGGGCATCGAACTCTAACGGCGTGCCGTCCTTCTGTTTGGCTGACAGATGAAAGGTCAGAGTTGTCAATGCCAAATTCCCTCTGCGCGTGACCTTCACATCGTTGTTGGGTGTGAGCGTGAGGCTGGAGAACCCCGGCGCCACATTCTTCTTGAAGTTCTCACGATACTCCGGCCAGCCGCCGCTGTACTTCAGCGGAGCGATGTCAAAGAAAACCAGGTCCGCGTCCTGCGCATATAAAAAGGAAGCGTTATCGGGATTGAGAGTGTTCCATGCCGCGTAGTAGCGCTTGATTAAGTCATTGAAATCATCGCTGCCTTTCTTCTGCGCCAGCGCAGGCAGACAGATAATGCTTATGACTAAAGCCACAACGAGTAATCGTTTCATTTTGAAGGTGACTCCCGGATTCGAGCTAAGCGAGCGGAATGCTTCTATGCCAAGTGATGGGTTAAGTCAAGAGTAGCCTGACCGGGGTAGCCTGACCGGGGGTATTCACTCAGGCCGTGCTCGATCGGATGAATTTCAGATGCACCGTCTGGCAAATTGCTCGATAATAGTAACGAGTCTCCTGTATTCTGATGAGGCTGTTTGCAGAGAAGGAGTTACCATGAAACCGATACGATATTTAGTTTTGATTATTCTTATCGCGTGCTCGGCCGTGGTCGTCGCGGGCCAGGATCCTCAGACCGGCGCAGCTTTGAGAAAAGCCGCCCAGGATGGAGACATGCAAGCCGTCAAAGAGTTACTCGCCAAAGGCGCCGATGTGAATGCTAAAGACGACACCGGAAAGACGGCCCTGCTTTGGGTCGCGCCGGCTCGCGACAATCCGGAAATGATGAAACTCCTGATTGCCAAAGGCGCCGACGTCAACGCCAAAGATAACGAAGGAGAAACCGCGCTGATGATCGCGGCCAGTCAGGCCAACCCGGGAATACTCGCAGAGTTGATCGAGGCCGGAGCTGATGTCAATGCCCAAAACAATGCCGGCGGCACAGCTTTGATGGCCGCGGCATTTCGCGCGAACATCGAAGAAATCAAAATCCTGCTCGCGAAGGACGCTGATCTGAAACTGAAAGATAAGAAGGAGCGGATCGCTTTCGATGTAGCGCAGGACGGGTCAAAGAATTACCAGGACGAAACCAACAAGAAACGGTTTGCCCAGGCAATGAAACTGCTGGAAGTCCCCATCAACTAACAACTATGGAGTCTTGAAGACTCCCGGCTGGTTCAATTACCAAGAAGCCTGAGAAGTGAGGTGCCGGTCGTTAGAGACTGGCTCAGCCACGAGAAGACTGCCGTCGCATTTGAAGGCTTCATGACTGCGACCACTGCCTGCGGACGATTCGAAGCCCTCGCACTTCCGACCGAATTTGATCCCATCTCGAGTGTGTTGTCTACCGAAGTGTAAATCCTTAGATATATCTGCGTTTCAGCAGGAATGAGCGTGCGCCACTGAGATCCGCCGGTCTTCAGATAAAGCGGCAAGCGCATCGGATTTGAGTTGTAGCCTGCAGCCATAAGTTCGGGCTTCGTGGCAATGCCATCACGAAGCGCGTCCTTAACTTCTGAACTCTGCGCCAGATTGTTCCAGGTGTCGTTCATGTAAAGCAGCATCGCTTCCAGGGCATTGGCGTGATTGCGCATGCCACTTACAAAATCCGGCTGCAGCGAAACGCCGGAGTGCTGTTGCCGAATGCCTGCGTACGTTCGCGGAATCATCTGGATCATGCCACCCGCGCCTGCGGTACTCACCGAATATCTGAAAGTGTTTCCTTCATTTAGCGCGTATAAAGAAAGAATCTCCGGGAAAAGAACAGCGTGGTCTTCGTTCATGAAGCGCTTGTGATCTGTGTGCTCGACGATGCAGAGATGCTCGGCGATATCAACGATGTCAGGGCTAACTGTTACTCCGTCTTGCGCGAGCCGTTCAGCAGCCGAATCCAACATCTTCCTGACGTAGGAGCGACCCGCTTCTGTGATCGACTGCGAAAGCAGCGCCGGATGCGCTGAGGTGTAATAAGCCATCTCAGTCACGGCGCCGCCCTTGACGATCGGAAACTGAACCAGCAGGGGAACCAAAGAGCGGCCGGTCGACGCGTCAGTTGTCGTCACGGCCGTATTGACGCCGTTGGCGCGAACAACGTGCACGCGAATGGTGCGGCCAGGCTCCGAGGTCGTTAAGAAGTCGGCATCTTTTGTCAGGAATTCATTTTTCGGCAGCGAAACAATGATTGTCTGAGACGTTTCGGAATCGAACGCGGCGAGTGTGACGCGATCGGGCGCCGGGCCAGACGTTGGGCGCGAGCTTAACAGACGCCGCGCATCGCTAATCTGGTCAAAAAGATCAGACGCGGAAAGGAGATTGGTGTTGGAGCCCTCTGATGCTTCACCTGTCGTCGAGGAGGACTGAGCAGAAGCTGTCGCTGATCCGAGCGCGCACACAAATATCGTTAAGAGGAAAACAAGACTTTTTCTCATCGGCTTTCTTAGCTTTCTTTTATTGATACTTCAGGACTGCCGGGAAATTTGCCGCGCATCAGAACCTTTGCAGTCGGCTCTCTGCTGGTGCTCTTTCGCGAAGCAATTTGTCGGGAAACATAAGATGCGCCGGGGCTGACCTGAGTTGCAATGCGGTTGCGGTCGCGAGGCATTTCAATTGGACCGCATGACTAGCGTGCAGTTGAGTTGTGGACGGAAAGCATCGGTGAAAGCCGACGGCGACCAGGAATCAACTGAAACGATCAAGGGAATTGCGAGATTGACTTACCCGCGCCTTTAGCATAAATAGTTATCACCTTTTGGCCCCCGCCGAGCCCCCTGCAGATCCCCTCAAGATTCAAATGAAAATGCGGGAACGTTCCCGTCACGAAGGCATAAATGAACATTCAATCCGCTCGACTCGCGGCAGTAATCCTTTTAGGGTCTGTTATCCCGACCTTCACAGCTTGTCATAGAAAGGCCTATGCGGAACTTGAGCAGGTTGATCCGATTGACCGCCGATCCAACCTGCCCATGGTTGGGCCCATCGACCGCGATCTGGCAGACATCAAGCAACGCGGCACCTTGACCGTCCTGGCCCCTTACAACTCGACTACTTATTTCATTTATCGCGGCGAGCCGCTCGGCTACGAGTACGAACTGCTTCAGTCGTTCGCCAAAGCGCAGGGGTCGGATTTGAAGATGGTCGTAGTTGCGGACTCCAAGAGTCTTTTCAGCATACTTAACAGCGGCGAGGGCGACATCGCCGCGAATCGTATCGTTCCCACGCCTGAGAATGAAACAGACGTCTCGTTTACGCGCGCACTTTATCGCACTGAGCCGGTGTTGGTGCAACAAGATGAGCCGCCCGCGAAAGCCGGTAAAGGTACGGAGAAAGCGATGGCGGCGGGACCTGCCGACCGTTTGCCGGAAATTGATATCCAGGCACGACTCATCACCAAGCCGGCGCAGCTATCGGGACGAACCGTTACTTTGCCGGAGCAATCACCCTACGCTCGGACCCTGGTTGAGCTGAGTGACGAAATCGCAGGCGACATTCACGTCGTCGAGATCGGCGGCCAGATGCCGGACGAGGCGTTGGCCGAGAAGGTAGCCAGGGGCGAGGTACAGTTCACCGTAATGCAGAAAAACCTGGCGGACCTGAAAGAGGCCGAGTTCAAGAACCTCAAAGTTCGCCCCGTCATCAGTAAATCGCACAGCGTCGCCTGGGCCGTAAGAAAGAACTCGCCGGAATTAATGAAGGCCTTGAACAGTTGGATTGAAGAAAAACAAAACGGCTCGCTCTTCGACAAGCTTTACCAAAAGTATTTCGTTGACCGTCGCAATTATCTTGAGCGAGTCGAGAGCGGCTTCCTTACCTCGAAGACCGGTAAGCTCTGTGCCTACGATGATCTGCTGAAGCAGCACGCGAGTGAGCTTAGCTGGGATTGGCGGCTCCTTGCTTCGCAGGCCTTCCAGGAGTCGCGCTTCAAACCGGACGCGCACTCGTGGGCAGGCGCGGCGGGACTGCTGCAACTCATGCCCGGGACAGCGCGGGAATATGGGGTAAAGAACTCGCTCGATCCGGCGGACAATGTCCAGGGCGCAGTTAAGTTCCTGAAGTGGCTGGAGAGTTTTTGGTCAGAGCGCGTCTCGAATGACGCGGAGCGCCTCAAGTTCGTGCTCGCTTCATACAACTGCGGCGCGGGCCACGTTCGGGATGCGCAACGTCTTACCGAAAAATATGGCGGCAATCCTCAGGTGTGGGACGACGTCTCGTATTGGTTGCTGCAGGAATCGACGCAGGAATATTCAACCGACCCAGTGGTGAAATTCGGCTTCTGCCGCGGACTCGAGCCGGTCAACTACGTCACCCATATCCTCGATCGCTTTGATCGTTACAAGCAATTTGTCGTGAGACGCCGCGTTACCGATGCCTCCGGTTGAGATCGCCGTGATTGAAAGCCGCGATCTCTTATCACAACGGCGGTGCGGTAAGGTGGCCCGCCTGCGATGGATCGCTTGAGCTTGGAGGCCTGCGAGGCGCTTTAGGACGACGACTCATTCTGGCAGGTAGCCCCGCGCGGCTGAAAGTGCCGAAATTGCCGTAAGGTACAGCCGAAGCATTCATCGAAGGAAGGCCAGGAGCTAACGATTCCATCTGCTTGATCATGGCTTCAAACTCGGAATCGTCGGCAACATCCCTGCGCTCCTTGATTATTCTGGTCGAGCCCGAACGTCGCCACAAGTTATCAAACGTTTGAGCGAAACGATCTGCTACCGCCTTATCCGGGATCCGAAGACCGAAAGTAGGCGCACCGCTTCCAAACGCGAAAATAACTACTTCATCCCCGATAAGTAACTCGTAGTCGAACGGCGGTTCGTTTGCGGTCCAAACACCCAAACCAAAGTTGGGTGAATGCCTCATGGATTTGAGGAGATTTCGGTAAAGATCCAGATGCTCCTTTGTTGGTATTCGGACGAGGCGGCGACAGTCTGGAATCTCCCCGCGCCCCACTCTTGCAACCATGGTTTCGAAATACCTCTTCTCTTTGTCAGTTGGAGCCTGAATGGCTTGGGTTCTGGTTATCAACCACCGAGAGTGCGTAGTCGAAATATCATGTTCCAGCCACGAAACAAACTCCTCGTAACTATGGATTGACTCGACATGCGCGGAATCTCGAAACGAGTTCTCCAGCCTGGTAACTTCTTCCTTCAGTGCAATTGTTTCTTTCCTAATGGAATTGGTCCGGTCGTTTTCAAACACAACAAGCGATAGAAGTAGAAGCCCCACAGGAATCGCAATCACAGTAAGATCAGTCCACATCTTCCTAACAGATTTGCGACTCGTCCACTTCTGACCCAGAAACCAAACGAGAAATGAAGTGACAATTCCAACCACGGAAATCCATTGTTCGAGTGTCATAAAACCACTCCTTTCTAACTTGCGTCTTTTTAGATGGCAAATACCTGGCGGGGGTGTGCCGGTGACCGTAAAATCGGACGTTTAAACCATACGCACAATGGGGATGTGACCGTTGAAGCTCCTGGATCAGGAGCCGAGGACCGTAACTTACAACGGAATATTCCCATGCTTCTTCGGCGGATTCGTATCGCGCTTATTCTCTAACAAGGCGAGGGCGCGGATGAGTTTGGGTCTGGTCTGGGCTGGTTCGATCACTTCGTCGATGAAGCCGCGTTCGGCGGCAACATAGGGATTCGCGAACTTGTCTTCTAATTCACTTACCTTCGCACGGCGCGCGGAGGCCTTGTCAGAGGCTTCGGCGATTTCGCGGCGATAGAGAATGTCGACGGCGCCTTCGGCTCCCATCACGGCAATCTCGGCGGAGGGCCAGGCGAAGTTGATGTCGGTGCGAATATGCTTTGAGCCCATGACGCAGTAGGCTCCGCCGTAGGCCTTGCGCGTAATCACGGTAACCTTTGGAACCGTCGCTTCGGCATAGGCATAGAGCAGCTTCGCGCCGTGCTTGATGATACCGCCGTGCTCCTGCGAAATACCGGGCATGAAGCCGGGCACGTCTTCGAAAGTCACGATCGGGAGATTGAAGCAGTCGCAGAAACGCACGAAGCGCGCGGCTTTCAAAGAACTGTCGATGTCGAGCACGCCAGCGAGATAAGCAGGTTGGTTGGCGACCACCCCCACCGGCCGTCCATCAAGCCGCGAGAAGCCGACGACAATGTTCGGAGCGTATTCGCGATGAACTTCAAAGAAGTAACCATCGTCCGCAATCGCGTCGATCACTTCGCGAATGTCGTAGGGCTGGTTGGAGGCGTCCGGCACGATCGAATTAAGTCTGGGTTCGGCTCTCTCTGACGAATCTGAAGAAGCGACACGTGGTGGATCGTCGACGTTGTTTGAAGGAAGGAATGATAGTAGTTCGCGCACCATTCGCAGCGCATGCTCGTCTGAGTCAGCGGCGAAGTGCGCGACACCTGATTTTCGATTATGCGTCGACGCGCCCCCGAGTTCTTCTTTCGTCACGTCTTCGTGCGTTACGGTTTTGATCACGTCCGGGCCGGTGATGAACATGTAAGACGTGTCCTTGACCATGATGTTGAAGTCGGTAATTGCCGGACTGTAAACCGCGCCGCCGGCGCATGGGCCCATGATGCAACTGATCTGCGGCACGACGCCGCTGGCCAAAGTGTTGCGCAGAAAAATATCCGCGTAACCGCCGAGACTGACCACGCCTTCCTGTATGCGCGCGCCGCCGGAATCGTTCAGGCCGATGATCGGCACGCCGACTTTCATCGCCAGGTCCATCACCTTACAAATTTTTTCCGCGTGCGTTTCGGAAAGGGAGCCACCAAAAACGGTGCGGTCCTGGGCGAAGACAAAGACCTTGCGGCCATCGATCAAGCCATGGCCCGTTACGACGCCGTCACCGGGATAGATCTCCTTGTCCATTCCGAAATGCTGCGAACGATGCTCGACCAACTTGTCGAACTCCTGAAAGGTTGCGTCGTCGAGCAGGAACTCAACCCGCTCGCGCGCGGTCATCTTGCCATCGGCATGCTGCTTCTCGACACGAGCGGCGCCACCGCCGGCTTCGGCGCGTTGCTCACGTTCGCGAAGCTGATCGAGTTTGGAAGGCGCCGACCGCCCAAGCGTACCTGTTGATGCCTTTGATGTTGCCATATGGTGCTTATGCCAGCTCGCCGTTCCGTTAGCGAAGGCGATCAAATTACCAAATGCAATCGACCAAACCCGAGCTGTGAATTGCACGATCCTTAGTAATCAATGCCGAAGGAGAATTGAGAACATCGCGATAGACAAGTGTCGTGGCCACGATAATAGCATCATGAATGTTAAGCGTGGTTGGAGTTAGCGAAACGATTTGTTCGTCCACCGGATAGATCACGCAGTTCCCGGAATCGATGATATCGCGCCTAATATCTTCGTATGCGCTCGCGATACGGCCTCTTGCGTAGAGGAACTTAATCTCCAGTAGGGCAATTGCCGGAATCACCAACTCGGCCATCGGATCCAGCATGACATCTCTTGCGGTTGAGCTCAGGCGGGGCGACTTTTCGAGAAACCAGACGATGGCGTGCGTATCGAGAACGTATACCATCAGCCAGCTTCCTCGAGCTGGTGCGGAGTTTGATAAAGAATCGCGTCTATCTCTTCTTCTGTGCTGTCCGACTGTCCTGCGAGGCGTCCGTACAAGAGCGCAAAAGGTTGAGACGGATCGTCAAGATTCTTTGATCTCAACAATCGGGCCTTAATCGCACCCAATTGCGCCTCGAGGCTCTTGACCTGTGAAAGAATTGAAATATTGTCAGGCGTCATAGGTATCCCCACTCACTGTAACCCACCGGCGAAATTTTAACATCGAACCTTTGGCAAAGACATTCAACTCGGCTGCCTAAGCTACCATTCGCTTCCGCATACTCCTCATCGCCCATTCGCAGGCCACCACGGCAAATATTAACAGATAAGCGGCCTCATAGACGTGTCGCGAGAGAAAACGCCCGGTCAGAAACGCCCGTGTCAAATCGATCGATTCAGTTAAGGGAATTGCCCACGCTATGATTCGCAACCATGAAGGCAGAACTTCTACCGGGAACCAACAGCCGCAGATCAGCATGACGGTAAAGAACGCCGCCATGTAAATATTGAAAGCATCGATGTCGTGAACGTGCGCGGTTACGCCGAGGGAGAAACCGGCAATGAAGACACTGCCGACGAGCAGAGGCA
This sequence comes from Pyrinomonadaceae bacterium, assembly GCA_035317005.1. Lineage (GTDB taxonomy): Bacteria > Acidobacteriota > Blastocatellia > Pyrinomonadales > Pyrinomonadaceae > UBA11740. Next base: position 38,724 of record DATHHW010000012.1, on the reverse strand, counting down.
CTGGCGCCAGCACGGCCCAGGGCGAAGTCGCCGCGCCAAACACCGCCAGTACGATCATGATGATCAGCGTGTCGAACGCCGCATGCGTTATCGCCCAGAGGATCTCAGCGAACGCCAGCGACTCGGCATCAACCGGTGTGGCCAGGATCGCGTCGTAGGTTGATTGATAGACCATGCGAAAGTACGCCGCATAGGTGGTCTCAAACATCCCGCGCATCAGGACCGTGAGACCCAGGATGCCTGCGCCTACGAACGAAAGGTAAGAAATGCCAGACACCTTGCCGGCCACCAGTGCGCCTAACCCCCAACCGAAAGCCAGGACCGAAAAGACCGGCTCGATTGCGGGTGCGATGAGGTTCATCTTCCAGAGGCGCAGATGGACTTCGACATCACGCCGCCAGACGGCATAAGCATCGCGCAGATTGATCTGAGTGGTAGCGAATGTCATGGGCTGAAGAGTCAGGCTAACCCGCCAGTGATGTATTCGTCAAAATGTCGTTGGGGCAGGTCGCTCGGATGTTCCAAGGCCTGTTCTTATTGGGAGTGCGGGTGCCCTCGCCCGCAAATCTAAGAATCGGAGATGTTGCGTTCTTGGAGGAATTTGCGTGAGACGCGGGGCGGCGGGCGGGGGCGCCCCGCGCTCCCAGTGAATAGAGGCTCGTCATTTGAAGATGACCTCGCGTAGCCATCCATCGAAATCGCCGCGTCGCGGAACAAAAAAAAGGCCGCTCGAATTTCTTCGGGCAGCCCTTGGAGCACGATCGACAGAATGGGATTAGCGGTTTTCTTGATCGGGTTTGGCCGGCTTGTCAAAGCGGAACCGCATTGGTTCGGAGTCTTCTCTGAGCGAGTAATCCGCCGGCACTTCGAAGAGCGAATGATCCGGTTCCGCGCGATTGATGTTGGTCAGCCGGTAAACGACTTCGCCTGAGCGCGGATCAGTGTGACGAGTCATTACAGTCGTTTGCAGGTCGGGTGAAAACCAGCGCTCGTCGACTATTTCAATTGCGCGTTCGTTACCTATCTGACCGGCGGGAATCGTGAAGGTAGTTCTGGTCCCGACCGCGCTGACCCCTTCGACGGTTTGCGTGCCCAGGTCTTCCTTGCGAAAACCGGTTCGTTCCTTTTCCTCACGCATCTTCGCTTCCGCAGTCGCTACCTTGAGTTGCACTTCACCGCCGGGAGTGCGGTTAAAGGTGAAGTTTTCACCTTCGCCTCCAGGCGTACGTGCCTTGACCGTCACTGCACCTGCTTCCATGCGAAAGCCTTGAATCTTTCGCGCCGTTTGGCTGTGCGGTTCCAGCACGTAAGCAACACCGGCTACAGGATCGTTGATTGAAATGGTCTGGAACGGCTCGCCGTGGGCAGAGAAGTTTCCAATCGCTTTCAATGTTTGTTCCCGGCGCGTGCGGCCCTGGCTATCCCGATATACCGCGGATGAGTTGGTGTTAACTATGCGGTTGCCGTCACTCAGGGTCTGCGTCATCTCAGTGATAGCCTGCGCCGAATACGGCGCACCCTTCACCAGCTTGTCGAAACTGAATTCAGAGTTGACGAAGGTAAAGGTGTTGCCGCCCTCGCCTTGTCCCGGGCCCTGGAATGCGAAGCCGCTTACCACCGCTTCTCTCTCAAATGTTTTTTCCTTTTCCTGGCCAAGTGCCGACAGGCCGCCTATCAGCACGAGGACTACCACGCCAAAAAAAGATACTAGAGTCTTCTTCATAGTCATTTACCTTTCGGTTAGCGGGCGCGACAGCCCGTTTGTTTTAAGCCGATTCATTACTTGAACCGACTGCTCACTGCACAAAGCGAATGGCTTGCGCCAAGCCATCCACACCCACCAGCACGTCCGCTTTTACTTTCTCGTTGGCCCGATCCATATGTACGGGCAGGCCGAACGACGCCATGGCCAAACGCGGTAGTTGCACCCTGACCATGCGACCACCCTCTGCCAGGTTCACTGCGCCGCCATAGATCACGGGAATGAAATCCGTGGCAATCTCGGTATGGTCGGTATTCGCGGGTTTTGTTTTTGCCGAAGCTCCACCTTTGGGTCTGGTTGAGGACTTTCTTCGAGAGCCACGAGAATCAGTCAGGTTCTTCTTGATGATCGGCGGAGTAAACGTAGTAACCATTGGAGTGCTGGAACGCGATCCGGTGTCCGCGGCTAACGGTGTTCCGATTTCCTGGGTTAGCGGCACCGACTGCCGCCAACGTATCGCCGAGAGTCCGAACACAAGCAACAGCCCGGCAGCAATCGCGCCGATGAAATATTGTCGACGGTATCGTCCTGCCGACACAGGCAGAGCAGGGAACTGAGTCAGAGCCAATTCATCGAACGCTGCCAGCAGGCGCGACTCGACTCGAGCCGGAGCGCCGGCGGAGGCCGTATTCTCAGCGAGGCCGCGCAGACTCAGCGTCATGGCTCGCTCGTCTTCGAGTCGCCCGGCGCATGGTTCACAGACGTCACTATGCCGGAGGGCTTCCGCGCGCGCGCCGGCGTCGATGATCTGCTCGCGAGCAATCTCAGTGACGACCTCTTCAAAATTTTGGCAATTCATGCGAAACACCTCGTTGATTCAAGTTCCTTGTTAGGTGCGCGGCCGGAGGTACGTAACCTTTCGATCAAAATGGCTCGGGCGCGGTGCAATCTCGATCTAAGCGTGCCGATCGCGCAACCGAGCACGGCCGCGGCTTCGGCATAACTCAACTCTTGCAGATCGCAGAGCACGACAGCTTCGCGATAGTGCGCCGGCAAATTCAAAATGGCTTTGTGCATAGCCAGAATCTCTTCGGTCCGAGTGAGGGTCTCGTTCGCGCCGGCTTCATCACCTGCCCTATCGCCCACAGAGTCGTCGATCGAAACAAAGAAGCGCTCCTGCCTTAGGCGCCGGAGCACGTAGTTTCTGGCCACCCCGAGCAGAAATGCGTTAACGGATCCCTTGAGCTGGTCGTATTGGTTTGCCTTGCGCATTAGAACCATAAAGACTTCCTGAGTCACATCTTCAGCCAAATCAGGCGCGCCGGTCATGTGTAAGGCAAACCGGTAAACGTCGCGCTGACGGCGACGATACAGTTCAGCGAAGGCTTCTTTGTCTCCGCCGAGCATCGTCTGGACGAGTTCGCTGTCCGTGATCTGCGTCACCATCGTTTGAACTAAAATCGCTGCTATCACGGTTAATTCACTCCCTGGCGCGGAAAGGTTCCCGAAACTTTAAGAGTTGGATGAAAAGAGACGGGCTTCACGAGAAAGGAAATTGGCGCGTTTCGATCATCGAGGCTAACTCAGCGACCGCCTTATGAGTCTGCGCTCTGACTTGTTCCGGATAGCCATAGCGGGCGGCGTTCGCGGCGAACTCTTCCAAATCGAGGACCTGATATGAAAAGTCGGGTCGCACCAGAACATCTATGTCCAAATCGATGTAACTCAGGATTCCGCCTTCGATGGAGAGCGGCATATTTACGTTGCAGTAGTAGAGTTTCGTCGAACCATCGCTCTCCAGGAATCGAAAGATGTTGTACCAGCGATCAGGCCAATAGTATTCAATCGTCCGAGTTCCACGTCCTATGTTTCCGAGCAGATCGTGCTCCACATCGTCTTCGAATGCGGCATCCAGGACGATTAGTGAATCGTCTCTTTGCGCTAACGTCGCGTTCCAGCGACGATACTCTGTGCCGTCGTATTTAAGAACGCGTACTGTGATCTGATCTGTCATATGAAGTCAGTCCACCTGCGTGAGCGGGTGGGTTCATCGGTAACTCCCCCATTGAGTGCTTAACCCACCCGCTCACGGAGGTGGTACTGACCTCATCACCCTGCTCGTCCCTAACTCGTGGTCACTGACGAGCTGAAGGAACACGTCTTCCAGGTTGGACAAACGAATCATGCGACGCCGGCCCCCGTACTCTTTCATTATCGGCGTGAGTGTTTCAGCATCGGCTGCGAAATAAAAATGTGCGTTGTTTCGAGTTACGGCGCTGATCCCATTTCGCGTCGGGCGCAGAGGGAGGTCGCCCACATCACGAACCTCCAGCGCAAACCGCGATACCTTTGCCAACACCAACTCCCGCGGCGTGCCCGCGGCGAGGATCTTTCCATGATCTATTACGACCAGGCGTTCGCAAAGCTTCTCGGCCTCTTCCATATAATGGGTCGAAAGCAGAATGGTAACTCCGCTGACGCGTCGCAATTCTTCCAGTTTTTGCCAGATTTCCTGACGGACTTGAGGATCCAGTCCCGTCGTTGGCTCGTCCAGCACGAGGAGCCGCGGCTCATGTAAGAGCGCCCGTGCGATCATCAGACGTCGCTTCAAGCCGCCGGAGAGGTGATCGATCCGGGCGTCCGCTCGTTCGCTCATGCCGATGAAGTCGAGCAATTCCTCGGCGCGCTGGGCGGCGCGTTTTTTCGGAATGCGGTAATAGCTGGCGTAAACGATTAGGTTCCGCAGGACGTTCAGATCAGGGTCGAGGTTGTTCTCCTGAGGAACAACCCCGATGAGCGATCGAATCTCGCGAGCTTGCGTCCGAACGTCGCGGCCTTCGACGAGGAGTTGACCTGAACTCAGCGGTGTGCGACAGGCGATCATGCGCATCGTCGTGGACTTGCCCGCACCGTTCGGACCCAGCAGACCAAACGTTTCGCCGCGATTTACCGCAAAGTCGATCTCATCGACGGCGCGCTGTTGGCCATAGATTTTGGTAAGGGAGTTCGCCTGGACTACGACAGGACAGGGAATCGGCTGTTCGGTTTTGGGTGTGGGGGGTAAAGGCGCGACGCGAAAATGTTCCGGCATCTAACCCCTACCCCCTAAACCCCAAACGCTAAGCCTTAGCGGCTCGCTTCTTCCAGTCGGCAAGGAACTGGTCTTGTCCCTTGTCAGTGAGCGGATGTTTCAGCAGTTGTTCGAGTACTTTGTAAGGCATCGTACCGATGTCTGCTCCTAATCGTGCTGCTTCGATCACATGGATCGGATGGCGTAGGCTCGCCGCGAGCACTTCCGTCTTCCAGCCATAGTTGTCATAGATCTCGATTATCTCTTCGAGCAGACGTAGACCATTGTCACCGATGTCGTCCAGCCGACCGAGAAAGGGACTGATGAAAGACGCGCCGGCTTTCGCGGCGCAGATCGCCTGCGCTGCCGAGAAGCAAAGCGTCACGTTAACCTTGATTCCTTCGCCGTTCAGAATCTGCGTCGCCTCCAACCCATCGGCGGTAAGCGGGCACTTGATGACTACGTTCGGCGCAATCTTCACGTACTCGCGGCCCTCTCGCAGCATGTCGTCTTTGTCAGGGCTGGTCACTTCGGCGGAAACCGGGCCCGAGACAATCTTGCAGATCTCGGCAATGTGCTGCTTGAAATCGACGTTGCCTTCCTTCGCAATCAGCGAAGGGTTGGTAGTCACCCCGTCGGCAAGTCCGAGCGCTGCCGCTTTGCGAATCTCGTCCAGGTTCGCTGTGTCGAGAAAAAACTTCATAATCGCCTCCCTAGATTTTCTGGCTGGCATTAAATATAAGCGAAACCCGGTGGGAATAACAGCGAAGAGAGGAATGGGTAAGGTTTAGCTTGAATCCTGATCGGTTCGGCCAAGGCGGCATGACCACCCAATCAAGCAAATTTACCTCTCAGGTTAGGAAGGGTGGTTTACCTCCGCTGATCGTTTGCCAGAGTCGAGCAGGGAGCAAGCCCCTTCCTGACCTGAGAGATGGTTAAGCGGCTACTCACCGGCGACTCTCAGCGTTCTGCCCGATACGGTTTATCGCATTACCATATCGTATTCGACAGCGTGCTATGAACCTCTTGAGGTGGTGCGTTTCGACTAGTCCTAATCCTTGGAATAGCAATTGCGCTTCGGGGCAGCGAAATCACTTTCCCCTCAGCCTTTTCCTTCTAAGGAGGTAGTCATGAAAAGTAGTTACTTTAGTCGCTTCGCGCTGGCGGCGGCTGTGGGTGCGGTATCACTGGCGGGCGCGAGTGGCCTCGCTCAGGCGCAAGAGTCTCAAAAGCGTGAAGATCGCCGCCCGCAACGCGAAGAAAGACGGCAGCAGCAAAAAGAGGCGAAGCCTCAGCAGCCTCAAAACGAACGTCGTGGCGGCGGTGGACAGGACGATCAACAGCGCCGCCAGGCTGAGGAGCAACGCCGGAACAACGAAAGACAGGCACAGGAACAACAGCGTCGGCAAGGCGAAGATCAGCAGCGCCAGGCCGAACGGCAGCGTCAGGATCAACAACGCTCTGAACAGCAGCGTCAGGCGCGTGAACAACAGCGCCAGAGCAACGAACAGCAGCGGCGGCAGGCCGAAGACCAACGTCGCAACGCGGAACTTCAGCGGCAAAACAAAGCGCAGGAAGACGGTCGTCGCTTTGATCAGCAACGTCAGGCCGAAGAGGGTCGACGGCAGGCTGAAGAGCAACGTCGCAACACGGAACTTCAGCGGCGAAACAAAACGCAGGAAGATGGTCGTCGCTTTGATCAGCAACGGCAGGCCGAAGAACAACGGCGCAACGCGGAGCTTCAGCGGCAAAACAAAACGCAGGAAGATGGCCGCCGCTTTGATCAGCAACGCCAGGCGGAAGAGCAACGGCGCAATTCCGATCAACGACGTCGCGCAGAGGATCAGCGCAACCAGGAACAATGGCGCACTCAACAACAACGACAGACTGAAGAGCAGAGGCGTTTAGCTGAAGAGCAGCGCCGAGCTCAGCAACAGAACAATCAGGGGCGTCAATGGGAGCGACAGGGCGGCGGCGACCCGCGTCGCAATAGTGATCAGCAACGGCAGGCGCGTGATAATCAGAATCGACAGTGGAACCAGCAGGCTCGTCTATCGGACCAGCAACGCAACGAATGGCGCCGTCGCGAGGAACAGTCCTGGCGTGAACGTCAGAATCAGTTCCGCGGCCGGGACGCGGATCGCCAACGCTGGTGGAACCAACGCCAACAACAACTGCAACAACAGAGGCGTCTGAACCAATGGCGTTTTCAGCAACGCTACTGGGAGCGTCTGCGCCAGGATCAGATAAGGCTTCAGAGCTTCACGTATTACGATTACGGCGCACCTGACTATCGCTACTATCGCGGTGGCCAGTACTACAACGTCAATCAGTATGGAGCAGACCTGCTGCGACGAGCAGTCAACGCAGGTTATGAAGAAGGCTTTCGCGCGGGCCAGGCTGACCAGCAGGACGGATGGCAGTTCGATCCGGACAACTGCGACGCTTTTCAGGATGCCAGCTACGGTTACGACGGATACTATGTCGACGTAGCCGAGTATCAATATTACTTCCGCGAGGGTTTCCGTCGAGGTTACGAAGACGGCTACTACGGCCGCTATCAATACGGAAGCTACTCGGGAGGGAAGTACGCAGTCCTCGGCGATATCCTGAACCTGATTCTGGATATCAGGCGGTTCTAACGAACGACGGCCTTCGCCCGACAGCGTCAGGAGAGCTTACTTTAACAACAGCCCGGCTTCACTAATCGTGGATCCGGGCTCTTTCTTATCCGCTAGTTCTGGGATTCATTCTTGAGAGAGGACCTCTGCGTCTCACCTGACCCTCCATCACGGTCAGGCGTTTAGTCCGCTTCGAGCCTTACGTGATGTCCAGTCAGTTCCCGAATGACCCTACAAGTTTGGGATATGCTTCGGGATCTCATGGAGCAGCTTGTCCAAAATGACTTTTGTCTCCGCACCATTACTGCCGGCCACCATGACCATCAGTATGAAAGTCTTCCCACAACGGAAAGACGCTACGGCCGCGATAGTGTTGGCACTAAGTCCGGATACGTCGTTCGCGTTGTGCTTAACTTTGGTAAGGCCGACGGCCGTCATCGCCGCCGCCGCCGCGCCGAACATGTCGTTGAGGCTCTCAATGTTCGGGGAGTTGAATGACTGTGATGCCCACCGCAATGCGGGAATGGAAGCCATGATTAATCTCCTTATGGGTTTGGTTGCTGATCATCGCAAGCTGCATGTGAATCTCCAGGTGTCAGCTCGTCGACTTACTAACTGTGTTCGTACACTACGCGCAGCACATGTAAGTAAGGGACGACATCTTACGGCACCGTCTCAGAAGCAACATTAGATAGCGGGCTCACATTGCCGGCCTTATCCATCGCGACGACGTAGTAGTAATAGGTCCTGCCTGTCTCAACATTCTCATCGGTGAAGGTAGTCTTCGTCGACAAGGTTGGCGTCAGCTTAGTCCATTTGTCTTTCGCCAGATTTGGATCCGTTGAGCGGTAGACGTAATAGCCCGCCACGTCCGGTTCGGAATTCGCCACCCAGAAAATCGAGAGCCTGCCAGGGGCGGGACCGATTTGGACGTTTTCTGGCGCAGCCGGTGCATAGGTATCAACCGGGGCTAACTGGATACTGTTCGAGTCTCGACTCTCAACAGGCTTGCCTTCAGTACCCAGCGACACGGACCTGACTGCGTAGACATACTTGTCGCCGAACTTGAACTTTTTATCCTCGTACTGTGTCGCAGTAATCGGTTCCGGGTTCAATGGATTCTTATTGGTCTCCGGCTGCGAAGCGTCGGTGCGGTAGACGTTATAGCCGAGCAGGTTTACCGGCGTCGAGCCGTCGGTGTTAGTCTTTGGCGCTTCCCAGGTAATCGTGTTCGCCGTCTCCGAATACTCTTTGCCGGTCTTAATGATAACTGGCGGCTCGGCGACTTTGGCTGCCGGCTCCATCAGAAAAAAGTTTGAGAAGGCCGCGCTTTGATCGGCGGCATTAACATAACGAACCGCATAACGCAGCCGGGCGGGCTCTCCCGCCAACTCGAGTGTGTCGGTATAGGTAAGATCGCCGGCGGCCTGCTTGATTTCATCATAGTTGACTGAACCAATCAGGGTTGCCCGAGCGGCAAATTCGTCCTCAGTCATCGACAATGGGGCTTTAGGTTTTTCGGCGACGCGATAGACGTCCACTCGGCGGATACTTTGCACGCTACCTTCAGCGGCATTGCGCAACGGCGCCGGCCAAGTGAGGATGACCTGATTGCCTCGCTGTGCGCCCGTCAACTTTTCAGTCCGCTGTGGGATTCTTTCAACCGGGGGAAGGGGAGGCCGGCGCTTTCCACACGTGGGCGCCATCGAGAGCGCACAGACGGCAAGCACCAACAGCAAATGACGCGCGATTGGTTTACGCCTTGACGTGGAGCTTTGTAGCGGTGCGAGCACTGGAGTTTGGGAAATGGACTATGAAAGCGACTAAAGAATATAACGACTCAGGTCCTGATCCTTCACGGTATCAGCCAACATCAGCTCGACGTATGCGGCATCGATGGTTTTGTTCTTTGGTTCCAGATCCGGTCCCTCAAAACTGATTTCGTCCAGCAGTCGCTCCATGATGGTGTGCAAACGCCGCGCGCCGATGTCCTCTGTGTTCTGATTGACGCGCGCGGCAAAGTTGGCGACGGCGTCGATGGCATCCTTCGTGAAGTCAAGGATCACTCCTTCGGTTTCCATCAACGCGAGGTATTGCTTCACCAAAGAATTCTTTGGTTCCACCAAAATCCGCTTGAAATCCTCGATTGTCAGCGACTCGAGTTCGACACGAATCGGAAATCGGCCCTGTAGTTCCGGAATAAGATCCGACGGCTTGGAAACATGAAATGCGCCGGCGGCCACGAACAGTATGTGATCCGTGCGCACCATTCCATAGCGCGTGTTAACGGTAGTGCCTTCGACGATAGGAAGAATGTCGCGTTGGACGCCTTCGCGAGAAACATCGGGGCCGTGGCCAGACTCTCGGCCGGCGATCTTGTCGATCTCGTCCAGGAAAATAATGCCCGATGATTCGACCCGTTCCAGCGCGGCCCTGGCCACAGAATCCATATCGATCAGCCGCTCTTCCTCTTCCTGCATGAGGTATTCCATCGCTTCGTCGACGCGCATCTTGCGGCGTTTGCTGCGGCCCTGGAACATGTTGCCGAGCATGTCCTTCATATTGATTCCCATTTCTTCGACACCCATGGGCCCGGCAAATTCAATCGTCGGAAAGTTCTTCTCGCGCACTTCCATCTCGACCAAACGGTTGTCCAGCTTGCCCGAACGCAGTTGAGTGCGCAGTTTCTCACGCGTGCGGCCGAAGTTTTCATCCTTCGGTTCCGGGTCTGGCACCAGGACCGGAGCCGTCGTTTCGCCCGAGTCGAAATCGAAAAGGGGACCACCAGAGGATGACTTAGGCGGCGGCAACAAGATATCCAGGATGCGCTCTTCAACGTTCAGCTCGGCCTTATCCGCGATCTCTTCAATCTTTTCCTGGCGCGTCATCTCGACTGCGATTTCAGTAAGGTCGCGAATCATGCTTTCGACGTCGCGGCCAACATAACCAACCTCGGTGAACTTTGACGCCTCTACCTTCAGGAATGGGGAGTTCGACATGCGCGCCAGCCGCCGCGCAATTTCGGTCTTGCCGACGCCAGTCGAGCCGATCATTATTATGTTCTTCGGAATCACATCCGCGGCAAGGTCGGCGGGCAGTTTCTTGCGGCGAACGCGGTTCCGCAGCGCGATCGCCACGGCGCGCTTCGCGGCATTCTGTCCGACGACGTGCTTGTCGAGTTCAGCCACGATTTGTCGCGGCGTCATCTCATCCAGACGCGCCTCTTGCTCTTCCGTATCACCTGCCAGGTAGATAACCATTTGTCTACATCAACACCAGTCACAGATAAGATGCTTTAGAAGTGTCGACGGCCAACTCCTCATCACAACCTTGAATCACCCTCCGATCAGAGCTCCTCGACAATTATGTTCGAGTTGCTATAGATGCAGATGTCGCCGGCGATTCGCATTGCCTCCAGCGCTATCTCGCGCGCGGAGAGTTGCGTGTTGGCTACCAGCGCGCGCGCTGCCGCCAATGCATAAGAACCACCAGAGCCGATTGCGAGGACGCCGTCGTCCGGGGAGATCACATCACCGTTGCCGGACAACAGAAAAGAACTCTTCTCATCGGCCACGACCAGGAGAGCTTCCAGGTGCCGGAGGATTTTATCCGTTCGCCATTCCTTGCTTAGCTCAATTGCTCCCCGTTCCAGGTTGCCGTGGTATTGCTCCAGCTTTCCCTCAAACCGCGTGAGCAGCGAAAACGCATCGCCGGTAGCACCGGCAAATCCGGCCAGGATTTTGTCGTTATAAAGCCGGCGCACCTTTCGGGCGTTGGCCTTCATCACGGTTTCGCCGACGGTAACCTGACCGTCGCCGGCCATCGCGACCTGTCCGTCACGCCGCACCAGCAGAACGGTTGTGCTGCGCACTTGTAAAGAATTTTTCCGGCTCATTGGTGAAACAGCACTATAGGAACTCGCGCAAAGATTAGTCAAGCGATGCGCCTGAGAGTGTGCGATACTCTCCGTTCTTTACGACGCTTAAAGAGTGGCACGGGCGTCCCGCCCGTGAATCACAGTAAGATGCGCGTGCCCACCTTACTGCTATTGCCGCGATTGGGACGCGGCAATGTCTTTGCGCTATTATGAAGAGAGTTTTTGTGTCTTACGACAAAGGACAAAAGGAACGAATGAAATTCCAGAAACGACCGCGCATCGGAATCACGATGCGCCTGGAACTCGAAACCAATCGATTTTATCTGGCACGGTATTACAGCGAGGCCGTCGAATCTGCCGGTGGTTTGCCCGTGCTTATCCCTTTGATCCCGCGCCCGGATTTTGTCAGGCAGGTGGTGGCTGATCTTGACGGCCTGTTGCTTCCGGGAAGCAATTCCGATATCGATCCCCTGCGCTACGGGCGCGAGCCGCACTCGCAACTCGGGGAGGTGCACCCCGAAAAAGACGAAACTGACCTGCTGGCGCTGGCTGAGGCAGAAGACCGCGCTATGCCCTTGTTCGCGATCTGCTTCGGTCTCCAGGCCTTGAATGTATCGCGCGGCGGCACGTTAATCCAGGACATTGTTAGTCAACACCCGGGCGCCATCAAACACGAACAGGGTGCGCCTCGTGATCGGCATTCGCACCGTGTGCGCCTATTGGAAGACAGCCGTCTGGGCCAATTGGCGAATGCCGAAAGTGCACCGGTGAACAGCCATCATCATCAGGCAATTGAAACGCTGGGCAGGGAACTGGTCGCGACGGCCTGGGCGTCGGATGGTATCGTCGAAGCTGTCGAGGATCCGCGCGGCGATCGGTTCGTCCTGGGCGTCCAATGGCATCCTGAACTCGGTTGGGAGCGGGACGAGTTCTCACAATCACTCTTCAATCGATTCATTGCCGAGGCGACCGAGTATGCGGAAGAGAAGGCCGGCGCCAGCGAGACTGCTACGACTGCATCTTTGTAAGAGAAGCTGAATCTAATCGAGGGCAAATAAATCCGCTTGGAAAAAACCTTGGAAACTTCGTTCGCGTTGATCGCTTCCCTGAACTTAAAAGGCCGAGTCGCACTAGTGACAGGGGGTTCGCGCGGTATTGGCCGCGCCACCGTCAATTGCTTTGCCAAGCTCGGCGCCAATGTAGTCATCAATTATGTCAGGGATGAGGAGGCTGCAGCGGAAACGGTTAAGAGCGCTGAAAACTCTGGCGTGAATGCAATGGCGATTCGGGCCGATGTCTCGCGTGTTGATGAAGCGCAACGACTGATTGAGGAAGCCGTCAAACGATTCGAGCGCGTCGATTTTCTTATCTGCAGTGCGGGTATCTGGGAAGGCGGTTCGGTGGACGCTTTGGCCGAAGACGCCTGGGACCGCACAATGGATTTGAACCTTAAGGGTACGTGGACCGCTTGTCGCGCCGCCGTACCTGGAATGAAAGCCCGCGGCTTCGGGCGTATCGTCATCGTTAGTTCAACTGCTGGACAGAGAGGGGAAGCGAACGTTTCAAACTACGCCGCTTCAAAAGGCGGGCAGATCGCATTTACGAAGTCGCTGGCAGCCGAACTCGGTCCGTCCGGCATCAATGTGAACGCAGTTGCGCCGGGCTGGGTGGACACGGACATGTGCGCGGACGTTTTCGAGGATGCGACTTTTCGCAAGAAGATTGAAGACTCGATCCCGGTTGGGCACGTGGCCACTCCGGAAGATATTGCGTGGCCGATAGTTTTTTTGTGCAGCGAATGGGCGCGTCACATTAACGGAGAAATTCTCAACGTGAACGGCGGCTCAGTGCTGTGCGGGTAAGATGATGTGTCGCTCAATTGACTTTACAAAAATCATTTTTCGTGACGTTTCGTGTGAATTCGTGGATCGATTCTTCGCCCAGAGCAGGCGATCCACGAATTCACACGAAATGCCACGAAGCAATCCGGTTTCTTTGATTCATGGAAACCGGCGAGTTTGCACGGTTCGTTTTGCGGTACGTGATTAATCTCAATTGACATGAGTAACGATAAGCAACCGATCAAGCTGGGCGTTGAAAGACTGCTGACCGAAAAGATAGACATGCTGCGCGGCGCGCGGGTCGGCCTGGTGTGCAACCAGGCCTCGGTTGATCATGGCTTCCGTCACGTGGCCGACCTCTTCCATGCGAATCCTGATATCAAGCTGACTGCGCTATTCGGCCCGCAGCACGGAATCCGCGGCGACGTTCAGGACAACATGATTGAGACAGGCCACGCGGGGGATAAGAAAACCGGCCTTCCCATCTATTCGCTCTACAGCGAGACGCGTGAGCCGACGGAAGAGATGTTGCGCGATGTCGATATCATCGTGGTTGATTTGCAGGACGTGGGCACGCGCATCTACACCTTTGTTTACACTTTGGCCAATTGCATGCGCGCGGCAAAGAAGTTCGGCAAGAAAGTGATCGCGTGCGATCGGCCGAACCCTATCGGCGGAACTAAAGTCGCCGGGGTAGTGCTCGATCCGGCCTGCGCCTCCTTTGTCGGCCAATTCCCAATCGCGACGCGACCGGGGATGACGTTTTGTGAGCTTGGCAAAATGTTCAATGAACATTTCAACATCGGGTGCGAAGCAGAGTACCTAACCATGTCCGGCTGGACCCGCGAACTCTGGTATGACGACACGGACGGGCCGTGGGTTTTGCCCTCTCCGAATATTCCAACGACCGCGACGACCGCTGTCTTCCCGGCCACCGTCCACCTCGAGGGCACGCAGATGTCTGAAGGGAGGGGAACCACAAAGCCTTTCGAGTTCGCCGGAGCACCATACGTCGACGCGGGCGATTTCGCGGCCGCCTTAACTGGATTCAATTTCCCAGGCGTCTATTTCCGTTCCTGCGTCTTCATGCCCACGTATCAGAAGCATGCCGGCCAGGCTTGTGGCGGGGTACAAATTCACGTTACTGACCGTGAGGCCTTTGAGCCGGTGGTCGCCGGAATAGCAATTGTGAAGACCGCGTTCGATATGTATGGTGATCAGTTTCGGTGGAAGGACCCCCCCTACGAATATGAGTATGACCGCAACCCTTTCGATCTGATTTCAGGCACCTCGAAAATTCGCGAAGCGATCGAGCGGGGAGATTCGTTGGAGGCAATCCAGTCGTCGTGGGAGGATCCCTTGGAAGAGTTCATGGGCCTACGGGCGCAGTTCCTCCTTTATTAATAGGTAAGTGGTGGTTGAGCCGACAGCTAAAGCATCTATTCAGAATGAAACGGCGATGAGCAGGCGTTTGGAGTACTGACTTCAGTCGGGAATGTTCATGGGAGATGGCGCCCGAGTGAAGTCGGCACCACGAATATTTGTAGCATTAAGAAGACACTTTAAGCCGGGAACGGTCGCCACCGGGACGAGGCGATTGATGAAGGGAGAGCATTCTTGGTCGCAAAGCAGATGCAGCAAACATCCAGGGTTGAGACCCCAGGCAGGGCGTGGTTGATAGGACTGGCGGCGTGGGCGGTGCCCGGACTGGGACACTTGCTCCAAAGGAGATGGGCTCGGGCCCTTCTGCTTGGCGGCGCGGTTTGGGGCATGTTTTTCACGGGCCTATGGCTGGGAGGCCATCTCTTCACACTTAGCGCCAACGATCAGGGGCTCGCAGCATTGCTGCAACTATTACCGATGATCGCAAACGTGGGCGCCGGATTGCTCTACATTTTTTGCTGGCTCACGAACAGCGGCTTTGCCGACCATGCTCAGATGATCACATACGAATACGGCAACACCTTTCTGTTGGTCGCCGGCTTGCTTAATTACGTGGCAATGCTCGATGCCTTCGATATCGCCGCGGGGAGGAAGCAATGAGGCACGTGTTCTGGATGGCGGTCTTCGCCGCTCTGACGGCAGTTGTCTTTGGGGTAGTGACCAAAGGAACCGACCGTCAGCGCCTGGTGTATGGTCTGAAGGTCTTTGGTGAGTTTCTGTTCGTCGCTTTTATTCTCGGCTGGATCCTCTACTTCCTGCCCTTACGTTAAAGGGATGTCTTGACTTCAAACTGAAATGGGGTCGCGCATGGGTTTAGTTAATACAGATGCGATCGTCCTCCGGACGTACAATCTGGCTGAAGCAGATCGCATTGCCGTTTGCCTTACGCGCAGCGCCGGCCTGGTGCGAGCCGTGGCGAAAGGCGCTCGGCGGATGAAGAGCCGGTTCGGTGCTGCCCTCGAACCATTCACGCTCATCAGGCTGGCCTTCTACGAAAGAGAGAACCGCGAACTCGTCTCGATTTCCCATGCTGAGATAATCAAGTCGCACTTCGATCTTGCGGCACAACTTGAAGTATCCGAGGTTCTGGCTTACATGGGTGAGCTGGTGGGTGACTTTGCTCCACCCCACGAAGCCAATGAAAAGTTGTTTCGCATGGTCGTGGCGTGTATTGAGGCGCTGGAGGTCGCGCCGGAATCAGCGCGCCTGGTGCTCCGCTACTTTGAGGTATGGTTGCTCCGCCTGGCTGGCTTGTTTCCTGACGTGCGTTCGTGCGTTGAGTGCGGGGTCCGACTGGGCCAGGGCGACCCCGCCTGTCTGGATGTTGAGGTAAACCCTCACTGTCAAAGGTGTAGTCGGGGGCCGGCCACGAGGTTATTGCCCGAGACTCATCAGAGCGTCGTGGCGAGTCAACATCTTCCGCCAGTAGAATTTGCATCTACGTTCAAGGGACTTTCGGAACCAGCGGACGCGCAGCTCGGCGAGTTAACGCACAGGTTGATAGTGCGCGCACTTGAGCGACGGCCGCGAACGCAGGTAGCTTCAACGCGATAGCTTCTGCTTAGAGTTCAAGCTTTAGCTTGCGTTTCCAATCAGCAACCTAAAGGTGAATTCTGAACTCAAATGGGACTCAGCATTATGGCGAACCGGAGACTAATAGAGCGGTACGTGCTGCGCACAATATTTCCGTATGCCGTCGCTTCGCTCATCCTCCTGACCGCAATCCTTTTCGCTCAACAAACCGGCCGCTACTTCGAGATCATCTTTCACGGCGTTATGCCTTCCAGTTTCGTTTATGGATTGGCCCTGGCCCTTCTGCCCACCGTTCTTGTGTTCACCATCCCCATGGCTGTCTTGTCCGGCACGATCATCGGGTTGGGCCGTATGGGCAGTGACAGCGAACTGGTGGCCATGCGCGCGGCCGGCGTCAGCACGTGGCGGATGCTTTGGCCCGCGTTGGCGCTGGGACTGTTGGCCACCGGCGCCACGGCGTGGCTCAATCTAAAGGAAACTCCTCGAGCGCAACAACAATTGAAGTCGGTCGCGATCCGCAGTGCCCTTTACAAGTTGGATTCACCCGTTGAGCCTCGTACTTTCTCGACTGACCTTCCGAACTATGTCATTTACGTTCGGGATGGCGATAAATCCGCGGGCCAGTGGGGTCGTGTTTTCATTCAATCGCAGCAGGCCGATCATTCCACAATGCTGGTAACTGCACGGGCCGGCCGGATCGATTCCTCGTCAGAGAAATCCGAGTTGGTGTTGCATGAAGCAATGCAAACCAGACTGCCGTCTGCAGAGGCGCGCGATCAATCATTCGTCGTCGAGCGCCTGGATCTACTTCGGATAGTCTTTCCCACTGGGCGCAGTAGTTTGGTGGCGCGAATGCAGAAGGAAGAGTCCGGACCTGACTCGATGGGATTTAGCGAGTTGCGCCAATTCATCGCCCAGAGCAACGGCGCGGAAAAGCGCGAAGCCGCGATGATTCTTCATAAGCGTCTGGCTTTCTCGCTTACGCCGTTCGTGTTTGCGCTGTTTGGATCCGCTCTGGCTCTGCGGATGCGCCGGGGCAGCCGTGGCTTTGGTGTCCTCATGTCTCTGCTGGTCTTGCTCATTTATTACCTAGTGACGCTGGGTGGGGATCAGATGGCCCGCGCCGGCTCTCTGCCGCCAATTATCGGGGCCTGGCTGGCGACGGCACTAACGTTGGCGCTGGGGATTGCCTTGCTGGCGTTCAGACGGCGGCAGATTGGATTTCATTTTCGCCGCGCAGGAAAAGAAAAGAGATCGGCTCCGTCACCTGAATATGTCGTCCGCGGATTCGTCGCTCAAAATGCCCGTCGCTGGCTGATTACTTTTCCAACTTTGCTGGATGTCAGCATCATCCGCACGATGGCCCTTAGCTTCTTCTTTGGGTTCATGTCTCTGGTATTAATCTTCAATGTGTTTACAACTTTTGAGTTGTGGCGCTTCATCGCGGGCAGCAAAGCGAGCATGACGCTCGTCGCGCAGTATCTCTTTTATTTGCTGCCGCTCGTCAGTATCGAGCTGTTTCCAGGCAGTGTTCTGGTCGCCGCGCTAATGACCTATGCGCTGATCGCCAGGCGCCGGGAAGCGGTGGCGTGGTGGGCCAGCGGGCAAAGTGTCTATCGATTGATGCTGCCCGGACTTGGGTTCGCGATTTTGATCGCGGCCGGTTCATGGTTCATCCAGGAACGCGTGATGCCACAGGCCAACGTCCGTCAGGACAGTCTGCGCGCCAGGATCAAAGGCACCATTGCGCAAATGGCCGCCGGCTCTGAGAGACGTTGGCTGGTGAGCACCGACGGCGCGCGCATTTATTCTTATGACTTTGACGAACGACGGCAGGTGCTTCTGAAGCCGGCGATCTATGAATTCGACGATCATCAAATCGAATTAAGACGCGTGACGACGGGCGAGGAAGGGAAGTGGCTTTCACCTAATGAGTTTGAGATTAGCAAAGCGCAATGGATCGATCTCAATGACGTTCGGGTAACGCGGCAGTCCGCGGCGCAACTGAAAATCAGCGGCGTCGATCCGCCATCCGTGTTTAGACCAACAGTGGATCGCCCATCACAATTGAACGCCGATCATCTGAAGACTTATATCAAGACTTTGAAAGATCGAGGCGCCGATACCGCTGCGCTCGCTGTTGCTCTGCAAAGAAAATACGCAGCGCCGTTTAGCGTGATTGTGATGGCGCTGATCGGAATGCCTCTGGCGATCTCCTTCGGACGCAAGAGCACAGTAGTCGCGCTCTGTTCCGCGGTAGCGGTGACCCTGGCCTTTTGGCTGGTGTCGGGCGGCTTCCAGCAACTCGGGGAACATTCTTTGTTGCCCGCCGCGCCGGCAGTGTGGACGCCGATTGTGATCTTTGCGTGTGGCGGGTTGTATTTTATTTCGCGCGTGCGTACGTGAGTTGGGAGCGCGGACATCCTTATCCGCATTGAGCGCGCAGCGCGAACAGGGCAGTAGCGCGACCGTGCCGGACGGCGCCTGTCTCTGCCTCAAGCCGCCCAACCACTCGCCGCCCGCGCGTACTTACACCCATCGATCTTCACCAGTAACCCACTCTTGCCAAACTTCTTGCTTGACAGACGATGCGCTCGGGAATAGAGTTGCGCCCGCTTCCTTCTTCTCAATGGCTTTTTGATTCGTACTTCACAGGAGGTACTCTCATGGCTCGCGAAGCCGCCTTTGCCGCTTTGAATCCGCGCATCACGCGGGTGCACGGAGTCGCCAAAGCTTCGGGCGCGTCGAAACAAGTCATCGACGACCTGAACACTTTTAAGCGGAAGCTCAACGCGAAACGCAAACCGAAGTCGAAAGCCGGCGCAGCGGTGGCTGCCGATGCCGCGACGCCGCAGCCGAAAGCTGAGAGGGAACACTCTTCTTCGCAGTTAAGCTACGACAACCTGGTCGGTCACGTCAGCGGATACTTCGGAGTGTTGAGGAATCTACCTTCGTACAATCCAAACGAAGCTGATTTGAAACTGCCGGCGTTGCAGGCATTCGCCGACGATCTGCGCGTCAGGAACGACGCCGTCAGCTCGACGTTTGTTCCTCTAAGCCAGGCACGCGGCCTGCGCGATCAATTGCTCTATCAAGCCGACAACAGCGTCGTGAACACCGCGTTGCTGGTGAAGGAATACGTCAAAGGCGCCTTCGGCACTCAGAGCCAACTCTACAACAGATCAAAGGGTTGGAGTTCAAGCGATCGAGGAAGTAGCGGCGATTGAGCTTGAATGACTCGGGCGCGGTTGGGCTTATGTCAGAGCGAGCGGATCAGCAGTCGCTTTGCACTGAAGTCAGTACCGTCCGCGTGAGCGGCCTGAGGTAAAGATCCAGCATGAGTGATGATATCGATCCTGTGAGACCTCAGCCGCACCCGAGATTCCGAAGAGCGCTCGACATTCTCGGTGTGATCGGATTTGCGATCGGAGCCTACGCACTTTATGACCAGACGGTTAGATCTCCGCGCGAAAACGCCAGGAGGCAGGTAGAAATTGAGCTCAAAGTGGAGCAGGAATCCAAACAACAGCAGTTTCTCAGCCTGTTCCAAGTCTACGAGCAACGCTTCAAAGAGGGCACAATCGAGGCAGAGACTAATCATGCGGCCGATGTCTTACGCGACATTCAGACCGTGGCTCATCAAAATGCTCCTGCCGATCCCCTCAGAGAGTGGGTCTTCGAAGAACAACTAACTCAGCCTCAATATGTTCACGTACTCGACGACGCCGGGTTGCTCTATCGAAAAGTGCTCAATCGCAAAAAGAGCAATCGACAAATCGTCCAAGTTACCGGTTGGCGGCTAAATGAAGCAGGCGAGAATGCGCTTCAGCGACGCGACTTTTCAAAATTACGAAGCGTGATGCAAGGCTCAATCCAGCGAGCGGGAGTACTCGGCTTAACTGTGAACCAGCTGCTCTATGGCAGGTACTGGGGAGTTGGTTATGTTTTGGAATCGAGCTATGACAACTGTGACATATGGAAATATGAAGAACCGAGAGAAGTAGAACGAGACCCTGACTTGATTGGAGCTCCGCCAGCCACCGACGATAGAGTGTTTGGCCGCATCAAGATCAAGATGATTGCCGGAGTAGCTTGGCGGGGTGCGCCTATTCGCCAGGGCGAGGTCGTTGAACTCGTTTCAGAGCGAGGCAGTTGGTTGTCTTTTCCATGTCCATCCACAAACAACATCGGAATCCGCGGCTGTCCCAAATCCGGTGACCTTGTGGGTTATGTAGAAGACAATTGTGCCGAACAGTGGGAGAAACTGAGCTCTGCACATGAAGACAATATAAGCCTCGCGCGATATTCGATGATCGACTCGCGCCATAGATCTGCTTGGTAAGCTCCACCTAAGTAGATGCGACGATTCTGCGGCCGCAATTGCGGAAGGTACGAAAACATAACGAGGGCCTAAATTATGGATCAACATCAGCAACTCGAGGCGAATAATTATCTCGTCATCTCTTACCTGAGCCTGCGCAAGGCCATTGGTTTCATCGGATTGCTCCTGCCGATTGTTTTGGCGTTGGGCAATATCCTTCTCGGCAGTGCGGGTTTGGAGACTTCGATCAGCGCCTACTATTACACCAACATGGGAAATGTCTTTGTCGGTAGCCTCTGCGCGATCGGGACCTTCCTGATGTCTTACCGGGGCTTTGATCTCAAAGACCAAGTCGCCGGTAAACTGGGAGGTCTGTTCGCCATCACCGTGGCCTTGTTTCCCACGAGTCCTAAAGATGTTCCCTCAGCGACTTGGACCAGTATTACTCACTTCACGGCTGCCACGCTGCTCTTTCTAACGCTGGCGTATTTCTCGCTCTGTCTATTTCGCAAAACCGATCCGGCCAAACCACCCACACCGCAAAAACGCAAAAGAAATAAGGTGTATGCAGCCTGCGGCTACCTGATTCTCGCGTCAATCGCCGGCGTGGGCATAAGTTTCGCGCTGCGTAAGTCTCCATTCTTTGATCTCTACAAACCCGTTTTCTGGTTTGAGTCCCTCGCAGTGGTGACGTTCGGCGTGTCGTGGCTGACTAAGGGCGAAGCGATTTTGAAAGATGAATGAAAGTTCCGCGAAGCGTTTTTCTCCCTTCTCCCTTTTGGGAGAAGGGCCGGGGATGAGGGCCTGCGAGCGGAACTCTTTTCTTATTTGTGTTCCGTCATCGATGAGTGGCATTCAAAGACAAAACATCAATCGGGTCAACGCGGCAGTACGCCCTCGCCTCCAACCCTCTCCCAATGGGAGAGGGAGATAAAAATCTCCTTGGTTCGAGAATGAGGAATAATAGGATCCGCATCTTCACTCTATGAGTAACAAACTGAAACTCTATCTCGTCTCCCTGTTGGGTATTCGCAGTACCTTTGAGGATGACAAGCCGAAAAGCCTTTTTTGCCATGTGCCCCTCATGGTTGAAGCGACAGATATCGACAGCGCCGCTGAACAGGCTTGCGCTGAGGCAAGGAAGTGGTTTCCCGTGCATGAGGGTTTCAAAACGACGGATGTCTCAGTCAAGCCGGTTTCGCCAGAGTATTACCTTCGCCTATCGCAATTTGCGAAGTTGCAGCGCCTCGCTGAAAAGCCTGACCCGCTCGAACAGCCGCTGGTCTTCCGTTGTGATACCAGCGAAGCCGATGAAGAAGGGGAAGACGTATTGGTGGAGTTTGACCGGCCCGCAAGCTAGTAAGGCGCGGAGAGTTCATGGCGATACTCCGTCGCCGCGTGGGCTTTCTCTTGATTTCGAAGATGACGCGCTGACGATGTTCCCAGCCTTGAACATTGACCAGAACGTCGCGCGAGAGGGATTGGATATGTTGGAAGAGTGCCACTGATGTAAGCAGATTTACTAAACGATACCGCCGATGAGGCGGGTTCACTCGCAGAGCGGATGAGGATTGCAATCGCGTCATCCCCGATCGGTAGCAAACACCTATCGGTGACGATGAGCTTCGGCATTGCGGAGGTCCCGACTCATGCGCGAACGCCCAGCGAACTTCTAAAGGCGGCTGACGCTGCTTTGTACGAAGCGAAGAATTTTGGCCGAAATCTTGTTCGCATAAGCGGCGAGCCCCAAACCCGACGCATCCGCAGTTCGCCTGGCTCGGCGGAAACAACCTGATCCAAATACCCTTTCTGAAAAGGAAGCGGAAGCAATACGTGTCCACTACTTCACATATCATCACGCGTTTTGTCCTAAAGATGGAAGCCAACTGCGAATTGTCGAGTCACACCCTACTGATCAGCAGACACCCACGTTGGTTATATCGCGTCCACTTTGCGGGCTCGATGAATGGCTACACGGTCTGAAGAGAACTTAACCTCATTTCATATCACTGAAATCGAGGTCAGGCCTGCGATTCTGCGATCTTGTTTGAAGCTAAGCGGCGATAAGATTCCTCGGCCAGCATTTGCCCTCATCAACGCAAAGATCAATTACACCTCATGCCGAGGAGTTCAGAACCTTGATTATTGAGAGCCTCAATCGCAGGCCTGACCCTGCATTCGATTTTGAAAAGCAGGAGTCAGTAAAGCAACATCGGCGCGAGCGGCGTCGGCCTTCTGGCTGGCATTTGTGACGCGGAAGTGCGTCAGGTCAGACAAGATATCGATCGATATCCAAAGCACCATGAAAGACTCCGAGGATATCGATGCTGCCGTCCGGCTCTATTAGATAAGTTATGCGGTAATGATCGTAGAGCAGAATCCGAGTCTCGTGGGACTCTTCGGCTTCATATCCATGGCCGAGCTTCGGGTGGTTTCTGAGTAGTTGCGCCTTTTCGTAGATACTGACTATGGTTCGCGCAGCCGCTTCGGCATCATCGGCTGCTATGTAGTCGTAAATGTCTTTGAGCCAGATTTCGGACTCGCGAGTCCAATTTATTTCTGCCAGGATTTTATCCGACGTTCCATTTCGCCATTGGAAATCGTCCGACGCATATCCGAATCTTTCAGCCCACGTTGCACCATCAGATCGAAAGCCAACTCGCGGACGATGTCATCATAGGAGCTGTCATCAGGCTGGCGCTTGATGATTTCGACGATATGTTCCTTGGCGGTAGCCATTGTTCTCTCCGTGAAGGAATGATAGCTGAATGCTCCGTTGCCGACAATCTCTTCTGAGTAGCTCTTCTGACGCGCGAAGCGCGTCCGCTATCATGTCACCCGCTAAAGCGGGCTTCGAATCATTGTCGATCTGTGGTTCCAGCGCTAAAGCGCTCGGCCACAATTGGATCGGGTCAGGCCTGCGATTTGTGCGATCTTGAATCCAGGCGTCACCCCGGGTTTTACTTCAGAAATGAACGGGCTCGGCTACGGCGAAGGTTGGAGTCAGAA
The DNA here is from genome assembly GCA_035317005.1 of Pyrinomonadaceae bacterium. Taxonomy (GTDB): domain Bacteria; phylum Acidobacteriota; class Blastocatellia; order Pyrinomonadales; family Pyrinomonadaceae; genus UBA11740. The sequence continues at coordinate 15,307 of DATHHW010000012.1, read as the reverse complement.
ATAGAGCAAGTCGGATCAGTTCCTCGTACGAACGGCTCACTATCCCGAAACGACAATCTGATTGTCAACTGATTTCACGCCCCGAACCGCCTTTACTATCTGTTCAGCCTTCGCCTTTGTAGCTTCCGAATTGACGGTTCCAGTCAAGATTGCTCGGGCTTCACTGATGGTTATGGAAACTGCAGTCATCTCAGCCTCGTCATTCAGCCTTCTTGTCGCAACTTCCTGCATGTTTGCATCATCGCTCGCGATGTCTCTCTGGGTTGGCTGTTTAAACCTCATACTAAGGAACCGTCTCCGGCGAAACAGGGCGTGGTAGACGATCATGGCCACTACGGCGCCAACGGCTGCTACGAGGAGGCTATAAAGATCCAAACGCGAACCACCGGGCTTCCCAAGCAGATTAGATAGAAAACCGCTAACGAATGCCCCGACAATGCCTATTAGGCAATCGCGACCCAGACCGCGACCCGTCTTGTTGAGAATTTTATTGCCGATGAAACCGATCACCAGGCCGATAACAATCCAAGTGACAAAAGACAGGGTCGAACTTTCCTGGCGGTTCAATATGAGAATACCCGTTCTGTCACTGATACTGATTAATCTGTTACTGATACTGAGCAAATAGAGAACGATGGCGATAGCCGTGATCGCGAGAATTGCAACTATGACTATCGTGCCCCTTGAAAGACCAGATTCCCGCGGGCCTCTCTCCGTTCTTTCGGTCAGAACCTCGTGTCGCTGGCCAGGACTATAGTCTACGACATGCTTTTGGACTCTTTCGTCATTGGAATCCATATAGACTTTCCTTCTGATATCGCGTGATTAAACAAGGCGGCGCTAGATTACCGTGCCTCCGTTTGACGTTCACCTGCAATCAATCGCTTAAGGTTACTTTATACCAAGGAACCGTCTCCGGCGAAACAGCGCTTGATAGACGATCATTGAACACTACAGCGCCAACCAATGACAGGAGTAGGCTATGAAAATTCAGTCCCGTAAATTCTGAAAATCGGAAATTCTGAAAATCGGGGTCAGGCCTCCGCTTCTGCGATCGTAAGTCTGCGCAGCAGACGAATGACGGTAATTAGTAAGCAGTGAGCAGTCCGCGATGGAATCGCGAGTCCGTGAAACGGACTAACAACATGACGGGCTGAGGCATGTATCTGAGTCCAGGCGCCGTACAGGACAGCGATTGTCGCGCAGGAAAACACCGGCGTCGTGCGCAGCAGTGAACCAGCACCCGCGCCACACATGTCACTACCCGCACCATACATGTCACCATCCGCGCCGTACAAGTCACCACCCGCGTCGCACGTGTGACCACGAGTGCCGTGCACGATAGCGTGCGCGTCGCGCAGGTTAGCGCCGGACCGATATACCCTGGCGGTTGCGTCTTTTAGGTTGTCGGGTGAATTGTTCCGGCCGGAGTGTACGGCAAAACAAAAGCCGCGGAGAAGGGAACTCCGCAGCTTCTTAAACTAGAGGGAAGTACGTTGAGCCCTCCCTGACGGTCGGGCTACTGCCCCCTTCGTGCTCAATGCGGACAGGATGTCCGCGCTCCGTGAATCACAAGCAAGATGCGCGTGCCACTAAGTGCCTGTTTCCCAGCTCGTCATGTACTCGATCTGTTCCGCGGTCAGTGTGTCGATCGACATGCCGAGCGCGCGCAGCTTTAGGCTCGCGATTTCCTGATCGACTTCCTTAGGCAGCAAGTGGACGCCGGGTTCGAGCTTGCCCTTGTTCTTGACCAGGTATTCAGCTGAGAGCGCCTGGTTGGCAAAGCTCATGTCCATCACGCTGGCTGGATGGCCTTCGGCGGCAGCCAGATTGATGAGCCGGCCTTCGCCTAGGACGATGATGCGGTTACCGTTGCTGAGTTTGTATTCTTCCACAAACGGGCGCACCTGCTCGACCGGTTGAGACATTTCCTTCAACGCAACCAGATTCAGTTCCAGATCGAAGTGGCCGCTGTTACAGACGATCGCGCCGTCCTTCATTTTGGAAAAATGCGCGCCGTCGATCACGTGACGATTTCCCGTGACGGTGACGAAGATGTCGCCGATAGAGGCAGCCGACGCGATCGGCATCACTCTGAATCCATCCATCACAGCTTCGACAGCCTTGATGGGATCGATTTCACAAACGATGACGTTTGAGCCCATGCCGCGCGCGCGCAACGCTACGCCTTTGCCGCACCAGCCGTAACCGACCACGACCAGGTTGCGTCCCGCCAACAAGATGTTCGTAGCGCGGATGATACCGTCGAGCGTTGATTGGCCAGTGCCGTAACGATTATCAAAGAAGTGCTTGGTCTGTGCGTCGTTGACGGCGATGGACGGGAAGGTAAGCACACCGGCGGCCTGCATCGCTTTCAAGCGCACGATGCCGGTGGTCGTTTCTTCCGTACTGCCGATCAGGTTGTTTTTGAGGTCAGGCCTTTCCTTGATCATGGTGGCCACGACGTCTGAGCCGTCATCGATGATAATCTGGGGCCCAAAATCCAGCGCGGTTTGCACGTGGCGGCGATAGGTGTCCGTTGTCTCACCCTTCATGGCGAATACCGGAATCCCATGGTCGGCAACCAGCGAAGCAGCCACGTCGTCCTGGGTCGAAAGGGGATTGGAAGCTATCAGCAAGGACTCTGCGCCACCGGCCTGCAGAGCGCGGGCGAGATTTGCAGTCTCAGTCGTGATGTGCGCACAGGCGACCAGCCGCACGCCCTTCAAGGGCTGTTCATTTCCGAATCGCTCTCTGATCAAACGGAGGACGGGCATCTCGCGCTCGGCCCAATCAATGCGTTTCTTGCCCTGGGGCGCCAGGGAAATGTCTTTTATGTCATGTTCAATAGCAGGCATTGCTGTACTCATCTTTTTGAAATTCTTCCTTCTGTGAAATGAAATTTGGAGTTCCGCTCTTCCTTTGCGCCTTTCGGCTTTCTTTGCGCCTTTGCGTGAACCTAATCTCGACAGGCAGGTTTCACGCAAAGGCGCTAAGGAAAAACTTGAGTCGCAAAGAAGAACAACCAGTGCTTTCTTACACCCCGGCCGCAGCTCGCAAAGCATCTGCTTTGTCGGTTTGTTCCCAGGTGAATCCATCGCCGGTACGACCGAAGTGGCCATAGGACGCAGTAGCCTTGTAAATGGGCCGGCGCAGATTCAGCCCTTCGATGATCTCCTGAGGCTTCAGCGGAAAGTGTGCACGCACGAGATCGGAAAGTGCCGCTTCATCAATTCGGCCGGTGCCTCTGGTGTCAATTCGGACTGAGACCGGGTCGGCCACGCCGATGGCATAGGCGAGTTGCACTTCACACTTTTCCGCCAGTCCCGCTGCCACAATGTTCTTGGCGATGTAGCGGGCGACATACGCCGCCGAACGATCCACCTTTGTCGGATCCTTGCCAGAGAAGGCGCCGCCACCGTGCGGAGCATAACCGCCATACGTGTCGACAATGATCTTGCGGCCGGTGAGTCCCGAATCACCCTGCGGCCCGCCGGTGACAAAGCGGCCGGTCGGGTTGATGTGATACTTGGTTTGATCGTCAAGCAATTCGCCGGACACGGTGTGTCTGATAACGTGTTCAAGAATCTCGGAGCGAAGCTGCTCGTTGCCAACCTCGGGCGCGTGCTGCGAGGAGATGACGACTGCGTCAACCCGAAAGGGGCGGCCGTCGCGATACTCAACCGTGACCTGGGACTTACCGTCGGGACGAAGATAGGGAAGCTGGCCGGACTTTCTAACTTCGGAAAGCCTGAGGGCCAACTGGTGCGCCAGTTGAATCGGAAGGGGCATCAACTCCGGCGTTTCATTGCAAGCGAACCCAAACATCAAGCCCTGGTCGCCCGCGCCGCCCGGGTCGACGCCCATGGCGATGTCCGGGGACTGCCGGTGGATGGCCGATAGGACGCTGCAGGTGTCACAGTCGAATCCGTACTTGGCGCGGTCGTAACCAATCTCGCGAATCGTCTCTCGGGCGACGTCGGCATAGTCAACCAAGGCTTTGGTTGTAATCTCACCGGCGACAATAACCATGCCGGTGGTAAGAAGTGTTTCGCACGCCACGCGCGACATTGGGTCCTGCGTGAGTGCGGCGTCCAGAATTGCGTCCGATATCTGATCGGCAATCTTGTCGGGATGGCCCTCAGTGACTGATTCAGATGTAAATAAGACTCCGCGATGGTTGTTCAATTCAAACTCCTCCGATAAAAGCGTATGTGGTTACGGTCGACACTAATGTGAAATCAAAGACCGCGTACGATAGCAGCCCGTTTAAAGGGGTGTCAAGCGGGCCGCAGGCTCGGAAGCCAGTGATGATGTTTATCGATCCGGGCAGTATTCGAGGCTTTCGTTTAATTGACTGAAACTAATCCTGCGCCGTAAGCAGGGCGCCGCTTTTGTCAGGAATTGCATGGACCGAACTGCTGAGTACGGCTCTACAGCCGAAGCGCATGCATAAGAACGCTACAAGCATCTCAAGTGGCTTGCGTTCAATCAGGCAATAACAGGTACCTCTAACTGCTTATTGCAATTACAGTTGACAAACAGTTCGAAGATGCATAATCTCCGTCGCCTATTGCCGCTGTTCCCTTAAATAATGGCATTCATCGACAACGCGTCGGTACTTGGTTGCCGCTGATTATCACAATGAGTAATCTGCTCCTGGTTCCAATGCATTTGGATTATTCACCAGAAGCCTGAGACCCTTCATTTCGGACTGGACAGGAACGCCGATCCGAAAAGCGAGGATCCTTCTGCCCGCTATTATAGGGAGCTCCGCGACGAACATGGCGTTGAGCAGAAAAGCTTAAAAGTTAACGTCATTCCATTTCGGGGGGGACGAAAGAACGTCGTCCGGATCGCATCACCCGATGAAAACGATCCCGACCTGCGCACCCCTATCCGCAACACGCTCAAAACAAGCACAATGAACAGCGCAGTCTTCGCTCTCCAAATGATCGAAGGCGTCGAGCGGGTCGCTTTCACCGCGCGTCGTACCAAGATCTGAAATGCTCAAGGTTGCAAAGCCGCCCACCAGCCCCCCTATCTCCCTACGTCCCTACGTCCCTACGGCTTTGCCTCAATAACGTCTTTTGATCCAAAAAGCAATATGACCGATCACCCGAACATGTCTTTACGAAGCCCATTTAGGAACCGCGCCGCTTGTTCCTCCATGCGCCGGAGTTCGCTGTCCGGTATGCCGTCTGGGGGTTCATCCCAGATCGCGAACGCGCTTTTGATGTCGGAGTGGCTTAGGAGTGTTTTGGCTTGTTCCCCGGTCAAGGAACCGTTTGCTATAAGGGCTTCAATCAGACCTCTCAAAACGACCGCAAAGCCGACTAGCTGGCCCTTAATTTCGGGCTCGCTTGTTGGGAATAAATCCAGTTGCTTCGATGCGTCCATGCGTGAAAGGAGTCAGCCGTGAAAACGCTTCTCTTACTCTTAATGTCACTTGTGATCATGATAGACCTTTATTTCGCCGAACGCAGTGCGACCAAGCGACCAGAGATATTTTATCTGGTCGGCGGGTTCTTACTGTTTGGCGCGTTGCTGGTCGCTAGTGGGTTCCGCTAGTAGGCTCTGCCACAAGTCGGGCAAGCTGATGAGGACGATGGTGCATCGCCACAATACAAGCCTTTGGTTGCCCATCCGGGCGGCGGCCCAGTATAACCGCCTCTTGTCACTAGCACGGGGCCATAGAGAAACTTTAAGACTTTCTCCTGCTCGGAAGCGGGTAGATTGTCAAACCACTCTTTCAGACTAGTTATGTTGTCGGCCATGTTTACGCCTCTTTTTTCTGACGTTGATCCGCTGGAGTGTTACCGCACACCTGACACGATCCGGGCTTATAATCCCACGGCGAGGACTTACAGTGTTGACACACTCCCTTTAGTTCCTTCAAGCCTTGCCTGTACGCGAATTGTGAATCTTTTTCTGCGGGTATCCCAAACGCCTCATTGTCAGCAAGATCGGTTTTCTCAACCAATGCGAAGAATAGCTGAACGCCCTCGGACAGGTCGGTTCGTCTCGTGGCTAGAAGATTGTCGGCCTGTCTCACTAAGGCAATATTCTCTCCCAAAAGCTGACTATGACGCTTTGCGCGCTCTTCCCAATGAAAGACTATTTTCGCTAAGACCAAAAGCACTAACGACGCCGCTAGGATTTCCCACGAGGTCTCTACATACGGCCCCGCTTCCCTGCCTTTGGCAAGGTAACGAAACACAAAATAGAAGCCGGGCACTCCAATCGCGGCGAAATCTACGGCGCGATTCCATCTACGCAGCCAAGCAAGCCTCTTTATGTGAAGGTGCTTCGCGCATAGAGCTTCCAGCTTCTTCTGAGTTATTGCGTCGGCGGTTTGTTCGTCAATCATTTCTTGGCTCGCTTCTCTTGCCGGGGTCGATTCCAGTAAGGACTTTTGCACTTTGGACAGACGCGGGGTTCATTCTCAGTGTCGCGGGGTATCCACTCATGCTCGCACCGCTCACAGGTATACCGATAAACGCTTATTTTCCTCTTAGCCATGCTCCGAATATATACCTAAAGGGATATACTGTCAAGCATGTTTTATCTTGACTTTACTATGTACCTATAGTAATATACCTCTCAGTTAGACGGCACTGAGAGAGGTAAGAAAACAGATGGAACCGAGAGAGATTAAAGGCTTGGAAATCGCAGCAAAAACAAAGCTGACGCGCAAGGGTAAAAGCAATATCTGGCTTGTACCGTCGCAAAGCGGTTTAGCAGATAAATACTCTGTCGCTTTGGACTCAGATAAGCCGAGTTGCACCTGTCGTGATCACGAATTCACCAACGACAAGTGCAAGCATATCTTCGCAGTCGAGTACACGATTGAGCGCGAGCAGACCGCAGACGGCCAGACCATCACAACGGAAACCGTTAAGGTTACGCGCAAGACCTACTCGCAGAACTGGCCCGCGTATAATGCCGCTCAGACAACCGAGAAGTCGCACCTGCAAGCCCTTCTCTATGAACTATGCCGCACCATCCCGGAACCGGAGCAGCAACGCGGTAGGCCGCGCCTGTCACTCGCAGACATCATCTTCGCCAGCACGTTCAAGGTTTACTCCACTGTCTCAGGCCGTCGGTTTCAAAGCGATTTGCAGGAAGCGAAACGACGCGGGTTTCTTTCTAGGATGCCAGCGTTCAATTCGATATTTCGTTATCTCGAATCCGAAGCCCTCACGCCTTACCTGTACGAGCTGATCGCGACTAGCGCGATGCCGCTCAAATCAATCGAACATGATTTTGCCGTTGACTCGTCAGGCTTCAGCACGGGTCAATTCATGCGCTGGTTGGACGTGAAGTATGGCAAAGAAGAAGATCGGCGCATGTGGATCAAGGTTCACTTAATGTGCGGAACGAAAACCAACATCGTCACGTCAGTTGAAATCAGCGATGGCTATGCAAACGATCATGGCTACTTCAAACCGCTGGTTCCCACATCCTTCCGGTCAATCGGGTTCTCAGTTCGGATACTTCATGCGACGGAAATGTCTTGCTGATTTGAAACCCAACGATCCGGTTCGCAGTAGAGCGCACAAACTGGATGATGCTTATAAAAGGATTGCCGCCAACGTTAAGGCCCGGACGGAGGCCGATTGAGAAAGCCGAGAGCGGCCAACGTCTTGTACACGTGGCCGCTCATTAAACCTTCAGAATAGTGACTTGCTGGCAAAAATCTTAATAGGAGAAACCAGCAGTGTCAACACAAAAGACAGACCCTCGCGACAGGGCACTCAACGCGGAATTGATAAATGCTGCACTCAGAGGCGTATACGAAAAAGCTGGCAAGTTGATAGAGGCTTCCGACTTTTCGAACGATTTGGGCGAGCACCAGCAGGCCATAGCTCAAACAGCACAGAGCCTGACTAAAGAGATCATGGCTTTGAATCCCGTTCGTGAAACAGACTGGGATAACTTGACCGCTACTGAACAAAGCGCATTGGACGCGGGCGTTATTAAGAGGCCACCGCTTCCTTAAAAGGTCGGATTGCTACTACCTCGGACAGCGCAATGTAGATGTTTCCAATCGGCTTTTCGTCGCGCTCGCCCCAGTAAAACCTAACGGTTGGCGGTGTGTCGGTTTTGAAAATGGCTGCGTATACGCGCTCTGGCTTTTTTCTGTCCTTGAGGTAGATAAGGAAGGAGTGACTGCCATCGTAAGAAGGCGTTGGTTCGGGAAGGATGGCCGCCACGTTCTCATATGAAATGTACTGCCATGTGTCTATTGCGTGACCGGCGCGATAGAGCGTGAATATGCCGTCTTTTAACTCAAAGCCTTCCAAGTCTAACTGGACTTTTTCGGCCCCTTCCTTTGGGTACACGTTAAAGGTTTCCACCATGACTCTTGGATCTCCGGGAAAAAGGATTGTTCCGCTGCACGATATCACGGCAGGCGCGTCAGTGACAGAATCGGTCAAAATGCTTTTTGGATCAAAAGGACTGTTTTGGAGACTTATGGATCAAAGCCCGTCCCTACATAATATGTGTTATCAGACGCAGGCTTATCAATGGGTCGATATAGGAAGTCGCGGCGGCGCGGCTTCCCCTGGCACCCCTCACGAGTGTGGCGTTGAGTGCTTCGCTGCAACTGAAGTTGGTAAGAAGGAAGATTTGGGCTGACCGCTCATCTGCGAGGGACAAGTGTCCGCTCAGGTTGACGAAGCATGGTGGCGTCTCCTAGAGTCAGTGCTTTCGTTATTAAGCTGGTGGTTAAAGAAGGTCTGGGTGTAGATGGCTGTCAAGATTGAGAATCAATACACGGGAAAGCTGCCAAGGAATACGCTGGCGAATATCGAGAGCGCCCTCGGGAGCGTGCCGCGTGAACATCTGCGCGGCATCGAGCGGCTCCGGTTGGTGAGTGTGATTACGGAGCCGCGCGCGCGCATGGCGGCCAAAGGCACAGACCTGCCGGGGCTGTATCATCCGCGCCAGGGCAATCAGGGCGCCTGGTTTGAAGTTGCGTTGACTCCCCTCACCTCAGCGAACAAACCATTTCACAAGCGGATCATTCCGCGTCTCTCATTCAAGGGGAATCTCTCGGCGGTGATCTTCTCTCTGGTGGCGCAGCACTATCACCTGACGTTGCGTCATTCGGTTAAGCGCGGGTCCGTTGAACCCGCTGTGCGCGCGTACGTCGAAAAGCAGTTGAAGGCCTGGAACGAAAGTCAACACAAGATCCGCGCGAAGCTTTTCAAACCCCTCCAACCTACACTCGAGCGTTGGAGTAAGTCTCTGGCAAAGCGGGCGGCTCAGGAAAAGAAGAAGAAGGGTTGAGTGGCATAGACTTTAGTCTGTGTTCAGGAAAGCAAAAATCACAGACTGAAGTCTATGCTACAAATAGGATCAACTTGCTTCGTCGATATTTTGAGCGGCGGCGTTCAACGCGTCGAAAAGTTCTTCGGCCGAGATGTTAGCTTTCTTGAACTTCACCTCAACTCTGAATTCCCTTCCCGGCGCTTCGTAGCGGTAGACATAAGGTTCTGATGCCCCAGTCGGATCGACGAAAGCCCTGCGCGCCTTTCGCGCGCCGTCTCGGGTCAAACCTTCTGACGCGATTTGCTCGGCCATCGTGCGCATCGATTCATCATCAGGCTGCCGGACGATCTGGAGCAGAAGCGATTTCGAAGTAATGTCTGATGAGCGACAAATCTCTCGTATGTCTTTAGGAATCGAGGCGATCGATAAAGCCTCAGTGACTGTGCTGCGACTCTTACCGACTTTGCGAGCCACATCTTCATGGGTGTAGCCGAAACGTTCGCACAAGGCGCGCAAACCGTCGGCCTCTTCCCACGGCGTCAGGTCCTTCCGCTGCATGTTTTCGATCAGCGCAATCTCAGCGACGGCGCTCTCATCGACGTCCATCTCAATGCACGGAAGCTCAGTCAAGCCGGCTGCGGTGGCTGCGCGCCAGCGACGTTCGCCGGCGATGATCATCCAACGACCCATCGTCGGCTTGACCAGCAGCGGCTCAAGCACGCCCTTTTCGCTGATCGATGCCGTCAACTCTGTCAGGTCGCCAATTTCGGTGCGCGGCTGATCGGGATTCGGATCGAGTTTATCGATCGGAATCATCCGCCCAACGTGGGTCGTGGTTGTCTGCGTCAACTCCTCGACGTAGTGCGCGTCGTGGCGCATGCTAAGACCGGCGGGTAAGCCTCTTCTAGACACGACTCATCACCTCTTTGCAAAGTTTTTCGTACTCGACTGCGCCCGAAGACTGGGGCGCGAAAGTAAAGATGGATTCTTTGTATGCCGGCGATTCTTCTAATCGCACGCTCTTGGTGATTACCGTATCGAAGAGCTTCGGCCCAAAGACGCGACGAATTTGTTCGTAGACTTCCTTACCCAACGTCGTCCGCTTGTCGTGAAGTGTAACCACGACGCCCACCATTTCCAGCTTGGGATTGGGGCGGGCTTTCACCTTCTCGATCGTTTCCAACAAATCGTCCGTTCCTTCCAAAGCAAAATAAGACGATTGAATCGGAATCAGCACGTGGCTCGAGGCCACGAGTGCATTTACGGTAATCAAGCCAAGCGTCGGCGGGGTGTCAATCACAATCACCTTATAGATTTTCTTCAGCGGCGCGATCCGGTCCTTCAGTCGAAAAGGGGCGTCAAAGTCACCGACGAGTTTTGATTCGAGTTTCGCCAGACTAATCCTCGCCGGGATAATGTCCAGGTTTTCGACCGTCGTCTTGTACACGGGCAGTTCGTCAGTTCCCTGCCCGTCCATCATCAATTCGTAAGCTGAGCGGTCGATCTTCAGTGGATCAAGAAATGATATGGAACTATTCGCCTGCGGATCGAGATCCAGGAGCAGCGTCTTGCTCCCTTGCCTGGCGAAGGCGGCTGCGAGATTGATCGCAGTAGTGGTCTTTCCTACGCCGCCCTTTTGATTGGTGATTGCTATTATCACGATACGGACTCTGATGTTCGACAAGCTTTAGCTTGTCGTAGACGCTGTCAAAAGCAAGTGAGCGACAAACTAAAGTTTGTCGGACAAATCCCGATCACATTGGCAAATCGCTCGCGTCACCGATAACGTCGGGCCATTCTTCCTCTGCGCCTTCGACCTCGGCGTCGGTTTCATCCTCGGTCGCAATTGAATTGCGCGAGGCTTGGATCACATCCAGGTCGACATAGATAGGACAGTCCGCGCGCAACGCCAGGGCAATCGCATCAGACGGACGCGAATCGAGCCTCATCGGCTCCCCGTCGTCTCCGGTCAACTCAATTACTGCATAAAAGGTGTTATCGCGTAACGACGTTACCACCACGCGCTCGACTCTTAGTCCCAACTCGACGATCAAATTGCGTAGCAGGTCATGGGTCATCGGTCGAGGCGGCGCAATTTTTTCAATCTCCAGGGCGATGGCGTTCGCCTCGTAGGCCCCGACCCAGATCGGGAGCATAGTTTCGCTGTTGATGTCCTTGAGGATAATTATCGGCGTGCCACTATTGGGATCCATCATCAGCGCCCGAATCTTGACCTCGATTTCCATTTTCTCTTCCCCGCTATTGTACACAATCCTGGCTCACTCAGAACGCCGACGTTAACTGACCATAGAGACTATTTGGCTTGGCCTCAGTCACACGGACGGTTACCACTTCTCCGAGCGTGGCTAATCTGCCGGGAAAATTCACCAACTTGTGGCAGGTTGAATGTCCGCTCATGTCCTGATCTGACCTGGAGCTGGGACGCTCGACGAGGACCTTAATCTCACGACCAACGTAGCTCTCATAAATCCGCTGTTGAAGCTGATGCTGCGTCTCTTCCAATTCCAGAAACCGGGCGCTCTTCTCTTCCCTGCTGACATCGTCCGCGAGTTTCGCGGCCGGCGTGCGTGGACGCTCTGAATATTTAAAGATGAAGAGCGCGTCGTAACCAACCTGCTCGATCAAACTCAGCGTCTCGCGAAAGTCACTTTCGGTCTCTCCGGGGAAGCCGACAATAATATCACTGGTGATCGCCATTCGACGCCGCGCATTTCTGATCGCGGCGATCCTGTTCAGATAGTCGCTCGCGGTATGCCCGCGGCGCATCGCGCGGAGGATGCGATCGCTGCCGGACTGAACCGGCAAGTGAATCCACTCGCAAAGGTTGTCGTGCTCGTCAATGGCCGCCACGATGTCCGGATGAAAGTCGCGCGGAAATGACGTCGTGAACTTGATTCTTTCCATTCCAGTCGCAGCCACCGCTCTCAATAGACGACTGAAAGAGGTGGCGCCTTTGTATTCTTCCAGCCCGGCCGCTGATTGCGGGCGATAGCTATTCACATTCTGTCCGATCAGATGAATCTCACGATAACCATGATCGCGAAGCTCTTTTATTTCGGCGATGATATCGTCAGCGTCGCGACTCTTCTCTCGACCGCGCGAAAAAGGCACGATGCAATAAGTGCAAAACTTGTTACAGCCTTCAATGATAGGAACAAAGGCCACGTACTTCGAAGTGCGCGCCGTGGCCGGAACGTCCCACTTCTCGCCATCGGCGCGCTCATCGAGATCGATGACTCGGCGTTCGCCGTCGAGAGCGCGGTTCACCAATTCGGGCAGCCGGTCCGTGGCGCGCGTGCCTACGATCAGATTCACTGAAGGACTGTTGTCAAAGAGGCTCTTTCCTTCCAACTGCGCGACGCAACCCATGACACCCACGACCGGTTCCCTGCCCAGGCGCGCCCGGCGAACCTCGCCGATGCGCGTGAACACTTTGTGGGCCGCGCGTTCACGCACTGAACAAGTGTTGAAGATAATCACGTCCGCGGTTTCAGGGGTTGCGGACAAGTCGAATCCGGCCGCGCGCAAACGCACATCGGCACGCTCGCTATCAGCGATATTCATCTGACAACCAAAGGTTTCCAGGTAAACTGACGGTCCCATTTCGTTTTTCTGTAGCAACCGGCAAAGTCTAACAGATTTCTTCGTGACGTTCATTATTATCGTAAACGTTAGTCATTATGGTTTCGCGTTTTCGAGTTCTGAGAAAAGAAGATCCACGAAGTCACACGAACCAGCACGAACAAAACCACTTACCGTTCGTGTGGTTTCGTGGATCGTTTTTACCCGGGGCGAGAGGGCACTTTTTCAGAATGCGACATTCATCCAAACTTTATTCTTGCAAGATTCTCGTCCTTGACGCATCTGACGGCTCCGAGTAGTATCTGCCCTCTTGCTCTATGACTCCTGACTCCCAATGAGGATGAAGACAACCGGAGAACGCAAATGTCTTTCAATAAAATCACTTTAGTCGGTAATCTCGGGCGTGATCCAGAGTTGCGCTATACGCCGCAGGGCACTCCCGTTTGCAGCTTCAGTCTGGCTACGAACGAGCGAAGGAAAGATCGCACCACCGGCGAAAACAACGACATCACCACCTGGTTTCGCGTCACTTTGTGGGGACGCCAGGCGGAAGTTGCTTCTCAGTATTTAACTCGCGGCAAGGCTGTCTACATCGAAGGCCGCCTGCGCGTCGAAGAGTACACTGATCGTGATGGAAAGCCTCGTCACTCGCTGGAAGTGAATGCGACCGACATGCAGTTCATTGGCGGCAGAGGTGAAGAAGCCGGCGGCGGTGGGGCTCCAGCGCGCGGCGCGGCGGCGGGGGCTCAAGGCGATTCAGCACCTGAACCAACGGACCTAAGCGACGACGATATTCCGTTTTGATTTTGCTTAGACGGGTTCGGATTAGATCTGCGAGCTTTAAGGGGTGCCGACTGGTTCGCTGGTTCCCCACTTACCCAATTCCCGCAGTTTGCGATAGCGCCGGGCCAGGCGGTCCGGCACGTTATTCGTGACCGACTCTGCCAGCCTTTCGACCAGCACTGAATCAAGGAAACCGGCTGCTTCATCGTGAGAGTTTTGCGCGCCGCCCTTAGGTTCGGGGATTACTTGATCGATAATTCCCTCTTGTTCCAAGTCCTGCGCGGTAAGCCGCAGTTCTTCGGCTGCGCGCGCGGCCTGGCTCGAATCTTTCCATAGAATTGCCGCGCAACCTTCCGGTGAGATTACGGAGTAGATTGCGTTTTCGAGCATCAACACCTGATCGCCGACACCGATGGCCAGGGCGCCACCGGATCCTCCTTCGCCGATCACGGTGACGATCACCGGCACAACTAACTTCGCCATCTCACGAAGGTTGTAAGCGATTGCTTCGGCCTGTCCGCGCTCTTCGGCATCGATCCCCGGATAGGCTCCCGGAGTATCGATGAAACAAAAGATTGGCCGTTCGAATTTCTCTGCCAGCTTCATCGCGCGGATCGCCTTGCGATAGCCTTCGGGCTTGGGCATTCCGAAATTGCGGAACTGCCGCTGCTTTGTATCCCGACCCTTCTGATGTCCCACAACCAGCGCCGGCATGCCATGAAAACGCGCAAAGCCGCAAACAATGGCCGGGTCGTCGGCGTAGCGCCGGTCGCCGTGAATCTCAGTGAAGTCCTCGAACAGACGCTCGACGAAGTCGAGCGTGTAGGGTCGCTCGGGATGGCGCGCGAGCTGGACCCGCTCAAAGGCGGTCGTGGAATGCTCCATGTTCAATTCGCGTTTTTCTGCCATTAGAAGTTTTATGCCGAGCTTCGGGCCGCGGCGGCTTGTTTCGAGGCAGCAAAACCTTCCCAACGGACTTCGCAGCCCAGGTTCCGCAATGCTGATTCGATTTCGGCGCTGCCCTGAACTTTCAACGACGGATGCGTTCGCACGCGCACCAGCATACCCTCAGAAACTACCTCGACGAAAACGTCGCATTCGCCTTTTGCCTGCTCGAGCAGATTCTTGACTGCGTCGCAAAGTTGCGCCGAATTGGTTGTGGCCGGAAAGCCGATGACGAGCTCTCGTGCTTTCTGTTGGACTGCCTGCGTGAGCTCGGTGAGCTTTTCCGCGATCACGGTAATCATTCCGTCGTCGCTAATCTCCGCTCGGCCGGTTACCAGGACTGTTGCTTCGTCCGCGACCATCGCGCTCTGTCTTCTAAAAGGTTCAGGCCACAGCACGCATTTTACCGATCCAGCCTGGTCCTCCAAACGGAATATGGCAAAGCGATCGCCCTTCTTAGTCGTGCGCAATTGAAGATCGGTAATGAGCCCGGCGATTGTCGCCCGCGAGCCGCTCTCCTGCTGACTTAGTTCAGCCGAGGTTACGGCGCCAAGTTTCGCGACGAGTTCGAAGTGCGCCTCGAGTGGATGCCCGGTGACATAAAAACCCACGGCCTTTTTTTCCGCGGCCAACATTTCCGAAGCCGTCCAGGCCAGTGCGTCAGGCAAATCGCTGGCGTCATCAGGCGCAGCCAATG
>DATHHW010000011.1:0-19069 GCA_035317005.1 Pyrinomonadaceae bacterium | reverse complement strand
GCGGCCCGCAGCGGATCTTTGCAGCTACGCACTCGGACTGCGCCGCAAACAAAGAAGCCGGCCGTGGTCGTGGATGAGACCGGTGACGGGCGCCTGCAATTCGGATCACTCGACGCAACCGGAAAGCTGGTTCCGGTTTTTACGGTGGACGCGCAGGGTAACGTCACGGCTGAAGGTAAGATCAAGGGCGCGCTAACTACCGGAACGGTCCAGGTAGAGTCCGGTATTGCCACCCATGGAATGATCCTGCCTTTGCCGCCGGGCATTACCGAGAAACAGGTCAGCGACGGTGAGGCGATTGTGCAAACGCAGGTGTCGCTGTGGACCACCGGCGAAACAATTCCTCCGGGAAGTTTCAGCACTGACGAGTGGAGCGCTTTTCCGTTGGAAGTGTCCGTCGACTCCGAACGACGGGTGCGTTGTCAACTGCGTTGGGTTCAACTTCGTCCGGCGATAATTGGCGTCATCGAAGATCACCCCGCCGTTTGTAACTATCTCGTTCTCGCTTCGGTGAAGGAGAAAACGGCATGAGCGCTAAGATGCAAGTCCTTTTCGTAAAACAGACCGGTCACGTACTGGCCGCGTTTACGCGTACCTCTGATCCGGAGGGAAAGCCCAAGGTCAACGATCTAGTCGGCAGCGGATTGCTGGTCCGCAATCCGAAAATTCTTGCGACAACCGGCACGACTGGCGGCGAGGAAATAACGGTTGACCCTGACTCGTTGGATGTATCTGTGATTGATTTCAATCCGGACGTATTTCGGTCTCCCTCGGGCTTCGCGGTCAGTGGTGGAACCGCGGAGTTGCTGGGGCCGGTTACTCCTGAAGTCCCCGTCCTTGCTGAAGACAAATTGACCGTTAGTCTTGGGCCAGCTTCGGCCCCAGTCAATGCCCCCGACGATCTGAAAGTTTGGGCCATGATCGAGAAAATTCTGACCCCGACAGACACTGAGCCGCTGCGCAGAATAATGGAAGGCAAGATTAAGAAGACAGAAACCCATACCGATCTGAGTCCCACGATCAAACCAGGCGGTGCTGGAGCAACGATTCCACTGACCTCCAAGTACTATGCTCTGACTTTGGTTGAGGGCCGGCAGCCCGTCTTCGCCGTGCTTCCTCCATGAGATCTATCTGCGCATGAATCGATCGAATTATGGCGGACATCAACATTCATCGCTGCACCTTGCGCATCGTGCGACACGGCGGCTGGAGTTGGGGACCAGAGCCGGGCAAGCTGCTACAGTCTGCAATCAAAGCGTTACCGGATTTACTTTCCAATGAACTCAGCAAGCTTTGGGAAGATGATGTCGAGCTGGAATTTACCGCTCCGATCTCCTTCCGCATTCCGCTCCGCATAGCCGAACTGGCAGCCGTAACTGATGCCGGCCGGCATCTTGTTTCAACGCAAACATCAACGCTGCAAGCGCTGGGCGAGCGTGTCGGCCAGGCCGCGCGCAAAGCCCTGGTCGGCGAGCGGCCCGTTACCGGAGCTGCGCCCGAACCCGAAGCGCAGTCCACCATCGATCAAGCGATCTACCTTGAACGCGAGGACAGCAACGAAAGTGCCGTCTTCGGGGTACTGCGTTCCTGGCGCCGCGCGGGCGTGCTTTCGCGCCGACTGGCGGCGTTCTCGCAGACGGATCTCGAGGCCTGGCTCAACCGGTTAATACAAAATGCGCGCGGTCCGGACAGCCGAGATCGGGCTCGGCCGGTTAATCGAGAATCGATTCGCCGTGACCTGACCGATCAGTTCATGGATGAAAACGTTTCCTCTGTCACTTCGGAAATGAGCGAACGCTCTGTTGGCGGTGCCAGGCCGTCTGCTGCTTCGGAAATGGTCGAAAGCCTTGTCGATGAGAGCGCGCGGCGGCTGCAAAACATGCCGGGCGATCGCGCAGCGATTCTGCGTCGGCGTCTGATTGTCTTGATCGAAGTAATGACTGAGGCCAGTTTAGGTCAGTGCACTCCGGCGTTGTTGTCCGCATTGGATCGCGTGTTACCGCTTGATGGAAGTCGACGACCTGGGTCCATTGATTCAGAAAATAGTTCTGAACACAGCCGGGAGCACAAAACTGCGTCAGGAGCCGCGGTGGGACGGTTGGCCGGGTCGTCAACTCTTTCGCCAGCCGTTTCGATGTCGGATTTTGAGAGCAAAGCCACATCCAATGATGAGAGCGAAGCCAGATCCGCGAAATTAGATTTCGCGATCGCGACCGGCGACCGGAAACCAGTCTTGGCGTCGCGTCATGCGCCAACGGCGCGCGAAACCCGCTTAATAGATCAAGTCAGGGCGGCGAAAGAAACAGAATTTTCGGCCGCCGAGTTTTCTGGTCGACCGGCCAAGTCAGAATTCTCGCCGTCCATCGCACAGACGCTGCAGACGGAGCATCCGCGGCGCTCGCCACAACCAGTAACGCTTCCATCGCCTCGACCTTCTCGTCACGGGAAGAGCCGTCAAATCGCGTCGGCACTGCCCTTCTTGTTACTTGGCCCACTGTCGAGAATTGGTTACTTAAAAACGCTGGCAGCGACGATGGAAGCTGCAGACTCTCTTCCGGCCCTGCCGTGTTTCGCCGCGGCACTGGCGTACAAGGTGCTGGCGCCGCCGGCGCGAGGGTGGAGGCGTAAGGCGGAGTCTATCGCTGCCGCGACGGCTTTTGCCGGACTGGACCAACCCGCGGCCGAACCCGCTCTGGTAGAGTTGGCCCAGCAATTGTCGCATCGCCTTTCGCCGCTCGACGTTGCACTCTCCGGCCCCTTGATTAGCGGACATTACCCACAGAAACCTCTCTTGCTGTTGAGGACGGGCGCAACGGAGGAGACTGGGTTCCTTTTGGTGAAAGTTGAGGGTCTGTATCCGATCCAATACGCCGCAAGTGTTTCCGGCCTACGTCAGGTTTTGATTGAACTCGACTCGATCATTCTGATTCCTGAGAGTTCGGCGGAACCAGGCCTGTTACGTTGGCTTGACCAGGAAGGATTTCGTTTCGTCACTGATGCAATGCCGACACGCGGCGAGCGTTGGCGGACTCTGCCCCGCTCGCCGCAACAGCGTTGGTGGACCAACGAGGCGATCATGTCCGATTCAGCCCTCGTCAAGGTAGCCCGCACGCTTCGCGATGCTGCGGAAGAAGTCGCGACGCTCTGGCGCGTCCTGGCCGATCAGCGACCTGCTATTCCGCTGGCTGATGACAAAACGCTCGACCACCATCTTACTCTGGCGGCCTCGGTTGCCATGGGAACTATCGCCTGGGAGTTGTGGCGTGACCGTGAACCAACCGCGCCGCATCTGGTCCTGCAGCGGTTCGGCGATCTCGAAGCGCGCGTTACGCGAAAGCGAGACGTCGTGCACGTAAGTTTGCCCCTCGGAAAGCGTTTCCAGGATCTGCGTGATCATGGCTTGCTCGACGATGTGGCCGACGTGCCCTGGCTCAACGGGCGAATGTTGAAGTTCTGAATCAATTAGTTTTGTTGAGGAGCGGTTTGAATAATTCGATTGCGATAGAACATCTCCTGCTTCGCTTGCGTCCCCTCAATCGGGCCTTGCGCGCCGCCGTTGCATTTCAGGGACAAGCCGCGGCGCGACTGTTTCATCCAGATGTTACCCCGCTTTGTGTTACGGAAGAGCAGGTCCGGGCATTGCTCAGCGACATCGATCAATTGTCTAGTGGCCTGCGCCAGACTCGGCGAGCAACGCTTACAACTGAAGAGGCGTCCGCTGAAGTAAAACTGCGCAAACTTTCTCAGGCCTCTCAAGACCAATTGCCGCTTGATCGACTGACAACCGCGCTGGGACTTTCCGAATTCGAACAAGAGGCGGTGCTCTTATGCTCGGCGGTTGAGTTGGACCGTTCGTATGAGCGCATCTACGCTTTCATTCTCGACGATCTTAATCGTCGTTATCCTTGCGTGGAGTTACTCTGCTCACTGACCGCAGAGACGCTGGTCGAGCGCTGTGGACGCCGCCATGGGCTAAGTCCGTATGGAAAACTCCGTCGTTATGCAGTGCTGCAACCCCATTTGGAACCGCCGACTGAGTCGCGTCAGGAGCTACGGCTGGCGCCGGGTTTGTTTGCCTTTCTCACAGGCGCGAGCAGGGACCTTTCATTCTGCGACCGGGCAGAGGTTGCCTTGCCGGGAAGCTGGGATCACGCGCTCCTGCCAGCCGACCTCGATCCAAGCGTCATCAAACGATCTGGACAATCAATTCGAGACGGCCGGATTGGAGTGTTGGGCATATGGGGCCCGCGAAACAGCGAACGAAAAGAGGCTGCGAAGGCCGTCGCCGTCGCCGCCGGTTTGCCTTTGCGCCGTTGGTTGTTTACCGAGACGTCGTCACCGGGCCGATGGGAGCAGAACCTGGCCGAATCGATTCTTACGGCATCGGCATTGGGAGCAATTCTTTGGGTTGACACGGATTTTTTGAGCGACTCGGCCGGCGAGAGTTTGCGGGCGACAAGCGCCGTCCTGGCCGGCCATCTGGCAGTTTCAAGAAGTCCGGTCATTCTCACCGGCGCGTATCCCTGGCGACCCACCGAATTGCTGGGAGCTCGACCATACGCTCAGCTTGAGATCGGCACTCCCGGATATGACGCGCGCCAAACAATGTGGGAGCGCGCGCTGCCAGAGGTAAGCAAAACGCAGCGTGATGATTTGGCTGCGCGCTTTCGAATGAACAGCGAAGAAATACGTGCGGCGGCCCGGATGGCGGGAACGCAGGCGACCTTGTTCAACAACGGGAGGATCGTCCCAATCAGCGAACAGCTCGACCAGGCATGCGACGCAATTACGCGTAAGCAAATTTATCGCTTCGCGACCGTAATCAAACCTCGGCGGGGCCGCGATGATTTGATTCTTCCTGCTGGACTCCATCAACAGATACTCGAGATCGCGCAATTTCATCGGGCCTGGCCGCGGGTGTCCGAGGGTTGGGGCTTTGGCCGCATAGTCACGGGAGAAGGCGGGATCAAGGTGCTGTTCACCGGACAGTCGGGCACGGGAAAGACTCTGGCCGCCGAAGTAATTGCAGGCGAGCTGCGCATGACGTTGCTCAAGATAGATTTGTCTCGGGTCGTCTCCAAGTGGGTGGGTGAGACCGAACGCAATTTGGAACAGGCCTTCAGCGAAGCTGAAGATAGCAATGCGCTGTTGTTTTTCGACGAAGCTGATGCGCTTTTTGGTAAGCGCGGCGACGTGCGTCACGGCGTCGACCGCTATGCGAATCTCGAAGTCAGTTACCTGCTGCAACGCCTCGAAACATACTTTGGCCTCGTAATTCTCGCCAGCAACCTCCGCGACAACATCGACGCGGCTTTTACGCGTCGCTTCCAGATTGTATTGAATTTTCCGCGTCCCGAAACTGTCGAGCGGCGGCGCATTTGGGAACTCGCCTTTCCACGCGCGGCGCCGTTGGAAAAGGATATCGATTTCGACTTGCTGGCACGACTCGACATGACCGGCGCCAGCATCGTGAATGCGGCGCAAACTGCCGCCTTGTTAGCGATCGAGTCGACGAACAAAGGATCCCAGGAGGGCGCGCCGGTGGCTGTGATCACGCCCGCCCACGTGATTCAGGCAATCGCTCGCCAGTTCAAGCGTGAAGCACGACTGCTGACCGCTTCGGAGTTGGGATCTTACGCTTCGCTGTTGCAGGAGGGAATTTAAATGCAATCGCCTTCAAACTTTCAGCCGTGTAGAGTCCAATGTTAACGAGTAACGCAGGGAAATTAAGGAGAGGTGGAACATGAAGACGTTTGCGCAGAAAGAGAAGCGGCCATCATCGAGCCTTGATTCACCTAACACGGCAGCACCCGCGCCGGTCCATCGGGCGCCCTCCCGGCTCGACTTGCAGCGGGCCTTTGGTAATCAAGCGGTGCAACGAGTGTTGCAGGCTCACCCTGAATTCAAAGCGGGATCGGCCGATAAGACTTCGCCGCGGATCGAGCACGATTCCAACAGAATTTCCTTGCACGTTCCGGTTGTCGGGGTCAATCAGCCAAAACTTGCTATTAGCAAACCGGGAGACGAATCTGAGCGAGCTGCCGACTCTGTTTCCGAGCAAGTGATGCGTATGCCCGATCAACAGTTGCAGCCCGATTGCGACTCCGGTGGCGGATGCAGTAAGTGTCAGGTGGAAGAATCGGGAGTGGAACATAAGCGGTTGCAAACAAAGCAGGTCGGATCGAGCGACTTGGCGCAGGCCGGGACACCGCCCATCGTCCAGGAAGTATCACGCTCATCGGGACAGCCTCTCGACGAGGGAACACGTGGATTTATGGAATCACGCTTTGGACACGACTTCAGCCAGGTACGAGTGCGCGCGGATGTTCAGGCGGCAGAGGCGGCGCGGATGCTAAACGCGCGCGCCTACACAGTCGGTTCGAATATCGTTTTCGGCGCCGGTGAGTATGCGCCCGGGATGGACGAGGGGAAGCGGTTGTTGGCGCACGAACTGACGCACGTCGTGCAGCAGTCAAGCTCGACTGGTGCAACGGTTGGGCTTGCGCCCGTTACTTCACCCATCATTCAACGGGTGCTTATCGCAACCGGAGACACTGCGGGGTTTGCGTCGTTGGTCAACTCGATCATCACCACCCAGCTGCAATTGAACGTGGACAGTACGGGTCGGGTAACGTTGGATGCGACCCATGTTCAAGGTCCACCCACTCGAGAGGCAAGCGCGCTCACGGACGTCCTTCGTCAAATCATTTCCGACACCGTTCCGACGACGATAGCATTCGTTCATGGCGCGACATCGACGGATCCGGGCGATCAAGCGGTAATGATCGGTTCGTATGACTTGGCCCGAATCGACCTGGATGACGTAGGAGCAATCGGGTCAGGTGAAGGCATCAGCAGCGGTTCGGCTCTGGCTCACGAACTGGTTGAGCAACGTAGACGGCAGGTGTTTGCGGAACCCTATCCGGTTGCGCATGCCGCCGGGATGGCCGAGGAAGAGGTCGTCACCGGCGGTCAACGCGGAACCTCGACCCGCCGTCAAATCGACGCTACCACCTATGAGATCGAGATTCCGTTCACATATCCCGATCATACTGTGTGGGTAACTCGCGTGGTGCAGAACAACAACATACTTTCCGTCAGGCGTCGGGTTACTCGGCCGTGAACGCATCGTGCGAGAGTAATTTCTTTGGTCGTTTCGGGTGCGCTGAGTATTTGCCTCACGTACACCTCGCGGCCTCAGACACCGAACGTCACTCTTAAAGCGTTATCCGGTTCAGGAGGTATCATGCTCGATTTATTAAACGCAGACGTCACGTGGGATGCCAATTACGATGGCTTTGTTCCGCGCATCAGTGAGCGAGCTACCGCAGCCTTCCGCGACGACGAAGAAACTATCTCGACGTTGCTGGCATGGCTCTCGGACCCCGACAGGTTTGTGGTTGCCCACGTTGGGCTGACTCAGATCGCCGGACTCGAGTACTCCCCCTTCCCAACCTGGAACGGTTTGAGTATCCAGAAGGAATCCGACGGACGTGTGAACATCAACTCTGAACAGCGTCACACTCTCGCCAAGCGCTGGCAGTCCTGGCACGCGGCGTCTCCGCGACCGCGTGTGCTTTCTTTGTCTGAAGACGAGTGATGTGTGTTGACGTTGCCAGGGGATCAAATAATTCTTTCCGCGATCGGAAGTGTGCTTTTCAAAGAGCGCGATGGCGGCGCGAGCGCCGACATCGATCCGCAGTCAGTTCAAAGTCAGTTGGGCGGCGGGCAGTCACTCGACGCAGGTGTGCGAGCCCGCATGGAATCGGCCTTTGGCGAAAGTTTCGGTGACGTCCAAGTACACGCGGACGCGAAGGGCGCAGGAGTTTCTGAGAGCTTGAATGCGCGCGCGCTTACTGTTGGCCAGCATATCGCCTTCGGCGCGGGCGATTACAAACCCGGCACTTTGATTGGAGACGCGTTGATTGCGCACGAGTTGGCGCATGTGCTGCAGCAACGCGGCGGCGCGGCAACCGCTGGACCGGCACAGAAGGGAACTGGCGAGTATGGCGCGCTGGAAGAAAACGCTGACGAGGCCGCCGTCGGTGCGGTTGTTTCCAGTTGGGGCGGCGCGAGCAGAGGCTTGGCTAAGATAAGCGCACGCGCTTTGCCGAGTTTGAAGTCTGGATTGCGTCAGCCTGGAGCCTAAAAATATGCGCGCACCCAAGCGGCCTAATCAGAATTCCCAGGAGACCAACAGCTCAGTAGTCACCTCGCTAAAGATTCGCTTACACGGGCGGAGCTATCACGCGTTCAAGTTCTGGGGATGTGCCGCGCTTGGTTTGGCTGTCCTGCTTGGCATTACCGTGGGAGCTCATCGAGGTCTTTCGTTCTGGGTATTGATTGTATATGCCATCGTGGCATTGTCCACGTTTTTCGCCGTGGCCTTTGTGACGAAAGTCCTAACCGGTGAAGAGGGTCTTACTTTCTATCACCAATTAATGGGAGTGACGACGGTCATGGCAGGCGCTGCATGGTTGCTTCGTCAACCGATCCTGCCAGCTGCTGACCTAACAGTGATTGCGGTCGGCGCAACACTCACCTTTGGTCGCATTGGTTGCCTCATGGTGGGTTGCTGTCATGGCCGGCCTTGCCGGTTCGGCGTGCGTTATAGTGCGGAGCATGCCGCGGCCGGTTTCACGCCATTGCTGGTGGGCGTGCGGTTGTTTCCAACTCAAGTTGTGGAATTCGTCTTTGCCGTGGTCCTCACGATCATCGGCTGCTTAATGATCCGGAATGGTTCTCTTCCGGGCGCGGCGACAGCCTGGTTTATTGCGACCTACTGCCCGGCGCGTTTTTGCTTCGAGTTCGCGCGCTGGCCTCCAAACTTCTTCTTCAAGTCGGGGCTGTCCCAATACCAATGGATTTCCGTGGCACTGCTTCTGTTCGCTGTCAGTCTTGAGTTCATCGGCGTTCTTCCTTTTCGTCTCTGGCATGTGCTGGCGCTTGGCGCTGTCCTGTTCACGACTGCGGCACTGGTCCTTGAACGCCGCTTACGCAGCACCGCGAGACTGCTCAGTCACCCGCAGCACGTAAGAGAGATCGCGACTGTGATCGATTTGGCGGTGCGGGCCACGTCAGGTGGGAGAGACAGCGAAAAGGAATTTGACTCAATGACGATTCCAGTCGGCTGTACTTCTCTCGGCATACGAGTGTCCGCAGACAAGCTAATCTGGCGGACACGCAATGTTTACCATTATGCGTTCTCGTCAAAGAGCAGAATACTGACACGCGAGCTCGTCAGCTCGATGTTTATGAAGATTCCCAATCTGAATCACCACGGTCGGACCGAGGTCGTCAAAGGAAGTCACGGTGTGATTCACTTGCTGATCCATCTGGATGAGGCCTTATGACTCCACATCAGATCGAGGCCGAAGTCGATCCCAACCGCGGGTTGACTGCGAAACCCCCCGTCCCGGAGATTCCATCCGCAGGAGTTGGCCCGGGGCGTGACGTCTCCCGCCCGGATTTGCAGTCAATCTTTGGTAATTCGCTGTTGGCGGCAGCCGCGACGAGCGACGCGCCACCGAATGATCCAAGCCACACGCTTTCATTTCAGCCTGGCTTCGGAAATGGGGCCGTGTCGCAACATCTGATCCAGCGCAAAGCTGACGGTGCTCACCCCGAACCATCGAATGGCGCCCCAGCTTCGAATGCTGTTTCACCTTTAGCCGCGACCCCGACTGAAACTCCGGGAGCTGCCGCGCCGACAAACGCGCCGACAACCGAGCCGACTCGTCCGCTGATTGTCGAAGACAAAATGGAAGCCAAGCCCGGGCAAATGAAGAAGACGGAGTTTCTTTCTCAGTTGCGCACGGCCGTGTGTAGCACAGCCGCCGAAGCCCTGGCAGAGACACCCTGGTCCGCCCCGGGTTGTCCTCTAATAGATCGCTGGTTTGCTTTTTATGAAACGCAGGACAGCCAGCACCTTGAACGTGCGATTCGCAAATACGCGCCTGAAACAGGTGCGGTCACCAGCGCGAGTGCTTTCGTCCCCATCATCACCGGTCGCGTGCGTCGGTCATTGAGGACCTTTGTAACGACCGGCGAGGTCACCGGTATGCCGGAAGGCGTGCCGACGGTCTTGCCTGGCGCCGGCATGTTGGGAGCTATCGGCGGCGCAGTTGCTGGCGCGGCGTCGGGCGTCGCCAAGGCAGCCTCCACATTGGTGTCCGGAGTCGGTAGCGCGGTTTCCGCCATCGGTGGTCTTCTTTTCAAAGCGCGCAACGGCGGTGCCAGGGAAGCCGGTGATCCGGAAGTGATTCAAACTCAACTGGGCGATGGGCATTCACTCGATGGTGGCGTGCGGTCGCGCATGGAATCAGCCTTTGGTGAAAGCTTTGGTGATGTGCAAGTTCACGCGGACGCTAATGGCGCGGGACTCTCACAGAATCTGAATGCGCGAGCCTTTACCGTCGGCCAGCACATTGCTTTTGGCGCGGGAGAATATCAACCGGGCACATTGATAGGCGATGCCCTGATTGCACATGAGCTGGCGCACGTGATGCAGCAGCGTGGCGCCGATTCTGCGGCCGGAGTGATGCCGAAAGGAGAGACCGACTACGGCGCGTTGGAAGATGATGCTGATCAGGCCGCGGTGGGCGCGGTCGTTTCCACTCGGGGCGGCGCGAGAAAGCGGTCGGCGGACATTGCCCGAAATGTCCTGCCCAATATGAAGTCTGGGTTGAGGTTGCAGCGGTGCGCTCCCGACCTTGATCTCTCGAAGTTCGCCGCTGCGCCGAATTATGAAACGACGGTGGAAGAGCTGCGGGTCCTCTATCAACGCAAGGACGCGATCGTCAGGGGCGAAGAGGCATTGGATAAGCGGACTGAGGTCGACTCTGCGATCGCTGAAAAGATTAACGCCTTAAGATTCCTTGGAATACGCACTGACGAGAACCAGATCTATGAGGCAGTAATGAAGTCTGGCGGCTCGCAGGAGATGCGCAAAGTGGGCGGAAAGATCGTGCGGTCGCCGCCTGGACCAGCTCACATCGGCGACCGGCTGAGTTTCACACTATTCCAGGACTACATTCCGCCGGGCCGCAATGTGAAGCTGAAATGGGAATGGACAGACAAAGAGGGCAAGTATTACTGGATTGCCCTGGGCACCGGCTTTCCGCAGGGTGAAACCATAACGCTGGATGATTTCTTCTGGAACGTTGTGCGGCCGCGGGGGAAGTTCGAAGTCTTTGTCAACATATATCTGGGGGATGAGAGGCTGCCGGCAGGCCAGGCCTTTTCGGGAGAGATCAAACTCGAGGAGCCGGAGGCGGGAAAATTCGCGATCGAGCCATCAACCAAAGTGGCAATCAAAGGTGCGCAAGTGGAGTTTAAGGTTAAGGGCTGGTCAGTCGAATGGCAGAAACATTCCATCGAGTGGCAAATCGATGGCCTGCCAGTGAAAGGAGACTATTTAGTACTTCAGCATTCGTTTGAAACTGCCGGCAAGCACCATGTCGGCGCCAAGCTCTACAGTGCCAAGCGAGGCTTTTGGGGGACCGAAAAGAACCTGTTGCAGACGTCGGATCCGGCTGAGGTTGACGTGCAGGAGCCGGTGGTCTATGGCGAGGCGGCACTGAGTGAGGCGGCCAAAGTGCGAACGCCGGCAGGTCTGGCCGAGTACAAACAGAGTATCGAAGAGTCGATGCCTGAGGTGGGCCGGCGCGCCGCGCTTGGCGGGGAGCAGCAGCCATACTGGACGGAACGATTCAAAGCCAAAGAGGAGCAAGCAAAAGGCATCGCGGAGAAGGTTCCTTTCTATAAAGAAGCCCAACCGCTTCCAGCGCAGATCACGGAGTTGCCGGATGGAAAATACACCGCACCGATTCCGGCTGTGATCGTCTATCCAAAGGGAATACAACCGATCACAATTTACTTGAGCGTCGAGAAATATTACGGAGCCGCCAAGGCCAAGCTGATTGACGTGACCGGCAAGAAGGTGATCGAGTTTGTAGCTACCGGGCAGACCGGTTTCGAAGCGATCGCTAAAGCATTTGAGAAATGGATGGCCATTAACCCATATCCGCAAGGCGGCTCCGTAGTCTATACATTCAAGCCGCATGGTTGGAACCTCACGAACAACTTCAGCACCAACAGGAGCGATAAGGAAGCCGAGGAGTGGGTCGATGGCATCTTGAAGGTCGGTGGCTTCATCCTTGGCGCCCTATTACTGATAGTGCCGGAGCCAACTGCAGTGACCAAGGTGGCTGGGTATGCGCTAATGGCTCTGAGCATTGCCAGGTCAGCAACGCAAATCTACAAGAACCTCGAACTCGGTTATGGCGCGCTCGACAAGGAGAATGTTATCGAGGGTCTGAGCATAGTCACCGCGTTCATGGGCGCATCCGGTTCGATGATGCGCGCGGTCGGCGCTGAGGTGCGGGCGGTCAGGCCACTGGTCTACCGGGTTGGAAACATCCTCGTCATGGGATCACTTGCCGGCGATGTTGGGACCCTCGTCTACGCGACGGAAGAAGCCCTCGCCGCGCTCAAGGCGGCTGAAGGCGATCCCACGCTGAGCGACGCCGAAAAGGGTGAACAGGCGATACGCGTGATTTCGGGTCTACTGGCAAGCGCTGCTTTGGTGTTCGTGTCGAATAAGGATCTTTTTAAGAACATCAAATCGTCGGATTTTATCAAGCAGCGGCTTCCGGCTTCCGAGAAAGTCGAGATCGGGAAAGCGACCCGGCTCGATCTTGAATTGGAAATGCGCAACGCGGGAGCCGACCCGATCGAACTGCGTAAGTTGGAAAACCGCGAGTTGCTCGGTGCCTTCCTCACAATGCAGCGGCGGCAGACAGCGACGAAGCGGCTGACTGAGCTGCGAAATGGTTTATCCGACGCCGCGATCAAGGAGTTCGATGCCCTTCGTGCTCAGCATGACTCTCCAGAATCGTTCGCCGCCGAGATCGAAAAACTCAGCAATCCTCAGGGGCATTTCGAAGACCTGGCCGTCAAGAAGCAGGCTGGCACGAAAGGACCGGTCGTCGTCAGTCCCACCAAGCCGGTGCCCCAACTGGCCGCAGCGATTCATCGTCTGGATAAGCTCGATCCTGCGAGTCGGATCGAAATCGCGCCTGATAGTCCGCTCTCATCAACGCCAGGCGGGACGGTATATGCTGCGCCCGAGAGTCAGATTCGCATCAACGGCCAGATTGATATTCACCCGGCCAAATTGAAAGAGATGTCCGATGCGGAGGTCGCGGCAATGCTGAAAGCTACGCGGCTGCTGAACCAGCACGGTGGTGACCTCACCAAGCTCAAGACCGGTAAGACTGCAGAACTCGTTGAAAGCACCAACGCGCTGAAATCACTCTCGACGTCCGAGGGGCACCGGCTCCGTTTCGAGTATCAACGGATGGAGGCGGACGCCCTGCTCGAGAAGTTGGGCCTGAAAGATGAGCCCATTTTCAAAGACATGACCGACGCGGAGCGGAACCGCGTGTATGACGGCGTAGTTAAGGAATCGATTTCGAAGAGTGCGCTGCATCTCCAGGCCCAGGCCGCCAACTACGCGATGTCACAAAAGCCCGCCTCTGCTCGCGAGTTCGTCGGACATTATCAATATTACGCAAGACAATTTGAGGAACTAAGTTCACGGGCGTCAGCCAATTACACGCACCGTGTAAACGAGGTCTACGCAGAGAAGGTTGCTGCCTGGGAAAAGGCCAACACCGAGGTTCTGGATATCAAAACGAAAGAAAGGCTGCGTTCAGAGGCTGAGGCCAAGGTCCGAATCGAGAAAGGGGTTACCGGCAAGCTAAAGGAATTCTTCGCAACCCAGACCGAGAAGGAAATGGCTGCGGGACCGGACAAACTAGACATGCCCGGAGAGGCCGTCACCAAGAGCATTGCAGGGAAGTACGAAATGCTCGCCAAGGAAACCAGAGGGCGGACTGGCGTGGCAAGAATTCCAGCCGGGTTGCCTCCCCATCAAATAATCGAGCAAGTCCAAGCGCTCAAAGAGATACCGTTGGGAACTGAGTTTGACGCGGTGTACCATACGGCGAAGCATTTAGAAATTATCCCATCACAGGAGAGGACGGGCAGGCCGTTCGACGATTACATGGGAAGTGTCGTCAAAACGATCAGGAGCGCCGATCCGGCATCTGTAAGTATCAAAGCTACGCAAGACGGCAACGCTCAGAGCTTTACGTTCAGCAGAAGCGTGACCGATGAACAAAGCGGCAAAGTCCGCATAGTGAAAGCCATTGTTATCGTGACGAACGATGGCAGGGTAATTCTGGCTACCTACATGTAACCGGGCAAGCAGGGATCTTAGCCATGACGACTTCGCAGTTACAAACGCTCGCCAAACTCATAGATGAGAGCCGCAAGACCCTGGCCGCTATTAATGCAAAGCCAAGCCTCACCGGCAGGTTCGGTGAGGTGGAAGCGTTCATGGACCGCATTTTCGATTTAGCGCTGGAGGTACACCGCCATCCAAACAGTCGGGACTGGCCCGAGTTCGTTGGCTTCTTGGCGAATTGTTGTAGCCAAATGATCGATCTGATGGGGGATATCCAGCAGTTTGCGTCGCGCACCGAAGATCAGCTTTACGGAAGCTGGGACTATGACGAGTGGCTTGAGGTCTGTAAGCGCCGCTCCAGTCTGGCATTTCTGATGGAATTCTGTGGTGACATCAACTGGCCCAGCTTCTGTGGAGAGTATTGCGCGAGTTTGGATGAACAAATACGGGCGAAGGGCAAGGAAGAAGGCTATCTCAAAGCGGAGCAGATTGCCGAGGGAATTCCTTCAACTCACTGGTGGTGGTGGTATCCCCTCCCTCCCGGCGCAGAGCAGGACGGATCTCATTAATTCGGCTCGATCATTTACGCTGAAAGCAACTTCGCGCTTTTCGAGGGGATCAATGCGGCATCTTCGCGTCGTAGATGACAGGCTTTCATGTCAAACGACCTTCTTACTTCACTGCGTTGTCCACAGAGTATTCAAGCAAACCATCTTCTTCCTGGACGGTAGTTTGCGCAAAAAGATCCGCCGGCTTGATCCCGTACTTGCGCATCAACTCAAAAAACGCCCGGCGTGGTTTGCCGCTGGCCCGCGCGGCCTGGGCAATATTGCCGTTGCTGCGGCGGAGTACTTCTTCCAGGTATTCCCGTTCGAACCGGCTTACCAGGTCGCGCTTTGCTTCCTTCAGCGGCCGCGTAGTTACAGACACAGTCACCGCGGTTGATTGCTTCTTTTCTTTGTCGTCCAGCAGAGGCAGATCCTGCGGCTGAACTGGATGTTCCAGTCGCAAACAAGTCAGGTATTGAATACAGTTCTTTAGCTCGCGAATGTTACCCGGCCAGTAGTAGGTCGCCAGGAGCCGCATTGCACCTCCACTAAAAGTGATTCTTGGAAGACTGTACATCCGTGCATAATATTCCACATAGTTTGATATCAATAGGGGAATATCGTCACGCCGCTCGCGCAGAGGCGGCACTTCGATAGGGACGACTCGCAGGCGAAAGAAGAGATCCTCACGGAAGCGACCCTCGCGCATCGCGATGCCCAGATCGCAGTTGGTAGCGGCGATAAAACGAACATCAGAACGTCTGATTCGGGCCTCACCCAGACGGCGGTACTCTCCGTCCTCAAGAAATCGCAGGAGCTTTACCTGACTGGCCAACGACAGCGAATCGATCTCGTCAAGAAACAACGTGCCGTGCTCGGCCTCGGCAACCAGACCCTGGCTCCGGGGCAGTGCTCCGGTGAATGCTCCCGCGACATGTCCGAAAAACTCATTCTCGAATAAGTCGGTTGGCAGGGCGCCGCAGTTAACCGGCACGAAAGCGGCGTGCCGCCGCTCACTAGAACAGTGAACATAGCGGGCGTAAAGCTCCTTACCCACTCCGCTCGGTCCGCTGATCAATACTTCTGCATCGGTAGTCGCGATCCTCAGAATCTTTTGGATCAAGTCGCGATGTGCCAAGCTGCTACCAATCATTGTGGAAGCCATAAGATTGATTCCTTCGCAAGGTCAATTAACAGATTGACCTAAGACAGCTAGACCTACACTGACGAGGCCGAACTCAATCAAAACACAGGCTCAGAATCGGAAAGCCGAGAAATCTATGCTTGGTTGTTTGCTAGTCAAGATTTGCATGGCGCGGCTTTGTCTGCGAAGTAAAAGCTGAGATTCTAACTATCGCTATTAACTCCGTTCGTTAGCAAAGTCTTACGCAGGCAACATGGCTGGATTTGGCCGAGTGTGCGAGGAAGCAACCTCATGGGAATTCAGCCATTTGTAACGAGCGCCGAAACGATAATCCTAATCGGGGTGTGGAGTCAAACCTTTCTCTCGTTACCCTTTCCCTCGTTACCGCGCAAAGGTCAAAAACACTCGCGATTGCCAGTTTGGCCGTTGGGCCTGGGATGTCATCTAGTCAAGGACTGAACTTGAGCTGTGAAATTAAGAAATCTGTGGCGAAGGGATTCATACTACCGAAGGTCGAATCATTGATTTTCCACAGCACGAGCTCACGCACCCCTTAGAACACCCAGCGTTTCCGTAGTTGGCCGCAGGAAAAAGTTGCGAAGAGTGTCCAGTGTGGGGAGCCAATCCTAGTAATGTAGCTGATGTAAGAACAGGCTTTACTTATTGAGTCGGCAAGGCCCGTCACAACCGAGTCACAAAGTTTTGGCTTTGGATGCCGACTTGGCTTTCCAGAGCTTTTCTCTTTCTGGCCGTTAATGGAGCCGTTACCGACGTTAGCAAGGGCGCTAAGTCGGGTGGAGACGCTTGCAGCTCTACTGCTGAGGCATGAATTTTAAGTGCTTTTGCATTTCTTCGATGGAAGCGTGTCCAGCGTATTCCTTAATCCCATTTATTGGAACTTTGGCCAAAGGAAGGTTGTTAAGCAAGTGTGGCAAAGATCGTGAGCGCACGATCCGCCTGACACGGTCTGGCCATAGCGAATTCCAAAACTCTCGGAAGCTTTTTTTAGAGTGTCGCGGAACCAATCGCCCAGATCCGCCCGACGGAATCGCCAGAGTCTGCCAATTTGAATAGACGGAGTCTTACCCGCCAAGCCATCCGAGATAAGAGTGCGAGGGTGAATTCGAACGTATCAAGCGGCCTCGTCACATTCCAGATGGGCTCAACAGGCGGTACACCGCTGCAAACCTAAGCGCGGTTCTAACAGGGCTAGTCAATTTTTCGATCAATTTGCTGCAAAAATACTTGCAACTATCGTGGGTCGTGATATATTCCCGGTCGCTCTAGGCGGTTCCTTTTCGTTTCCTGGCTGAGTCACCGAAGACATAAGGAGGACCTTCGATGTCCATATTCAAGATCCAAATCAAAGCGGGTACACCAGCGGTGTATGACCCGAATCCGCAGACGGTGTACGTAAACGACAGCGTCTTCTGGTTCAATGGCGACCCAAACCAAGCCCATTGGCCGGCACCGAGTACTTCAAATCCGAAGGGGTTTATTGCATACCAGATTCCCCCCAACACACAGTCCAACCAGGTTGGCTTTGCCGCGGCCCAAACCATCTCCTATATTTGCATCAATCACCCGGGCGAAAGCGGACAAATAATTGTAAAGACTTCTAAGAAAAGCGCATTCGCCGACAACACAAAGAAAGGCGCGTTCGGCGGCAAGACGAAGAAAGGTGCGTTCGCTAAGACCACGAAAAAGGGCGCGTTCGGTTACAAGACGAAGTAAACAGATGTTCCGCCATGAAGATAAGGACATCAACGTCAATCCATAGCCGGCGCTGCGATAAGCCGGTGTGCAACAACCTTGAGTGAGGAGGGTTCCCATGCCGAAAGAGAAGATTGTCACGGATCAAGCGGGTGAAGAAGATCGCAACGGATCATCCAACATCACGGAGGAGTCGGGATTTACACGACGGGATTTTCTCCAACAAACCATGGTGGTGGCAGGGGGCCTCGCGATTGGTTCGACGCTGCCGGGCCTTGCGCGCGCGCACTGGGTCGCAGAGGCACAGAAACCGAAGTGTATTGCCGCGGGCCAGATGCTTCAGTCAATAATGGAAATCAAAAGTTCAGGTACCGGCGCCACCAAAACGCTAAAGGCCGTTTTAAAGGTTCTCGATGAAGACAAGACCTATTGGGGACAGCCCGACCCGGGGCAAACGCTGCCTTCCTGCCAAAGCGGACGGATGCGTTACATTGCCGGCTACGATGTGAATAACCCGAGCGGCGTTTGGCCAACGGCATCGGGCGTTCCGAATCCCGCACCAACGCTACGGGCGGCCGTAGGAGATACAGTTCAAATCACGCTCGTGAACAACGTAAACCCGAACAACTTCCCTAACGGCCAGATGGACGTAGCCGAACACGGTCAGGCCTGCGAGCAAGATACGACTTTTGGTTCTGGCGCGGGCCAGAATTATCCGGGTGATCCAACTTTTGAAAATCCACCGAACTGCTTCCATGGTTCGAGTTCGACGAATTTGCATTTTCATGGTACCCACATCAGTCCCAGCGGAATTGCCGACAACGTCTTGATAAATGTTCGGCCTTCGCCCCGGACGCCGGAGCCCAACAGTAAACCGTTAGTGACCGAGCAAACCGTAAAGGATCTCTTCAGCGAGATATTCGCGAAATGCGCAAACCAGTCTCCGTGGCCCCTGGCGTGGAAAGATT
Organism: Pyrinomonadaceae bacterium; assembly: GCA_035317005.1. Taxonomy (GTDB): domain Bacteria; phylum Acidobacteriota; class Blastocatellia; order Pyrinomonadales; family Pyrinomonadaceae; genus UBA11740. Next base: position 445 of record DATHHW010000011.1, on the reverse strand, counting down.
GGCCTTCCGCCCAAGATCCAAGCGGCGCCTGGCCTGTTGGTTGGCAGAAGTTCCAACAGAGCCTGCTGCAATATTATGACAATACCGCCACCTGGCTGGACAAGAGTCCGCCACCCCAGCCCCTTTGGCCGCTTCCGCCTAATAATCCGAAGCCGGTGCTGCCGCTACATGATCAGTTGTGGTGGAACGACCAGCAAGAAATGACGAGCGCTCCGCAACCCCAACTGCCGCAGTATTACGTCGGCGCTTTCCCCAACTGCTTTACCATTCCGAAATGGAATGGCCAGCCGGACAGCATGGGTCAGTCACCCGGAACGCACTGGTATCACGCTCACAAGCATGGATCAACGGCCTTGAACCTGGCCAATGGCATGGCCGGCGCGCTAATTATTGAGGGAGATTACGACGCTACGCTGCGGGCTTATTATCAAAGCAAAGGGCAACT
>DATHHW010000010.1:0-17989 GCA_035317005.1 Pyrinomonadaceae bacterium | reverse complement strand
CGCGTCGAGAATTTTCTGTTCAGTTTTAGCGCCAAAGCCTTTGACGTGCCGCACCCGGCCCGATTCACAAGCGGCTTTCAATTGTTCGACGGTGGAAACTCCAAGTTCGTCGTGCAAGCGTTCGACTTTCTTTACGCTCAGTCCGGGCAGGTTTCCCAACTCGATAATCCCCGGCGGCAGTGACGCGCGCAATTGATTCAGAAATGTGGATTGACCCGTTGTGTAGAGATCCTGAATCTGCCTGGCCAGGGCATAGCCAATGCCCTTAACAAAGGTGAGCCGATTCTCTTTGATCAACTTGCCAATGTCTTCATTCAACTCGGCGATGGCGCGTGCACCAAGTTTGTAAGCGCGGGCTTTGAAGTACTCGCCGCCCTTCAACTCCAGCAAGGCGCCAATCTCTTGTAATGCGCGCGCGATGGCAAGTTTGTCCGTTACTGATTTCTGGGATTCACTCTTTTGCTTCATCGCAGAGATTTATGGCATGCAGAATGCCTAATTACAAACCTCTGCGTCGGCAAAGGCTTCCGCGAGAAGAACGCCAGTCTATTGTAGGAATCTGTAAGGATGCCGAACGAACTCCGCACCGAAGTCGAACAGGTCAAGCAGCAGGAAGAGGTCAAACGCGCGCTAAAACAGACCAGCACGATCAAGCCGGACGAAACTCCCAAAGCTGAAACCAAAGATAAGTTATTGCTGGGCACGCATGTGATCATCCTGTTAACGCTGGCCCTGGTTCGTTATGTTCTGGCATTTAGTCTCTTCGGCTTCGCCGCAAAACACCCCAGATACATCGACCAGCTTCAGAAATTCGATCTGGCCGCCATGGCAATCGTTTTGTTGCTGGCCATCGCCAAGATCGTCGACGTCTATCTGATCGGCCGTCTCGACAGCCCGGTGGCGCGCTACAACCTGCGCCGCGTCGCCAAGCTGGCGCTCGTCCTGGTCCTGGCGTTTGTCGTCGTCTCGATCCTTTTTCAGAACTGGTACACGGCGGTCGTTTCGCTGGGATTGATCTCGCTAATCCTCGGCTTTGCTTTGCAGACGCCGATCACCAGCTTCATTGGGTGGATTTACTTGCTGGCGCGAACGCCATACCGGGTCGGCGATCGGATCAAGATTGGCGACGCGACCGGTGACGTCATTGACGTTAGTTATCTGGACACGACGCTGTGGGAATTCGGCGGCGACTTTCTTTCGACCGATCACCCGTCGGGCCGAGTAATCAAGTTTCCCAATTCAAAAGTCTTGAGTTCGACGGTCTACAACTATACCTGGCCGCTGTTTCCTTACATCTGGAACGAGGTCAAGTTCAACGTCGCGTACGAGAGCGACCTGGAATTCGTCGCGGAGACAATGCAGCGCGTCGCGGAGGAAGAAGTCGGCGAGCACATGATGAAACAGGTGCGCGTGTTCCGCGAGATCCTGGCCCAGACGCCGGTCGATCAGTTGGAAGTGCGCGAGCGTCCGGCGGTGCTGTTCCGCGTCAACCCCAATACCTGGATTGACGCCATCGTTCGTTACCTGGTCCATCCAAAGGAAGCGGGCCGGGTGAAAACCAGACTGATCAAAAAGCTTCTGGCGGAACTTAAGGCCGTGCCCGACAAAGTACTGTTTCCGAAAGGGAACGCGCGGTGAAAGCCACGAGCTTTCGTTACTTAACAATCTGAGATTACGAAGTGAACGAACTATTCCGAAAATTTGCCCAGACGACGTCGAAGATGGTGGGTTCCTCCTGGGCGTTTATCCTGGCCGGGCTCATTATCCTCGTGTGGGCGGTGACCGGGCCGCTCTTTCACTATTCCGACACCTGGCAGCTGGTCATTAATACAGGCACGACGATTATTACTTTTCTAATGGTATTCCTGATTCAAAACACGCAGAACCGCGACGCGAAAGCCATCCATTTGAAACTTGATGAATTGATCCGAGGAGTAAAAGGCGCGCGCACCAATCTGGTCGATCTCGAAACGCTGTCAGACGAAGAGCTGGAACAGTTACAGGAACAGTTCAAGCGAATCCGTCACATAGAAGGCAAAGACGATCGCGCCACCGGAGAACTCGCGGCGCAGGCAGAGTAGTGAACAGTTAACCAACATGACCAGAATCGAAAATTTATGCGCCAAAGGCATTCGCCGAATCGGCTCGCCCCAGCGAGGCTTCCGCTATCTGAACGCCGACGGACAAAAGATCGGCCGCGCAGACATGGTGCGGATCGAAGCTCTAAAAATTCCTCCGGCCTGGACAGATGTGTGCATCAATTCGGCGGCTTCGGGCGCGGTGCAAGCGGTGGGCAAAGACGCCGCCGGGCGTTGGCAATACATCTATCACCAAACTCGTGTCCGCCACCGGGAAAGAAAAAAGTTTCAGCGGCTGATCGATTTCGCGGAAAAGTTACCGGTAATGAGAAAGACGATGGCCAAAGATTTACGTCAACGTGGATATCCGAAGGAACGCGTAATGGCCAGCATTCTCAGAATTCTATCGATGAGCTTTATCCGGCCCGGCAGTGAGATTTACGCGAGTGAAAACGGAAGCTACGGACTCGCCACGCTCCGTCCAAAGCACGTCAGGGTAAAGGGCGACGTGGTGACCTTTGATTTTCCCGGCAAGTCCGGAGTCCGCCAGCACCGTGAGTTTCGCGACCGCACTACGGCCATAGTTGTGCGGGAACTCCTGCGACAACCCGGCCGCGACGTGTTCAAGTATCAAAATGGCGACAACTCCTTTGTCGATGTAAAGCGACGCCACATTAATGCCTATATCAAGGAAATCATGGGTGGAAATTTTAGCGCCAAAGATTTCCGCACCTGGTTTGGGACTTTGATCTGCGCTTGCGCGCTGGCGCGGGTGCGGGACGAAGTGAACGGAAACCGGCCCGCAAACAAGAGACTCCTGGTAGCGGCTATCAAAGAGACTGCCGAAGCGCTGGGTAACACGCCAGCAATCTGTCGCGGCTCGTACATCTGCCCGCTGATCCTGACCAGCTTTGAAAAAGGTGAAGTCATAGATCGTCATTTTGCCAGCGTGAAGGAACTGATGTCTTATCGCGGAAAGAGTTTGCATCCAGCGGAACGATCTTTGCTGAAATTTTTGAAGCAAACCACTCGACGCGCATGAAGTGCGTCGAGGAGTTCTAGCAGGCTGATGAAAAACTAAGCATAGCCACAGAGCCACGGAGACACAGAGAAAGATGAGAACAAAGAGCGTAAGCATTTGTTGGCATTTCTGATAGGTTCTGAATCCTTCCCATCTCTGTGACTCTGTGTCTCTGTGGCGATTTTGCTTTTTTCAGCACTCTGCTAGACGAAATCGCTCTCCCTTTAGATTATTTCAAGCAAGGAGGGGCTAAATTATGCGTATGAAGGAAATCATTTCGAGATCAAGAGTGGTGATTACGCTGGGCTTAATCGCAGTGTGTTTCGCGGCGGCGGCTTTTGCCCGCGGCGGCAAGCAGGACTTTGTCGTACACAACGCTACCGGCGTCGAGATTCACGAGCTTTACGTTTCGCCGCACAGTGCGGGCGAATGGGGCGCGGACGTGCTGGGACGCGACACTCTCCCCGCCGGCGAAAGCGTCAAGATCACCTTCGACGACCAGGAGAAAACCGTGAAGTGGGATCTGAAAGTTGCCGATGGGAACAAACATAGTATCGAGTGGGAAAACCTCGACCTGACGAAAATCTCTGAGCTCACTCTCCATTATAAAGAGGGCAAGGCCTGGGCTGATGTGAAGTAGATTGAGTCTGGGTCTGAGATTGAATCTTGCTCGAATCAAACCTTAACGCAAAGGGTAGCCATCAAGAAAAAGGGGACGACGGAAAATGTCGTCCCCGGACCTTCAGATGGAATTCATCTCTCGGGCTTGCAGCCCCGGCAGTGGAGCTCGGTTTTAGTTGACGCCCGACGCGGCAGGTTGGGGCGTCTCGACCTTTTGCGCTTTCGGGGTGAAAACACTCGCTAGCCAATCAAAAACTGAGGGGCCCTTGTATCCGCCAACGCCGCCCAGGAACAGCGCCACTAGTATCGTTCCATAGTCGAGCGAAGGCAGCGCGAGCGACCCAAGCACTCGCGAAAAACCGAGTTTCATCGCCAGGTAGAGAAAGAAACCGCTGACAACACTACCGGCGATACTCCCAACCAGTCCGGTCCAACGCATCGTTGCCCGTTTCGGCTGATCTTCAGCGAGCTTATCGCCTCTGGGAAGATGCCGAACAACACCTCCGAGCAAGCCCCCGCCCACCGCGGCAAGCACAAGCCAATACACCGCGGTAATCAGGACAATTTCCTGCGAACCGTCGGTGAGTCCCCAACTCTCAGCCTTGAGTGAGACCTTTCCGGTCGTATCCGCCGATACGTAGTTCACCTTTGCAGTAGCTTGACCTTTGGGAATCATCAACGGATTTGGGGTGAACGTTCCGTTGGTAGCACTGAGATTGATTTTTCGATCCCAATCCGCGGGTCTGGTCTTGCCGTCTTTGTCTCTCAGCGTGACGGTGAATTCAGCGCTGGAATTTCCTCGAGTCACCTCGGACGGCCCCGTCAGCGTGACGCCCTGGATCGGGCTCCGAATAGTGATCGTTTTCAATTGGCCAGTCAAGTTAGCATTCCGGGGACCGACCGCCACTATCCTGAGCTCGTTGCCGCTGGGAAGACCGCTCAAGCGAAGCCAAGACTCCGCGGAAGGTTGGTTTTGGTTTGGCGAGAAGACCAGAGGGTTGGGATCAAAATCCACCGGATCGTCGCTCCCGGCGCCCTTAAGGGTGATGGACCTTTCCGTATCCGGCTCAAGGGCGTTTCCGCTATCGTCGGTCAGGTGAACAGAAAGCCGGACGAGATTGTCCGTTGACATGATTTCTTGCGAGTCCGGAACGATAATGATCCGCGACGGACGCGGCGCGGTGAATTCCACGACATCTCGTTTTTCCGGACCGTTAGGAAGGATAGCAGCGCTGACATTGATCCTCCCGACTCTTCCCGAAATTACATCGATGTCTTTTGAACCGGCGCTGGTCCCATCGAATATGACATCCCTGAAAGTGCCACGGTCCTGGCCGTCATAGACGATCCGTGCAGGCGCATCCACGCGGACCCTAACCCTCGTCCCCGCTGGCGGCGTTTCCAGGAAAGTCACTTGAAAAGTCGCCTTAGAGCTACTGTTGGCCTGGGGTTTCCGCTCTGTCTGCCAATCGATCGCGAATCCTTCGAATCCCTGGGCGTATGCAACCGTCTCGAACAATTGAGACAGGTACGAAGCAATCCGGCTGGTTACAACCAGGGTAGTTCGAGCTGGATCGAGGCCTTCGGCCCGCGCCTCAATTATCACCTTGCCGGGCTGACTGGAAGTGAAGATTGCGTCAGCGGACCAGGCCCCGCTCCCAACCTTTACCTGCTGGGGCGAGACGCCTCCGTTGGGCCTCTGTCCGGCGGGAGCGACAACGCCGAATGTCACAATCCGCGTGCCGTCATTAGGAACCGGCTGATAGCTTCCGTCGAGAAACTGGGCCGATATCTTAGTAGTCTTCCCTGGCTGAAGCGTGTTGTTTTCCACCTTCAGGCGTAATCGCAGAGGTGGTGGGGGAGGGGTTACGTGGGCTGAGACTGAGATCCCCGGCGACTGCGGGAAAAGGGCGGCGAAGCAGATCAGCGAAAGGACCAGCAACAAAACTGTGAGTGGGCGACGAAGTGATCTGTACATGACGTATCTCCTTGCAGGTTGAGGTGAGTTGTGAGACGCATTGCACACGAGCAATGGGAGCTCGGCGGCTGTCCTTAGAATCCAACCATTCGCCAGGGTAATCCTAACTGGGCGGAGGCAGGCGAACCTTCCTGCATCGATATCACCCGCACACCGCTCAATCGATGGTTAGTTGTGCGCCTCTATGGTGAAGGCGCTACCATTCTTCGATTTCAAATACTCATCGTTACCTAATACATTATGCAAAAAGAGCGCCATCCATTTCAGCTTCTTAGGACTCCTCCGTCCCATCGCATCCTTCGTGCGGCGTTGGTGAAACGAGGGCTGGCGAGCAACGTCGAACCCGGCGGGCATGTCTACGGTCGAGAAGGGTTTAGGCCCTGTCCGTTGAGGTAAACACTCAAGGGATGGACCGAAGGAAGCAACAGTTGAATCGCCTGGGAATGAACTCGGAACGCGATTCACCAATCTGGACGTCGACTATCACTTTGGCCTATGTCTATCCTTTTGTGCTATTGCCTCCCGCGCGGGCGGCTACTGCCCGGTTTGCCTCAGATGATAAACTCACCGCCATTCTCGGAGGCTTGGTATGAATCCCCTGAAACGTTTCTCTCTCGTCATCTTTTCAATTGCAGTCGTCTCGATCACAGTACTTGCTCAGTACAACCCTGAATCATTCTCAGCTATGAAGTGGCGCCTGATCGGTCCGCATCGCGCCGGGCGAGTCACTTGTGTCGCGGGCATCCCGGGCCAGCCGGCGACCTATTATTTCGGCACGCCGGGCGGCGGCGTTTGGAAGACGACCAACGGCGGGCGGGTTTGGAAACCGATCTTCGACGACGTGCATATCGCATCCATCGGCGCCCTGGCGCTCGCGCCGTCTGACCCAAACATCGTTTATGTCGGCACGGGCGAAGAGACGCCGGGCAGAGGTATGTACAAATCGGCTGACGGCGGCCAGACTTGGACGCAGGCCGGCCTCAATTTCACACGTTACATCACTTCAATAGTAGTCGATCCCCAGGATCCGAATATCGTCCTGGCTTCGGCTCGGGATTATTTTTACGCGACGCCCATGCGCGGCATTTACAAAACCACGGACGGCGGCCAAACATGGCGGCAAGTTTTCTTTAAAGATGACAAGACCAGTGTCGTTGAGATGGTCGCCTCGCCTGACGATCCAAAAATTGTCTTTGCCGCAACCTACAATCTGGTGATCGATCCGAGCCAGCGACGCGCCCTGGGAACGGACTCACAGATTTACAAATCAACTGACGAAGGGAGTACCTGGCAACAATTGAGCGCTACCGGTCTGCCTGATTCCGGTCGCGGTTCGATTGGGTTAGCAGTCGCGCCCACGACGAACGGCAAGCGGGTGTACGCAATCTTGAACTCGGGATTCTTTCGCTCAGATGACGGTGGCGCCAACTGGCAGCGCAGCACAAATGATCCGCGCATTACCGGCAGCACCTTCTTCGGCAAGATGTATTCTGACCCGCGCAATCCCGACCTGGTGTACGTGATGCAAACCTCGATGTATCGCTCGCAGGACGGCGGCAAGACGTTTGAATCGTACAAAGGCGCACCGAGCGGCGAGGACCAGCATGTGCTCTGGATCGATCCCACCGACACACAGCGAATGATTCTGGGTTCAGATCAGGGAGCGATTGTTAGTCTCGACGCCGGTCACACGTGGACCGATTGGTTCACGCAACCAACCGGCCAGTTTTATCACGTGATCACCGACAATGCGTTTCCCTATCGCGCGTATGCGGCACAGCAGGACAGCGGGTCAGTGGCGGCGCTGAGTCGCAGTGACTTTGGCCAAATCACTTATCGCGATTGGTTCTCGACTGGAGCATTTGAGAGTGGTTACATCGCTCCCGATCCGCTGAACTCGAACCTGGTCTATTCAGTTGGCTGGTACGGGTCGGTGTTCAGACTGGATCGAACTACCGGACAGATTGCGACCGTTTTTGGGCCCGGCGCGAAATATCGCTACACGTGGGAGACGCCTCTGGTTTTTTCACCAAAGGATCCGAAGACGATGTATCTGGGTATGCAATACGTGATGAAAACGAGTGACGGCGCGCAGACCTGGCAGGAGATCAGCCCCGATCTCACTTCAAGAAACCCTTCACCGAACGATCAGGGAGTTATCCAGGCCATCTCTCCCTCAGCAGCAGCTCCGGGAGAGATTTGGGTGGGCACGAACACCGGCCTGGTGCAACTAACGCGCGACAACGGCACGAGCTGGAACAACGTTACGCCTCCAGGCACGCCCGATCGCATGGAAATCAGAATTATTGAAGCCTCATCAACCGACGCCGACACCGCCTATGTCGTCGGCGCAGCGTGGGGTAGTGATCGTCCAAACATTTTCCGCACGCGTGATGCGGGCAGGAGCTGGCAGAAGATCGTCAACGGATTACCAGAAACGGCTATCGCTCGGGTAGTCCGTGAAGATCCGGCGCGCAAAGGCTTGCTATACGCCGGCACTGAAACGGGAGTATATGTTTCCTTTGATGGCGGCGATCACTGGCAGTCTTTGCAGCTCAATCTGCCGACAACCTCGGTCCGCGATCTAAATGTGCATGGAAGCGATCTGGTGGTGGCGACCTACGGCCGCGGCCTTTGGATACTGGATGACTTGTCGCCGCTTAGACAAATCAGCGCGGAGACGGCCAATGGCAATGCTTACTTATTCAAGCCGGGTACCGCTGTCCGCGCGCATTGGGACAATCATCCGGACACGCCGCTTTCCGCCGACCTGCCCGCGGGAGAGAACCCGCCCGACGGCGCGATCGTCTACTACTACCTGAAATCGCCGCCGAAATCGATCACGCTTGAGATTCGCGACGAACACGGCCATGTCGTCCGCAGTTTTTCGAACACGCTGCCCTTGCTCGAACTTAGACCGAGGAATGTGCCTGATTACTGGTTCGCTCCACTCGACGTCCTGACTACCAAAACTGGTTTGAATCGCTTTGTCTGGGACATGCAATGGCCGCACCCCGACACGCTGACTTACAACTTTCGCGGCCGACATATCGACTACATCGAATACACACTTCCCGATCACGCGGTGGCCGGCAAGACGCCCATCAACCAGCCACCCGGGCCACTGGCGGTGCCTGGTAGATACCAAGTCGTGCTGAAGGTTGATGGTAAGACGTATCGACAGCCGCTGGTTGTCGCGCTCGATCCCCGCGTGCATGTAACGCCGGACGACCTGGAAGCGCAACTCGATCTGGCGAGGAGTTTCGATGCATGGATGAACACGAGTTATCACTCCTACAGCCAGGTCGCAGCGTTGCGCACGGCGCTGGCCGCGGCCCCGAAATCTCTTCCGGGAGATGCGCAGCTAACAGCCGCCGGACAGGCGCTTGACAAGGAACTCAGCGAGATTCAGGACGGCACGAACGCGGCGCCCGGCTTTGGCGTAGTCAACCGCGACGTAGCGCGATTCGTGACCATGATTCAAAGCGGCGATATTCGTCCGCCTAAATCGATAATTGAGAATGCCACGCCATCATGCATTGCTTTGAAGAACGATCTGGCGCGTTGGCGTAAGGTCAATGCTGAGACTCTGCCGGCCCTGAATCAGATTTTGAGGCAGAACAAGATCGCGCCATTGCCTATCGTGACCGTCGATAGGGATCCGGAGTGTCAGAATTGAATGCTTTGTCTCATTAGCACCTGGCTTCAGCCAGGTGATCATTGCAAGAATGCGGTGCGCCCCTAAAGTGAGACCACGAGTTAAGGTGGTAAAGAGATGAAAACTAAACCGAAAGGCTCAACTCATGTTGAAACGATTAGCCGCCCTGCTGACTCTATGTGCGTTAGGAACGCTCGCCGTTGCATTTGCATCAGAAGCAACTCGCGTTCCAACCGTCGACGACCTCCTAACCATTAAGTCCGTTGGCGGGACGCAGATTTCGCCAGACGGTAAATGGGTCGCCTATACAGTCGGCTATGGTGATTTCAAGCAGGACGCTTTCATCACCCAGATTTGGTTAGTCGAAAGCGACACGGGGAAGAATTTTCAATTGACGCGCGGCGAGAAGTCTTCGACCAATCCGCGCTGGTCGCCTGACGGGCGTTGGCTCGCCTTTCTCAGCAATCGGCAGGATGACAAGAACCAAATCTTTCTGATCAACCCAGTCGGCGGCGAAGCTCAACAGCTAACTAAGTCTGAAACTGCAATCAGTAACTTTGCATGGTCGGAAGACGGCAAGACCATCGCTTACATGGCGACCGAACCGCAGCCGCAGCCGCTCAAGGATCGGAAAGACTATCTGGGTGATTACGACGTAGTGCGCAATGGCTACAGTTACGTGCACCTGTGGACGCTGAATGTAACGGACGCGATGAATGCCCCGGTCGCGGGAAAGCAACGCACAACGAAGAAGGACTTCAGTGTCGATTCGTTCAACTGGTCGCCCGATGGGTCGAGCATCGTGTTCAGCGCCACCATGAATCCCGATTTGATTCAGGGCGTAACTTCAGACATTTACCTGCTCAAGCTCGCCGACGATTCAGTTAAGAAGATTGTCGACTTGCCCGGACCAGACAATGGTCCGCGTTTTTCTCCCGACGGAAAACAAATAGTTTTTTCTTCGGCGATGGGAAACAAGGTTTATTTCGCCAGCAACTCGCGCCTGGCAGTCGTTCCTGTGGCTGGCGGCACACCGAAATCCATCAGCGATAGCTTTGACGAAAACCCCGGACTGATTGAATGGAAAGCCGATGGGATCTATTTTGCCGGCCAGCAAAAGACGGCTTCGCATCTGTTTCGTGTCGACGCGGCCACCGCCGGGATCGTCCGCGTTTCTGCTCCGGACAATTTGATGGCTGGTTCGTTTTCTTTAACTCGCAACGGGGACCGCATCGCCTTCGTGGCGGGGTCGCCCACCGCGATGAACGAAGTCTTTGTCTCGGGGATACGAACTTTTTCTCCACGTATGCTGACGAACATGACTGAGCAAGCGCACGGCTACACTCTGGGCACGCGTGAAGTCGTTTCGTGGAAGAGTCAGGATGGTACGACGATCGAAGGCGTGCTCATCAAACCAGCGAACTTCGACGCGACGAAAAAATATCCGCTGCTCTGCATCATCCACGGGGGGCCAACCGGCGTTGACCGGCCGCTGCTGCTTACTCCTGATGCGCGCTACTACCCCGCAGACATCTGGGCCGCGCGCGGCGCGCTTATCCTCAAAGTGAACTATCGCGGCAGCGCCGGATACGGCGAAGCGTTTCGCAAACTGAACGTTCGCAATCTCGGCGTGGGCGACGCCTGGGATGTTTTGTCGGGAGTGGATTACTTAATCGGAAAGGGTTGGGTTGATAAGAGCCGGGTCGCCTGTATGGGCTGGAGCCAGGGCGGATACATTTCGGCGTTCATGACTACGTCGAGCGATCGCTTCGCCGCTATCTCGGTCGGCGCCGGAATCTCTAACTGGGCCACTTACTACTACAACACCGACATCACACCCTTCACGATCAATTATCTCGGCAACGATCCCGCTGACGACCCGGCAATCTATCAGAAGACTTCCCCGATGTCTTACGTGAAGAACGCGAAGACCCCAACTCTGATTCAACACGGCGAGTTGGATCGCCGCGTGCCGATAGCAAACGCTTACGAACTACGTCAGGGTCTGGAAGATCGCGGCGTAAAAGTCGAGATGGTCGTCTACAAAGGCTTCGGCCACGGCATCACCAAACCAAAATCGATGCGCGCCGTGATGATGCACAACCTGGCCTGGTTCAATCATTTCATCTGGGGCGATCCGCTCCCGGACTTCACCGCGCCCGAGTTGCCGAAGAAGGAAGCGAAGGACGAGAAGAAGGCGGACGACAAGTAACCAGCTTCGCGAGCGGATACTGACAACCCAACCCGGCAACGGTAGGTAAGGGGGTTTGAAATCGACTAACGAGGGCTAAATATTGAAGGGAGGGTCAGGGTGCTAACCGTGATCGCAAGGCGAATCTCAAAACGTCCAGTCCTCCAACTGCAAGCCCGGAACGCGTGAAAAGTCCTGCCGGTTACGCGTCAATAACAGAGCGTTTTGACTGAGGGCAATGGAGGCGATCCGAAGGTCTTGTGTGCCGATGCGAACCTTCTGCGACAGCAGCCGATCGTAAACGGCTGCCGCAGTCCCGTCAAAGTAGAGCACAGGCAGCCGTGCCAGTTGATCTACAGTTTCACCAAGCCAGCGGTAGCATTCACTCAAGTGGGCGGCGTTCGTCGCCTTTTTGATTTGGGCCAGCCGTCCGCGCAACTGCTCTTCGATTGTGATGATCGTGATTGCCAATTCGTCTGGTGGATGTGACAGGAGCTTGGAGAGCAAAGGCTCGACGCCCCGTTGGTAAAGACTGAGGTGGTCAGTATCAAGCACGAAGAGGGTCACGGTGCTGACTCGTCCGAATCCGGATCGCGCCTTTCAGATTGAATCTCGGTGACAAATTCCTCGAAGGTCGGATCCTCGCGGAAGCGCCCCGCTTCCTCTCGCCATACGTTGGTTGCCGACACCGCCTCGCTGCTTTCGACATCAATAGTGACGATCTCTCCCTGGGCAAGCCTATCGACGAGCGCCGCTCTGGCTTTAGCAATCGCCTCTTCTCTCGTCCGTCCTTCCCCAACGCAGTCCGCCATGCCGAGCACTGACGCCACAAATAGATCACTTGACCCGTTGCGAATAAGGACTTGATACTGAGTCGTACTCATGTGCTGGAGTTTAGCCCATTGCGTAAAAGGGAAGCAATCATTTGACACCAATCGAGCCTTTGGAGTAGGAGGTAATGATGCATTTCGTAACGGACGTAAAGTATTTGTCTGAGTACAAGCTCCTGCTGACTTTTGAGGACGGAAGCTTACGACAAGTTGATTTAGCGCCGCACCTCGACGGCGAAGTGTTCGAACCGCTGAAGGACATGAGCAATTTCAAAAGCGTTCATCTCAACTCCGATTTGGATACGATTGTTTGGAAGAATGGCGCCGACATGTCCCCCGATTTTCTCTATGAAATCGGCGTTCCCGTAGCCGAGTCAGTGCCCGCGGCATAGCACCTGTAATCAAGAGCGCCTCAAACTTTCGAGTCAACTACAAGCCGCGCGCGAGCGGATACTGACAACTCAACCCGGCAACGGTATGATAACGGCCATGGAGATCGACTAATGGCGGCCAATATTGAAGAGAAGGTGATCGAAAAGCTACGTGTGCTGCCCGAAGATCAGCAGGCAGAGGTTTTGAGGTTCGTCGAGGACTTAGCGGGCCTCGAAACGAAGGCAGATAACGGGCACCCAGCAGGGCGCGTCGCAATCTGGGACAAGATTGAAGAGATCATGCGTGACGTGCCGGACGAAGTCTTGGCGGGCATTCCGCGGAGGTAGAACATGACTAAGACACTCGAAGCAACTTTTGATGGCGCGGTTTTTCGTCCCGATGAGCCGGTTGAACTACAACCCAATACTCGCGTTCAAATAGTTGTCACGGTCAAACCTACACCGGAACCGAAACCCAAATCGTTTCTTCAAGTGGCGCGTTCGTTGCGCCTGCAAGGTCCTGCGGATTGGTCTTCTCGCCTTGATGATTATCTTTATGGCGGAGCGAAATTAGATGAGCAATGAGTTCTTTCTGGATACGGCTTATGCTATCGCTTTGTCTGTCGAATCCGACGAACACCACCAACGCGCCGAAGAACTAGCAGAAGAACTATTCGCCAACCAGACGCCGCTCGTAACGACACGAGCCGTGCTGTTGGAAATCGGAAACGCATTATCGAAGAAGCGTTATCGTCAAGCCGCCGGCGAATTGTTGGACGCGCTCGAACGGGATCCGCAAGTTGAAATTGTCTTGATCACGGAAGAACTCTACCAGCAAGCATTGGCTTTGTTTTGCAGTCGCCTGGATAAAGAATGGGGCTTGATCGATTGCGTGTCGTTTATCGTGATGCAGGAGCGCGGATTAACCAATGCGTTGACAACTGACGAGCATTTCGAGCAAGCAGGCTTTCACGCACTACTTCGATCGAGACAATGATGCATTTCGTAAAGGACGTGAAGTATTTGTCTGAGTACAAGCTACTGCTGACTTTTGAAGACGGAATCCTTCGACAAGTTGATTTAGCGCCGCACCTCGACGGCGAAGTGTTCGAGCAGCTGAAGGACCTGAATAACTTCAAGAGCGTTCATCTCAACTCTGACGTGGATACGATTGTCTGGAAGAATGGCGCCGACATGTCTCCGGATTTTCTCTATGAAATCGGCGTTCCCGTAGCCGAGTCAGTGCCAGCGGCATAACACCTGTAATCAAAGACGTCTCAAACTTTCGAGTCAACCACAAGCTGTATGAGTGAAGAGAATCAGACTCCTCCCCTATCCGCTCCTGAACCCGGAAGCGTTTTGGGAGTTTTCGAAAAGGAAACTGAGAGCAAGAGCATGGTCGCTGAGTTTAGTTTCAACGTGACCGTGCATAATTCGGTCCTAATGCGATCTTGGAAGGTGGAAATCGGGCAAAAGTTCCACCTGAACTATGATTCCAATTCGAGATATTCCGACTTCTACGTCCCCACTCTCGACAAGCAGATCAATATAGTTACACTCTTCAATCAGCTGATTGATATGTACGCAGCCAACCCGCTCTGCAACGTTCCTCCCGCTGTGATCAACAATGAGATTAAGCTCCGAGCCGGCGAAGGTGATCGATTCCATTCAAGTGCGCGCCTCGTGGATAGCCGCCAGATGCGAATCTATGTCGACGCGGAGCTCTCAGATTTAGATAAGGAGAGTATTTATCAGCACGGGGACGCCCGGGGACTCTTGGTTAAAGTCAGAGATAGAGGGTATGCAGCGCTGGTTTATAGAGGAACTCAGTTAAGGAGAGAGCTTGCTACCGAGACCGACTTCTACAAGATCACTGGTGATACTCACGAAGAAGCCCACCAGAGGTTAGCGTACCTCAAGGATCACATTGAGAACAAAGACGGATACAAGATCTTCTACGTCGACGGCAAACCAATTCGACGAGAGAAGGATCTCCACATTCTTTATAACCTGGTCTGGTACGGCACACCTTCTGATGTAAGTCCGGAGTCAAATAGCGGCCGTGGACCCGTAGACTTCAAGATCTCTCGCGGGGCGATAGACAAAACCCTTGTGGAGTTCAAACTCGCGAGCAACAGCAATCTCAAACGAAATTTAAAGAACCAAACAGCTATCTACCAGAAGGCTCATGATACGAAGAAGTCGATAAAGGCCATCCTATACTTCTCTGAGAGGGAGCTAACGACAGTGATGCGCATTCTCAAGGAACTGAATATGGAGGGCGACAAACAAATCGTTCTCATTGACGCGCGGCGCGATAACAAACCCTCAGGTTCAATTGCGTAGCTGAATAGTGAGCTTTCGGAACGACGCCTTTGACTCGGCTCCTCGGAGGCGTTCTTCAATTTGTGCTTTGGATTTCGACGGTTGCTAATCGCTCAGCCCGGTCAATTTGCGTATTGTGTTACGGTTATCCTTACCGGAGGAACTGCTATGAAAAAGGTATTCGTCCTTGTACTCCTTGTTACTCTCAGCATGAGTGTTTCGGCGCAGGATGAGAGGGTAAGAACGACGGCGTTGAATAAAATTGTTGAATTCCTCGTTAGTCGTGGAGGCGAAGCGGCGGACTTCTCCACAATCTCTGTTTACTTCGACGGGAAACTCATGAAGCAATTTCCCAGCAGCACCGCCGTGTTCCCGAATATTGTGGCCATGTATAACGGATTTGATGGAGATTACATCTTGTATAGGACATTCATGGGAAATGGGGGTTGTGCCGGTGGAGAGATATTCGTGTTGAAGTTTTATACCTATGGGGCGAGGTATGAAAACGTCGGACTCTTAGTATCTCCTGCTCTAAAGGGCTGTCTTGGCGAGAATCCACCAGTCGAATTTAGCTTCGATAAGAAGCTCCAGACAGTCATCCGACTAAGTGATAAGAGAATTCGAGGAGAAACACTTTCTCAATGGGAAAGCGTTGGAGCCCGCGCGCCGGTCAAACGACGCTAATCACCAAAGCGTTCTCGTTATGCCGAGCAGGTTGGCCCGCGTGACAACCGGGTCGGCCGTGGTGCTCCTTTGGAAAATATGGACTACGACGCAACTGACATAGCGGTTACCTATGACCGTGGTTGCGATCATCGTCCTGAGTTTCTCGATCTTTGGATGAACGTTGTCTCGTCGTTCATCCAAGGGCAAAGGTCGGTGTTTTCGAGGAGGATTCTAATGCTCGCAATTGCGTTCACTGTTAGCCTGCTCTTCGCAGGCTCGCCGACATCCGCCGAAGGCGGATATGGTCACGTCGACTTCGCTAACTCGGGCGCTCCCTCGGCCCAGGCCGACTTCCTCGATGGAATGGCGTTGCTTCACGACTTTGAGTATCCGGCCGCTGCCGAAGCGTTTCGCCGGGCCGAGGCCGCGGACCCCGGATTTGCGATGGCCTACTGGGGCGAGGCGATGACTTTCAATCATCCGATCTGGATGCAGCAGGATCTGAAGGCCGCGCGCGACGCGCTCAATAAACTGGCGCCGACTCCGGCAGCGCGCCGCGCCAAGGCGAAGACCGACCGCGAGAAGGAATACCTCGATGCAGTTGAAATTCTCTATGGAGATGGAAGCAAAGAAGAGCGCGACTTCCGTTTCGAGGATGCGATGGCGAAGCTGCACGCACGCTACCCGGACGACGTGGACGCGACCGCCTTCTACGGGCTGGCGATCCTCGGCACCGCGCACGCCGGACGCGACATTGCGACCTACATGCGCGCGGCGGGTGTACTCGAAGAGGCGTGGGTGAATCATCGCGATCATCCGGGCCTCGTTCACTACCTGATTCATAGCTACGACGATCCGGCGCACGCACCGCTCGGCCTTCGCGCGGCGCGAATCTATGCGAAGATCGCGCCCGACGCGGGTCACGCTCAGCATATGACCTCGCATATCTTTCTCGCGCTCGGGATGTGGCGGCCAGTTGTAGAGGCGAACATAGCTGCGATCGCCGACGTCGACCGAATTCGCAAAGCGGCGGGGAAAGGCCCAGCGCCGGGCTGCGGCCACTACCCAATGTGGCTGGAATATGGGTACCTGCAACTCGGGCAAATGGACAAGGCCAGGAGTGCGGTCGCGTCGTGCCGCGCTTCAGTCGAATCGCAGGCCGCGCTGGATCATCCCGGCATGTCGATGGATCCCGATGTGAGCCTGACCGGCTCGTTCGCGAATATGCGACTTCGCTACCTGCTCGATAGCGGCGACTGGGCGGGTGAGATCGCGGGCTGGGCGCTGCCGAAGGGCGCGGGCCCGGGGGCGCGGCTTGATTTCGCGTTCGCGCGGGCCATGGGTGAGATTGTGCAGGGGCATCGCGACGCAGCACGCCAGACGCTGGCTGAGCTCGAGGTCATCGGCCGCCAGGTCGTCGAAATTAATACAAAGAGTGCAGACCCGGATCCAAGTTACCGCGTCCGGCCAGAGATATTCCTGTTGGAAGTCCGCGCCCTGCTGGCTGAGCAAGAGGGAGACTTCGGCAGCGCCGAACGCCTAATGCTTCAAGCCGTGAGCTTGGAGGACAAGCTCCCGATCGCCTTCGGCCCGCCGACGATTGACAAGCCGAGCCACGAACTTCTGGGAGAATTCCTGCTCCGACGTGATCGAAAAGACAAGGCACACGCCGAATTCGAAAAAGCCGTTGCCCGCACACCCGGTCGCCGTCTGACCGAACAGGGGTTCGCGGCAACTTCTCCCGGCAAGACTAGCTTGGGATTGCGATGAGCGCGTTCTTTAAAGTTTGAGTGTTGCTAATCGCACAGCGATGGTGAAGCCGTCTTCGAGCCAATTGACGTTTTCGTTTTTCGATAGTTATACGCGGCACGGCTGACTAGTATCTCGATTGACAATCCCGACGCGAAAGGAATAACTTGCCGGAGTTCCAACACTCTTTAAAGCTGTTCCCGGTTTTCAACAATTGGAAGGAGATCAAGATGGCAATACAAGTAATCATTCAGCAAGCGGGCCCGTTACCTATAACGGTTAACTTCAACGCCCCGGGCGACGAGCCAATGTATTTAGAAGTCAACGGATCGGTTTGGTCGCAGGGCACGCAAAGCATGATTGGAATCGGAGTTGCGCTCGACGGTCAATACGTCGGGGCAGCACAACTCTTCAACAACGCGAGCACTACCCACCGAACGGTCGTAGCCGCATACATTCCGATTCAGCTTGGCGAGGGCCAGCATAGGCTCACCCTGTCCG
>DATHHW010000009.1:0-7171 GCA_035317005.1 Pyrinomonadaceae bacterium | reverse complement strand
GTGGGACCCGTGACAGCATTGGCCACGGAGGTGTTCCTGGGAGACCCGAACCGCTTCGCCCATGGCAAGAACGTAGCCAGCTACATCGGAATGATCCCATGTGAACACACCAGCGGTAAGCGGCAGCGGCTGGGGAAACTGACCAAGGAGGGCAACTCGCTGCTGCGCTTTCTGTGGACCGAAGCGACGAGCCATGCGGTAAGAAAAGATCCGGAACTGAAACGCTTCTATCGTCGCAAGCTTATCCAGAAAGGGATGGGCAAGGCGCGGATGGCGGCAGCGCACAAACTGGGTATCCGCTTGTGGATCATGTTGCGCGACCAGATTGACTACAAAGAGTTCTGCCGCCGCGCGGACAGCAGCGGCAGTGCGGGGAAGCCCATGCGGGAATGCCAAATTACAACAGTGGTCCTGCATTGCAGTGACCGGGTAACTGAATAGGCTACTCGCCTCCCCGAATGGCGGGGGTCTCGAATAAGTCATTATTATCGAACGTGACCGGAGAGATGTCTGGTGGGCAACGCCACCAAATCTGATGAAGTGAAAACGGGCCGAGCCATTTGGTTGGACACAAATCATCGACGCAAGATCGTTACTCTCTCGAAGGGAACCAGTGCCTGTGCGCTGACGTGAAAAGTGTGTTCGAAATCATGAAAAAACAACCCCAAGTACCTTGACACGGCCGACCTCGTTAGAGATGTTGTATCAGGAGTTAGCACTCACGACCCCGGAATGAGCGCTATCGAGATATTTCTCCAGTTCGTCAGCCGGTGGTGAAAGTCTGGATTTCTCAAGGAAGCGCGACGGGGGATGGGCAAGGCGAGCCGCCTTTCTCTGAGTCTACGTGATGGAAACCCTGAGGCTCTCCGGGTTAGGATTTGACTACTGCCTGTGCTGCCATGGTCCGCAAGCGCAAAATCATCGTCTACATCGCCACCAGCGGCGACGGCTTTATTGCTCGGACTGACGGCTCCGTCGACTGGCTCGACCGTCCGAGTCCGAAGGGCAACTACGGCATGGGTGCCTTCTATAAATCGATCGACACGATCTTGTGGGGCAGGAAGACATGCGATATGGCGCTCGACTTTCAAAAGGAAGGCGTGTCCGGGTCGGCCTTCGATACAAACGTTAAGAACTATGTCTTCACACGCCGTCCGGTGCAATCGGCAGCGCCCGAGGGCGTGGAGTTCGTAAACGAACCAATCAAAGCCTTCACGAGGCGTCTGCGGGGGCGAAAGGGAAAGGACATCTGGATGATGGGTGGCGCTGGCATCATTGCCTCGTTTCTCGACGAAGGAGAGATCGACGAGTTCATGATTCACGTGATTCCCACGTTTATAGGCGAAGGCATTCCATTGATCGCGTCCGGCCGCCGCACCGTGCCACTAAAACTCATCTCCTGCACGAAGTTCCCAGACGGCGTGGTCAAGCTGCACTATACCGTCCGTAAGTAATCTTCGCGAAATCAGGCATCCGCACTCAAAACCCCCGCCGCCGAGGTCAGTGAGTGTAATCACGGTTTTTCGCTAACAACGCTATAAGCAACAATGGACGTGGAAACAAAGAGCATGACTTTTGATTTTCAACCCACCCTGAAGGGCAAGTTGCTGGAACTCAGGCCTCTCCGAGCCAGCGACTTCAGAGACCTCTATGCCGTGGCTTCGGATTCCCTGATTTGGGAGCAGCACCCAGTCAAAGATCGCTGTAAAGAAGATGTCTTCAAAGGGTTTTTTCAGGAGGCTTTGGATTCTGGCGGAGCGCTGATCGCAATTGATTCCAAAGCAAGCGAAGTGATCGGGTCGTCGCGGTTTCACGGCTATGACGAGCAAGAAAGCGAAATCGAAATCGGCTGGACATTCTTGGCTCGGTCGCACTGGGGCGGCATCTACAATCGGGAAATGAAGGAACTCATGCTCCGGCATGCCTTCACCTTCGTGGAACACGTTGTTTTTCTTGTCGGCCCGCAAAACTTCCGTTCGCAGAGAGCAGTGGAGAAAGTTGGAGGGGTTCGAGTCGGTTCAAAGCAAGATAGCGGTGGCCGCAACAGCTTTGTCTACCGAATTACCGCATCCGCGTTCGCGGGTATGTTCAAGTAGTGATGGCTATCGAAAACATCGATTACACTCAAAATCCGATTCTCGTGAGCATCGATCGGTGGGGCTATGGTTTACTAGTCGACGATGACTCCTCCGTTCATCCTGCAAGTACTGCTGCTCGGCTCCCTGATGTCCACTTTCCCGATCGGACTCTCTGCGCAAAACCTGGTGGAGCGGCTGGGATACCCTCCCGGTACAAAGCTCATCATTGTCCATGCGGACGATCTGGGCGAAACCCACTCGGTGAATGCGGCCGCGATCAAAGCTCTGCAAGGCGGGACAATCAATTCCGCGAGCCTGATGGTGCCCTGCCCGTGGTTTCCAGAGATTGCCGACTATGCCAAATCCCATCCGGACGCAGACTTTGGTCTGCACCTCACATTGACGAGCGAACGAGTTTATTACCGCTGGGGTCCCGTGGCGCCCGCCGACAAGGTACCGAGCCTGGTGGATCAAAACGGATACTTCCATCACGACTGGGAAGAGGACAAGCACATCACCGCCAAGGAGGTCGAGGTCGAACTGCGCGCCCAGATCGAGCGCGCGCTGGCGATGGGCGTTCGTCCCACGCACCTCGATTCCCACCAGTACCGGCTGATCATGAACGGCAAGGAACTGTTCGACGTTATGCTGCGAGTGGCTCACGAGTACCAGTTGCCGGTTTTCGTTACTAGAGATTGGTTCGCTGACCATCCATATTTGCAGGCGAGCCTCGATCCGGGCGATATCGTGCTGGACCATACAGTTACGATTGAATCGGAAATTCCGCCGGAAAAATGGGCGGGATTTTACCTCACTGCGTTGAAGAACCTGAAACCCGGCGTGACGGAGTTCGTCATCCATCCCGGTTACGACGATGACGAACTACGCGCCGCTACCAGGGAACGCTCCACATGGGGTTCGGCCTGGAGGCAGCGCGACTACGATTTTTTCACCAGTGACCAGTTCCGGGAGATTCTGGCTCAACAGAACATTAAGCTGATCACTTGGCGGGAACTGGCCCGCGCTGCCAAACCAAAATGAGCCTTTCCCAGTGTGAAAGACTAGGGACCCGAGCGCCTCGGCATCATAACCTTCACGGCGGACTGAATCCAACAGCCCCGGTCAATGAGTGAAATGGCGATTTTTCACCAATTAGCCTGATTTCCTCGTATATGGTCACTGGCCACGGAGCGCTGCCTCGACTTTTTCTTCGATCTCATTCTCACTGTGCAGACCGACTGTAGCCGCAACAATCGTGCCTCTAGCATTAAGAAAATAACTCGTCGGAAAGTTTCCAACTCCATATTCATCCCCCACAGCTTCATTGCCATGAACGAGGACGTAATTTGTGCCAAACTCTTTCGCGTAGCTCTTTATGGCATCATTTGATGCGCCGTACATCTCGATTCCTATAATTTCAAGACCCTTTGCTCTGTCTCGTTTTTGTATCTCGACCAGCCAAGGGCTTTCCTGCAGGCAGGGCGCACACGTGTCTCCGAAGAAGTTAAGCAGAACCGCCTTCCCTCGATAGTCGGACAAGTGGACGATCTTGCCGTCAAAAGTTGATAGCGCGAAGTTCGGCGCCTCCTGCCCTCGTGATATTGCCGGAATAAGCGATGGCTTCGCATGGTAGCGGTGAGACACACGAATCCCGCCGTAGATCACAACTGTGATTACTAGCACAAGACCAAACACAATTCGGTATCTCATGATGGCTCCTAACCTGCATCGTACGACTCTCTGCAACGGGCCGGTTCATCACTTCTTCGCTCCGACAATCCAAGACTTGCCCATTTCACCGTCACGATTTCCAGCTTGACACGAATCTTTATTAATACCACAATGTGATACTAATTATGCTAGGAGAGTTCGAATACCTAATCCTCAGCGCGGCGACGCGCTTGGGCGAAGATGCTTACGGGGCTGCGATCCGGCAAGAAATTGAGTACGCAACCAAGCACCGGTGCTCCATCGGAGCACTCTATACGACCCTGGATCGATTAGAGGCGAAGGGCTTCATCAGGACACGGATGGGTGATCCGACACCGCAACGAGGTGGCCGACCCAAGCGAATGGTGCGCGTTACTGCGATGGGCCGTCGTGCTGCAAGCGAGTTTTACGCCGCAGTGAAGCGAGTTAGCCGAGGTGTTTCATGGGAGACGAACCGAGTCGCGGTCCGATGATGACGCGAGGCTGTTGGCGGCTGGTCGACCTTTTGTCCCTGATGCTCCACCCCGACGAACGAGACGTGGTGCGCGGTGATCTCGCGGAGTCCGGCGCGGCTGGCGTCCAAGCGTTACGCGATGTGCTTGGGCTAGTCGTCCGGCGTCAGGTATCTCCCTGGACGCACTGGCGACCTTGGCTAACACTTGTGAGTTTGGTTGCCCCGCTTGGAATGCTGCTCTCGATCACTTCCAGAGACACGGCTGACGGGAGCGCCGTTTATGTCTGGATGTACGCGAACAACTGGAAATGGGGCGATCTTGTGAACGCCGGATTTTGGCGTGTGTTTGCCGAGACCGCACTAATTGTCTTTAAAGGATACTTGACGCTGGTTTGCTGGTCATGGACGAGTGGCTTTGTGCTCGGGGCCGTATCGCACCGCATGATCCAGACAAATAGGGTTCTCTTCTGTCTCATGTTATGGTTCGGAGCACTCGTGGGAGCACCTCGATATTTTGTTTATTATTTTCAATACGTACACCGTACGTTCGGCTTTCCCTCTCTGCCTGATCCCAACGCACCGGTTTTTGCGTTGGCGTTTTACCGCGAAATGTTCCCTCTGATCGTGCAGCTAGTCCTGGTTGTAGGTCCTTCACTGTGTGGGATGCGTCAGGGTTCAGGGATTGCAAGGCTCCGACCACTGCTCCGCAAGATCCTATGGATTGCCGCAATCGCAACCGTGGCTGCGATGGTCACCCAGAACCCAGAATTGGGATTATTCCTGCGAATATATGGTCGTCCAGGGATTTGGGACGGTTGGCATATAGGGTTCCTACAGCTTGTCGTGTACTGGCCGCTTGGGTATCTGGTCGCAAGCGCAATCGAACGACACGGCGCCGCAGAATAACCTCGATTTAGCTGTGGAGTTCGACGACTGCTGCAATCTGCCTGCACTTACTGGACCCTGTGGCTCCGCTGTGGTTAGCCCTAGGTCGTTAGGTGTTGTAAACGCATTATAAGAGGGCGTCCCTTTAGGAGTAGGTTATGAGCGCAAGCATCATTCCCTACGAAAGGAACACCCTCTATGAATAGCGAAAAGTATATTGGGCTCGACGTTCATCAAGCAACCATCTCGGTGGCAGTATTGGATTCCACTGGCAAGTTAGTCATGGAATCCATCCTGGAAACGAAAGCCGCGACCATTCTGGAGTTCTTTGCCGGGTTGCGCGGAACTTTGTCGGTCACCTTCGAAGAAGGGACTTGGGCCGCGTGGCTGTACGATTTACTGAAGCCGCATGTGGCCAAGCTGGTGGTGTGCAATCCGCGAAAAAACGCTCTGCTCAAAGACGGAAACAAGAGTGATCGTATCGACGCTCACAAGTTGGCTGAACTGTTGTACCTAAACAAGCTCAGCTCGGTCTACCATGGCGAGACCGGCGTGCGCATGCTGCGCGAGCTAGCCCGGAGCTACCTGACCATCGTCAAAGATCTGACCCGAGTCATGTGTCGGTTGAAAGCGGTCTATCGCAGCTGGGCGATCCCTTGTGCCGGCCGGGACATCTACTATACCCGTCATCGAAGCGAATGGCTGGGCAAGATCAAGGAAGCCGGCGTCCGTCGTCGAGCCGAACGACTCTACCAGCAACTGGACATGCTGCAGTACTTACGCCAGCAAGCGCGCCGCGAACTGTTGGCGGAGAGTCGCAAGCATGCCATCACCGTCAAACTACGGCAGATTCCCTCACTGGGACCGATTCGCTCCGCCTTGGCGGTGGCGCTGATCCAGACCCCGCATCGTTTCCGCACTAAGCGACAGCTTTGGGCTTACAGCGGACTTGCTTTGGAGACCCGCACCAGTGCGGAATATTGCTATGTCAAAGGCGGACTGCGACGTTCTAAGAAACAGATCTCCATTCGCGGTCTGAACAAGGACCACAATCATGATCTGAAAGGCTTGTTCAAAGGTGCGGCCACCAGGGCCAGTGTACTGCCCGGCCCGTTCCAGGATTTCTACCAGAGATCATTGGCCAAAGGTATCAAGCCAACCATGGCGCGTCTGACGCTGGCGCGCAAGATTGCAGCCATCACGCTAACTCTATGGAAGAAGGGAGAAAACTTCGACGCTGACAAACTGAAATCGCAAGCCGCTTGAGCGTCTCACGGGAAGAGCCCTCCATCTCCGGTGATCTTTTTCTGGTGATGGCCAGTTGGTTCTTGAGACGCTCGGGTTCGAGGGTGAGCATCCTTGACGCCTGTAGGCGCACAGTGCCTGTGGCACTGAGCCTCTGTGTAAACCCTATGCCCTCTCGGATAACCCGAAAAAGCACTAGGCCTCGAGTCGCAGATAGAACCATGGTTGACCCCGTACAACCACGAGTGCTTGCCAGTTTCAAAAACCGATCGGCGTTGTCGCTACTAATGAACATGCAGCTGCTGAGATGGAGCAAAGCAAAACCCGAAACCACAGGGCAAGACACAAGACTCGAGCGTCACTCCTATCTGACAAGGGACTGGATGCCGCGAACCATACCCGCGCTTCCGGCGGAGGTAGAAGAATGTTCTTGACATCCCCTCTTATAGAACAGGCGTCTCTTACAATGTCGGCGGTGTCAAGCGCTTTGTGGAGCGTACTAATCCGTGCACGCCCAAGAGCGCGCCTGGCACCACCAAAGTCTATCCGGGTGCGGGAGCCGACATTGTTATGGAATCAATTACATTAACTACGACCCTGGAGCCTCCCCCAAGGCAGCTTCTTGTGGGGTTGTGAGGGTAATCGCGATATTTCGACAGTTATCCTGGGCAGCAGGCTATGCGAGCCGGGCCAGCCGCAACCGAAGCAGCGTCACTATGTCGACCGCGCCTACTTGGAAGGGTTTGTTGACCGCCCCTGCGGTGGGAAACGAAACCTTTCCGTTTATGGGAACGGATAC
>DATHHW010000008.1:0-26267 GCA_035317005.1 Pyrinomonadaceae bacterium | reverse complement strand
CGACCTTCAGATCGGTCATCGGCCGCTCGGAAAAAGCTATTGACGCGTCGGGGTGGGCCACAGCTTTTCCGTTTTGATCGACGACGAAGACCACGGGCAAGCCGGCATCAAGTAGTTCGCGGGCGCTTTTGGAAGATGTCTGCTGAACTGCTTTGAAAACTTCCTGAAAAGAAACTATGGCCACTACCGCCGCAACAATTTCATCACCATTCATCACGGGCGCGGCAATGGTTAGCGCCATCTCCTGGCCGGACCGAATAATTTGCGGCCGGCTGATGATCACTCCGCGTCCACTCATGCGCGCCAAAACATCGCTTACTCGGTGGTCGACTTCTTCGCGCTTGATCAGGTCCGGCTGAAATGCACGATGGACCTCGCCTTTGACCGGACAGATCGCCAGGGCGATCAGGTTCGGATCATCCAGGAGAGTTCTTTGGAGGCGAGCATCGTAACCGGCATCGGTCAGCAAACGACTGCCGCCGGCGATCTCAAAAGCACGCGCGACTCCGCTGACGACGTCGCGGTAGCGCTGGCCGTACAGTTCGATCTGTCGGGCCTTGTCCCGGACCAACTGGGCCTGATAGCGTCCTTCGATAGCGCGCAATTCCTCGGCGCTGCGCCGGGACAGCAGAGTTCCAGCCAGGGCCAGCGGCAAAAGGCCGACCAGCAGCAGCACGGCCAGCACGACATAAAGAAGACGAATTCTTTTAAGGACTTCGAACACGGAGAGTTCTGGAAAGTGAAGGACTACGAAGCAAGACCCTATATGACTAGCAGGCCCGACCCAACCTCGAGTGGTCCTAGCCTTAGCTAGAGTAGTTGTTGGCGACCCCGTGTGTCAACATGTTTGGCCTGGATTTAACTGCTGAAATACTTGAGTTAAGCAGCCAAGACCAGGCCAATTAGTGGATCTCAGCGTGGACTCTCCGGGAAATCCCGTGTGAAGGAAATCCAGTTGTGCGGGCTCTACGGCTTTCGTGCGATACTTTTGCCGACTTGGGACCGGGGGCCAGCGTCTAAAGATTGACCGCGCGAGTTGTTGCGCGCGACATTTGGATGCGGCCTCTCGCAGAGCCGGACGCGAGCACGAACCTGGTGGAAACGGCCTCAAACGATGAGCAGATGGTAGAGCGCGCCTTGTCGGGCGACCCCGAGGCGTTCGGTGAGATCGTGCGCCGCTGGGAGCGAAGAATCTTCGCGCTGGCCTTCGGCATGCTGGGGCGCGAAGAAGATGCACGCGACGCGACCCAGGAGACTTTTCTCGCTGCGTTTCGAAATTTACGTGGCTTTCGTGGCGAGGCAAAGGTTTCTTCATGGTTGCATCGGATCGCGGTCAATCAGTGCATTACCCGGCAGCGGCGCGCGAAGGTGCGCGGCGAAACGGCCTTAGAGGACGAGGCTGAGAAGAACGCGGCCGTATTTGCTTTGCCGCTGGATATCTCGCCGGCGCGCACGGCTGAAAAGCTTGAGCGAAGCGTCGCCGTCAGACGGGCGGTCGGTTCACTGCCGCCGGATTTGCGGCAGGTGGTGGTAATGAAGGAATTCGAGGAGCTGACGTTCCAGCAAATATCAGAGGCATTGGAACTGCCTTTGAGTACAGTCAAGAGCAGGCTATACACGGCGCTGCGGCAATTGCAGATGCGTCTGCAGAAATTCGGAGCGTAGGTTACGCGAATTGATCGCGGATAAGAGGTAGTTGAAATGCCAAACATTAACGAACGACCAGTTTGTCATCGAGCGGAAGACCTGGTCACATATCTTTACGGCGAAGCCAGTGAAGTCGAGGCCAAAGACTTTACCGAGCACCTGCAACAGTGTGACGCCTGCCGGAGCGAGTTTGGAGTTTTCCAGCAGGTGCACGACTCGATTTTGCTTTGGCGCAACGAAGCGCTTGGCGCAGCGTTCAGCCCGGCGGCAGTTTCTGCCGAGAGCAGGATTGATTCCACCCAGTTCGTCCAGCATGAGCGAAGACTCACGGCTCTCGCCGCGTTGCGCGAATTTTTCAGCGTGTCGCCGCTTTGGCTGCGGGCCGCCACAGGTTTTGCGGCGCTGCTTCTTTGCGTGCTGAGCGTGCTGGCGATCTCGCGTGCGTGGAACAAACCGGTTCAGCTTGCGAATAAAGAAGCCGAACCAAAGTATAGCCAGCAAGATCTCGATCAGGCAGTACAAAAGCGCCTTGACGAAATTGCCAGGGTAAATAACCGCCAGACATCGCCGCAGGTCAAAGACGGTTCGACGATCAAAAAGCCAATGGATGATGGGAACCGCACTCAACTCGCGGTTAATCGGGTCCAGCCAAAGACTCCCCGCGCCCGGGGATTGAGCAGACAAGAGCGTGAGCAGTTGGCGTCGGATCTACGGCTAATTCCGAGAGATGAAGACGAGCTGCCTTTTGTATTGTCGGACGAACCTAATCAGTAACGCTTTCCGAGACGATCCAAAACTCCGGAAGCAAGGACGGTGCAATTATGAATCGAGCAACAAAAATACGCAGCAGTCGGATTCTCTTCCTCGTGATCCTGCTGCTGGCAACCGTCGGGGTACAGGTCAGAGCACAGGCCCCAACGCCACAGAATCCCGCTGAGCCGGTGCAGTCCCAAGTGCAGGCGCAACCCAACCAGGCCGGTCAGCTTCCGGATTTCGCCGAACTGAATCTGTCTCCCGACCAAATACAAAAGATCCGCGCCATCAATGCGGAGCTGAAGGACCAGCGGCAGGCCGCGGGTACGAAACTGCGACAGGCCCAGCGCGCGCTGGCCGAAGCCGTCGAATCTCCCACTGCAAATGAAAGTTTGATTGAGCAGCGTTCCCACGAGCTCGCCGATGCGCAGGCAACTACGATTCGTCTGCGTTCGTTGACGGAAGCGCGGATTCTTCAGGTGATGACGCCGGAACAGCGCATTCGCCTGAGGGAGATGCGTCAACGAAATCAGGCCTTACGTCGTGAAGCCAATAAACAACAACTCCCCGGCAATGTTCTGCGGCGGCGACAACAAGGGCTGCAACGCAACGCGAACTTGCCGCCTCTGCGGCCTAATCAGCGAAAGCTCAACCGACAGACTTCGAAACCCTAAGGCGGTCATTCAAATGAGACTTGAAAAGCCGGCTCCGAGACCTCGGGGGTCGGCTTTTTCCGTTCAGAATTCAACCCTTAGGTTGTTCATTCCAGGCACAATCTATAGCTTGAACTCTGAACCGGCCCGCCACTCAGCCGCGATTCAACCTTGACGCAAACGGTTGGATTTGCGCATCATAGGCCGCTCTATTGAAATTTGGCTCGCAACGCGGTGCCGCCTTTGGGCAGTCTTTGAGGTCACCCATACGCCCTGCCTGCCCGGTTCATTACCTTCGTGACAAGTAGCGGCGACCGCGTCAAACGAGCAGCCTTCTTATAATCACTGGGTTTCGAATGAACATCGTCACGCGTTTTGTGTTCGAACTGGAGGAAATGACCCTGCTCGCGGCGCGAGCCGCGGGTGGCCTCTTCAGGAAACCGCGTTACATTCCCGAGACCCTCACGCAGATGGACAGCATCGGCGTCGGCTCGCTGACGATTATTATTCTCACCGGGTTCTTTACCGGGGGCGTGCTGACGCTGCAGACGTACCAGACGCTCGAGTCGTATGGGGCGGTGAGCCAGCTCGGCTATCTGGTCTCGATTTCTCTGGTGCGAGAACTTGGTCCGGTGCTGACTGCGTTGATGGTAACCGGTCGCGTAGTTTCAGCGATCTCGGCTGAGTTGGGCTCGATGGTTGTTTCCGAGCAGATCGACGCGATGCGTGCACTGGGAACCGATCCCATTCGCAAGCTGGTCGCACCGCGGCTGATCGCACTGGTAATCACTTTGCCGCTCCTGACATTGATAGCCGACGTGGTGGGAATTGCCGGAGGCTGGACCGTATCAACTTTTCTCTACGGCTTACCCTCGTCGATGTTTCTGAATTCAGTCCGCGACGGCATTACTACCGATGACATAATTGGCGGAATCGTTAAACCTTTGTTCTTCGCTTTCCTGATGGGTACAATCGCCTGTCATAGAGGACTGAAGACTGAAGGTGGTACGGTCGGCGTGGGCCGTTCGACTACCTCCGCGGTGGTAACGGCTTCGATCATAGTGATCATTGCCGACTTTATTCTGGCCAGGGCATTACAGCTTGTTTTAGGCACGCAGCCATGATGACTCAAACTTCAATTGACCGGCCAGAGAGCAAAGAAGCGGACAATCGCGTTAGCCAGGAGGCTGCCGAATCGACGTTTCGTGAAATTGACGATTCCGATCGCGCAATTCCGGCGATCGAGTTTCGCGATGTAACGATCACCTTCGACGGCCGAAAGATACTGAACAATCTCAGCTTCAAGGTGATGAAGGGCGAGACGAAGATGATTCTCGGAGGTTCAGGTTGTGGCAAGTCAACCACCATTAAGTTGGTGTTGGGCCTGCTCAAACCTGACACCGGGCAGATTCTGGTCGACGGCGAAGACATAACCCACTATGGCGAAGCTGAAATGATGAAGGTGCGCAAGAAGATCGGTATGATTTTTCAGGAAGGCGCCTTGTTTGATTCGCTTTCCGTCTACGAGAATGTCGCCTTTAAACTCCACGAACAGGGTGTGCCCGAAGCAGAAGTCGAAGCCGAGGTCCGGCGCATGCTTCGCTTCGTCAACCTCGAAGAAGCCATCGACAAGATGCCTGCCGAGCTTTCCGGCGGCATGCGCCGGCGCGTGGGCATCGCGCGCGCGCTGGTCGGCGATCCGAAGATCGTAATGTTCGACGAACCGACCGCGGGTCTGGACCCACCGACCGCGCGCACGATTTGCGAGTTGGCGATGAAGCTGCGCGATCTGGAAGATGTCTCTTCGATCTTCGTCACTCACGAGATGAACAATCTGGATTATCTCTGTTCGGAATACGCGGTAGTCGATGAAGCCGGCGAAGTCGTCTTCGAAAAAGAAGGCGAGAAGCTATGCCTGATAAACAGCAAAGTTTTGATGATGCGCGACGGAGAGGTGATTTTCAGCGGGACCGACGAGACCCTGCGCAAAGCAGACGATCAATACATCCAGAAATTCTTGCGCGGACACTGACAGAAAGGAAAAAGGAAAAAGGAAAAGGAAAAGGAGATCTTAGCGGTCTAACTCGCATTGGTTTTGCCTTTTTACTTTTTACTTTTGCCTTGTTAACGCCATGCCACAATCAACCCGGAACATTGGTTTAAGTCAGCTACGCGTTGGCTTGCTGGTGCTGATCGCCATCGCCGTTCTGATTCTGCTCATCCTGAACGCGTCGGGCACCCTTAATCCTTTCGCCAGTCACATACATCTGCGGGCGCGGTTCGGCGACGCCAGCGGTCTCCGTGAAGGGTCGGAAGTACGTCTCGCGGGCGTGCGCATCGGTAAAGTGGACCGCATCAGACTGCTGGCCCCGAGCGAAGTTGGCACCGGGCCCAACCCGCAAAAGATCGAGGCATTTATGACCATCGACAGTAAGATCGACGGGGTGCCGGCCCAGGAGCGGATTCGCTCAGATTCAACGGCGCAGCAAATGGCGCCCAGCATTCTGGGGAGCGAAATGATCGTCAACATCACCCCGGGCACGTCACTCGGCCAACCGATCAAAGATAAAGACTTGCTGACTTCGACATCCGGCAGCTCGATCAGCGACCTGGCCACCAACGGCACTGAGCTGGCGCAAAAACTAAGCAAGCTATCGGATCAACTTAACGAGGTCGTCAAGGATGTGCGCGCCGGCAAAGGCACCGTCGGACGCCTGTTCAATGACGAGGCTCTCTATAACAACCTGAACGCGACCATTCGCGATGCCGAAGAAATCGCGCAACAGATTAAGACCGGCCGTGGCTCTGCCGGGAAATTCATCTACGACGACGCGCTTTATAACAATGCCAACGAAATCGCCGCCAATCTGAGAAAGCTTTCCGCGGATCTTGCTGCCGGCCGCGGCTCAGCCGGCAGGTTGCTGCAAAGCGACGAGATGTACAACAAGATCAGCCGCATCGCGGACCGCGTCAATCATTCGATGGATCAGATTGATTCGATCGTGGCGGGAGTGAATGCCGGACAGGGAACGTTGGGCAAGCTGGTCAAGGACGAAGCTATCTACAACGACGCCCGCACCGCGATTGCTCGCTTCAACACAACCACCGCGCGTATCGATAACGTCGTGGCCGGAGCGCAACGCGGCGAAGGCACGCTCGGCAAACTGATTACCGACGAGCAGTTCTATAACAACGTCAACAACCTCTCATCAGAAGGCGTGAAGCTGCTCTACGACTTCCGCCAGAATCCGAAGAAGTACCTGACGATTAAGTTTCAGTTGTTTTAATAAATGCACATTGATGATTTTGTCTGGCTGACCGAAATTGCGAAGAAAGTCGCGGCCAAGCATCGAGTAACCCTAGACGAAGCCGAAGAAGTGTTTTTCAACAATCCCAGATACCGCTTTGTTGAATCAGGACATCGAATAGGCGAGGATGTATACTCGGCAGGTGGCCAAACTGACGCAGGTCGCTATTTGATCGTGTTCTTCATTTACAAAGGCGACAACACAGCATTGATCTTGAGCGCCCGCGACATGGACACTGCTGAGCGACGACGATATGAGCGAAAATAAGAACGATCAGCGAAGCAGCATTTCGAACGCACGCTCTCCCGAAGAGATCGGTGAGTACTGGGACAGCCATAGCCTTGCTGATCATTGGGACCAGACCCACGAAGTCGAGTTCGAAATCCGCGCCCCGCATCGCATCACGCTTGATCCTGAAATCTATGTTCGCCTCGAAGAACAGGCGGAGAGCCGGGGCGTCTCACTCACCACTCTTGCGAATTCCTGGCTCAAAGAAAAACTATCCGGCGATAAGGCCGCATAAAGTTTGACCACCACACGCGAGTCTCTCCCATGACGATCCAGTTGACGGAATTAGTAAGCCAGTGATCCCGGACCATGAGAAGGAACCGCGCGCACTAAGCCACGGCGGGGGGATGCGTGGTTTCTCGATTCGATGCCGTCGTAGCTCTAGCTCCTCGCACTCGCCGAAACCATTCCTGGAATCTTTCGAAGTACAAATAAACCACCGGCGTCAAGTACAACGTCAGCACCTGCGAAACGATTAAGCCACCGATAACCGCGAGTCCTAATCCTCTACGCGCGGAGGCGCCGGCGCCCCAGCCCAGCGCGATCGGCATCGTGCCCATCAGAGCCGACATCGTGGTCATCATGATCGGACGGAAACGCACGACGCAGGCTTCGTAGATTGCTTCGCGGGCCGGGCGGCCTTCCCTTCTCTGCTTGTCCAAGGCGAAATCGATCATCATGATTGCGTTCTTCTTCACAATTCCGATCAGCATGATCAAGCCGACAAAGGCGTAGATGTCAAGCTCGCGCCGGAAGATCAGCAGCGTCAGCAGAGCACCCAGTCCCGCCGACGGCAGACCCGAAAGAATCGTCAAAGGATGAATGAAACTTTCATAGAGAATTCCCAGCACGAGATAAATCACCAGCACCGCGACCAGCAGCAGCAAGGTCAGGTTTTGTAGCGATGATTGAAAGACCTGGGCCGATCCCTGGAAAGTCGTGGTGATGGTTGCGGGCAGTGTCTGCTTTGCCAGCGTCGTGATCTGTTGCGTCGCCGTGCTTAAGGACACGCCGGGCCGCATGTTGAACGAGATAGTCGTCGCGGGCAGCTCGGCGAAATGGTTCACCAGTGCGGGTCCAACGCTCCGCGAAAAACTCGCAACCGCGCTCAGAGGCACCAGCCCCCGCGAAGACGAACGGATGTAAAGCCTTCCCAGCGCCGCCGGATCCTTCTGAAACTCCGGCTTGACCTCCATGATTACCTGATACTCGTTCGTCGGCGAATAAATTGTCGAGATTTGCCGCGAACCAAATGCCGACCCCAGCGCCGTTTCAATCTGGGCGACAGTCACGCCGCGCGCCGCTGCCTGTTTGCGATCGATGTCGACATTGATCTGCGGAGTATTGATCTGCAGATTGCTGTTCACATCCTGAATCGTGGGCAGCTCACGCATCTTTTTTTCCATGATGTTCGCGCTGTCATAGAGTTCCGCGGTGCTCGCAGCCTGCAAAGTGACTTGATAAGTACTGCGCGAAAATTGGCCGCCGATATTCAGCGAGGGCGGATTTTGCAGGATCACGCGCAGTCCGGGCTCGCGCGAGAGTTTCGGTCTCAGCTCTTCCACTACTTCGTCCGCGCTCTTGCGTTGATTGAGTGGCTTGAGTCCAATGAAGATCGTGCCGGCGTTGCCGCCCGAGTTTCTGCCGCCCGCGCCCACAGTCGAAGCATAAGACTGCACATTAGGATCGTTCTTGATGATGTCGGTGATGACATTTTGGTGCCGGATCATATCGTCGAGCGAGATGCCCTGGGCGGCTTCAGTGTTGCCGAGGAGCAGCCCACTATCGCCGCTGGGAATAAAACCTTTGGGAACGATCGTGAAGAGATAGACCGTCACGCCCGCCAGCACCAGGTAAATCGCGATAGTCAGGAATGAATGGACCAGCACGCGCTGCAGGGTCCATTCATAGGCATGCAGGACTCGGTTGTAAAAGTTTTCTGTGAAACCCCACCAACCCTTCCGAGCGCTTTTACCGCCGTCTTCATGCAGGGCGTTCGCGCGAATCGCCGTGGCTTTGAGCAGACGGCTGGCGAGCATCGGAGTCAGCGTCAACGAGACCAGTCCCGAGACGAGAATCGCGACGCTGATCGTAATGGCGAACTCGCGAAACAGCCGGCCCAGAATTCCGCCCATGAAAAGAACTGGGATAAATACTGCGACCAGCGAAACAGTCATCGAAACTATCGTGAACCCGATCTCGCGCGAGCCATTCAGCGCCGCCTGCATCACGTCTTCGCCCAACTCAATCCGGCGCACGATATTCTCCAGCATCACCACCGCGTCATCGACGACAAACCCTACGGACAACGTCAGGGCCATCAGCGACAGGTTGTCGAGACTGAAGTTGAGCAGATACATCGCGGCGAAGGTGCCAACGATCGAAGTCGGCAGAGCCAGCGTAGGAATGATCGTCGCGCGCACGTTGCGCAGAAAAAGAAAGATGACCATCACCACCAGGGCGATCGCCAGCAACAGCGAGAACTGCACGTCGTTAACCGATTGTCGAATCGAGATAGAGCGATCATTCAGCACGTCAAGATTCACCGACGCCGGTAATTGCTGCTTGAACTGCGGCATCAGGGCCCGAATAGCGTCAACTACGGCGACCGTGTTTGTTCCCGGCTGACGCTGGACGGCCATGGTCACGCTGCGGCGGCCGTTGAACCAACTCGCCACTCGGTTGTTCTCGACGCTGTCAATCACGTTGGCGATCTGTTCCAGACGCACCGGCGCGCCGTTGCGATAGGCGACAATCAGCGGTCGAAAATCAGCAGCGGTCTTTGGCTGGGCGTTGGTTTGTAAAGTGAGATTTGTGTATTTGCCGTAAAGCGATCCAGTTGCCGTATTCGGATTTGAGTTGCGAATGGCAGCGTCAACGTCATCGACGCCTATGCCGCGGTCGGCCATCGCCGCCGGATCCAGTTGCGCGCGCACCGCGTACTTCATAGCGCCATAGACCTGGACCTGCGACACGCCTTCTACCATCGAGATGCGCTGAGCGATCAGTGTCTCAGCGTATTCATCGACCTGCGGCAGCGACACCACGTCCGAGTTAAGCGCCATAAACAAAATGGGACTGTCGGCGGGATTGACTTTGCGCAAGCCCGGCGGCGACGGCATGCCCGTCGGTAATTGTGGCAGTGCGGCAGAGATCGCGGTCTGGACGTCCTGGGCGGCGGCATCAATGTTTCGACTCAGATTGAACTGCAGAGTTATCGAGGTTGAACCCTGCGAATTGGACGAGTTGATCGAATCGATCCCGGCGATGCCTGAGAATTGTCTTTCCAGAGGTGTCGCCACGGACGCAGCCATCGTCTCGGGATTGGCGCCCGGCAAGCTCGCGCTGACATTGATGGTCGGGTAATCGACGGTGGGCAGATCGCTGACCGGCAGCGCTTCGTAACCAATCAACCCGAACAGAACGATCCCGACCATCACCAGCGTCGTAGTGATGGGGCGATGAATGAAGAGCTCAGAGATGCCGTGTCTCTCGTTTGATTTGTCTTGCTTAGTCATAGGCAAGTCATTTTCCATTCGTCATTTCTTGTTGCCGTTCGTACTTTCTTATTTCGTGTTCGTTCGTGTGATTTCGTGGATCGTTTGCCTGGCTGAGAATGAAGGACGATCCACGAAATCACACGAACGAACACGAACCAGAGGCCACCGATCACAAATGGAAGATGCTCGGAAATACCGAACTCAAAACCCCTCTACGCAACTGCCGGCTGTTCGCTTCTTCTCCTTCTCCGCTGAAACCATTCCTGCATCCGTTCAAAGTACAAATAAACCACGGGCGTCAAATACAACGTCACCACTTGAGAAACGCACAGGCCACCGACGACCGCCAGGCCCAATCCGCGTCGCGACTCGGCACCGGCGCCCCAACCCAGCGCGATGGGCAAGGTTCCCATTAGCGCGGCCATTGTTGTCATCATGATGGGACGGAACCTGATCAAACAGGCTTCAAAGATTGCTTCCTCCGCCGGTTTGCCTCCTTCCCTTTGGGAAGTCAGCGCAAAGTCGATCATCATGATCGCGTTCTTCTCAACGATGCCGATCAGCATGATCAAGCCGACAAAGGCGTACACATCCAGCTCGCGTCCAAACACCAGCAACGTCAGCAAAGCTCCCAGGCCCGCCGACGGCAGTCCCGAAAGAATTGTGAAGGGATGAATAAAACTTTCGTAGAGAATCCCCAGCACCAGATAGATCACCAGGACCGCTACCAGCATCAACAAGGTAAGATTCTGCAGCGATGATTGAAAGATTTGCGCCGTGCCCTGGAAGCTGGTCGTGATAGTGTTAGGCAAAGTCTGTTTGGCGAGGCTCTGTACCTGATCCGTCGCCGCGCTCAAAGAAACACCCGGCCGGAGGTTGAACGAGATCGTCGCCGAAGGAAGCTGGCTGAGATGATTAACCAGCAAAGGCCCAACGCTACGCGACAATGTCGCCACCGTGCTGAGCGGAATCAGCCGGCCCTGCGTTGATTGGTTGGCCTGACCGGCAGGCGTCTGTGATGAAGAGGCAATCTGCGGTGTGGATTGAACTATAGATGTTTGGGTCGATGGAGTTGTCGACGGCGCGGTCACGGTCGAATGAATATAGAGCCGGCCTAACGCGGAAGGGTCCTGCTGGTATTCAGGCTTAACTTCCATGATGACCTGGTACTCGTTCGAGGTGGCATAGATCGTCGAAATCTGTTTCGTACCGTAGGCATCGTTGAGCGCGTCCTCGATTTGCTGAGCAGTGACCCCAAGGGACGAAGCTTTGTCGCGATCGATGTCGACGTTGAGCTGCGGGTTCTTGGTTTGCAGATCGCTGGTCACGTCCAACAACTGCGGCAACGCGGCCATCTTTTTTTGCAGGGCCTCGGCATTCGCATAGAGCTCATTTCGCTCCGGGCCCTGAAGCGTTAACTGAAAAGGACTCTTGGTGACCTGCCCACCGACCTGAACCAGTGGCGGGTTCTGAAGAAAGATTCGCATCCCGGGCACGGTCGCGAGTCTGGGCCGCAAGTCTCCGATGATTGTGTCAACGTCCTTTTTTCGCTGGTTGACTGGTTTGAGCAGAACGAGGACGTTGCCGGAGTTGCTGGCCGCGCTAACGTCGCTGAACCCAACGGTTGATAGAACCCCGACGACGTTTGGATCGGCGCGAATGAGGTCGACCATCTGCTCCTGATGCCGCGACATCTCTGCGAACGAGATGCCCTCCGCGGCTTCTGTGTAGCCGACAATGCGGCTGGTATCGTCGTTCGGAATAAAGCCTTTGGGAATCACATAGAAGAGGCCAATCGTCACCAGAAAGAGCCCACCACAAATCAACATGGTGAGCGCGCGATGCTCGAGGACTACTTGCAGAGTCCAACGATAACCGCCGAGCAGCCAATCGTAAGCTCGCTCAGTTTTCTGATACCACTTGTCCCTTTCCGCTGGGAGCGCGGACCTCCCGTCCGCATCTACTTCCTGCGAAGAGCCCTCCCTGACGGTCGGGCTAGTGCCCCGATCCTCGTCATCGCGTCGATGGCCAATCGCTTTCAGCAGACGGCTACAAAGCATCGGAGTCAGACTCAGCGAGACAAAGCCGGACACCAAAATCGCGACACTGATCGTAATGGCGAATTCGCGAAACAGTCTCCCGAGAATTCCGCTGAGAAAGAGCATGGGGATAAAGACCGCCACCAGCGATACCGTCATCGAGATGATCGTGAAGCCGATTTCGCGCGAGCCCTTCAGCGCCGCCTCCATCGCACCTTCGCCTGATTCCATGCGCCGGACGATGTTCTCCAGCATCACGACCGCATCGTCGACGACAAATCCTACCGAAAGCGTCAACGCCATTAGCGAAAGATTGTCGAGACTGAATCCGAGCAGATACATCACCGCGAAGGTAAATACGATCGACGTGGGCAGGGCCAGCGTAGGAATGATCGTCGCCCTGACGTTGCGGAGGAAAATGAAAATAACCAGCACCACCAGCCCGATCGCGAGCAGCAGCGAGAACTGAACGTCGTTGACGGATTCACGAATCGACTCAGACCGGTCGTACAGGACGTCCAGCTTGATCGACGCTGGAAGCTGCTGGCGAAACGTCGGGAGCAGGTTGCGAATGGCGTCGACGACCGCAACGGTGTTCGTGCCCGGCTGGCGCTGCACGGTCAACGTGACGACCTGTTGACCGTTGTAGCGACTGGCCAAACGATTGTTCTCGACGCTGTCGATGACGTCGCCGAGATCTCGCAACGCCACGGGCGCGCCGTTGCGATAAGCAACGATAAGTTGACGATAGCCTTCGGCGTTCGTGATTTGCCCGTTCGCCTGGACAGTCAGATTTTGATGAATGCCATAGAGCGTGCCGACCGGAAGATTCGTATTGCCGCGCTGCAAAGCCGTCGCGACATCGTCGATGCCGATGCCGCGGCTGGCTAATGCAGATGGATCGACTTGCACGCGCACCGCATATTTCTGCTCGCCCGTAACCAGCACCTGGGCCACACCGCTGATCGTCGAAAGCCTCTGCGCCAGCGAAGTGTCTGCGTACTCGTTTACTTTCGACAGCGGCAGCGTCGGCGAGCTCACCATCAAATACACGATGGGTTGGTCGGCGGGATTTACTTTCTTCAGCGTCGGCTGGCTCGGCATTCCCGGCGGCAGTTGACGGGCGGAAGCCGAAATCGCCGTCTGCACATCCTGCGCGGCCGCATCGATGTTGCGGCTGAGATCGAACTGCAGGGTGATTTGAGTGTTGCCGAGAGTGCTCGTCGAACTCACTGTGTTGAGTCCGGCGATGGTTGAGAACTGACGTTCGAGCGGAGTCGCAACGGACGAGGCCATCGTCTCCGGGCTGCCACCCGGAAGTTCGGCCGTGACTTGAATGGTCGGGTAATCAACGTTCGGCAGATCGCTCACCGGCAGAGAGCGGTAGCCGATAAAGCCGAACAGCACGATCCCCGCCATGATGAGAGTGGTCGTGATCGGCCGTTGGATGAAAAGTTCCGACATTGATTACACGTCTCAAACCTTTGGGGGGAAAAGCATTAAAACGCAAAGGCCGCAAAACGTCTTCGCAAAGGCGCGCAAAGAGTTCTTCCTTCGCGTAACTTTGCGTCTACCTTTGCGACCTTTGCGTTAACTTGATCTATGAAAACTCATTGATTCGAATTCCCGCCGCCGCTGCGCCGTCCACCTTGACCCTGATTACCCTGGTCACCCTGACCGCCGCCCTGATTGCCTTGACCACCCTGACCTCTATTACCCTGGCCGCCACCC
Source organism: Pyrinomonadaceae bacterium (assembly GCA_035317005.1). Taxonomy (GTDB): domain Bacteria; phylum Acidobacteriota; class Blastocatellia; order Pyrinomonadales; family Pyrinomonadaceae; genus UBA11740. The sequence goes on along the minus strand of DATHHW010000008.1, from coordinate 12,348 downwards.
TGTCCCTTGGGCTGAACCTTGGCGCCCGGCACCAGACGCAGTTGCCCATCGGTCACTACCTGTTCGCCTGGCTTCAACCCGTCTTCGATCACGGTCATCGTGTCGGCGATCGCGCCGGGCTTGATGACTCTCATCTCGGCTGTCGAATCAAACTTGACCACGTACACGAACGACTTGTCCTGGCCAATCTGAACGGCTTGAGAAGGAACGACGACCGCAGCGTTTTGGATTCCGAGCGTGAGCACGACATTTACAAACTGGCCGGGATAAAGACGGCGGTCATCATTCTGAAACGTCGCTTTCAGCCGCACCGTTCCGGTGGCCATATCGACTGTGTTGTCGACCAGCGATAGTTTTCCGAACGCGTGGTTTGCTTCGTCGCCGGGAATGACTACCTCAGTCGTGAAGCTGGTTGAACTGGCGTACTGGCGGATGCGCATCAAGTCTTTCTCTGGCACTGAGAAAGTCACATAGATGGGCGCCGAAGTCGTGATCGTAACCATCGCCGTCGTATCGTTCGCCCGCACGAGGTTTCCGGCGGTTACCGCGAGGTTGCCCGTCTTACCGGTGAGCGGCGCGCGAATCGTCGTATAGCTGAGTTGCACTCGCGCATTCTCGACCGCAGCTTGCTCGGCCTTCTGCGCCGCTTGCAGATTCGCCACGGCTGATTTGTCCGCGCGCACCGTGGCTTCATCGGACCGCAGCTTTGAAGCCGCGTTGTCGTATTCTTCACGCGAGATCACTCCAGATTCGATCAGTTTCGTGTCACGGTTAACTATGCTGCGGGAGTTATTGGCGATCGCTTCGTCTTTGGCGACGATGTCCAAGCCTTGCCTCACAGAGGCCATGGCCTTCAAGAGATTTGCGTCCGCCTGACTAAGCTGGGCCTGCAATGGACGCGGATCGATCATGAAGAGCAGATCGCCTTTCTTCACTTCCTGGCCCGGAACGAAGGCAACGCGCATAAGGGTGCCTTCGACCTGCGAGCGGACTGCGATTGTCGAGAACGCTTCCACATTGCCGATAGCCTTAATCTGAAGCGGCACATCCTGCTGCGTGACCAGCGCCGTCTCTACCGGAACGACTTCGCCGCGGCCGGCGCCGGTGGCCTTGGGCGCGGAACGGTCGCCGAGAAAGCGCCAGAGCAAAACCAGAAGCAACACCAACACGAGCACGCTGACGATCTGAACTATGCGCGCGCGGGTCTTGCTGGATCGCAGCTTGGCAGGTGCTCTGACCCGATTTGAATTGTTGGCGAGATTGCCAGACGGGGGTCCGCCGGCGGCAGTTGATGGTTTCGGCAGATCCCCTGAGATTTTTTCTTCCATCGCGCGTCTCTAAGACCCTTTTTGAGCTGGCGAGGAACACGCAAACCTTTACGAGCGCGGCTTACAAAACGCGTGTTCAGGCTCAAAATCCAGGGGGTTCAAAATATGATTGCATAGGTAACGACGATGCTCCAAACATATTGGTTACGACAAACCACGGACGGTGACCCGTTCGCTATAGTGCGCACAGCTTGTCCGCACATAAGGCAAGGCGCTGTCTTGCGGCTTTGCCACCTGATGTGCGGGAAGCCTCCGGCTTTCCGTTAGGCCAATGGCATTGCTCAGCGCGGCAAGGCTCAGGTTTGCCGCAAAGCTAAGAAAAGAGCACGGTCGGTAAGGCGGAGCCTTACCGCACATCAGGCGGCAGAGCCTCGACCCTCAGATAACTTGATCTGCTCTTATCTGCGATAACCGGCATTCATTTGCCAACGCCCCGCCAACTCTTGACTTCCATACCAACTCTGAAGAGACTTAGGCCGCGATTTCAACCCGCCCTTTGAACATCTTCCGGTAATGGAGTGAGCTTATGAACCCCTTTGGCAGAGTTTTGAGACAATGCACGTCCGCGATTTGCGCTATCGCTTTGTTGGCAACTTCTTTCGCCTACGCTGTGGGCCAGGCGAACAGGCCCAAGCGAGCGCTACCGTTCGGTGTCTCCGACAAGTGTGTTTGCTTACTACAGCGCGGCCCACGAGATGGGTCATCAATTTGGCGCCACACATACTTTCAATGCGACCAGCGGCACTTGCGGAGCAGCGCGGACTGCCTCCACGGCTTATGAACCCGTTAACGGTTCGACGATCATGGCCTACCGGTTCGCCTGTGCTCCGGAAGATATGATGTCGACGGATACATACTTTCACAGCGCCAGCATTGAACAGATCGTGAACTTTACGACGGGTGTTACCGGCAATTCGTGCGCAGCAAGGTCGACCACCGGCAACAACCCTCCCGTCGTCAATGCCGGGCCGGCGTTCACGATTCCGATGAGCACGCCTTTCATCTTGACGGCAACGGGCAGCGATCCTGACGGCGATGCGCTCACGTTCAGTTGGGAAGAATTCGATTTGGGGACGGCGGCGCCGCCCAGCACCGATGATGGTACGCGCCCGATCTTTCGTTCGTTTCTGCCCACGTCCAATCCTGCGCGGACATTTCCACGCTTGACGGATGTGCTTTCCGGTTTTCAGACGTTGGGAGAGTCACTTCCTACCACCACTCGGACGATGAACTTTCGCGTCACCGCGCGCGACAACAGGACGGGCGGAGGTGGAGTCAATTTCGCCGCCACGCAGGTCAATGTCCGGGCAGACTCGGGACCATTCACCGTAACTCAGCCAACATCGTCGAACACCTGGCCGACGGGCTCGACACAGACTGTTACCTGGAACGTAGCCAACACGAATAGCGCACCGGTCAGTTGCGCCAACGTGAAGATCACGCTGTCGACCGATGGCGGCACAACCTTTCCGATCATTCTCGCCAACAACACGCCCAACGATGGATCTGAGACAGTCACGATTCCCGGCACCCCGGCGTCCGGCGCGCGCGTTAAGGTCGAAGCGGTGGGCAACATTTTTTTCAATCTCTCGCAGGGATTCACAGTTAGTGGCTCAGCCAACACCACGCCGACGATTAGCGGATTCACGCCGGCGAGCGGCGCGGTGGGTGACAACATCACCATCAACGGCACAAACTTTATTTCGCCTTCGGCGGTAAAATTCAGTGGCGTTAACGCCAGCTTTACAGTCAACTCAACCACTCAGATTACAGCCACGGTGCCGAGCGGTGCGACGAGCGGTCCTATAACTGTCACCACCTCGTCGGGCACCGCCACCAGTCCGACCAACTTCATAGTGGCTGCGCCCGTTACCGTTAGCGGACAAGTCAAGGATGGCAGCAACAATCCGGTGAGCGGCGTCTTAATCACTTTTGATATGGACCGTCTAGGCACACCGTCAACCACCTCCACCACCACTGACGCCAGCGGTAACTACGCGTCCGCCGACCTTGGTTGCCAAAACAGAATTACGGTTACGCCCTCGAAGGGCGCGCTGTCTTTTAGCCCGACTAGTATAAGTTTTGTTAGTAACCCGCAATGCGTCCGCGGCCCGATGACGGCCAACTTCACAGCATCGGCGCCGGTGAACACTATTCAATTCAGCGCTCCAAACTACCCGGTGTCTGAAGCGACGCCGGACGCGATAGTCACGGTCACTCGCACCGGCAATACGTCGGCCGCGGCGACAGTCAACTACGCCACCAGCGACACCTCCGGAGCGAACAACTGCAATGTGGTTAATGGCGCCGCTTCGTCGCGTTGCGATTACTTAGCTACTCTGGGAACGTTGCAATTTGGCGCGAATGAAACTTCCAAGACGATTTCGATTCCGATCGTGGATGACTCCTGGAAGGACGACACAGAAACCTTTACGATTACGCTGGGCAATCCAACGGGCGCCACGCTGGGCACTCAGGCAAGCGCCACGGTCACCATCGCAGACAACGACACCGCTAACGGGACAAATCCGATCGATGCGACAAGTTTCTTTGTGCGCCAGCACTACATCGACTTTCTGAATCGCGAGCCGGACACGAGCGGTCTGAACTTCTGGATTAACAATATCGATGGCTGCTCGCCGAAACCTTCGTGCACTGAGATTCAGCGCATCAACACTTCGGCCGCGTTCTTTCTTTCGATCGAGTTTCAGGATACGGGCTATTTTGTTTATCGGGCCTACAAAGCCGCGTACGGTGACGCCACTGGTACGTCAACCACAGGCAGTTTGCATAATCTTTCGGTGCCGATAATCCGGCTCATTGAGTTCTTGCCGGATACGCAAAGAATCGGGCAGGGAGTAATCGTCGGCCAGGGTAACTGGCAACAACAAATCGATGCTAACAAGACCGCGTTCACTGAAGAGTTTGTGCAGCGGCCGCGCTTTCTGACGGATTATCCGTTGTCGCTGACGCCGACGCAGTTTGTTAATCAGTTGAATACGAGGGCGGCTACGGCAGGGGTAATGCCCTTGACGCCGGCGGAACGCGATGCGTTTGTGACTGCCCTGACTAATGGCACTAAGACGCGGAGCCGGGTCTTGCGGGAAGTAGCTGAAAATCAGACTCTATCCAATGCCGAGTTCAATCGCGCGTTCGTATTAATGCAGTTCTTTGGCTACCTGCGGCGCAATCCGAACGATCCCCAGGATACGGACTATGCGGGGTACGAATTCTGGTTGGGCAAGCTGAACCAGTTCAACGGCAACTTCGTGAACGCCGAAATGGTCAAGGCCTTCATTACCTCGGGTGAATATCGTGCGCGCTTCGGGCCGTGAGTTGGTACCACCCACCGCCTGAACTCCGGGCCGAGCATCTCGGGTTGGGTAGCCGTTGCACGTGGGGGTCAACGCTTAGCTCAACGGATAGTGCCCTAATCTAACGGCGTTTAGAGTACCAACTTTAGTTGGGTTCTTTCTTGCTTAAGAAAAGCCCCGACTAAAGTCGGTACTCTGAACACCGCTTATCAGAGTAGGACACTACCCGCCAACGCCTACTCTCGAGAGCCCTCATGCTAACCCAGGTGCGCTACTGCACACCCTCCGAGAAAGCTTCAAGTTTTTTCCTTCCGGTGTTAATAATCTCTCCCGAGGGGCGTTTTATGAGCGGAAAGGATTTTCAAGACGAAACTATGCTCGCCGCCGTAAGAACGCTCAAAACCCCGAATCTATCGTTATCCGATGCTCGAGTGCCCGTGGCCTTGCGTCAACTCTCTGTGAAAGATTCAAACAGTCTGGAAGGTCTTTTTCAAAGGCATCACGACCGCGTCTTTCGCACCGCGCACCGGGTCACCGGCAGCGCGTCCGACGCCGAAGATGTCCTGCAAACTGTTTTTCTGCGCGTGGCGCGAGGGCAGGAATCTGCGGCCGCGGCTGAGAACCCACAGGCGTATTTCGCGCGCGCGGCCATCAACGCCTCGCTGGATCTGCTGCGCAGCCGGAAACGTTCGCACGCGGTTGCTATCGACGACGTTGAGAATCGTGCCAGCGTGTCGGCGTTCGTTTCCAAGCACGATCCGGCAAAGCATCAGGAGGATCGCGAGCTGAGGGAACTGCTGAGCGAAGCGCTGACCAGGCTCGGCCCCACCGCGGCGCAGATGTTTGCCTTGCGTTATTTTGAAGGCTTTGGCAACGGCGAAATCGCAAACATCATGAACACATCGGCGCTGGTAGTAGGAGTGACCCTGCATCGCGCTCGCGCGCGTTTGCGAAAAGAGATTGGCAGGTATTTGCGTCATCAGGAGTGAATCGTTTAGCGGCGGGCTACTGCCCGCCGGGTCGATGAAAAGAGGGCGGTCAGTAGCCCGCCTCTAAACGGAAACGATAAATCAATTATTCGGAATCATCTTGGGGAGAAGTCATGAAAAATAAAGAACTAAACAACATCCTGGATCAAGTAACCGCGGGAATTCGTGCTGAGCAGGTCGACGACGCAACGGTGAGCGGCGCGACCGAGAGAGTCTGGGCGCAACTGTCCAAAGAGGTTGCCACCTCGGCAAAGATGGAAGCTGCGCCCGCCGATCACATCGAAGGGTGCGCGGATTTTCAAACGCTCATTCCGGCCTATCTGGGCGGCAAGCTGTCCGAAGCGCGCTCGCTCTTGCTGGTCGATCACACACACGAATGTATTCCCTGCCGGAAGGCCTTGAAGCAGGCGCGCGAATCCCGCGTCGGAGCAGTTGTTCCCGCGGTGCGCAGACAGAATCGCAAGGCTGCCACTTACAGCCTGCGGCCGGTCGTCTTGCGTTGGGGAATCGCAGCCGCGCTGGTGATTGGTCTGGGACTAATCGCGCTGCCGTTGATTCAGCGTTATGTACCGTTCGGCTCGTTTGACGTGACGGTGCAGGCGGCTGATGGTCCGGTTTACGCGGTCACCGATGCGCAAATGCGCTCGCTGAGTGCCGGAGAGAAGATCAAACGCGGCGATAGGATCCGCACCGCGAAAGATGCGCATGCGGTCGTGCGTCTGGCCGACGGCTCGCTCATCGAAATGAAGGATCGTTCGGAGTTTTCGATCAATCAGACGCTGAGGGGCACCACGCTTCATCTCGATCGCGGCAGCGTGATTGTGGAAGCGGCGAAACAGAAAGGTAATTTCTTTGTCGAGACCGGTGACTCGCTGGTGTCGGTTACGGGCACCACGTTCGCCGTCAATTCCGGTACGAAAGGCTCGCGCGTCAGCGTGATTCAGGGCGAAGTTCATCTCGACCACGCCGGCGACGATAAGGTTTTGCGCGCGGGTGAACAAGCCACCACCAATACTTCTATCGAAACTATTCCAGTCAAAGACGAAATCGCCTGGAGCCGCAATGCCGCGCGTTATGCGCAGACGCTGGCAAGTCTGGGTGCGTTGCAGAAAGAACTAAATGCCGTGGCCAAGCCTGGCGTGCGTTACTCGACGCGCTTGCTCGACATGATGCCGCAGAACACTGTGCTGTATGCGGCGTTGCCGAATTTGAGCGCAACGATCGCCGAATCGAACCGGATCATCGAAGAGCGGATTCAGCAGAACCCGGCGCTCAAGGACTGGTTTGCGAATCGTCACGAACCGAGAGGCCCGGGCATGAACCAGGCTATCTCAACCATTAAAGAGTTTGGCGATCAATTGGGTGACGAACTCGCCGTCGGTGCGGGCATGAGCGATAGCGGCGAGCCGGTCGAGCCCATCGTCCTGGCCGAACTAAAGAACCCGGCCGGTTTCCGGGCGTTCTTTGACGCCGAAGTACAGAAGTTGGCTGGTCAGGGTAAGTCGCCGCAGGTTCAGTGGATTGAAGATCCGAAGACGGCCCAGCCGGCAGCCAGCACCGCGAACAAAGACGGCGACAAACAAATCTATGTGTGGATCGCGGGAGACATTCTGGTCGCCTCTCCGAAACTTGATCAGTTGCAGGCTGTGGCCAATCGTTCGGGGAGCTTTACTTCGACGCCGTTCCACAATCGCATTGCCGGAGTCTATCGCGAAGGCGCTGGTTTGGTGATTGCGGCGGATCTTGAAAAGATCATTGCGCATACCAGAGGTCTGCGCCGGATCGCTGTCGGTGATAAGCACGAAGAGGCTCTGAATGAACTCGGCGTCTTTAACATGAAGTCGTTTGTCGTCGATCAAAAGGACACCGACGGGAAGACAAACACGCGGGCCGTGCTTTCATATGCTGAAGCCAATCACGGCGTGACGTCATGGCTGGCACAGCCGGCGCCGATGGGCTCGCTGGAATACATCTCTCCGGATGCAAACGTGGTGGCCGGCTTTGTGGTGAAGAACCCCTCGGCCCTCGTCGATGATCTCCTGGGCGTGCTGAACATGGTCAGTCCCGATCTCAACAAGAAGCTGGCTGAGTTGCAGAGCGATCACGGGTTGGATCTGCGGAAGGATTTCGCGGCGCCGCTGGGTGGCGAGTACGCCTTCGCGATTGACGGGCCGATTCTGCCCACGCCTTCGTGGAAGCTGATCTTCGAAGTAAACGATCCGGCACATCTGCAACAGGCCTTTGAACATGTCGTTGAAGAAGTGAACAAGCAGATGGCTAAAGAAGGAAAGAGTGGGCTGGCCTGGGATAAGACCGATGGGAGTGGCCACACGTACTACACGCTCCGTTCAAAAGACTTCGGTGTAGAAGTTAACTACGTTTTCGCTAACGGTTACCTGATCGCCTGCCCGACCCGCGCGCTGGTCGAACAGGCTTTGAAGTATCACGATTCAGCCGTCAACCTGATTCACTCGACCCGGTTTGTGGCAGGATTGCCGGCCGACGGCAACACGAATTTCTCGGCGCTGGTCTATCACAATCTCGCGCCGCTGGTGCAGCCATTTGCGAATCGGATCCCGGAGAGCATGAAAACCGACGAACGGCAGAAGGCAATCGCCACGATGGCCGCGAATATGCAACCGACGCTGGCCTATGCGTATGCGTTTGGCGATCGGATCGAGTTCGCCTCGAACACGGATGGTGGGCCGTTCGGGTTGAGTCCGGCGACGCTGCTGGGAATGCCGAACGCGTTTGAGCTGCAGCACATTCTGGATATGGGAATGCGTGGCAAGAAGTAAGACATAGCTGGGAGCGCGGACGTCCCGTCCGCGCTGAGCGCAAAGCGCGAAAAACGATTTGCACGTTTCGTTGGCGGCGGACGAGACGTCCGCGCTCCCGACATTAAGGAGAATGGTCCTAATGAAGATCATCGACGCTCAGAGTTCAATCCAACCCGCCTCGACTTCAGATCGCAGGCTGCTGGTCAATGGCCTGACGCTAGTTTGTTTGGGCCTCTCGATCTTATTTCTGAACTCATGGGATAATCTTTTCGTAAGAACAGCGATTGGCTTATTCTGGGGAATGTTCTTCCTATTCTCGAACTGGTCCGGTCTGGTTCAGACGATCCGAGCACTCCGACAAAAGAATGACATACAGCGCCGCAGCAGCTACCGATCCTCAACCTAATGGCGAATCCTTCGGCGTCATTGCCCTCGATGGTTTATCAGTAAGTTTTGGCAGCAGACCGATTCTCAAGGACCTGCGCGGCGAATTGCGCGGACGAGCCATTGGCTTACTCGGACCGAACGGCGCCGGCAAAACCACGCTGATTCACACCCTGCTCGGTTTTCATCCCCCATCTTCCGGAACCGCACGCATCTTTGGCCGCGACATCCGCGCCGAAGCAAATCAGATCAAGTCGATGATTGGCTATATGCCGGAACGCGATTCCTTCATCTCGAAGATGTCGTGCATTCATTTTGTGCGGTTCATGGCCGAGATTTCCGGCCTGCCGCCGGCCCCGGCGCTGGAGCGCGCGCACGAAGCCCTCTTCTTCGTCGGGCTGGGCGAGGCCCGCTATCGAAATCTCGACACGTATTCGCTGGGCATGAAGCAACTCGCCAAGCTGGCCCAGGCGATCGTGCATGGCCCCAGGTTGATCTTTCTTGACGAACCCACGAACGGACTGGATCCGCCGGCGCGTTTGCGGATGATCAAAATGATTCGCGAGATTCGCGACAGCGGCCAGGCGAACATCGTCCTGTCTTCGCACCTGTTGCGCGACGTTGAGGAATGCTGTGAAGAGATCCTGATTTTGAAGGACGGACGGCTGGCCGTTTATTGCAATCTGGAAGAAGAACGGAAAGCCAATAAGAAGTTCCTGATGCTGGAAACGCGCGGCGAGCTGAAAGCATTTGTCGCGGCGGTCGAAGGCATGGGTTGTGAATGCGCGGTGACCAGCGATCATCGTTTGAAAATAATTCTTCAGGAGGGTGCGGAGATTCGCGATATATATCGACTGGCCGGCGAATCCAAAGTACAGATTCGCCGCCTGGCTTACAAACGCGACTCGCTGGAAGACATTTTCTTAAAAGCGATGGAGAACGGTGGGTAGCCGGCAGAGTCGGCCCCTAACTGAGTTGATAAAGAACCGAAAGGCGATGGAGAACGACTGTGGCGGTACTTGAACGCTCATACAAACGATTCCAGGGCACGCTGTCTCCTGAATGGAGCCGCTTTCTGATCATTCCGCGGCATGCCTTTCGGCATGTGTTTCGTTCGAAATTGTTTACCGCATTTTTTGCGCTCTCGTTCATCTGGCCGCTGGTGTGCGCGATCTTAATCTATCTCCATCACAATGTTGACGCGTTGGCAATCTGGCACGTGAACGCTCGCAGTCTCCTGCCGATCGACGCCACGTTTTTCCTGGAGTTTGTACTTGCTCCGCAGGCGTATCTCGGGTTCTTTCTCGCCATGTTCGTTGGTCCCCAGCAGGTTTCGCGCGACCTCATGAACAATGCCCTGCCGCTATATTTGTGCCGGCCATTCACTCGGAGTGAATACGTCGTGGGCAAGATGTCGATCGTCATCATCTTACTCTCTACAATAACCTGGGTGCCCGGGCTACTCCTCTTCCTGCTCCAGAGTTATCTGGAAGGATGGGCCTGGTTCGCGGACAACATCTGGATCGCCAGCGCGATTTTTATCGGCAGTCTGATCTTGATTCTTTTGCTGGCTTTGATATCGCAGGCCATCTCGGCCTGGGTGAAGTGGCTGGTGGCGGCGCGGGCTGCTTTGCTGGCCGCCTTTTTCATCCCGACAGCGTTCGCGGCGATCGTCAACGAGATTTTCCAGACGCGTTGGGGCCATATCTTCGACCTGCAAGCGTTGATTGGCAATGTGTGGTCGGGTTTGTTTGGCACTTTCGTGCGCCAGGTGAGTGAGCAGGAGCAGATTCGCAACGGCCGGCTCGTTCGCCAGGTGTTCGTGACTGAGCCGCCGCTGTGGGCTTCGTGGTCGATGCTGTTTCTGATTTGCGCCCTCTGTCTTTGGTTGTTGTCGAGAAAAGTAAAGGCCTATGAGGTAGTGAAGTGAATTTCGAAATTCGGATTGTGGATTTCGAATCTTAGAATCGTCGAAATAACGCGTTTATGGATCAAGATCAATCAAATTCACAATCCGAAATTCGCAATTCGAAATTCGAGAACTCGATCGTCTTCGATAATGTCTCGAAGTTCTACGGCGAGATACTCGGGGTGAATCGCGTCAACCTCACCATCCCGCTCGGGATCACCAGTCTGGTTGGTCCGAACGGAGCCGGGAAAACGACTCTGATGAATTTGATGACTGGCTTGCTGCGACCGTCGCGTGGCGAGGTCACCGTACTCGGAGTTCCCACGGACCGTCCGGAACAATTGTTTCGCAAAGTGGGCTATTGCTCACAATTCGATTCCTTTCCCAGAGGGATGACCGGCCGGGAGTTTATCAAAGCTTTTCTAATGGTCTCGGGATTTCTCCGCAACCAGACTGACGATTTGACCGAAACCGCTCTTGAGCGAGTCGACTTGCTTCCGGCCGCGGATCGAAAAATCGGAGCGTACAGCAAAGGCATGCGCCAGCGCGTTCGGCTGGCCCAGTCGATTGCCCACCAACCTTCGGTGCTGATTTTAGATGAGCCACTCAATGGTCTCGATCCGATGGTGCGCGCGGAAACCATCGCCTTGTTCCGGCAGCTCGCGGCCGACGGGCTGCACTTGATTATTTCCAGCCACATCCTGCACGAGGTCGACATGATGTCGGATCGGGTGGTGCTGCTCAACAACGGCTATGTGGTGGCAGAGGGCGCGGTCCATGGCGTGCGCGATGAAATGGACGTCGAGCATCCGATGCAGATTCTGATTCGTTGCGACCAACCATCATTGCTGGCCGCGCGCTTGTTCCAAAAGGACGAGGTGGTCGAAGCGCGCGTGCACGACGATCGCCATGGCTTGTTCGTGAAGACGCGGAATCCGGATCGATTCTACCTCCTGCTCAACGAGGTGGTGGCGACGGGCGAGGTTGAGGTCGAGACGGTCGCGCCGGTCGATGATGACCTGAGCGCGGTTTATGAGTATTTGATTGGATCGGAGTGAAAGTGAGCATTTTCCATTCATCATTTTCGATTTTTCATTATCGCGCGAGTGATGAGGTCAGTACCGCTCTCGGTACTGACTTCATTGCGAATAAGAAATGAGAATTGGAGATGGAAAAATCTGTCGGTTCTTGAAACAAAGAGATGAGCTTAACTGCTGAAGCGATAAAACCAGGCGCCGATATTAAGCGAGATTCTTCGTGGTCGCTTTGGCTGCGACAAATTGCGGCCATCATGCGCCTCGATCTGAAACGCAATTTTCTTGGTAAGCGGGCCGTGCTGATTTATCTGGTGGCCCTAATGCCGATTGGTCTTCTGGGAATGATTGCGATTCTGCCCACTCCGGGGCGCGACTGGCTGGATTTTACCGCGTATCCAAAGATCTTTTCCGTAATCTACGGCGGTCTCATTCTGCGCACGGTAATCTTTTTCGGTTGCGCCTGGATCTTCATGAATCTGTTTCGGGGCGAGATCGTCGATCGCAGCCTGCATTACTATTTTCTTTCCGCAGTTCGTCGCGAAGTGCTGCTGGCCGCCAAATATCTTTCGGGTTTAGTCACCGCCATCCTCCTGTTCACTACCGTTAC
>DATHHW010000007.1:0-43660 GCA_035317005.1 Pyrinomonadaceae bacterium | reverse complement strand
CGAATCTTTCGAAAAGTGAAGGCGCACGAAAGCCATTGGCCACGTGAGCGCGAAGTTTAGTACCCGACGAGCGAAAGAAGTAGGCCACCGAACCATCACCCGTCAGCGATCGTTCCGGCTTAATCGCAGCGAGCTGGCCCGGACGGTCCGCGGCGCGAATGGTGAAGTACTGCCCCCGGGCTCCTACTGAAATCTGCAAACGATCTTCCAACAGAAAGATTTGGTCCTGGCCGAACACGGCAAACGTGCGCTGCCGATCAGTCGTGTTGTTAACCGGGCTAAATGACGGAACCGATGATTGGAAGATCGACTCACCTTCATACTCAAAGCCGGCCGTCGCCAGATTGTGTGCGCCCAAACTCACGTTCGCCCTGGCATCGAGCGTGTCGGTCTTTCCATTGTTGTATCCGGCAAAAGCGAAGTCGCCGAAAGGATAGAACTGGGCGAACTTTGGATCGAAAGCCGGGCCGTTGTAGTTGCGCCGTTGGTTTCCGACGTGTTGATAGGCGATCGAGTATGACAGTTTGGCGTTTACCTGTTGCGAAAGTCTTACCGAGCCGACGAGGACGCGATTGCGCCGGCCTTTGTCCGGATTATTAAGGTCAGGATGGAAAGTCACGCCCGCGATAGCGGCGGGATAAAGACCGCGGTTGAATGCTGCCGGCAAAGCAAACGGGCTGTCGTTAACCCGGCCGTTTGCGATCGTGCCATAAAAGTTCGCGCTGATCGTTACGGTCGGCGTTACGCTAAATTGAAAGCGACCAACGCCGACGGTGTTGCCGTACTGGTCATTGCCGTCGACCCCGTGCCGCACATCCAGACGCGTGACGCCAAAGCTATAACCCGCGCGCTTCCCAATTCCGCCCGCGCCGCGAACGCGTTCACGGAACAGCGCCAGGCTGCCGCCGTCAAAGCCAAACTCGAAATGTGACTGGCCGGTCCCGGTCCTGGGCACCAGGTTGATTACGCCGCCAATCGCATTCGTGCCGTAAATCGATGAGCCCGATCCGCGCAGCACTTCGATTCGATCCAGATCGGCGGGAAGTAAATCGGGAATCACTGCTGCCGCCGAGCCGTTGATGTCCGAAGAGTCGCGCACGCGCAAGCCATCGAGCAGGATCGCCGTATCAAAGTTCCGCAGTCCGCGCACTCTGACTGAGGTCAAAGCGCCAATCGATCCTTGCTGCTGTACCCGGATTCCCGGTGTCCCGCGCAGACTTTCAGGCACGGTCAACTCTCGCCGGGCTTCGATGGATTGATCGTCAAGGACGCTGATGGCCTTTGAGATTTCATCAATCCGCTGGGCCGTGCCGGTCGCGGTTACGACCACACTTTCACTGACGGCTTCGACCGAGAGTTTCACGTCGTTCGTCAGCGATTGCCCGCGGGCGATGCTCAACTCTTTTGAAGTGAAGCCGGCGAAGCCGCTCTTCTTGATCTCCAGGATGTAATTGCCAGGCGCAACGTTCCGAAACGAATAGGCGCCGTTGTCGTCGGTGATGGCGAGTAAGTGCGCGCCGCTGCGCGAACTGAGTTGCACTTCGGCGCCGGCAACACTGGCGCCCTGCTGATCCGTAATGCGTCCACTAATAGAGGCAGAGTTTTGCGCGAAGGCGCATGCCGTTAGAGCAAGAATAAGAACGAACACCCTCCAACGGCGAAGCGGTTTGGTTACGAAGTCCAGGGTTGTCGCGCAGCGGCTACCCTGGGTAAGCGAACCGTTCCTATCCGCAACCCCGTTGGGGTTGCGACTCTTCTTCTCCTGAGATCCCAGGGTAGTCGCTACGCGACCACCCTGGGCTTTTTTACGCAACCGCTTCGCGGTTGTTCTTGGGGCGCTTGTGAGACTGGCAACTAATGAACTAAAGCCTGTCTTCCTCCAATATTCTGTTCTTTTCATTTTAGCTTCTCCTGCCCGTCGCAGTGCGAGCTTGAAGTGATCGGCGACCAGATTTCCTGACTCGCGGCGTGATTCGTTCGAATCGCCAACCCTCCGCGCCTTCCCACGCTTGCGCGCAGTGGCTAGAGCCTGCGGAGTGTTGTCACCGCTTACAGTTGCGCGGGCAGTGGCGGCTTTGCACCGCCTTCCCTGTCTCGCCTCTCAACGGTTGATAGTGACACAGACTTTCGGTCTGTGCGTCTTCGAGTTTAGTGGCACAGATTTCAGTCTGTGATTCCAAGTCTCATCATCCTTGCCTCCTGGAAAAAAATCACAGACTGAAGTCTGTGCCACTCAACGCTGCATCAAATGCACCGGCGTCATTCTGGGTGCGCCCGTGATCGGGTGCGCGTCAACCAGTACTTCCAAATCGAATACTTTTCGTAACAACTCTGGCGTAAAGACTGACTTCGGCGGTCCGGCGGCAATCTCGCGGCCGTTCTTCAATAGCATCACCTGGTCGGCAAACTCCGCCGCCAGGTTTACATCATGCGTGACAACTATCGCCGCGCTTTCATGATCGTCACAGCGGCCGCGCACCAGTCTCAGTATCGTGGCTTGATGAGCCAGATCGAGGTTCGCGGTCGGCTCGTCCAAAAGAAGTACTTTTGCTTCCGTGGCCAGGGCCCGGGCCACGACTGCGCGCTGGCGTTCGCCGCCGGACAATTCATTCATCAAGCGACTTTCGAAGTCTTCGAGTTCGGTTTCGCGCAGAATGCGGCGCGCAATCTCGACATCCTGATCGCTTTCCCAGCCCCAGGCGCTCGACCACGCGTAGCGGCCGCCGAGCACGAACTCCATCACGGTGACCGGAAATCGCAGCTCTGCTTCCTGCGCCACCACCGCGATGCGGCGCGCGACCGTTCGTCGCGCATAAGATCGAAGCGGCCGGCCATCGAGCAGAACTTCGCCGCGAGTCGCCTCAACGCTGTGATTGAGCACCCGCAGTAGGGTTGATTTGCCCGCGCCATTCGGTCCGATGATCGCGATCAGCTCACCCGGCTGCGCGCGCAAAGAAATGTCGACGACTGCGCTGCGGTCACCGTAATTCACCGTGATGTTTTTCGCTTCGAGCATACTTATCCGACAAAGTGCTTAATTCCCTCTCCCTTTGGGAGAGGGTTAGGGAGAGCGCCTGAGCGGGAACTTACTCTGATCTAATATTGTCCCCGGTTAACCACAACGGAACCATTACGCAGATATTGCTAAGCTTCGCACCCTCTCCCCAGCCCTCTCCCAAAGGGAGAGGGAGTTACCCACGCTTCAACAGATAAATAAAAAGCGGCGCGCCAATCAGTGCCGTGATCGCGCCTACCGGCAATTCCCGTGGCGCGATGATCGTGCGCGCAACTGTGTCGGCGACGATGACAAACGCCGCGCCGGCCAGAGCTGACCCGGCAATCACTACGCGGTTGTCGCTGCCCAAAGAGAGCCTTACGAGGTGCGGGACTACCAAGCCGACGTATCCGACCGATCCGCTCGAGGCCACCGATGCGCCAACCAACAGGCTCGCGGCTATGAACACAGTCAACCGCACCCGTCCGACTTCGACACCGAGATCGAAAGCGTCGCGCTCTCCCAACATCAACAGGTTCAACGAACGCGCATTCAATGCGAGTACTCCGACACCAACTATCGCTGCCACAAAAGCGATCGCCAGCAGATTCGTAGTGGTCCCCGACAGATCTCCCAACAGCCAGAACGTGAACGAGCGAATGCGGGTCGCATCCATTAGCGTAGTAATGAAAACGATCGCTGACGAAAGAAACGTCGTTACAATCACACCGGCGAGTATCAAGCGCTCTGGCGTCGCGCCGGCGCGTCCGCGCGCGAGTTGGTAAACAACCAGCGTCGCTATCAGAGCGCCGGCAGAAGCCATCACCGGACGGCTCCATTCATGCGCGCCGAAAAACACCAGCGCAGTCATGGTGCCCACCGCCGCACCATTCGACACGCCCAATAAATATGGCTCCGCCAGCGGATTGCGCAGCAGCGCCTGGTATCCGGCGCCCGCCGCCGCCAGACACATGCCGACCGCTCCGGCAAGCAGGATGCGCGGCAGACGCAGATCAAACAGGATGGCCTGTTGTTCAGAAGAGAGTCCGCAGTTCGATCCACCGGCCAAGGCACAGACAGAGCTTCGCAGTGGCAACCGCTGGCTACCGACCAGTGCCGCGATTACAAAGATGACCGCGAGCAGGAGCAGCAGCACAACGCAGATCAAAAGCGTTCGACCGAAGGTCGCTCGTCCTGAGTCAATTGATTGTTCGCGCGTGATCGACAATTGGCTTTCCTGTCCTCAATGTCCGACAAACTTCAGTTTGTCGATATCGCTGTATCTATCCAATTCGAGCAAAAACCAAGTAGGCGACAAACTAAAGTTTGTCGGACACCTTCACTTGAACGCCTCCGGATGCAGCGCCCGAGCCATCGCTTCCAAACCGTCGACAAGCCGCGGGCCGGGCCGCGAAAGATGATCTTCGTTGATTTTGAAAACTCGATTGTTCAACGCCGCCGGAGAATTCTTCAGCGGAGCGGCCACGGTAGAGTTGGCTGTTCCCATTGATCCTCCGGTCGGCAGAATGATTGCTTCGGGTCGGGCAGCAAGCGCGGCTTCCCCGCTGAATCGCGGAAACGAGGTTGGAACATCGGCCGTCACGGACACCCCGCCCGCGCGTCGCACCAAATCGGTCAAATAAGATTCGCGTCCGATGGTGTAAAGCGGTTCATTGGAAACTTGATAGAAGACAGTGACGGGTTTTGTCGCGCTAATTGCTGCTGAGACGCCATCCGCGCGCCGGCGCAAATCGGCGACCAGTTTTTCAGCTTGTTCGCGGGTGCCGAACAGATCTCCCAGGGTCGCAATCGACCGAAAGACTTCTTCCAAACTGTGCGGGTTGGTGACATAAACCGCGATTCTCTGCTCGTCTAGTTGCCTGGTGAATGCTTCAAGTTGCGAAGCGGTAGAGACCAAAACGATCTGCGGCTTCAAGGCGATGATGCGTTCGATACTCGGCGTCATCGTGTCGCCGATCTCAGCGACGTTCTTCACTTCGGCGGGGTAGTCACAATATTTGGTGCGCCCCACCAGTCGATCTCCGGCGCCGACCGCGTAAACAATCTCTGTAAGGTTGGGCGCGAGTGAAACGATGCGATCAATACGCGTAGCCAGCCGCACCCGCCGGCCAGCTTCATCGGTGACTTCGCGTGTTTCAGTTATCGAAGAAGAGTTCTGATTGCGACGCGGTGCGCACGAAGCCGTCAAGATAACCAGCGCCGCGATCAATAGGACCACGGGCGTGCCAGTGAATCTTCGATCAGCGTTTTTCTCTGTGTATCCTCTGTGGCTCTCTGTGCCTCTGTGGTGATCATTTCTCTGGGCAGATTCACCACAGAGGCACAGAGGACCACAGAGATCACACGGAGAGGAAGATTGTTTACACCAACTCTGAAAAGACAAAATCCCGTCACCCCTTTCTGCCACACGCACGCGACAGGCTGGCGACGGGATCTTTTCTGAGAAGAGAATTCCCACGGCGGCCTGAACACCCTTGCGCGAGGCGTTCGAAAGCTGCAACTGCGTCCGGGCAGGTCTCCTGGCTTTTGCATCGTCGCTTCAAAGGCGACGATCTTCACAGTGGCGCGACCGCGCGGGATTCTCACCCGCTTCCCTATTCTTCCCGCTCGACGCGGGACACCCAAACGCATTTGAAAGAACGTACTTCGATAGAAAGCGCACGTTACCACGCGTTCCTCGTGAAGTCAAAAATGTTTATGTTGCTGCCGGGACCGCGGACTGTGCCGTCCGCACAGTGAACGAAATCCCTGGAGCAACGTCAACCATAAACTCCGACAGAGAGCCGTTCGCGCTTCGCGCTCAGTGCGGACGAGACGGCCGCGCTCCCAGCAATCGGTTGACAGGTTGACCTGAGCATTGGGTGGGTGATACTGAAAGGGTAAAGGAGAACCTATCGATGCATCCACGACTTGCAGAAGTCCTGAATTACCTCGATTCAGAGCGAGCTGAATTGTTCGAAGCAGTAAAGCTGGTGCCAACCGAGTTGCGTAACCAACCACCCGGGCCTGATCGCTGGTCCGTAGCCCAGGTGCTGCAACATCTCGTCATCATTGAGAGGCGTATTGGAATGGGCATGACTAAATGGGTCGACGATGCGGTGGCTGGAGGGCTGGGACCGGAACTCGAGACATCGTCCGTGCTCAACAGTCTTGACCTCGCGCTGATTGCCGATCGCAGCCGCCGCCGCAACGCTCCGGATGAAGTTCGTCCAGATGGCAATCTCGATGCAGCCTCAGCCTGGACAGCGTTAGAACAAACTCGAGCAGCGCTCAGAGCAGGCGTCCTGCCTGGCGACGGTCTCGCTTTAGGAGACGTTATCCAACCGCATCCTGTGCTGGGACCGATCAATCTCTACCAGTGGCTGCTGTTTGTCGGCAGTCACGAAGTCAGGCATACGGCGCAGGTACGCGAGATAGCCGCGGAGTTGAACGCCGGCGCGAACACACGGGCGCGATCTAAAATCGGCTTTGCCGCCTGATGTTGGGGAAAGGCTTCGCCTTTCCGTGAAAACCCGGTTTGTCAGGAGGCTGTGCCTCTGAATCGACTGGATGGAGGCGCAGCCTCATTCATTAACAAGACCGTGCCGGAAAGGCAGAGCCTTTCCGCACATCAGACGGCAAGCCGTAAGAGGTGACACCCCTTCCCCCGATGAGTTAATCAGTCTAACCAAATACTAGCTGAACAGTGTTGGTCGCGTGGCTTTCCTTTGCCACGAGCCTTGTGGTCAAGTAAGATTCACGCTGCTTTTCAAACCAAATCTTTTCAGGACCTGATGATCAAAACCGTCGAATGGACGAATGAAGGCGTGCGCATGCTGGATCAGCGCCTCCTGCCCACCGAAGAGAAATACTTAATGCTGCGTTCGTACGAAGAAATCGCGGACGCGATCAAGAAGATGGTAGTGCGCGGCGCGCCGGCGATTGGGATCTCCGCGGCGATGGGCCTCGCGCTCGGCGCCAGTCAGTCGGTGGGGACTTCGATAGCGGATCTGGAATACGATTTCAAGTTCATGTGCAAAGTCATGGAAGCGACTCGGCCGACCGCCGTGAATCTCTTCTGGGCGGTCGAACGCATGCGCGGCGCGCTTCTGAAAGCAAAAGCTGAAACTAAGAACGTAGAAGAAATCAAGAAGCACCTCGTTAGCGAAGCGCTGGCGATCTACAAGGAAGACATTGAATCGAATCGCGCGCTGGGAAAATTCGGAGGTGAGTTAATTGCCGACGGTTCAACCGTGCTGACGCACTGCAATGCCGGCGCTTTGGCCACTGCCGGAGACTACGGCACCGCGCTGGGTGTGATTCGCGGCGCCATCGATGCCGGCAAACGTGTCGCCGTGATCGCCGACGAGACCCGGCCGTTTTTGCAGGGCTCGCGCCTGACAGCCTGGGAACTGGCGCAAGATAATATTCCCGTTACTGTGATCACCGACAATATGGCGGGTCACGTCATGAAGCAAGGCAAAGTCGATTGCGTCGTGGTAGGCGCAGATCGCGTCGCCGCGAACGGTGACACCGCCAACAAGATCGGAACCTACATGGTGGCGGTGCTGGCGAAGCAACACAACATCCCCTTCTATGTGGCGGCGCCGATCTCGACGGTGGATTTGTCCACGGCGACCGGAGAGGGAATTCCAATTGAACAGCGCAACGCGCGCGAGGTTACTCACATCGGCAATCATCAACTGTCGCCCGACGGAGTAGAGGTTCACAACTTTGCTTTCGATGTCACCCCCAATGAATTCATCGCCGCGATCATTACCGATCGTGGAGTTGCGCGGGCTCCTTACACTGAAAGCCTCCGCAATCTGGTAACGACGCGTTCCGCACACGCGCCCTAAAACCGGAGCAAGCGCGCTATGGCATCCGAGATCAACCTGCAAACCTTCTCTCTGCCGCATGACCTGTCTCAAGCTGTCGAGGCGACCCTCAATGACTGGCACGACGCCGGCAAGGTCCGCAAGCTTTGGGCCCGCGATCCGTCGCTGTGGACAAAACACGACGAAGACAAGTGGCTGGGCTGGCTGGATATCGTCGCTGAACAGCAAAGAAATGTCAGACGCTTCACTAACTTTGCGGCAGAGGTGAAAGACGCGAAGTTTTCGCATGTGTTGCTCCTGGGGATGGGAGGATCCAGCCTGTGCCCTGAGGTGATGCGTGAATCGTTTGGCAAGCTTGATGAATTCCCAGAGCTGCACGTGCTCGATTCAACCGATCCCGCCCAAATCAAGACGATCGAAAACAAGATCGATCTCGCCAACACGCTGTTCATCGTCTCGAGTAAGTCGGGCACAACGCTCGAGCCGAACATATTCAAACAATATTTTTTCGAACGGGCGCGGCAGGTTGTCGGTGACGACGTCGGGAATCGATTCATAGCGATCACCGATCCGGGATCAAAGCTCCGGCAAGCAGCAGAGAGCGAACGATTCCGAAAGATCTTCCTCGGTGTGCCGGGCATCGGTGGGCGCTACTCGGCGCTTTCTGATTTCGGCATGGCCCCGGCAGCGGCCATCGGCGTCGATGTTCCCACGTTCCTGGATCGGACCAGCAAAATGGTCGCCGCGTGCGGGTCCGACGTCGGCGCGCTCGACAATCCCGGCGTCATCCTCGGCGCGGTCCTGGGCGTGGCGCACAATCAACGCCGGGACAAGATTACAATCATCGCATCACCTGGGATTTACGATCTCGGCGCTTGGTTGGAGCAATTGCTAGCCGAGTCAACCGGCAAGAACGGGAATGGTTTGATCCCAGTCGATCGGGAATCACCGGCCAAACCTGAGGCTTACGACCACGATCGATTGTTTGTCTATCTGAGGTTGGAGACTGATCCGAGTCCTGAGCAGGACGCGGCAATCGAGGCTATCAAACGATCCGGGCAACCAGTCGTGCAGATTTCCGTTCTCGATGTTTACAGCCTGGGGCAGGAATTCTTTCGCTGGGAGCTCGCGACAGCATTAGCCGGCTCGATCATCGGCATCAATCCGTTCGATCAGCCTGACGTGGAAGCCAGTAAGGTGGCTACCAAAAAGCTCACCGAGGAATACGAGCGCAGCGGTTCCCTGCCGGCTGAGACTCCGATGTTTGAAGCTGAAGGCGTCAAGCTGTTCGCCGATGATAAGAATGCCGACGCTTTGAATGAGAGGGTACGTGATCATTCGCTCAACGGATACTTGAAAGCGCATCTCGATCGCTTGAAAGCGAGCGACTACTTTGCGTTGCTGGCTTATGTAGAGATGAACGAGGCGCACGAACAAACCCTGCAGGCAACTCGTCATTCCGTGCGGGACAGCAAACGCGTGGCGACGTGTCTCGGCTTTGGCCCGCGCTTTCTGCATTCGACCGGGCAGGCTTACAAAGGCGGTCCGGACACCGGCGTGTTTCTGCAAATCACTTGCGATGATGCGGCGGACTTGCCCGTACCGGGACAGAAGTACACCTTTGGAATTGTGAAGGCTGCGCAAGCACGCGGTGATTTTGAAGTGCTGGCCGAACGCGGACGTCGTGCATTACGCGTGCACCTGGGCGCGGATGTGAGTCGAGGATTAGCCGATTTGGAGTTCGCGATACGAGCCGCACTGGCATAGCTGCGAGACGCGGCTTTGCCGCCTGATGTGCGGTAAGGCTTTGCCTTACCGGTGGCGCAACCCTTTGACTTCGCTCGTTCCTTCGAGGCTGCGCCTCGAAGGAACGAGCCGTCCCGGAACTAGCTGAACCTGAACGGAAAGGCATAGCCTTTCCGCACATCAGGTGGCGAAGCCGCAAGGCATCAAGGAGCGTAAGATATGCAATTGGGAATGATTGGTCTGGGTCGGATGGGCGCGAACATGGTGCGACGCTTGATGCGCGGTGGCCATGAGTGCGTTGTCTGGGACACGAACCCCAACAATGTGACGCAACTTGAGAGCGAAGGCGCAGTCGGGGCTGAGTCACTCGACGATTTCATTGACAAGCTCAGCAAGCCGCGCGCGATTTGGATCATGGTGCCGGCGGGCGACGCGACTGAAAAGACAGTGACTGATCTGGCTACTCGCATGGACAAGGGCGACATCATCATCGATGGCGGCAACTCTTACTTCAAAGACGACGCCCGGCGCGCCATCGCCTTGCGCAACAAAGGCATCAACTATGTCGACGTAGGGACCAGTGGCGGGGTGTGGGGATTGGAACGCGGTTACTGCATGATGATCGGCGGACCGGAGGAAACTTTTCGTCATCTCGATCCTATCTTCAAAACACTGGCGCCCGGTCGCGGTAACATTTCTCGCACCCCCGGACGTGAACAAACTACCGGCACCGTCGAAGAGGGCTACCTTTACTGCGGCCCGTCCGGCTCAGGACATTTCGTCAAGATGGTCCACAACGGAATCGAGTATGGGTTGATGCAAGCCTACGCCGAAGGCTTCGATATTTTTCACCACGCCAACTCAAAAGATTTAGCTGAAGAGCATCGCTACGATCTGAATGTGGCCGACATCGCCGAAGTCTGGCGGCGCGGCAGTGTCGTTTCATCATGGCTGCTCGACCTGACGGCGATGGCCCTGGTCGAAGATCCGGAGCTGGCCAACTACAGTGGTTATGTTCAGGATTCGGGCGAAGGACGCTGGACTATCATGGCGGCGATTGAAGAAGCAGTGCCGGCGGAGGTGCTGAGTGCAGCGCTCTACACCCGCTTTCGTTCGCGCCAGGAACACACGTTCGCGGAAAAGATCCTTTCCGCCATGCGACAGAAGTTTGGCGGGCACCTGGAGCCGAAGGCAAAAAGTTAGTTATCGATGTCATCTCAGGAAAAAAGTTCGCAGGCGGTTGAAACCGCACACATCGGACCACCGTGCGTCCTGGTCATCTTTGGGGCCGCCGGTGATCTTACCAAGCGGAAGCTGATTCCCGCTCTCTACAACCTCAAGAAAAGCAGACTGTTGCCCGACAGTTTTGCTGTCATTGGCGTAGCCCGTGCAGAGATGGACGACAAGGAGTTCAGGCGACGGCTCACCGACGACATGCACGAGTTCGCGACCGATGATGTCGATCCGGAAGACTGGAAGTGGCTGGAAGAGCGCCTCCATTACCTCTCAGGTGACTTCGATGACGACCAAACTTTCGTCCGGCTGAAAGAACTGCTAACCAAAGTCGACGCTGAACGAAAAGCCCAGGGTAACTACTTTTTCTACCTGGCCACTGCGCCGGATTACTTTGCGCCCGTCGTACAACAATTGGGCTCAGTCGAGCTGACTCAAGAGGAAGCGGGACACTGGCGGCGGATCGTAATCGAAAAGCCTTTCGGCCGCGATCTCGATTCGGCCCGGAAGCTTAACCAGGAGCTCAAGGAGGTGCTGAACGAGAGCCAGATTTATCGCATCGATCACTACCTGGGCAAAGAAACCGTCCAGAACATTTTGGTATTTCGATTCGGCAACGGCATCTTTGAGCCTATCTGGAACCGCCGTTATATAGACAGTGTGCATATCACCGCCGCCGAGAAAGTTGGCGTTGAGCAGCGTGGCGGATACTACGAAAAGGCCGGCGCATTGCGCGACATGGTGCCTAATCACTTGCTCCAGTTAGTAACGCTGACCGCGATGGAGCCGCCGGTTTCATTTAAAGCTGATGCGGTAAGAGACGAGCAAACAAAGATCCTGCACGCTATTCAATGCCCTTCACCTGAAGAAGCCGGACGCCGCGCCGTGCGCGGGCAATATGACGCGGGCGCAATCGACGGCCAACCGGTTCCGGCTTATCGCAGCGAAGCCAACGTCGCTCCAGATTCCCAGGTGGAAACATTCGTGGCGCTGAAACTTCTGATCGACAACTGGCGTTGGGCCGACGTTCCTTTCTACTTGCGCACGGGCAAACGCCTGGCTGCGCGCGACACGGAAATCACGATCAATTTCCGGCGCGCGCCGTTCGTGCTTTTTCGCGATACACCGGTAGATCGACTGTCGCACAACCACCTGGTGCTGCACATCCAGCCGGACGAAGGAATCACGATGCGTTTCGGCGCCAAGATCCCGGGTCCCATTTTGAAAATTGGCGCGGTCGATATGGACTTTGACTACGAAGACTATTTTGGAAACACACCCAGTACGGGATACGAACGGCTGCTGCACGATTGCATGGTCGGAGATGCGACTCTGTTTCAGCGCGCCGATCAGGTCGAAGCCGCGTGGAGTGTCGTCGCCCCGATTCAAGCTGCCTGGAATTCCGGGCCAACGCCTGATTTCCCAAACTACAAAGCCGGAACGTGGGGGCCGAAGGCGGCTGATGAATTGCTGGCGCGTGACGGACGAGAGTGGGAAGAGACCCACGATATTCACGAAAAGAAGTAGTGCGCGCTCTCGATCTGAATGGGCCTACCCGATCGGTTGATAGCGCTGAGTGCGATGAGCTCGCCGCCACCCGGGCTTTTGATTGAATCGCTTCTCATGACGCTCAACACAGTCCCAGCACAAATAGTGCGGCCGGTTGTCCGCGCCCAGCGACTCGACGACGTGCGTCGTTTCGCGATCGCAACGCTCGCAACGATGGTTTATGAGGTGTTCGATGCCCATTTGATTTAGCCTGGCGAATTCCTATTATGTGCTTTTGCCCGGTGAACGCCAATTCAGCGCATGCAAACCAGCGCGTCGTCGTTTGCTTACAGGTGTTCAGAGTACCGACTTCAGTCGGGCTTTTTACCAGACGAGCAAAGGCCCAACTAAAGTTGGTACTCTAAACGCCTGACACCGCTGATCCACTTATCCTTCTAAAATGCCCCGGTATGAAAGCTCTCCATTCACGATCCGGGCCGCCGAAGTAAACGGATGCGCCTCTGATTTTCCCGCCGCCATAATATGCCTGACCTCCACGCCTTTCGCTTTCAGATAATCCGAAATCAAACTGCGGTGACAGCGCCACCAAACCGCTTCGGCACACATCACCGCGGTGCGGTCTGCCTTGGCGACCTCCATCAAACGCGCAATCCCGGTGTGAAACTCATCGGTCTCCATATAGTCTGCATAGCCACGAAACATCTTGTTGCGCCAGGCCATATTAAGTGAGTCAGGTCGAGTATTACGGCGGCCGCCGAGTGCGGGAAAATGCAGATACTCGATTGCCGCATCGGCCAGCGAAACTTTCAACTGCTCTCGGTTGAATTGCGGATAACGCCGCGACCGGGGAAAGCTGCGCACGTCGGCCAGAATTTGCACCTCAAAGGACCTCAACGCCCGAACGAAATCTTCGATCGAGTGGGTTGAGTGGCCAATAGTCCAAAGGTGAATGTTCTTTTCGGACACGTAAAGCTTTTCCAAGCAGAGACTCTTGCAAACTAAATCTGAACACTTCGCGTAAAAGCGCGCAAGGACTGTGTTCTTCAACAAATCAAACGAGTTGCTGAAAAATCTTCTTGACAGTCGAGGGTCGGCGGAGTATAAGCCGCGTGTCCCAAGGGTCTATTCGGCGCGCCACGCGGCGCGCTCTCACTAAACGACGCGACTTCGCCGCCCCCGCTAAACCGGCCGCGACGCCGCCTTTGCTTCTTGAACGAAGGCCAAAGCCGAGAATGAACGATCTAGCATTCTAAGCTAATTCGTTAGCTTCCATCGATTGGTGGTCTTTGTCGATAAGAGGGAGAGAGCCATGTTCAATTCAACAATCCTGGATGTTGCGATCGGAATGATCTTTGTTTACCTGCTTTTGAGTCTGATGTGTTCCGCAGCGAACGAGCTCATTGAGCTGTGGCTCAAGAACCGCGCGGCGGATCTCGAGCGAGGTATCAGGGAGTTATTCAACGACAGACAGCGCACGACGGGGCTGGTTCAGAAGATCTACTCGCATCCGCTTGTTAGCGGTCTGTTTGAAAAGCCATACGACGCAAAGAAATTGAGCTGGTTCAGGCGATTATTGGGGCGCGTTAACTTACCGTCTTACATACCGGCACGCAATTTCGCACTGGCTTTAATGGACACTAAGTTCACTCCTGAGGAAGGAGCGCCCGTGGAAGGAGCGCCAGGAGCTGAAGCACAGATTCCGCCGGGCGCTTCCGGTGTAGCGGGCGCCACGCCCCCAACAATTCCCGCGCCGCAAATCGTCGTCAACGTCGCTCCGGCTGCTCCTGCTCCGCCTCCCGATCCACATGCTTTGGATGCGCTCCGCGCAAACATCCGGTCGATACCCAGTGAGAGCGCTCGGAAGGCTCTGACAGCACTTGTCGCTGCTGCCGGCAATGATCCTGCCAAAGTTCGAGAGAACATTGAGAACTGGTACAACAGTTCGATGGATCGAGTCTCAGGCTGGTACAAGCGCCGAGCTCAGATATTCGTTCTGATCATAGCGTTCTTTGTGGCGGTCGCCGTAAATGCGGACTCTATCGTAATAGCCAAACGGCTCTGGAACGATAGACCGCTGCGCGATTCATTGGTGGCCGCGGCGGACGCTTACGCAAAAGCCAACGCACCGGTTGCATCGCCGACGCCGACCCCAGCGACCGCATCATCGGCACCGGGCGGCCCATCGCAGCCGAAAGTAAGCGCCTCAGCAACTCCAACCCCTACGCCAACGCCAAAGCCAACACCAATGCCGACGCCGACGCCCTGCGCGCCGCAAGAATGCGAGGGCAAGGACAGTGAAGGTAAGGACAACAAGGATTCAGAACAATGCCGGACGGCGTTGATCAAATGCCAGCGCAATAAAGAGTGTTTGGGTAACGAGTGTCCGGCTGGGAAAGAAGATTCCCCCCAGTGCAAGTGGAAGAAGAGCCAGTGCGAAATCAGCAATCTCGGTTTGCCAATAGGCTGGGTAGATGAAGATTGGCCAGGCTTGCATTTCTGGCAGCCGCGAGAATTTGCCTCTCGATGGTATCCGTCAATGCGATTGCACTTTTTTGGGTGGCTGCTAACAGCATTAGCAATCTCGCTCGGCGCACCGTTTTGGTTCGACATGCTGAACAAATTGATCGTCGTTCGCTCAACCGTGAAGCCGAAAGAGAAGAGTCCGGACGAGAAGTCGAAGGACTGAATCTCGAAACAGGCCAACAAAAACTAAGGGCTAGCCCAGATACAGAGAAGGAGTAGCAACCATGACTGAATTAGATCACGATAACCTTGGATATCGAGGCACCGCAGGCGAAACAGTCACAATGACGGTTTCACCTCTCAATGCTTTGATCACTTACAACTTGAGAGGCGCGGGCCACGTCCCCTTCCCCCCGAGCAGAACTCTCCAATTTCAATTGATCGCTGGTGACAATAGGTTGGAATTGCTGCTGGATTCGGAGGGCGACGCCGATACTTTTACAGTTGTCTTGCGACCCATTCAAAACGAGACGAACAACGAATGCGTGCATACATGGAAGTACCACGGAAGTCCTATGGAAAAGGATTTCGTATTCTCTACTTAGGACCCTGAGCGTTCAGAAACGACCTTTGCCATGCCCAAAAAGTACTTACTCTCACTTCTCCTCTTTATCGTCGCGCTCTCCTTGATGGCTGCGCGCGCGCAACAGCCAACTCCCCCTAATGACGACGCGCTGATCAAGGAGTACCAGAAACAGATTAATAACATGCCCGCGAACGTGGCGACGGCACAGTCACTCTCAACAACTTGGAACGCGAAATCTTCTTACTTCTCAACGGAGGCAACATGCGACTCACCAGAACTCTAATTCTTTTCGTCGGTTTATCTATTGTGCTCGTGATGGCCGCCCTATCCGCGCAGCGGAGCACTGCACAGTCAGTTGACCTCAACACACTTAATGCCCAGATCAAACAGCTGAAGGATCTGATCAAATCGAAACAATCGACAAATCCGCCGCCAAACCTTCTTACTGAACACACGCAGTTGCTCATGTTGCTGCAGCAAAAGCAGGCTTTGCTTTTGCAGGCGCGCTCCCAGGTTCCGGCCGGCGCCAGCCAACTTATTGTGCAGGCAATCGATGACAGCTTGAAATCTGCTGAAGTCGACATGCAGGAGGTGGTCGAAGATCTAAGAAAGGATGTGTCTCTCCCTCCATCTACTGCGACGCTGATGATGACACCGACGCCAACGCCGGCGCCGACGCCGACTAACTCAGAGCTGTTGTTCAAAAACACAGTAGCCATGTTAGAGAAGACCGATCTGTCAAAGGCGGCAGCTCCGGAAGTGGCCAAGTCCGCAACTTCCACCCCGCCTTGCGCGGTTGTCCTGGGAAATTTGAGGCAGTTTTCGAAAGTCGACACGGGCATATGCGGAATGGCGGATGACATCGTCACAAACCGAAAAGATAAAACCATTCTGCTGCGTCAGGACAAATTCGATCTCTATCCGATTCTCATAAGCAAACTGCTCAAAACGAACGCTACCGAATCGTACGTGACGTTCGTCACTGAAGCCCAGGAAGCTCGAACCGATCAGCAAGTCGGCGCCGGCTCCGGCAGCAGCGGCACCACCTCTCTGACAGTGAAAGGGGGCGTGCCTTACCTGTTCGGATTAGCAGTCGAGAACGGAGCTGCCACTCAATCTCAAAGCGGTACGACGATCACGTATCGCGTCAACCCCGGCGGTATGGTCAACCTCTTGGGGAAGAAAGGATTCATCACCGGTTTTCAAGAAAGCGAAAATGATCCTTTTCAAAAGCTGCTTCGTAAAACGTCGCTCGGATTCACCTTTGATACGAGTCGGGGCGTGCAACCAGGAGTCTTCACCGGAGACAAGCAACAACTATCGGCCTTTTCGGCCCGCGTGGAGTTCGTTAACGACCGTGACCCACGATTGAAGAAATATGAGAGGACGTGGGAAAGCTTCGTTTCTACGGAACTGGTGAAGTTAGGTAACGCCGCTTCCGCAGCGACACTAGCACTAAACGATAATCGTACCGCGGCAGAGAAGGACACGTTTAAGGACCCCGCGTTGCAGGCGTGGTTGAATCAAACCAACGGCGCGATAACCGATGCATTAGCAAAAGCTGGTCCGGGGGTCAGTACCGTCGATGTGATCGCCGCAGTCATTCGCCAACGCGCGGACTTAGTACCTGTTGAGCTAGTTTCGGCAGATACGAAACAGGCGATAACCGTCTTTGCGAAGCAGTATTCACACTACGTGGAAAGCAAAGATGAGTTGCTCAAGAAGATCGCGCGCGGAAAAATCTTCACGTTGGAATACACAAACAACCGCGGGGTTAATGCACCGGACATTTCCAACTTTAATTTCATAGCTGCCACGGGTACGGGCGGGCGTGTCGATCTCACGGCGAACGGCTCATTCACTTTTTTCAACAAACTTCCCGCTCTCTCGGTGACTACACCTCGCCCGGGACGTATTCGCGACTTTCAATTTGCGGGGCAGTTGACTAAGCAGCTCAAGCTGGGGGATGGTCAAATTGATTTCTGGTTCAGTGGTCGATACGAACGACTAGTGGCCGACGCCTCGACCGTGGCCGGAACAACTATGCCAAATACAAAAGGTGACATCGCCGTTGGACAGGTTGGCTTGAATATTCCCATAAAGGGATTGGGCATAAAGTTTCCGGTCTCAGTCACGTTTGCCAATCGCACGGAGTTGATTAAGGAGAAAGAAGTCCGTGGGAACATTGGTTTCACCATGAACTGGGACACGCTGTTTTCGAAGCTCAAGCCATTCTAACTTTGAAAAACCAAGCATTTTACGCAAATGCACGGGTTTCAGTAGCAGCAGCAACGCCTCTTAAGGGCCGCGAAGGCCGCTTCGAAGGTCTTAGAGAGTCTTTTGAACCGATTAGCGAGGGCTGCGAAGGCCTTGGAAACACTTTCGAAGGCTTTCGAGAAGCCTTCCAAAGCTTTAGAAAGGCTTTCGAAAGCGTTAGCAACGGTTTAGATGGCTTTGGAAAACGCTTCGGTTTGGTTCGCAAAGGAGAATCCCCATGGCAGTAAACTGCAAGAAGATTAGAGAACGCGTGACGAAGATGAACACCGCCTGGGCACAGAGCGCGCCGACAGTCGCTTTCAAAGGAATCACGCAGACCGCCTTTCAGGCGAAGATCCAAGCGGCGGCGGCGGTCGATCAGCAATACGCTGATCTGCTGGCCCAAGCCAAAATGAAAGCAGACGAGCGCGATCGTCTTTACCAGAACCTCAGCGACGATTCAGTCAACATTCGCGACGGCGTCGAAGGACATGAAGACTTTGGACCCGATCATTCGATTTATGAAACGATGGGCTTCACCCGCGTGTCCCAACGGAAATCAGGGCTGACACGCAAGAAGAAACAGCCGGCGACTCCAAAAAGCTAGTCGCATCCAGCGCGGAAGTAACGGCGCCTGATGAGATACGGTGCTGGTGAATGAAGGCAGTTAGGGGTTGGACGAGTAGTGATGAAGGCTGAACACTGCCGCTAGGAGCCTTTCTCACTTGAAAATTTCTCCATATGCCCTACGACGGCATCAAACACAGAACTCGCTCATGGTCTATCGAAAAGGAGCCGGCCGAGCTAATTATGCCCAGCACGGGGCAGCTATCGGACTTGGCAATCAACTAATCGATAATCCCGGGCTTGCAAACCAACCGGACATTGCCGCCAAGCTGCTGGCCAGCTTTCTTAAGAGTAGGAGCAACGAATTAGAAATGCTTTGGTGGCGAATGACTTAGCGACTGCGCGGAAACTGGTGAATGGTGGAAGTCACGGGCTCCCTGATTTCGAAGACGCTTTCAATACCGGGAAGACACTGCTTGCGTAATTTGACGCCATGGCAGATTTTGTCCTGATGAAAAGTTAGAACCGGAAGCAATCCCGAGGCCTATCACGACTGGACGAATATCTCCCCAACGTCTGTCGGAAAGACGTTAGCTTATGACTCAATAACTTTTTCATGAAGTAGAGGAGGAGGCCGATGGCGAAAAGTGTTGCACGGAAGAAGCGTTCACGAAAGAGCGCCGCGAGAAAGTCCGTGTTTCCTGAAAAGCAATTGGAAATGCCGGCGGGTTTTCACGCGGACGGATCCACCCTGGCGACGTTAAAGGACGTGCTCGATCCGGACAAGGCGACGATGCAACTGTCTGACTTGCCGCTTCACAAGAGAGCCGAGCTGGTTGCCGAACGCCTGAGTCGGCAGCCGGAATTCGAATTGGCGATGGTGGGCGCCGGCATGGTTGACAAAGCCAGAGCGATCACCGAGGTCAAGAACCGGACCAAGGTCGGCCGCTTGCTCATCGAAATTGAACACCAGATGATTCGTAATCTCATGGAGCAGGCTCAAAAGAAAAGCAGCGCAGGAAAAGGATCCGGCTCAAAACCGAAATGAGCTAAAGCTGCCCCTGCTTTTTGGACTTGAACGGTAAGCTGGTTGAGCCAGCAAAACTTTATGCCCAAGAAAAGAAAGCCCCCAAAAAAAATGACCAAGACCATCCTGGCAATAGACGCCAACTTCGATCCGGTCACCAGAGCGCCTTTCGATTATCGTGAGCAGAATGTTTATCCGCTGTTTGAGAGCAACGGGTTCACCGTAATTCGCCGGCAGGGGCCAGCGGCCCGGCGCACCGAGGTTGCGTCTCAGGCGCGCAAACCCGAGGTTGTTTACCTGACCGGGGTCGGCCATGGATTTCCGAACAGCTACACCGGAGACAACCTCGATCCGGTTTTCAGCGTGGGCCAATTTACTCCAGCGGAAGCGGCAGGCAAGATTGTTCATTTTTTGTCCTGCGAGACAGCGGCCGGTTTGGGTCCGGACTTTGTCGCAAAAGGATGCCGAGCGTACTTCGGCTATAGCGACAATTTTACTTATCCACCAAACCTCGCTGAAATTTTCTTCGATTGTGATTCCGAAATTGACCGCGGCTTCGCCAATGGGTTGACTGCCGATCAGGTTTTTCAAAACGTCCTGGCTCGGTTTCAGCAACACATCGACCAACTCAAGTCCACTGGCGACAGCGGAGATCTGTTCAATGCTTCGGTGCTTGAGGTTGACTTGCGTTTGCTGCGAGCACCATCTGTCGCCGCCGAGTACGGCGATCCCAGCGCAAAGCTTGATGCCTAACCACCGCGTCCAAGCCTTATGGCCGGGACGCCATGTTGATCTTTCCTGTTTGTCCTTCATGCTGCATCGGCAAAGGAGATTCGCAAATGACAAAGCACAATAACTGGGCGAAAACCATCGACGTTCTGGACGGTCGCAGTCTGCTGCTACTTGGCTTAGCCTTGTTTGTATTCAGCGGATGTTCCGGAAAACCGGGACCTACTACCTCGGACAACACCGCGAGTCCCGCTGCGTCAATTTCACCGGGCGGACCCCAGAATCCCGATCAGGCTGAAGTGATCCCGGCAGCGAAAGTGGCAACTTCAACTGAACCATTGCGAGGCATGGCGCCGCCCACGGTTAATCTCGCGGGGGTGCGCAAGAAGAAGCAGGTTCACCTTAATCCGAATGTGCTGGTCAGCCTGGGCCCCGCGAAAGCGGATCCTGCACTTCAATCATCGGTGGCCCCCGCGCCGGGAGCGCCGACACCCGTAGTCGGTAAAAACATACCGGGATTGGGGGGCAAATTTAAAGGACCGCAAGGTGACTTCCAAATGGAGAGCACGCCACCCGACACGACCGGCGCCGTTGGCGAGACGCAATTCGTCCAGTGGGTGAATGACTCCTTCGCCGTCTTCAACAAAGCCACCGGGGCAGCCGAACTGGGGCCGGTTCCCGGAAATGTGCTATTCAAAGCCCTGGGCGGCAACTGCGCTAAGGACAACGACGGCGATCCGGTGGTCGTATTTGATAAGTTTGCTCGTCGTTGGGTGCTGGCCCAGTTCTCAGTCAGCAGCGGGTTCTCGCAATGCGTCGCCGTTTCGACTTCACCGGATGCGACAGGTACTTACCACCTCTACGAGTTCACCTACCCCGCTTTCGACGACTATCCGAAAATTGGCGTCTGGCCGGATGGGTACTACGTAACGTTCAATATGTTCAATGCGCAAGACAAATTCACCGGCTCTCGTGTCTGTGCTTATGATCGCGTGAAGATGCTCTCGGGCCAGCCGGCTATGCAACAATGCTTTCAGTTGAGCTCGAATTTCTTTGGCATGCTGCCGGGCGACGTTGACGGGGCTACTGCTTCACTCGCGGACGCCAGCGGAAATCCAAATGGCCCGGCTGCGCCACCGGCTGGTTCACCTAACTATTTTCTGGCGCTGGGCAGGGATTTAGTATCGCTTAGCTTTTGGAGGTTTCACGTCGATTGGAACTCACCGGGCAATTCAACTTTTGGCACCGGCGCGGCGCACAATCCGAACGCTACCATCGCCGTTGCGCCTTTCACCTTGGCCTGTAACGGAAGCGGGCAGGACTGCGTGCCGCAACCGGGAACCAAGAACCCTGAAAAGCTGGACACGCTCGGCGAACGGTTGATGTTTCGTCTGGCTTATCGTCGCTTTGGCGATCACGAATCGCTTTTGGCCAGTCACTCAGTCGATACTGGACCACCAAACCCGCGCACCGGCGTTCGTTGGTACGAGCTGAGAAATTTGACCGCCCCAAATCCTACCGTTTTTCAACAATCAACTTACGCCCCCGATACCAACCATCGCTGGATGTCGAGCGTGGCAATGGACAAATCGGGTGACATCTCGGCCGGATACAGTGTGTCAAGCAGCACTGTCTTTCCGGGAATTCGCTATGCCAGCCGGCTGCCCAACGATGCGCTCAACCGGCTCGGACCAGAGAACACCCTGCAAAACGGCACGGGCACGCAGCGATGTGTTCTGCCAAACGGTCAGTGCCAGTGCACATTATTTGATGCCCAGGGCAATCCAAAGCCAGGATGCGACACAATGACGCGCTACGGCGACTACAGCACGCTCTCAATCGATCCGACTGATGACTGCACCTTCTGGTTCACTTCGGAATATTTAGAGGAGACGGGAGCGTTTAAATGGCGCACCAGGATCAGTTCATTCAGACTTCCGAGTTGTCATTGAACCGGTTTCCGCCGCCGGACTAGATTATTTCAGCCCACGGATTTCAGAACTAAGCAATTCATTTGATTGCATTTTGAGTTACTTCATCTTCGCCTGGAATATCTCGCGAGCGTCAGTGGAAACACGCGCACGCCTTCCGGCATCTTTTCCATTGAGATCTTGTCTGAGCCGGTGAGAATGTCGCGCGCGTTCATGCCGTAAACCTGAAGATTGTCTTCGTTGTCGGGTTTGATCACGACACCTTTCAACTCGAGACCCGCGAACGCGCCCCTGCTCCGTGAATAAGAAAGAATCTGTGCGTTGAGTCTGGCGTCGGTCGAAGCACTTGCCGATCGCCCCACCGGTCCCGCAGCCGCGCTGCCCTCGCCGCCAATTTCAAACTGGTCCTTGAGCAGGCTGTCAACCGCGTTCTCGTTCATAAAAAGGAGAACAAAATCCGTGGACGAGGCGCCAATCTGCAACCCGATACTTCCCCCTGCCAGATCAAAAAACGCAGGCGCACTCCAGCCGCCGGCCACCCGCCGGCTGATCACGCCCCTCCCTCCGCGACCGCCAACGATAAACCCGGCCTTTATGACACTCGGGAACACTGCGACGGCTTCGGCGCGATCGAGCAAGTCACTTGGAATCGACTTCTCGCGCATGCCCATGATTTGATCGAAGACGCGCGCGGCTTTCGCTGATTGCGAGGCCGCGGCGCGCGCTTTCCTGGTGCTGCGTTCGCGCTCTTGCTGCGCAAAGCCCGTGGTGAAAACCGCAAACAGCAGAAAAATGCCAAGCGTAAATAAGACGGTTCGTTTGACTAGCCTTTTCATCGATTCCCTTTCAATTTTCAACTTGCTGAAAAAGCAAGCACCGGCAAGATGCCGGTGAACCGCAGGCAGGATGCCTGCGCTCCAGTGTTCACTATCGGCGCACAGAATACCGGGCCAGCGTCCGCGGGAAGATGCGCACGCCCGCAGGCATCTTTGTCATTGTCCAGCGCTGCGTGGGCGAGAGCACCTCGTCGGCCTTCATTCCATACACGGCCAAATTGTCATTGTTGTCGGGACTAATGACGGTACCTTTGAGTTCCAGTCCGGCGAACAGACCCTTGCTGCGCGAATAGGAAATGATCTGCGCCCTCAACAGCACGTCGGTGGTAGCGCTCGTGGAACGCCCCACCGGACCGGCGGCCGCACTTCCCTCGCCGCCAATCTCGAACTTGTCTTTCAACAATCCGGCCAGCGCGTCATTGTTCATGAACAGCAGCACAAAGTCGGTTTTGGAAGCGCCGATCTGCAAACCGATACTGCCGCCGGCGAGATTGAAGAACGCGGGTGCGCTCCAACCACCTTTGACGCGGCGACTGATTACTCCGTCGCCGGCCCGGCCACCGACAATAAATCCGGCCTTGATCACACCCGGGAAGACGGCAATCGCCTCGGCCTTATCCAGCAGTTTCTGCGGTATGGCCCGATCAGGCACGTTCATAATTTCAGTAAAGACCTGCGCGGCTTTTGCCGCTTCCTTCGTCGCCTCTGCAATCCGCTTCGCGTCTTTCGATTGGCTTTGGGCGACTGCGGCGACGCTAACGATCAAAAGCACCGACATCGAAATGAGCGCACCGGCGCGATTAATCTTGCCTACTATTTCCATAACAATCCCCTCTTTCTCTGACTTCTGTTCTGGGGGGCCAAATGTTCTTGCTGCTAACTGCCAGCATACTTATAATCGCTCGCTCTGACAAACGGTGGCACAGACTTCAGTCTGTGGACTTTTCGAACACAACAATCACAGACTGAAGTCTGTGCCACTATATAAATCATGCCCATCTGCACTCCATTTCATCAACGAACGTTTCCGCTGTGCGAGAGTCTGAATTATCGCGAGTGGTCAGGCTACTACGCGGTCAGCGCTTACGAGACACATCACGAGCATGAGTACAACGCGATCCGTAATGCCGCGGCGCTGATCGACATCTCGCCGCTTTTCAAATATCGAGTCACCGGACCAGATGCGACGCGCCTGGTCGATCGAATTATCACCCGCGACATGCGCAAAGTTTCGGTGGGTCAGGTCGTCTACACCCCCTGGTGCGACGAGCAAGGCAAAGTAATAGACGACGGCACAGTGTCGCGTCTGGAAGAGAACGTGTATCGCTGGACCGCGGCCGATCCAAGCCTGCGATGGTTCACCCAAAACGGCGCCGGCCTCGACGTGCAGATCGAAGATATTTCGGAGAGCGTGGCCGCGCTCGCCCTGCAGGGACCAACCTCTGGGCGGCTTTTGAAAACCGTTGTCGAAGACGCGGACATTGGCAACTTGAAATACTTTCGCGTTACGAGAGGCAGAATCGCCGGTGTGCCTGTGGAGATTTCACGCACGGGCTACACTGGGGATCTCGGTTATGAAATCTGGGTTGCGAACGATCAGGCTTTGCGGGTCTGGGATGTTCTGATTGATCGAGGACGGCCCTTTGAAATCAAACCCGCGGGAATGCTGGCGCTGGACGTGGCGCGGATCGAAGCGGGTCTGCTCTTGATTGATGTCGATTTCAATAGCAGCAAGAAGGCTTTGCTTGACGAGCAAAAGTATTCGCCGTTTGAAATGGGCCTCGACCGTCTGGTGAACCTCGACAAGGATCGTTTCATTGGACAACAAGCGTTAATTAAGGAAGGCAGGCACGGAGCGGCCAGGCAAATCGTGGGATTGGAGATCGACTGGACCGACGTCGAGCGACGTTTTGAAGCAGTCGGACTGCCGCCGACAGTTTCACCGATTGCTTCGCGAGTGGCGGTTCCGGTCTACAGCAAGGGCACGCAAATCGGCAAGGCCACCTCGACCACCTGGTCGCCACTCTTGAAGAACATGATTGCGCTGGCGACGTTGAAGCG
Source organism: Pyrinomonadaceae bacterium (assembly GCA_035317005.1). Taxonomy (GTDB): domain Bacteria; phylum Acidobacteriota; class Blastocatellia; order Pyrinomonadales; family Pyrinomonadaceae; genus UBA11740. The sequence continues at coordinate 18,883 of DATHHW010000007.1, read as the reverse complement.
TGACTTTGTCAGGCCGGGTACACAGGTGGAAATTGAAATCACCGTCGAAGCCGTCAGACATCGAGTCGGCGCAAAGGTTGCGAAGACTCCGTTCTATAATCCGCGACATAAAACGGCTACGCCCATTTGAAAGGACCTGATCGGGGAAAGGAATTGAACGCAAAGGGCGCAAAGTCTCTCGCAAACGACGCGAAGTATTTCTTCTTTGCGAAACTTTGCGATTACCTTTGCGCCCTTTGCGTTTAACCTGACCGCGTCAAAATTCAGATAATGGCCCATTAGAGACTCTCCCCTGGGGAAAGGCACTCATGGCGATTGTGCGCTCTCTGAAAGACATCCTTTCCAGTTACGACCCAAACGTGCCGCTCGCGGAAGCCTCAACCATTCCCGCGCCGTGGTACACCGACGAACGCGTTTTCGAACTCGAGAAGCAAACAGTCTTTGGCAACTCGTGGCAAGTCGCCGCGCGCCTGGATCAAGTGCGCGATCCAGGCGACTACGTGACGACCGAGATTGCCGGCGAACCCATCGTGATCGTTCGTGGCACCGATGGTGAATTGCGCGGTTTCTTCAACGTCTGTCGTCATCATGCCGCGGCGGTGATGACCGAAGCGCAAGGGCACGCAACCCAAATGCGTTGTCCTTATCATGGCTGGACCTATTCCTTGGAAGGCGCATTGAAGGGCACGCCGGATTTCAGCGGCGTCTGCAACTTTGATCGCGCCGAGAATGGTCTGGCGCCGGTTGAAATCGCGACCTGGGAGCAGTGGGTTTTTGTTCGACTCAAAGAAAAGCAAACTGCTTCTCTAAACAGTTCAAACTCTTCACTGACAGAATTTTTAGGGAGGGACCTAATCACTCAGATCGAAGTTCTGGGACTTGAGAATCTTCATTGGATCGAGCGGCGTCGCTACAGCCTGGACTGCAACTGGAAAGTCTTTGTCGACAATTATCTTGACGGCGGCTATCACGTGCCGCACCTGCACAAAGGTCTCGACAGCGTGCTCGATTACAGCAGCTACACCATTGAGAACGGCGAACACTTCTGCCTGCAATCGAGTCCCATGGTCAGTTCGGCTCACGATGATGAAGTAGGCGCTGTCCGCACCGGCAGGCGGGCTTTGTATTACTGGCTCTATCCCAATTTCATGATGAACTATTATGAAGGTGTGCTGGATACGAATCTGGTCCGGCCGCTCGCAGTCAATCGCACGGAAGTGGTGTTCGACTTTTATTTTGCCGACGTGTCTGAATCGGCGCGCGAGCGCAATCTGGCGAGCATCAATGTTGGCGACCGCATTCAGCAGGAAGACCTGGATATTTGCGAATCAGTGCAAAGAGGATTGAGTTCGCAAGCGTATGAAGCAGGACGACTGTCGGTGCGGCGCGAAGCCGGCGAGCATCTCTTTCACCGCTTGCTGTATGCGGATTTGAAAAGCGCGATCTAAGTTCGAATCTTGACGATTTCTTTCATTAGCAGCGCTGCTCAACGCGGCTTCTTAGCTAAGGCGCCAGCGGTAATTTCTTCAAAGACTTTTCAATCGCCTTTCGCAAAGGCTTCTCGTTCTGGCTGGTCGCATCAGCTATCGCGATCAGGGTAGCGAAAACCAGAACGTCGCCAGTGTGAGCGTCAACGATTCCGATCGTCAGCATTAAATAAGGAAAGTTAAGACTGAGTGTCAGGATCGAAAATGCGGATTTTCCCTTCGTCAGCTTTTGCCCCTGGCCGCGAACAAAGACTATCGCGTCGGTGGTCTTGGCGAGATTCAGATTCAAGACTTCGTCGCCCAGGGTGAATCGCCCTTTCTTAACATCCTTTGGTTTCTTCATGATCTTTGGCAGCAACGCATCGTAACGAGCCTGAACGTCTGACAGCACGTAAGTTTTCTGGGCGTCGGTCTCGCCGGCCGCAGCGCTGCTCGATACATTTACATGTTTTGCGGCCAGGGCTTCGGTGATCAATTGACTGACTCGGGTACTCAAGAGATCGGATTCCGCGGCCATGCCCTCAGGCCCCTTCATGCTCTGCTTAACAATTTCGACCTTGGCCGGCATCAGCACCACATTGCGAATTACGGTTTCCTTACCGCTGACTTTTGGGTGCAGGTATTGCGACTGGAGCGTGGCGGGACTGGTCGCGACGAATGCGGCGAAGAAGGCTAAATAAAGAAGTTTGCGTTTCATGAGATCCTTCGTTTCATGCAGCTGTCCGACAAACTTCAGTTTGTCGATGTTCTCACTGTACTCAAGTTGAAGCGACAAACTGAAGTTTGTCGGACATAAAGGTTCATGGTCCGAATTGATTCCAGCAGAGGGTATTAGTCTAGTTGGAGCCTCTCAACGTCTGAATTCGGCGTTGAACTCTTTCACGATCCACCGCGTCAGGCGCCAGCTCGAGATATTTCTGGTATTCGTCAATTGCTTCTTTGGCTCTGCCAACCTTTTCATAAAGCATGCCCAACCCGCGGTGCGCCATCGGCACGGGGTGATCAAGCTTTAGAGAATTCAGGTAAAGCTCCTCGGCTTTCTGCTGGTTACTCTTCCAGTTCTGCTGTCCGGCGCTGGTGGCCAGCAGTTCGCGCTCTTCCTCCTCCGGCATCAGTTTGGCCCGCTTTTTTGCTGCGCCTTTCTTGGCGCTGTTCGTGAGCTCTCTCTCTTTCAGGTCAGGCGAGCGCGGACCCAATGTGCGATATGACTCAGCCAACCAGAAAATATTTTCTGCTGACTCAGGCTTGAAGTTCGCGAACTTTTGACTCAGATAAACCGCCGTGCGAAACCGCGCCGCATTGATCGCCAACTGAATGTCGTGCTGCGAAACTGTTTCAATCTTCGCAAGATAAGCGCTCCTTTCGCGGTGCAGTTCCGACGCCGCAGTCATTTTGTTCGCCTTACTACCCAGGTAGGTAGTGACATAGCCGATTCGATCCTTGAGTTGGGGATGATCGTTGTAGAAGAGCTTCAACTGCTCACCTTCAATGTCGTTGCTCAATAACGTAAGCGCCTTGACCATTTCTTCGGGAGGGTATTCGGCTATCATCATCACGTCCACGCCCTTTAGGTCGGCCTCTTTTTCCAGGTCACGGCTGTATCCAAACATCGTGGTTTCGAGGATGAATGGGGAGACCGCCGCAATGACGTCGATAGCCGCGCCCGCAACGCCGCCCACCGGATTCCAGGCGCCCACCGCCGCGATGATGTTAATGGCCAGATACTTTTTCCGGTTGCTGCGGTTTTGCAGATACGTGTGGCGATTGAGCACGTGGGTTATCTCGTGGGCGAGCATGGCCGCTAGCTGCGACTCATTATCGAGCAAGGCAATCAAGCCGGTATTGACGTAAACAGATCCGTTGGGCAGGGCAAAAGCATTGGGCACAGGATCTCTAAGCACACGAAATTTCCAAATCACATGCTCGAGGTTCAGGTCGCGCGGCAACAGCGATTCCCCGATTCGCTGCAGGTATGCGTTAGTGCCCTCGTCAAGAAAAACCAGGCCCTCGCGTTCGAAGCGCTTGTCCAGCAGGTTCACTTGTTCGAGGAGATCAAGATCGGCCTTGCCGAATTTGAATTCTTCTTGCGGAGTAGAAGGCGGCGACTGCGCCGGTCGAGCGACTGAGACAGGTACGGTGAGGCAGAAGCATAGCGTGGCGACGATGATCTTCCGTCTGCTAAACCTATTCATTCGTTAAGGCCTCATCGGCAGCTTATTGGGTGAGTACGAAAAACTGGCAATTTCGAGCCGTACTATAGGGGGTGAGATTCGGGAAAGCAAAGAGCTTAGCGGTAGGCCACTAGTATCCTGACTCCAAAGTTCGCTGAATTGATCATCGGGGCGGTAGCCCGACCGTTAGGGAGGGCTCAGTGGTTTAGCGGCGTAAAAAACGGAGCCCTCCCTAACGGTCGGGCTAATGCCCCGCTCCCTTCTGTCAGCGAACGTTTGAGACACGGCCCCTAGCCTTTCAGATATCCCCTTAAGGATCGTCCCTCGCCGTATTCAATGTTGTCTATCCGCCAACCGGTTCTTCCATTGACCAGAGTAAAGACAAACGACTTTGGCTGGCCAAAATTATCAAAGGTAACGTTCACCCTGGCTTTGCCGCCTTCATAACCGGGTTTGCCGATCGCGAACTTTTTGATTTCCATATCCTGCGCATCGTAAAGCGGATCGCCGTCGAGGGCGCCTACTTCGCCTTTGGAACTGACGGCGTCTTTCCAAATCATGTCGGCCAGGCTCCTGGCAAAGTATTTGTCGAGCAAAGCGCGACTCCTGGTTTGGAAAAAGGGACTGTGCTTCCCTTTATGTACGCGGTAGAGATCGGCGACCAGAGCATTCGGCGAAAGCCGATTGCTCGAGGCTGTCTGTCCATAAGCGCTAGACGAAAAGTTCGTGGCCAGAAACAGCACGGCGATGAACAGGATTGGCTTAACGGATTTCATATCAGTTTCCTTCGCGAAAGGCTCTGTGGTTGGGCAAGCGCAATTTGGGAAACAGGCGTTAGAGTACCGACTTCAGTCGGGTTTTACTACTGTGAAAAGCCCGACTAGAGTCGGTACTCTAAACACCTGTGACTAAAGTAAACGAGGCTACGACTTTCGTTGTAGCCTCGTCACCTGATTCCAACAACTCGGTAATAGTCTTAGTTGTTGCCGCTGGCGCCGCCGCTGTACATCCCGAAGCTGCCCCAGATTTCATCAATCGTCTTTTCGTTGGCCGCGTACTTGTCGGCGTCGGTTCCGACAATCACGATGTAATTGTCAGTGACGTCGGTGCCAACCAGAATCTTGCCCTTCGTCGCCTTGCCCTTTTCATCCACTGAAGAGAAGTTCGCCACACTGTAATCGTCGCTGAGTTCCTTCACATCTGTGACCTTGACGTCCTTCTCGCCCATCGACTGAAGCACGCCTTCGACTTTCTTCATCAGATCGTCTTTGGTGAGGGTCTTGTCTTTGAAGGCGAAAATCAGCACATTGATGTCGTACGGAGCGGGAACGTTAGCCGCGTAAACATCGACGCCGTTAACGGTGTCCGTCTTGTGGTCAGTTCCCTTCGGAACCTTGAACTCATAGCCGCGAACTTCGTCAGCCATGGTGATCCAATCCGCGGGGACGGGATTGGCCTGTGGCAACTTCTTGGTGGTTTTTGCGGCCGATGCCGGCGATGCGCTCGGCGCGGTCGTAGAACTGGCAGTGTTGCCAGCGGGTTTCGGACCGCAGCCAGCGGTTAGCAGTGCCAGAGCACTTAAAAGCAGTAAAATCCTTTTCATCGATCCTCCTGAAATAGATGTGTGTTGGAATGTCCCGACGCGGCGTAAAGTCGATGCCGCGCCTTGGCGGGAAGAATCCTGTCGATCTAATTGCGGAAAAGCTCCGCAATTGAATTGAATAACGGCGCTAACTCTAGTGCATCGCTGTACGTTAAGTCAAAGCTGGGAACGCGGACGTCCCGTCCGCATACGAGCCAAAGGCGAGTCAGGCTGTTCGCGCTGGCGCGCTCAATGCGGACGAGAAGCGCTCCCAGCACTGAGCTTAGAATTCGTTTCGCAAAAACCGACACCGCAGTTATGATAGCGCGCTGAGAACAAAGAGATGAATGCCCTGCCCATCATTGTCGGCGCGCTATGCATCCTGGCGATCGCCTATCGCTACTATTCGGCTTTCATCGCCGCGAAGGTGTTGACGCTCGATGACTCGCGACCGGTGCCGTCGCAGACGATGTACGACGGGCACAACTATTATCCAACCAACAAGTGGGTTTTGTTCGGGCATCACTTCGCGGCCATCTCTGGCGCCGGGCCTTTGATTGGTCCAGTGCTGGCGGCGCAGTTCGGATTCCTGCCGGGACTGCTCTGGCTCGTCATCGGCGTCTGTTTGGGTGGCGCGGTGCACGACTTCATGATCCTGGCATCGAGCATCCGCCGCAAAGGAAAATCGCTGGCCGAGATCGCACGCACTGAAATCAGCCCACTGTCCGGCCTGGTCGCCGGCATCGCGATTCTGTTCATCGTGGTAATTGCGCTCGCAGGACTCGGTTTGGTGGTTGTGAATGCTCTCGCTGAATCGCCCTGGGGAACATTCACGGTCGGCTTCACCATCCCGCTGGCCCTGTTCATGGGGCTTTACATGTATCGCTTTCGCAAAGGCAAGATCGTGGAAGCGAGCGTGATCGGCGTGATTGGATTGCTGGGCGCAGTTTATCTCGGCGGCAAGATCGCCGACTCGTCGTGGGCGTCGGCCTTTACTCTGTCGCCGCATAAGGTGACGTTGCTGATGGCCGGATACGGTTTCATTGCCTCGGTTTTACCGGTGTGGTTGCTCCTGTGCCCGCGCGATTATCTTTCGTCCTATCTTAAGATCGGAACAGTCGCGTTCTTGATCATTGGCGTAATCCTCGTCCACCCGAATTTGCAGATGCCCGCGATTACGCCATTCGTCTCAGGCGGCGGGCCCGTGGTGCCGGGCAAGGTTTATCCTTTCGTTTTTATCACGATTGCGTGCGGGGCTATTAGTGGATTTCATTCGTTAATCTCGTCGGGCACCACGCCCAAGATGATCGCGAAGGAAAGCGACGCGCGCATGATCGGCTATGGCAGTATGTTGATGGAGGGGGTCGTCGGCGTGGTAGCATTAATCGCCGCGACGTCTTTGTTCCCCGGTGATTATTTTGCAATTAATACGCAGCAGAAAACTGACGCGCAAAAAGCGAACTACACCCGCATGGTAGAGCAGGAGACCGCGCAGGGTTTTAACCTGCAACCACAGGAGATCGATCGACTACAGGAAGAATCCGGCGAAAAGAATCTGCGCGGCCGTACTGGTGGCGCCGTAACGCTGGCGCTAGGCATAGCTAAGATCTTCGATGGCATTCCGGGTCTGCGCGGTTTGATGAAGTACTGGTATCACTTCGCGATCATGTTCGAAGCCCTATTCATTCTGACGACGATCGATACCGGCACCCGTGTGGCTCGTTTTCTGTTAGGCGAATTTGGGGGACGTGTGTTCCGAAAACTGGAAGAGCCCAACTGGCTGCCCGGATCAATTCTTACCAGTGCGCTGGTGGTTGCGGCCTGGGCTACGTTCATTTGGAATGGATCGATCTCAACTATCTGGCCCATGTTCGGCATCGCGAATCAACTTTTGGCGGCGGTGGCTTTGTGCGTCGCGACGACAGTCATTATCAACATGGGCAAAGCAAGGTACTGTTGGGTAACCATTGCCCCGCTCTCGTTCGTGGCCACGACGACGCTGGTGGCGGGGTGGGAATCGATTCGCGATATCTTCTGGCCGCAGGCCCAAACCGCCGCGACGGCGACCCAGGGGTACATCAACACTTCACTGACTGTTCTTATCATGACGGCGGCGGTGATTGTCTTGATTGATTCGGTCCGCCGGTGGATTGGTGGCCGCCGGCCCACTGAATTGACGCCCGATGCTGCTCTGGCCGAAGCCTAGCCTCGGAGGCCTCCCGCAATGTCAACAAATTCAGTTCAGCCCAGAGACCGGACACCGAGAGGCATTTAGAAAAACATCGCCCCCGGTCGAGGCTATCGTTGATAAGATCCATTACTTGACCCGAAACTGTTTCCGTACTATATGAACGCGGTAATAATTAGATGAAAATCCTCGACTTCATCGACACTGACTTTATTGCATTGAACACCAGGCACGCATCAGGAGCCTTGTCTGCTATCTTGGTTTTCGGTGGAGTTGGGTGGGTGGCTGGGAGGGTTATGGATGCAGGCTATATTCTGGATGGCATCCACTTGACTGAGAAAATAGTGGTCTCAGCGTGTATTATCTATCTAACTCTCGCTATCCTCTGGGAAATAGCGAGAAAACTCGTGAAACTATGGAAAGGCTGGGGAAATGGATCGACACCTTCCTTCTTGGTTGCATGACACCTTCAGAATTTGGAGCCAGTATCTTGCGATAGTTCTGGCTGCAATTCCTGCTTCCATCCTAGCAGCGATTCTTATTGCTCGCGGGTTCAGCGAGCAAACCGCAATGATCGTCTGTGTTCCCGTCGCCTTGAGCATGGCCTTTGTTGGCTGGCAGAGTTCGCTTTGTGGGCTCGTAAACAAAGGCAGCCTGTAGTTTCAGCAGTTTCAGCGTCTCCTGATATCGCACGCCAACTGAATATCGCATACCAACTAAGTTGGGGTGGACCTGTTGTCACCGCAGCCAGCTTCATTGAAGGGTTGAGTCGAGCGGCGTTTGCAATGCCTTCATTTGAGCATGTCCCTACTTCCAACGAAGAGGCAGCGGGTTTAGACACTAATAACGACAAAATAATTGCTTCAAAGGTGTTTAGACTGCCGACGTCTCACCAACAGAGACGAGTTGTTATTCAAGTCAAAGGCTTCAAAGCGCAACAAGGGACAGGTAACGAACCAGCAGTACGCGCAGATCAGCTAAATCGTGCTGCCGCATTATCGCCTTATTTCGATGAGGCGACGGCATTCGCGGGACGGGGTTGATATGGAATTATTGGCCGTAAGAACAGCGAGGTTGGTTGCCTACCTTAATGCGGAAGAGTTGAATCCCTCGGGTCACGCATTGGCGCACGATTTCATGAAAGCATTTGTGGAACGTTACAGTTTCATAAAACAGCCGACTACGGCTGATGAAATACTGGATCCGCAAAACAAAGGTCTCATATTTGAATTGGGCAAATGGAATGACGTGGGCGTTGCCAAGGTTGTTCTGTTCGATTGGGGCATCGCTGTCGAAACCAACAAGTCGACCGACACTTCCGAGTCGGTGCTTCAAGACATGTTGGAGTGGGGAGCAGAGAAGTTCGGACTGTCTAATCGGCCAAACCTGATCACGAGAATGAACTACGTAAGCGAACTTGTGTTTTCGAGCGAAATGTCGCTTCCGGCAATCAGCCCGAAGCTTCGATCCTTAGGCGACAAGATTACTAAACTTGTCGATGGTTATCTCGGTAGCAGCTTACCGTTTGAGACTGTCGGGATTACATTGGCGTTTGATTCATCACAGTCAAAACAGCTCTTCACGCCTTTCCAACTCCAGAGGCTCGCAGAGACCCCGTTCGCCCAGAAGAAATACTATTCAGGAGCTCCGCTTAAGACTTCAGATCACATTCAGCTCATCACCGACTTTGAGGCATCGCTGAAGAATTAGTGTCCCCTTCAAACAGCAACTCACAGTACCTTTCCTTCGCTGTTGGACAGTTCCCTCACAAATCGGCCATAATAACCGACTTTTCAGGGGCAGCTTTATCTCGCCAATCGCTTAAACGAAACGAAAGGATTCTCTTTCTAGTGAATTTAATGTCGAACTTTGCCACGGCGATGCGTCGCCGGCTATTAACGCTCTTATTCGTAATGCTCGGAAGCGCGCTCGGCGCCCCGGCAGTCCTGGCCCAACCACGCGAAGGTGGCGAGGCCGCGCTGAAGCTTCCAGATTTGTCGTCGGTAACCTTCATGGGGATCGATGGACACAAGTTGTTGCTGGTCGGTCTGGTGTTTTGTTTTCTCGGCCTGATGTTCGGGCTGGCAATTTACATCCAGCTTAAGAACCTGCCCGTGCACCGCTCGATGCGGGAGATTTCAGAGCTGATCTATGAAACCTGCAAAACCTATCTGACCACCCAGGGCAAATTCATAATGATTCTTTGGGTCTTCATTGCGGTGATCGTGGTCGCTTACTTCGGAGTGCTGCGGCCGGTGCCGGGGCATCCGGTGGCGCTCACTGTGCCGATGATTTTGCTTTTCAGTCTTATCGGCATCGCCGGAAGTTACGGTGTGGCCTGGTTTGGAATTCGCGTCAACACGTTTGCGAATTCGCGCACCGCGTTCGCGAGTTTGGAAGGCAAGCCCTTTCCGATTTACGCGATTCCGATTAAGGCCGGCATGAGCATAGGCATGCTGCTGATTAGCGTCGAGTTGCTGATCATGCTCTTCATTCTGCTCTTCGTGCCAGGCGAGTATGCGGGCCCGTGCTTTATCGGCTTCGCCATCGGTGAGAGTTTGGGCGCCGCGGCCTTGCGAATCGCGGGCGGCATCTTTACCAAGATTGCCGACATCGGTGCGGACCTGATGAAAATCGTCTTCAAGATTAAGGAAGACGACGCGCGCAATCCCGGCGTGATTGCCGACTGTACCGGCGACAACGCCGGCGACTCTGTCGGACCCAGCGCCGACGGCTTTGAGACCTACGGCGTCACCGGCGTCGCCTTGATTACTTTCATCTTGCTGGCGGTCCCCAATACCAGGATTCAGGTTCAGTTGCTGGTGTGGATTTTCGTTATGCGCATCATGATGCTGGTTGCCAGCGCTGCGTCGTACTTCATTAACGCCGCAATTGCCAAGGCCCGTTACGCTGGCGCTGCTGAGATGAACTTTGAGGCGCCGTTGACGACGCTGGTGTGGCTGACTTCGATTGTTTCGATTGTGCTCACCTACGCTGTTTCTTATCTGATCATTCCGGTGCTGGACGGCGATGGGACGCTGTGGTGGAAACTGGCGTCGATCATCTCGTGCGGCACGCTCGCCGGCGCCGTCATTCCGGAACTCGTCAAAGTCTTTACTTCGACAAAATCCCGCCACGTCCAGGAAGTCGTCACCTCGTCAAGAGAAGGTGGCGCCTCCCTCAATATCCTGTCGGGTTTGGTGGCCGGCAATTTCTCGGCGTACTGGCTGGGCCTGAGCATCGTGCTTCTGATGGGCGTGGCTTTCATTGTCAGCACGATGGGGTTGTCAATATTGATGGCCGTGCCGGCTGTATTCGCCTTCGGGTTGGTCGCGTTTGGTTTTCTCGGCATGGGTCCGGTGACGATCGCCGTCGATTCCTACGGCCCGGTCACTGACAACGCCCAATCGGTTTACGAACTTTCGCTGATCGAGCAGCAGCCGAATATTGTCGAACAGCTCAAGAACGAATACAACATGACGGTCACGTTCGAACGGGCCAAGCATCTTTTGGAAGAGAACGACGGCGCCGGCAACACCTTTAAGGCTTCCGCCAAGCCCGTGCTGATCGGAACCGCGGTTGTCGGGGCCACAACGATGATCTTCTCGATCATCATGGCGCTAACCAATGGGTTAACCATCAACCAGGAGAAGCTTTCTCTGCTACACGCCCCATTCGTGTTGGGCCTGATTACCGGTGGAGCGGTTATCTACTGGTTCACCGGCGCATCTATCCAGGCCGTGACCACCGGCGCTTACCGGGCCGTACAGTTCATCAAAGCCAACATTAAGCTGGAAGGCGTGGAAAAGGCTTCGGTCGAAGACAGCAAGAAGGTCGTGGAAATCTGCACGAAGTACGCGCAGAAAGGGATGTTCAATATTTTCCTGACCATCTTCTTTTCGACGCTGGCCTTTGCGTTCCTCGAGCCGTTCTTCTTTATCGGTTATCTGATGTCGATCGCCGTGTTCGGTCTCTATCAGGCGATCTTCATGGCCAATGCCGGCGGCGCCTGGGACAATGCCAAGAAAGTCGTCGAGGTTGATCTGAAACAGAAAGGCACTCCACTGCACGATGCCACAGTAGTGGGCGACACGGTAGGCGATCCGTTTAAAGACACTTCGTCGGTTGCGTTGAATCCGGTGATTAAGTTCACGACGCTTTTTGGCCTGCTGGCAGTGGAGCTGGCGGTGAGCCTGACGAATCAGCAGGGAGCCATGTTCACCAATGTGTTGGCGGGGGTCTTCTTTCTGATCTCGGTCTTCTTTGTGTGGCGTTCATTCCATGGCATGCGCATCGGCGCTGACAACTAGAAGAAAAACATAGGACCTATTGGGCCTAATGGACCTATACTGAACCCATGATTCGTTCGATTCTGTTTCCGACGGATTTTTCAGCCGTTGCCAACAGCGCCTTTCCGCTGGCGGTGGCGTTGGCGGCGCAGTTCGACGCGATCGTTCATTCCGTGCACATTTCGCACGGCGGCGATCCGCACATCACGGAAACATCAAGGTACGAGTTTCCCGGCCTGCCCACGGGTTCGTCGTCAGTGCGAGTGATCGAAGCGATCATTCCCAAAGGCGACGAGGACCCGGCCCAGGTAATCATGCGCCATGCCGGGGAACGCGTCTGCGATCTGATTGTCATGGCCTCGCACGGACGTTCCGATGTAGCGCAGTTCTTCCTCGGCCGCAGCGTGGCCGAACAGGTGGCTCGCGATTCCAAAATCCCCACGATCATAGCCAGGATGTACGGGCCGCGCCGCACCACGCGTCCGATCGATCGCTTCAAACGCATTCTTTACGTGACTGATTTGCGGGAAGAGTCAAAGCACATACTGCAGGTCGCGGCCGCGATCGCCGGCAAGACTAAAGCCGAGTTGGAAACACTTTGTATTTTTAATGAAGGTGATGAAGAGCCGGCGGATGGGGGGCAGGCGACTCTGGAGAGGTTCTTTACCGAAGCGGGCGCGAAGTGCGGCAAGTTTCGCCGGCTGCACGGTGGGGTAGGCGAAGAAGTCGTCGAATATGCCGGTCGCCACAAAGCAGATCTCGTCGCGATAACGACTGCGCTTGGTTCCGGTGGAGATCCGAAGCTAACCGACACGGCTGAGTTTATTCTGCGCAACGCGCCTTGTCCGGTTTTGTGTATGAGACCAGAATAGCCGGCGTCGCGCTTCAGAGGACAGAAAATGGATACAGCATTTGCAAAAAGCGAGACCCTGCTGGGCGTGGCGCTGGCGCCACTTGATGCCGTGCGCCAGGCCGGGCTGGTTATCGGTTTTAGTTTACTCACCTTTCTGGCCGCGCAGGTCGTAATCCCGGTTGGTCCCATTCCAATCACTGGATCAACCTTCGCAGTGCTCCTGACCGGAGCTTTGCTGGGATCGCGCCTTGGCGCAATGGCGATGATTGCTTACCTGATTGAAGGAGCCAGCGGTTTGCCGTTTTTTGCTGGCTTCCACGGTGGCTTGCTGCATTTGATGGGACCGACCGGAGGCTATCTGATCGCATTTCCGGCGGCTGCGTACGTGACCGGCGCCTTTGCTGAAAACGGCTGGGATCGACGCTTTCTGACCGCCGCCACGGCCATGGCTATCGGCTCCGCGATTATTATGTTGAGCGGCTGGGCCTGGTTCTCAGTCCTGATGCATACGTCGCCAATGCTGACTGTCTATGCGACCGTGATCAAGTTCATTCCTGGCGACATCATCAAGATCTCACTCGCCGCAGCCGTGCTGCCATCAGGCTGGAAGCTGGTGCGCAAGCAGCCGGGCAAAGGCTGAAGCTTGTGTCCCAATTTGAGGAGACTCTTTTCTCCGTGTTCTCTGTGCCTCCGTGGTGAATCTAACTACGGGCAGGAATTCACCACTGAGGCACAGAGAACACGGAGAAAAACTCAAACAGGAAACTACCGTGAGAGCCAGCTACCTCAGATCCAATTCCATAAACTTCGCTCCGGGCACCGGATTATTGTAGTAGGGTTCGATCTCTTTGAATCCAAGTGAACGGTAGAGCGCGATTGCGTCATTCATTTTCGGCGGCAAGGTGTCCAGACGCATTCGTTCATAACCCATCTGCTTTGCCTCTGCGATTATCAGTTCGGCGAGTTGCCGGCCAAGGCCCTTCCCTCGAAACTGCGGACGCAAAAACAAACGTTTGATTTCGCAGGCACCTTTCCCAAGCTTGCGCAGCGCCACGCAGCCGGCCACTTCTCCATTTTCGAACGCGAGCAACAATCGCCCATCAGGTGGTGCGTACTTGCCCGGCAGTTCCGCCAGCTCCTTTTCAAAGTTCTGAAAGCAAAGATCGACTTCCAACCAGGCCTCGTATTCTTTGAAGAGTTCACGAGCCTGCTCGACATGGTCGGCAGACTGGACTTGAATGATTTCAGTGAGTGAGAACTCGTTCATGGTTCTTTAGTGGCACGGACTTTACTCTGTGTGGTTCGCGGTTCCGCCGCCTGATGTGCGGAAAGGCTCCGCCTTTCCGAAAACGCCAAATCTTTTCAGAGGCTATGCCTCTGATTGTTCAGGAGGCCTAGCCTCCTCCATCGATAAAGAGCGTGACGGAAAGGCGAAGCCTTTCCGCATATCAGACGGCGAAGCCGCGCAGGATCACAGACCTGAAGTCTATGCCACCTAAAAGCAAAAAGCGCGGCAAGCAAAAGCTGGCTCGGCCTTCAGTCCAACTGAATCAGGCCGAGCCTCTTTGCTTAGCCGCGCCATGCGCGTTTCTTTCTAAGACTACTCTACGCTGTGAACGAAGAGCCGCAGCCGCAGCTTCCGGTCGAGTTCGGATTCTTGAACGTGAAACCTGAACCCATCACATTCTGAACATAGTCGATTTCGACCCCGTTCAGATATTGGGCGCTGAACATGTCGACGAACAGGCGCACGCCTTTTTCGTCGAGCACAAAATCGCCCTGACGTGATTCCTCTTCAATATTCAGGCTGTACTGAAATCCCGAACAGCCTCCGGGCACGACGCGCACACGCAGACCGGCCGACTCAGGCAGGCCTTCTTCGCTGGACATAAACTTTTTGATTTCGCCTGCCGCCGATTCGGTTACACCCAGGGTCACGGCCGGCGCGGCCGGCGCGACGTTTGTAGTAGGCGTTGTAGTTGCTGGATTCGCTGACATATTTGATTAACTCCTGTTTTCAAGCTTCGATTAGTCGATAAACAATGACGAAATCATCTTACTGAGATTTCCGCAAAACGACAAGCTCTGGTTTCATCGCCTCAATCGAGACCTGCCGGGCCACCTCTTCCGCTACTTTCCTGAAAGCCTGGGCCTGTAGTGATTCAGGATGACCCACGACGACTGGTACGCCCTTGTCGCCTCCTTCGCGCACTTCTATGCCCATGGGAATCGACCCCAGGAACGGCACGCCGTACTGTTGCGCGAGCTTCTCTCCGCCGCCCTCACCAAAAATGTTGTAGCGATTCCCGGTGTCAGGCGCGATGAAGTAACTCATGTTCTCGACCACGCCGAGTACGGGGACGGCGACCGTCTCGAACATGCGCAGCGCCCGGCGCACATCGATGAGCGCGACTTCCTGCGGCGTCGTGACCAGCACCGCGCCCTGCACCGGCACGAGTTGCGCGAGGCTTAGTTGCACGTCACCCGTTCCCGGCGGCATGTCCACGATCAGATAATCCAGCTCGCCCCACTTCACATCCGTCAGAAACTGTTTGACCAGTCCGTGCAGAATTGGGCCACGGACGATCAGAGGCTTGTCGCCCGGTTGCAGCACCGCCATCGAAATCAGTTTGACGCCGAAAGCTTCGACCGGAATCAACTTGTTGACTTCGATTTCCGGCTTGGCCTGGCTGGCGCCCAGCATGATCGGCACGTTGGGTCCGTACACGTCGGCGTCCATCAAACCAACGCGCGCGCCATCCAGCGCCAGGGCGACGGCGAGATTCACCGCGACAGTTGATTTGCCCACGCCTCCTTTGCCTGACGAGACCGCTACGATGTTTTTGACGCCGGGCACCGCTACCTTGTCACCGAGGCCGCGACCCTTTGGCACTTCGGCATCCATGGTCACATTAACGGCTTGCACCCCGGGAATGGCGTTGACGAGTTCGCGAGCGGAAGTTTCCATTTCTTCTCGCACCGGACACGCAGGCGTAGTCAGCACGATGCGAAAGGAAACGTCACCACCATCGATCTTCAGGTCCTTAATAAAGCCGAGCGTGACAATATCTTTATGTAGATCGGGATCTTTTATTTGGCGAAGTGCATCAAGCACAACACCTTCATTCAACTGAGACATGATCCGATTATGCCGAAACGGTGCGACCTTTGTCGAACGCGAATTCAATTACGCCCAGGCGCGGGATTGCGCCCTCCCTGACGGTCGGGCTACTGTCCCGCAATTCACACACGATCGGCGCCCGAGCATTAGCCCGACCGTCAGGGAGGGCGTCGTCATCCACATTGTCCGAACCTGGAAGAGAAGACCCAACTAAAAGTTGGTACACTGAACAGGTACTCTGAACATCGTTGACTCAAGCTTGGCAGTCAAATATATTCGCGCCCTGAACCAAACGCGATCAGCAGACAACTGAATGGACCTCCTCGATGAAACTCAACGCGCCGACAAACCCGCTTTGGCGGCGCGCCTGACGGGTCTGCTTCGCAGATACAGACTCGTGTTTATGCTGCTCGGCATTACCTTCCTTTTTCTTTTTTACATTAATCGCGTGTCCACCAACCCGCCGGGCTTCTATATCGACGAGTGCGCCATCGCTTACAACGCTTACTGCATCGCCCATACCGGGGCCGGGGAGTTCGGAAATCGCTGGCCGCTATTTTTTCCGGTCTACACCAGTGGCTGGATCCAATACGCGAACCCGACACAGATCTACCTGCTGGCAATTCCCTTCACTGTCTTCCGGCCCAGCATTTTGCTAGCCCGAGTATTTAGCGCTACCTGGGTCTTTGCCGCTTGCGTGTTGCTTGGGTTGTTGGCCAAACGAGTTTCAGGCCAGCGAAGGATCGGCATCATCGTGGGCGTCATCGCGATCCTCACTCCCTGGCTCTTTGAAGTAAGCCGGCTGGTAATGGAGACATATTTTTACCCGATGGCTCTGGTGTTATTCCTTTTGGCGGTATTCCACGCCCAAAGAAAGGAAAGTTGGAGCTGGATCACCGTTGGAATGTTGGCAGCGACTCTGATGCTTTTGACCTATACCTACACCATCGGAAGATTGCTGGGGCCTTTGATGGCGCTTGGTCTCGTGTTCTTTGTTACTTCACACGAGCGGCTAATCAGCGTTATCAAGACGTGGGTCGTGTTTGCCCTGACGCTCATTCCGCTACTGATATTCAGGTCGAAACATCCCGAAGCGCTGACGCAAAGGTTCTATCTCATTTCTTACATCAAGCCTGAATCGACCTGGAAACAAATCGCGCCGACGTTCATCCGGCGGTACCTGTCAGACTTTAGCCTGGTTAACCTCCTGATTGATGGAGACGGCAACCCTCGTCATCACGTGCAGGGTTCGCTGGGCAGTTTTCTCATCGCGGCATTCATTCTTACGTTAATAGGACTCGTGGTTGTGATCGTGCGTCATTGGCGTGAACCGTGGTGGCGATTTGTGATCTTTGGCGCGGCGGCATCGATGGTGCCCGGCGCGCTGACTCCCGATCAGTTTCATTCGCTGCGCATGGTCGCGTATCCAGTTTTTCTTCTCGTCCTGATGATACCGGGGCTGGCCTTCTTGCTTGAGCGGCCAACCGGCGCCAGCGATGACTTGCCTCCGCCCGCGGAACTTCAAACCGTTCAGTCAACTCCTTCGTCGATTCTTTCAGGCGTTGCGCGCCAAAGAATACTCGCCGTGTTATTGGCCGCAATCGGTTTGCAGGCGCTCTACTTTCAATCAGTTTATCGCCGCGAGGGACGGGAGCGCGGTTGGGTTTTTGATGCAGACTACAAAGAGCTCTATGACGCGGCTGTGGCGATGCCCGTGCGGCCAATTTATTTGAGTGACGGAACGGAACCGGCGTATGAACACGCGTACTGGTATGCCGCCGTTGAAGGCCGGAAGGTTTCTGAGTTCGTTCACCTGGATGAGGGGACGCGCGCTCCCGCGGCGTCGCTGGTCATCGGCTCCGAACCCACTTGTGAAAACTGCCAGGTGATCAAGAAGAGTGGGGATTACCTTTTGTATTGGTCGTTTTAGCCCCGCAGACAAAATGATCTATCTCGACAACAACGCCACCACCCAGGTCGCCCCCGAAGTCTTCGACGCGATGGAGCCCTACTTGAAAGGTTCCTATGGCAATCCATCGTCGGCCCACGCGCTGGGCCAACAGATGCGGAGCGCGGTGGAAAAAGCTCGAGAGCAGGTTGCCGAATTATTAGGAGCAAGCGACGTGAGCGAAATCGTCTTCACGTCGTGCGGCTCAGAGTCCGACAACTGGGCCATAGGCGGCTTCCTGGAACAGAACCCAAACCGGCGTCACATCATCACCACCCGCGTCGAACACGAAGCAGTGCGAAACCTGTGCGAGCATCTGGAACAGATTGGCTGTGAAGTAACCTGGCTGGAAGTTGATCGACAAGGTGAGATTGATCTCGATGACCTGCGCCGGGCCTTGCGCCGCGATACGGGCCTGGTGTCAGTGATGCTGGCCAACAACGAGACCGCCGTCTTGTTCCCTATTGCAGAGATCGGCCGCGTCGTACGCGAGAATTCGGACGCGGTGTTTCACGTCGATGGCGTCCAGGCCGTGGGAAAGATTCCGATCGATTTGCGTGCTTGGCCGGTTGATTTGTTTGCGGTGTCAGGGCACAAGTTCCACGCGCCGAAGGGCGTCGGTGCGCTCTACATCCGTCGCGGCATCGACCTTCCGCCATTCATTATCGGCGGCGGCCAGGAACGCGGTCGCCGCTCAGGCACCGAAGCCGTGCCCAACATTGTCGCCTTGGGTCGTGCTTGCCAACTCGCTCACCAGTTCACCGAACATCAGCAAATCCGCGCGTTAAGAGACCGATTAGAGGATGAAATCCTGTCCCGTTTTCCGATCGCGAGTCTCAACGGAACGACGGATCGTTCCCAGCGCTTGCCTAATACCGCGAACATATCCTTCGCCGGTCTGGAAGGCTCCGACATCCTGGCGAAGCTGGACGACGCGGGTATCTGCGTTTCAACCGGATCGGCATGTAACGCAGATTCTCAGGAGGTCTCGGCGGTGCTGCGCGCGATGAAGGTCCCCTTCGAGACAGCGCGTGGCTCAATCCGATTTTCGCTCGGGCGATATAACACGACGGAAGAGATCGACTACACGCTGGTTGAGTTGAGGCGAGTCGTCAACGAGCTTTCAGAAAAACGCTTGCCAAAAAGACCCGCCGGCGCGTAAGGCTTAAATGATGCAGGAGCGCGAGATTTTTGGAGTGCGGCGACTTGTCGCCGCTTTTGCTCCAGTGCACTAACAGCAAATG
>DATHHW010000006.1:0-3519 GCA_035317005.1 Pyrinomonadaceae bacterium | reverse complement strand
TTACATCCGCGCGGCGATTGAAGATCCGCGGCCGATCCTTGGGCACGAAGGAATTCCCGGTCACTTTATGCAACTCTCAATCGCGAATCATTTACCTGACGAGATCCGGAGGCAAAATCAGAACGGCGTCTTTGTCGAGGGCTGGGCCTTGTACGGCGAAGAAATGCTAATGCGGACCGGGCTTTATCCCGAAGGCTCGGCGGCGCAAGGTCAAATTCTCCGGCTCTCGCGTTATCGGGCCGCGCGTATCGGCGTGGACGTCAATTTGCACACCGGCAAATGGACGTTCGAGCAAGCGGTGAAATATTTCATGGAAGCGGGCGGGCTTGATCGTGAAGCAGCGGAGGGCGAAGCCGCCGGCGCCGCGACGCAGCCCACGCAGAAAATCTGGTACATCACAGGCAAATGGCAGATCATGAATCTGCTGGGCAAATATCACGACAAGATGGGTGCGAACTTCCGCCTCGGCCAGTTCCACGACGATTTGGTGAAGAATGGCAGTCTGCCAATCTCCATTATCGACTGGATCCTGCTCGATGATCCTTCCACGATTGAAGCGGTGCTGAAATAGCTGGGCTGGACTCCCAATTGCAAAATTGATAATTAGAGATTCCTCGACTGCGCTCGGAATGACAAAAAAAAGGGGTGTCTGCCAGACTCGATCGTAAAGTGAACGCATTTTAGCGGCCGGTTGCTGGCCGCGGGTGTGGGACCCCGAAGCATGGATAAAACCAAAAGGGGGCCGCGATCGGCACGTCTATCCTGCAATGGGCCTGAGATTTCTTAAGCGCGGGCCCGGACCACAATCGCCCGCATTGGTGCACGGATATCTCGTTCTCCAAATCGACGCGTAATCGCAGCGGTCAGGGCGCCGGTGATGATGGGAAGTAATGAAGGATCTCGCTTCGCAATCGTTACCGCGACGGGATTCCCTTCTACCAAACCTCTGGCCACATCTTCCGCCCGATTCGCCTTGCCGATTTTGGCGATAACTTCAGTTTTGATTTCCCGAAAGCCAGCTTGCTTTAATATCCGCCTGATCTCAGCTCGATTGTGGTAACTAAAAGGAACCTTGTAGAACGTTGGAGGGTCATTCTCAAAGTAGCTGGTGATAGTCCGATGAGCCAGCTCCCCTAGCTTGTTGTGCCTCATTGCGTCCCACACGTTAAAGAGGAAAAGCCCATCACCCTTGAGAACACGATGAGCTTCGCTCGCCGCGTAAGCCTTGTCCGACACAAACATGATTCCGAACTGGCACACAACTGCATTGAACTTGCCGTCATCGAACGGCAAATCACACGCGTCAGCTTCCAACCATCGCACCCTTTCGCGCTTGCCAAACTTGGCCGCGGCCTGCCGAAACATCGGCTCGTTCAAATCCGTCGCGATTAGTTTCACCTTCGATGGCAGATGAGTCCGCAGCACACGCGTTAAAATTCCCGTTCCGCAGGCCAGTTCCAGCACTGAACCAGTTTCATTTACCGCTAAGCGCGCCGCCAGGTCCTCGGCGTATGGCTGAAACAATATCGGTCCCAGGTAGCGATCGTATGCTGCCGGAATGGAACCGGAGAATTTCGTATGTTCGTCTTTCACGCAACTAGGTTGCCGCACGAGTGCGCAAGGGCGAGTTGAAACTGACTTCTGGTTTCGGACCTTTCTTACTGCGGAGACGGAGACGGCGACGAAGCTGGTGACAACTGCACGGATATGTCCGGCGGCGCAGTCGGCGAAGGACTTGCGGGTAACGGCGACGCGTCAGCAGGCGGGTTTAGCTTTAACGAAGATGGCACACGCATTAATGAATCCAAAGAATCGTTAGCCGGAGTTCGCGATGGCGTCGGCGCTGGTGAAATGGCTTTCTCTTGGGCGGGACTGGGCTGCGCTTTTTTCGGCGTTCCTTCGATGCGAGCAGAAGGCGCCTGCTCTTCAGAAATGTCCGTCCGTCCTTTCTTCTTTGGCTCCGCGTTAGCAGGCGCCTGCTCGAATTTGCCCTGCACCATGATCCCGGATTCACGGCTGGTAACAATGTAGTGCCGCTGACGCCCAATATGCCGCAGCCACGCCGCCACCCCGGACCCCGTCTCTACCTCATTTTGAGGTGTGAACCAGGTAACCGTGCCAAAACCGGTGGCATAGCCTTTGGCGTCGCGCGCACCCGACCACGTTACTAAATCGCCTGCCTTGGGGTTCTCGTTCCAAACGCGAGTTGTGCCGTCGTTTGTTCGTTGATACCGGCCAGCGAAGGCCGTGCCAGTGATTAATAATGCCAGCAATCCGCTGTAAACGAAGAGTCGTCGCGTACTCACGGCGGTCAGAATTCTAGTGCGGCGGAATTGCCCCCGACAACACTAATCGTGTTGTTACCTCGCTACTGCTTCGCGTTACGCGGATCGTCTGCTGGATTCACGTACTTGATCACAAACGGCCCCATGCCTTGGACCTGGATGATTGCTTCCGCGGGCGTCCAGGCATAGTGCTTCATTCCCGGCGGCATGACCATATAGCCGCCAGCGCCCATCTCTTTTCCAGCTGGTTCATCGAACTTATCTCCCGTGCCAATGCTAAACGTGCCGGAAATTACCGTAATATGCTCTGACGTTGGGTGCGTATGCGGCGGAACCTTGTAACCAGCCGGCGTTTGCAACCGCACTGTGAACAGTCCCTTCTTGTTTGGATCACCAGCCAGCACCGCCAGTTTCGCCCCGGGCGGTAACCCGGGGGGCGCATCCCCCCATTTTAAGTCTGCAGGATTGAGAACGACGTGTTGTTCACTCGTGGCCGATTCAGTTGACTTCTTAGATGCATCCTTCTTCTGCCCGCAACCGCGGCCAGCGAAAGTACCAAAGGCAGAGTTAGTATTAAGGCGATCTTTTTCATAGTCTTTGAGTTGGTTGAATAACAGATATCAATTTCCCAGATCGGCGCAATCCGGGGACCGACCTCCATCCGCGGCCATCGTCTTACCGAAGATTATCGCTGGCAACCTTTCTTTATTCGCTAGCTCGCTAAGGCATCAACGCGTTTCCAGTCTTCGGCCGTTAACTTCAGCTTGGCAGCAGCCATGTTCTCTTCCAGATGCGCGACCGAAGACGTGCCAGGGATCGGCAACATCGCGGGAGATCGGTGAAGAAGCCAGGCGAGGGCCAGTTGCACAACGCTGGCGTGATAATCCCTGGCCGCCGCTTCCAGCGCATTGTCCTTCAACCCCCTGTTTCCACCAATCGGTGACCACGGCATAAACCCCAACCCTTCCTTCTCGCAATAGGTCAGCGTTTTTTCCCACCTCCGGTTGCCAATGTTGTATTGGTTCTGCACGCTCACAATCGGCAGGACCTTGCGCGCCCGATCGATTTCTTCGGCCGAAACCTCGGATAATCCTACGTGCCGAATCTTTCCAGCCTCCTGCATCTTCTTGAGTGCTCCGAGCGACTCTTCCATCGCCACCTTCGGATCGATGCGATGCAATTGATACAAATCGATTCGCTCGAGCTGGAGCCGCTTCAAACTGTTCTCCACACA
>DATHHW010000005.1:0-44343 GCA_035317005.1 Pyrinomonadaceae bacterium | reverse complement strand
AGGGCACGCGAAACAACTGGTGGGTTTGAACCGGCTACGCTCTCCGACTCGCAGATAGTGATCTCGGCAGTGGTGTTCGACGACGGGACTTATGAGGGTGACGCAGAAGGCGCTTTCATCATCACAGCGTTACGGGCAGGCGAGAAGATGGAAATTTCCAGATTGCTGTCCGCATTAGACTCTGCTCTGAATTCGCAGCTTACCGATGTAAACGCCTCACTATTGCGCCTGAGAATGGAATTATCTTCAGTAAGCAGCGACGCAGACCCTAATCTGGTGCAAAGCCTGGCGGCAGAATTCCCCCAACTCGGCAAGCGCGAGCGGTTCAAACAGGCGTTGGAAATTTCTGCCACTATGACAAAAGCTAACCTGCTCAAAGATGTTCGCGCGCTGGAGGTCGAAGCGTACCGGACCCGCACATTTAGTCCGAATTCACTTCGCGATTGGCTGACTGGCAAGAAAGAGAAGTACGCGCAGTGGCTCGCCAGACTTTAAGAAGTCGATCCTCCCGACTTTTCTTTCTTCGGACGTTCGTTGGCGCGCAGGACACGCTTGCGCAGGCGAATGCTTTTCGGTGTCACTTCCACCAGTTCGTCGTCGGCGATAAACTCCAACGCCTGTTCCAAAGAGAGGTCTTTGACGGGAACGAGCCGCAGGGCTTCATCAGCCGAGGCCGCGCGCATGTTCGTTAGCTTCTTTTCCTTGATAGCGTTTACATCCAGATCAACTGCCCGCGCGTTTTCGCCGAGGACCATCCCTTCGTAAACCTTTGTGCCCGGGCGCACAAAAAGAGTCCCGCGTTCCTGGATGTTGTAGAGCGCGTACGTCGTGGTTTCGCCCATGCGATCTCCGATTAGCGAACCGGTTGAACGCCCGCGCATCGGGCCCAGCCATTCTCCCCAGCGCAGGAACAGGGTATTGATCAGGCCCGTGCCTTTGGTTTCGGTCAGGAATTCATTACGAAAACCGATCAAGCCGCGCGAAGGAGTTTCGAACTCGAGCCTGACACGGCCGGTTCCATGATTCACCATCTTGATCATTTGTCCTTTGCGCCGGCCCAGGGCTTCGGTCACAACTCCGATGAACTCTTCCGGGCAGTCAACCACAACCAACTCGATCGGTTCGAGGACCTTTCCATCATTGCGATGCGTGATCACCTCAGGCTTGGAAACCTGTAGCTCGTAACCTTCGCGGCGCATCATTTCGATCAGGATCGCAAGTTGTAGTTCACCACGGCCCGACACCTTGAATTGATCCGGCGAGTCGGTCGGTTCAACCCGGATAGCGACGTTACCCAGGACTTCCTTCTCCAGACGCTCTTTTAACTGTCGAGAAGTGACAAACTTTCCTTCCTTTCCCGAGAAGGGCGAGTTGTTGACACCGAAGATCATCGCGATTGTCGGTTCGTCAACGGCGATGACGGGCAGCGGCTGCGGATTGTCGATGGTGGTGATGGTCTCGCCAATCTCGATCTCGTCCATGCCCGCGAGCGCGACGATCTCGCCGAACTGGGCGCGCTCAGCCGGCTCGCGCTTCAAACCTTCAAAGACGTAAAGCTGAGATATCTTTGTCTTCTGCATTGTGCCGTCGCGTTTCGCGATGGCGACCTGATCTCCAACCGCGATCTCGCCGGAGAAAATGCGGCCGATGGCCAAACGCCCGACGTAATCGCTGTAATCCAGATTCGCCACCAGCAACTGGAGACTGTCCTGGCGAATCTGACGCGGCGCCGGGATTGTTTCTACGATTTGATCGAAGAGCGGTTGCAGGTTGCGAGACTCGTCGGCCAGTTGTTTCTTTGCGGTGCCCTCGCGGGACACCGCATAAAGGATCGGAAACTCGATCTGATCGTCCGTGGCATCGAGGTCCAAAAACAGTTCGTAGATTTCGTTGACCACTTCTTCGGGTCGCGCGTCCTGACGGTCGATCTTGTTCACTACCGCAATCGCGGGCAGACGAGCTTCGAGCGCTTTTCGCAGGACGAAACGAGTTTGTGGCAGACAGCCCTCGGCGGCATCCACCAGCAGCATCACGCCATCCACCATCTTCAGCACGCGTTCAACCTCGCCGCCAAAGTCGGCGTGGCCTGGTGTGTCCAGAATGTTGATTTTCACATCTCGATAATGCACCGAGGTGTTCTTGGCCATGATGGTGATGCCGCGCTCGCGCTCGAGATCCATCGAATCCATCACGCGATCGCGGACCTGTTCGTTCTCGCGGAAGGTTCCCGATTGACGCAGCATCGCGTCAACCAGAGTGGTCTTGCCATGATCTACGTGGGCAATAATCGCTATATTTCGTATATCTTTTCTTTGTTCAGTCATATCGATCGAGTCATAGAGTGCAACTTCAAATAATTTCGCTTCGGGGCAAACTTTTGATTTTAACACTTGTTGACGGATTACTCTTGTCGTGAACACCAATGGAGAAGATCGAGACAGTTTTCCAAAGACTGGGGGTGAGCTACGAGTCAGAGGAGCGGACCTAATCAGTCTGTTTCACGGCTACGTCGTGAAATTGCTCTTGGTTGTTTTAGCGATAGACTTCGCGGCGGTGTCGCACGCGGTTAACACGCACCACCCGGACAGCATCTGCAATCTCGTAAATCACGCGGTATTCCCCGACGCGAATACGCCAGTCGTTGTCGGCGCCGGTCAGTTTCCGACAACCTGTAGGGCGAGGAGTCTTTGCGAGCGTTTGAATCGCAGCGATTACTCGGTCATGCAACTTTGCTGAGAGCTGTTTGAGATCTCGTTCGGCGGCGCGTTCGAGGAAGACGCGATACATAGTTATTTGGCACGAGGCTCGGCGAGGTAGTCTTCAAGCGGGCGGTAATAAAGCTTCTTGCGGCGTGCGCGCTTAAGCAAGGCAACATCTTCCGCGTCTTCGGCTCGCTCCAGAAGTTCCTTGTAGTCCTTGATGGGAATAATCACGGAAACGGGCTTGCCGTTTCGTATCACGATTTCCGGTTCGCGAGTGGTCGCCTTCATGCTTGCTAAATTACCATCGTCTGGCCTTGACGTAAACCCTTGCGTGCAACGCGAGATAATTTGACTTCGTACCTGGAAGGAGTTACTGAAACAGATCGGTGGACGCTCAAACTAGTAGAGCGCGTGAACAGGCACGGCCTCAAGGCTTTTTTCCCCGCAACTCTTTCGCTAATTCGATACGCTTCTCCAAGTCGGCCTTAAGATCTGGTTTGAGTAGAAGGCACTGCTCGAAGTCCTTTTGGGCTTCGAGATCCTTATCCTGGAGCAGCAGAGCCAAGCCACGATTCAGGTAAGCGGCCGCAAGTTTTGGATCAAGCTCCAGCGCGTGGCCAAAGTCGACGATGGCGTTTTCCAGATCCCCTTTGATCATCCAGGCGGTGCCGCGCCCCTGGTAAGCACAGGCCATCTTGGGGTTGAGTCGCAGGGCGTGATCGAAATCAGAGATCGCCTCCTCGAATTGCTGCTTTGTTATTCGCGCATAACCGAGCTGGTAATACGTTTCAGGTAAACGAGGCTTGAGCGCGCGGGCCCGGTTCAAATCGGCAAACGCACCGTCCACATCTCCTATTTCGAGCCGTAGGTCTGCGCGGTCGTTGTACGCCTCCGAGAGCCGAGGGTTGATTGAAATGGCGCGTTCGAAGTCGGCCAGTGCGCCTTTGGCATCTCCGCTTGCCCTGCGAGCGACGCCACGTGCCAGATGCGCCTCAGCCAGACCGGAGTTGATCCGTATCGCCTGATCTAAATCGGAAATGGCTCCGTCGAGATCCCCTTTGCGAAAGAGCACGATGCCGCGATTGGTATATGCCCTGGCGGTGAAGGGATCGATAACGGTGATGCGATCGGCTGCGACAGAATCGAAGGCGTTTGTGCCCCTCAAGGCGCGGTTTTGGGCGTGTTTAGCCGGGAAAAGACGAGAACTGATCTCGATCGCCCGAGTGTAATCCTCGAGGGCCCCATCGAAATCGCCTCGCTCGAACTTATTGATGCCGTCCTGATAGTAGTTGGTGGCAGAGGCAGGCGTTTGCCCCTGGACGGCCACAGTGTTGAAAAGGATCACGACGGAAATTGCGAGAAACGTTCGACGGTAGCGCATTGACGACCTCCTTCAAAATACAGAAGTTCTGGTGCTCGTCTTTCGTGTGTGCGCCGTTTTGCGGAGTGACAACGAAACATGAGCGCATTATGGAGGGCTCCTGAAATGCTCGCGAAGTTGAAGCTCGTCACCTTGTGCGCTAAGATGCGGGTTGTCGACGATGCATCTTTGAGCGCCGCAAGGCGAACAGGAACTGTGTTGTCCGTGAGCCTCGTTGCTATCTCAAGTAGCGGCGGGGCTCTAAGTTTATTTCGCTGCAAACTTCTCAGTACGACATTCAACCTGGAAAGTTTTCTTCGTGCTCTCTGTGTCTCCGTGGTGAATTCCTACCCACAATTAGACTCACCACGGAGATACGGAGAAGAAATGTTCAATTAGGACACTATCAAAGAACCACGCCGCTTGAAGTCGACAGTTCCAATATTAGAACGTTTGGTTTACCGACTGTTAACAAACCATTTTTTGCGTATCGGTTCGATAAGTTAGTGAGCCGCTGTCGCGAAAGGTTGCAGAATTCGGAAGCTGGGAATTCAGTTTAGAGTTCAAGCTTCACCTTGCTGTTGCTAATGGGCAAACTAAAGCTTGAACTCTGAACGAAGCACATCCAAAGATCGGTATGGTTGTCTAAGATTTGGTTTTCAGAATGCGGTTGGCGGCGACGAGCACGCCTAAGTGATAGGCATTGTGATCGGCGACCAGGAGTGCTTCGCGCAAGATCGTCTGGCCGGTGCCGTGCGGAATTTTGGCGAACAGATCGGTTAAGTGATCCGAAACGAGATCTCCCATCTGTTTCAAATCAGCGCGGAACTTTTCAAGTGTTGCTTGCCAAAGTTCCGCGTTGCCGAGTTCGCTTGGCTTAGGCCAGTATCCTTCCGGCCATTTCGGCGAGACGTGCTTAGCCTCGCGGCAGAATTCCAGGATGTCCCATTGCGCTATGCGCATGTGCTCGAGCACCTGCCAGGCCGTGTAGGGCAAACCTTCAATCGTTTGCCCGCAACTCTCGGCCGGGAAGTCGGCGACGAAGTCATCAAAGCTGATATGCGCATTGCCGCCTCGCAAGAGGGAAAGCAAGTGATCGCGGAGCGATTGCTGGTTTTCAGCACTCAATTCATCGGTTGCCATTAGTCCCATCCAGACTGATTTACCTTTGCGCCTTTGCGAGTGCGTATCAGAAGCTCGCGCGTAAGCAAGGGCGAATGATGATCAAGCCCTCCCTGACGGTCGGGCTTCTGACACCCTCCTCTTACCTGTCTAACCGCTTCCGACTAATCCGATAAGCATCGTAGCGGCACACCGCGGAATAATCACAGAACTTGCACGTTACTTTCCCGCGCGACGGTTTCACTCTGAATGTGCCTCTACGCATACCGTCGATGAACTCCCAGACTTTCTTCCGGACTTCGCTGCGCAGCCGTTCAAACTCGATATCATCAACATGCGTCGCTCTGGTTGTATCGGTGCAGTCGGTAAACATGCGACGGTAGATGCCCTGATTCAGTCGAGGTCCACGGGCTTTCAATTTGTAATACCCGCCGCCGGCCAGCGCATATCCCGGCAAGAATAATTGCTCGAGAGCGGCCAGATAAATCGGAATCTGTATCTGGCGTCCGGTCTCAATGTCCTCGATTTTCGCCCCCTGCGATAGTTTGTAGTCGTAGGCCACGGCCACACCTTCGCGCTCATTAACGTCGACGCGATCTATCTGGCCCTGAAAGAGCGCAGTCTCAGTTCCGCCGACGCCGGTTCGTTCGAACTTCAAATAGTCGGGAGACGAACTCGGATCGCTGGCCTGGGAAGCACGACCAAAGGCGAGCTCGAAATAAGCAGGACGAATTCCGCGGGGGTTGGTTTTTTCCTGCAGACGAAGTTCGTACAGCAGGACCTGATCCAGAATCAGCTTGCGAATCTCGCAGTCGATTTTCCAGATGCGCTGATTCAGCGGTGGCACCATGGTCTCGTGCTCTCTGAAAACATCGTCCGCCGTCTTACTCAACTGA
The DNA here is from genome assembly GCA_035317005.1 of Pyrinomonadaceae bacterium. Lineage (GTDB taxonomy): Bacteria > Acidobacteriota > Blastocatellia > Pyrinomonadales > Pyrinomonadaceae > UBA11740. The sequence goes on along the minus strand of DATHHW010000005.1, from coordinate 38,263 downwards.
CGACGCAATTCTGCCCGATCCAAATCGGGCAGGTATTGTTTGCGATATCCTTCAAAAAACCGTCGCAGGATGTCATGTAGAAGTTTGCCGGCGTCGATGGCCTGTAGATCGAGCGCTGCCTCGCTGCGCGGTTCGAGTCTCAGCACGCGCGCGGCAAAGAAACGGAAAGCGCAATTGCCAAACGTACTCAATCCGCTGGCGCTATGGACGTGCTCAGGTCCGAAGTGTCTGGCGAGCATGGCGCGCAAATCAGGATTAGTGATCTCGCCGTCGCGAGGTCCAAACCAAGCGCCGTTTCTTTCTCGCTCGATCGCAACTCGCCGCACGGCGGAATTTGAGATATAGCCGCTCGCCTCAGCCTGTGCCAGCAAATCTTTGATCTGGGCCGGCGCCAAAGCCCGGGCCGGATCGCGAAGTTGGCTTTGCCGAATCAGGAACGTAGAGAGCTCAGCCGCGGTGGAAGACTGCATCAACTCGCGCGTATCAAGGTCGCCGCGAATTTGCAGAGTCTCAAGCGCATTCGGGTCGATGGCCCGTTTCAGTTCTTCGATGTAGTAAGACGCCACCGTTTCGCTGACCGAGCTGGTAGCCAGCGGTCGCGTCAGGTAGAGGCGTTCGCTCGCGCGACAGGCTGCCTGATAGAAGTAATGCTCTTCCTTCAGCAATGTGTCAGTGGAAATATCTTCCAGAAAGATACCGTGCTTCTGAAGCCGCACGCGTTCTTCGTGCGGATAAAGCCAGTCGCGCGAAGTCCTGAGCGGGAAGCCTCCTTCGATCAAGCCCGCGATGAAGACTGCGCGAAAACGCAGGCCGCGCACGTCCGTTGCTTCCAGGACCTTTAGTCCATCACGATTCGCGGCGCCGATCGCCAGCACCTGCGAGCGTAACGCTCGCTCGACTTCGTCGATGAAACTGGAAAGAGACACGTGTGTCGGAAGCCCGACCGTGAGGGAGAGCTCGCCGGCCTTTGACGGCTGGTCTTTTGATACAACGCCGGAGGCGTAACTAAAACTTCTCACCGCCGCGGCGAGGGCGCGTCGCAGACTTTCCAGGCCGCGCACGTCAAGCACGGCTTGCGGGACATCGGCGGCGGGTCCGGTCTGATGGAAGGATCGCCTGACCTCCTTTGAAAATTCCATCTGATCGAGAACTGACATCAAGGCCACGCGCAATCTTTCAGGTTCTGCCTCTTCGGGCAAACTCGCCACGAGTTGTTGCATGTGCTCGATCAATAACACCGCCCAGGCGATGGCTGCGGGGTGGATTGGCGCGGGCTTCTGGCGCCGGACTGGCGCCTCGTCCGGCGGCGACTCGTCTTCGGCTGCGACGGCCGCGTCCTCACCTTCGCTCGCGGCGCCGGCGATCAGGGATCTCGCCGCCTCAGGGGAAGGGAACTTGTCGATCAAGCGCTTTGCGCGATCGACCCAGGCCGTCACCCGCAACTCGCTGCCGACGTACGCGATCACGTTTTCCAAAACATCGGGCAGCCAACGGCCGATGCCAAGTTCGGCGCGTAGTCGTTCCAGACGCTGCTGTTGATCTTGAGCAGAAGCTTCCTTGCGTCCGTTCTTTTCCAGCAGCGATGCGTACTGCGCGTCAAAAGTTTTAGTCAGTTCAGGCAGGGCGTTAGCTGAGACGCGAAAGTATCCCGTCTTAACTAAGTGAGCGAGGTCGCTGGCCTTCGGGTTCCTGAGGTGTTCGCGCGTTGTGTCCCTGAGAAGTTGAAACAACTTTCCGCAGGCGCGAATGGCGGGCGTGTCCACGGCCTCGACCCGGCGTTCCAGATTGGCCGGGATCGACTCGTCGGCGCACACGCGCAGAATCGTGTCTGCATAGGCGGCGCGCTCGCGCACCACCAGCGCGATCTCAGAAAGCTTGTAACCTCTAGTCAGAATCAGTCGCTTGATTTCTTTGGCGATGGATCGGATTTCGACCTCGCGATCCCCACACTCGAAAAGAGTTATAGGAGCGCCCGCATCCTGCGGGCGGTGCGCAGGCATCCCTGCCTGCGATTCAGCCTCGTTTGATGGGCCCTCCCTGAGGATCGGGCTACTGCCCGTGTCTACATTGAACAGCCGCGCCCGCAGTGGCGTCAGCGCCGCACCGACATCCGCAACTTCTTCGTCGGTCCTGGTCTCAAAGTCCGCGATTGACTCTAAATGCTCGATCGTCGATCGAAACGGTCGAAAGATATCTTCATTGCGAGGGTCTCCATTGAGGTTGACGATCGCGTTCGGTATTGCCGGAATCAGGTACTTCAAAATCTCGCCTTGCACCGGCGTGAAATCGAAGAAGCCATCCAGCACTACCAGGTCGACTTGATTGAGCCAGGGTAGGGAGACTGAACGACCATCAACTTCCCCCTGGAGAACTTGCAGCGCTCGCAGTTGGTCGGCATCTTCATCGGTTAATTTGAAACGATCCAGCGCCTCGGCATACGCCGCATAGATCAGAGCCACTTCACGATCGAAATCGAGCTGCGAACGCGGCGAATTAAGTGCCCGGCCTATTGTCTCTGGTATTGATCCGCTCTCGGTAGCAGATTCGATCGCGCGTTCCTCGACGGCGTTTTGAAACTCTGCGGGCGTCTTTCCCGCGCGCTGAAGTTCGCCGATCAAAGAAGCGATCGTGTTGACGCAACCATCGCGATTGGCCAGCGGCTTGATGGCTCTAAGCTTTCCCGCGGCGCCGAGTTGTTTGATGATTTGCGAGATTAGACTGCGCCGCAGTGGCAGCTCTTCCCGGTCGATGGCGACGCGCGGAGGAAGGGAAGTCTCTTCATCAACCGACTGTGTCAGAAGCCCGCGCGTCAGCAAGGGCTCCCTAAGACTGCTGGCCCTCCCTGACGGTCGGGCTTCTGACACAATCGCGCCCGACAGGATGCGCCTGACCAGCCCGCGAAAAAGGTAGATCGGAAACTCGCCCCAGACCCCGCGAGCTTGCTTACCATCGAGCAGCTTTTCCGTAACCAGATCGAGCAACGGATGTGAGGCTGCGATGTAGAGCAGGCGATCTGTCCGGCCCTGCGAGACATACTCAGCACATCGCGCCAGCAAACGCTCGCGATTATTTCCCAGCACCGGCCCTAACCAAATTTCTTTTGACAAAGTCTCACCTATTAATCGCAGCCGTCGCTGTCCGACCTAAATACCCAGTCAGCACCGCCTCGAATTCCCGCGTTGCATCGACTGTCCCCGTTGAAGCGTGGCCCGCTTCATGTAGAAGCGTCGCAGCGTAACCCAAGAGAGATGCGAGTTTGCCACGCTTGATGACAATCGCTTGCATGGAGGGATCCCACACTCCTTCCGTATCATCCGTCGTGACTCGCATGGTTTCGGAGATACGAATCTGTGGCAGGTGGTTTCCGCTGATTCCGACTAGGGCAAGGATGCTTGGGCTCAGGTCATAAATACGTCTTTCTTCGCTCGTCAAGTTGGGGTAATCAACGAAACTGTATTCGAAACTTGTATTGTACTCTTCGACATAAGCCTCCAATGTGCGCACTTGAGGCCCACCGGATAAGGCCTGGGCATCAAGTTTCATCTTTTGCTGCTCGGAGATCACGACCACCTCATACCCGTCCGACCTAACGTTATCCAATATGTTGGGACTAGACTGAAGTTCTCGCTCCGTAAAATACGCCACGGGAGTTTGCGCTGACATCAGATTCAGCGCCATTTGACTAATCTCGATCCAGGCCAGCTCATCACACTGTTGACCGGTTGCGCGCTCTCGAACTTGGTCTACCAGAAGTTCTTGGACAGAGTTATTTCTTGCCATCTTGAGGATGGATTTCACTCTTTCTGCGTAGGTTGTTCTGCCGACATTCAATCGCTCTCGATTGAGCTTCTTTCTCATAGCATCGGTTAAGCTGGTTATGTTGTACGAAAAGAGGAAATTCGGTTCTTCGCTCGCGAACACTCCTGAGATGTAGACTCGACCACCGCTTTCCCGACGTCGCAGTATTTGCCCATAGGTGTTGGTTTCAAGAGTTTCCTCTCCCGCGAACCTCAAGAACAGGGATTTGGCTTTAACCATCTCGATATCTGTCGCTCCGTGCAGGATGAACTCGGTCCCGCGAGCGTTGGTTGGGGAATCGTCATACTCGACATGAAGAGTCACAATGTTATCGAAGCCATGTTTGTGATCCTGTCTTAGCCCGTATGTGCCAAAAGAGGAGCGAATATGGACATCAATTCCTCTCCGATGGAAAGTGGCAAGGGCATCCTTCAGGCCCACCCCAAACTTTCCAATGATTCCGGCAGGGGCACTGAGCTTCTCTTGGTTTTCGTTGAGCGTGAAGTGCTCAATCTGAAGGCCGCGTCCAAAGTCCCGAATGTGCCAATCCCCACGATCATCTTTTGATATTTCGATCTCGGCTGTGTGCGAAATAACCTGCTCGTCTAAAGCGTTGGCTATGATTTCGCGGATGGCGTGTTCAACTTCCCAGTTTTCTAGTACCTCTTCAATGTTGAGATCGAACGACCTTGTTGGCATGGGATAGCACCTCCGAATCTGATAGCAGTGAAGATATTTGTCGGTCGCGTCTAAATCGGTTCCAACTGAACGATGTTAACTCTCTCAGCGAAAAGATCGCCGAGCTGCTCGCGCAACCATTCGTGTCGCCGCTTATGGCAACTGAACATAAGAACCTGATGCCCCTCTGGAAGAGCTTCGATTACGAATCGCATCATTCCCAAGAAACGATCGTCGTCTGAACTCACAAGCGGATCGTCAAGTATCAGCGGCAACTTACCTGTGTCCGAGAGAAATCGACTAACGGCCAGTCGCTGTAGCAAAAACAGTTGCTCCTGCGCTCCAAGCGAGAGTCGACTTGTAATGTCTCTCATGGTAAGCGGTCCGCCCGACTGGGTGGTCTCCACGCTAAAGCTCAGATCGTCCGCAAATCTTATAGACCTATAGTTAGAATCAGTCGTCGAAAGCATTTCCTCACAAATAGCATTCAGGGACACGGACCATTCGCGATGGACATCGGTGGCGATTGACTCCAATTTCTCCAACGCGAGCGATACGGCATCGCAATAGGAGCTTACGCGACTGACTTGCGTTTCCAATTGATCCCGCCTTTCACGTAGCTGTTCGCCTTCTCGCTCGTAATCACCCAGCACTTTCGAAATCGCCAGACGAACTTGGCTTAGTTCTTCAGCCAAGCGCCCCAACTCGGAATTGACCCTAACCAACTCCCCGGAGTACTGAGCCTGGGTTTTCTCCGGGATCAGTTCGGCGGCGCCGAATTCCGTAAGCTCTCCAGCTACACTTTCTCGTTGAGCTTTTAAAGTCAAAAGCGTCGGTAGAGGGATTGCGACTCGATCCAGCCGATCAATATCCTCATCAACCTTCTTGAGCTTTTGATGGCTTTCAAGCTTGCCCTTAAATAGGTTGTAAGCTTCTTCGAGTGAAGCCCCCTCCGCCTCCACGCCTGCCTCATGAAAGCTATTCCTCAGACGTTCAGCCAGAACATCTACATCCTCCCTAGCTCGTTGCTGTTCCAATTCTTCTCGATTAAGACGGTCATTGACTGTTTTGATTTGGCCGCGCAAGTCAAAATAAGTCTCAAGCTCGCTGCAAATCTCGGTGAGAACGTGCTGTGTAACTTGACCACTATCCTGGAGGGACGAAACCGCGCGCTGAAGAGTAGGAAACACTTCGGCTTGAACGTTTCCCTTCAGCTGTTCTAACAAATTCAATTCGTCGGTGAGCCGTTGAAACTCTCTCAACTTCTCCGCAAGTCCCAAGTGTTCAAGGCATGCGCTTGCCAACTCATCGGCGGTCTTGAATCCCGATGATTTGGCAAAAGAGTTCAGCCGAGTATTCAATTCTTGCAAGGATATATAGCTCGCTTCTGCGGCGGCGGTAGCTTGTCCAAAATCTAGCGTTGCTTTAGAACGCTCATCGGTCTTAACCACCGAGGCCCGTAGCGCAACTACCAGCAGCAAAAGACTACTCGCGAAACTAAGTGCGGAAAGGATTACCCAAAGAACTTTAGTATCAGCTAAGCCAAGAGCTAAAACCCCAAATGTGACGGCTAAGATTGCACCTACAGCTGCCAAGGATAACGCGCGTCGTTTTCTTCGCTTGCGTTCAGCGTCAACGGTTTCGATGAAGCGCGTTTGCTCCGTCGCCAAACGCTCGTTTCGTTCTAACTCGGCAGCCAACTGCTCATGCCGCTTCGGATATCCGATTGCCGCCTCGCGATTAGGCTCTTCTAATTCTGAAAGCTTGGAATTCAATTCGTCGAATCGCGAAGGTAAAATGCCACGGTTCCTTAAAGCATCCCGCTCGACCTGGCGCGATCTTTCTGCCTTAGTAAGGTCAGCGCCAACTGAACGCAACTGCTCTCTTGCAGTTGATAGCTTGTTGTTGTCAGCAGATGTGAGCGTCGTCAGGGCAGAGAATCGAGGTTCCATCTGTATGGTTAGTTTGCGCACTTCTTCCTTGGTGTGCGCAATCTCGTTCTCTATGCGCCAGAGTTCGGCAGTCCTAGTATTCCACTGGCCAAGCCAGCGGACCAGATTCTCATTGATGGCGGCCGGAAAAGTCTCAAAGCTAACCAATTCTTCGCGCTCATGCCTTAACCTTTCAACATCCTTTTGATACTGCTCTTGCTCCAACACGCTCGTGTCTAGCTCTTTACCGTACGCAGCGAGTCGCAGGAGCTCTAGTTCCTCTTTTTCTTTCTGCCTTGTTTCAATTTCTTGCTTGAGCACGACAAATCTGCCGATGTCGCCAGCATGTCGCCGACTGTTATCGTCTAAGTGCGCTAGTCTGATCTCAATCCCGCTCAACTCGGCTTTCAGTCTACTTATTTCAGTATCAGCCTTAATACGTGGGCCCATCATAGCCCCGGGCAGAGGGTCCAGACCTTTCCTTAGTGCGGAGATAGCCTGGGCCGCAGTTTTACTGTCTGGGCTAGATGAAGCTATCTGTTCAAAACTCCGTTTTAAGTCGGTGCCAGCCGCGTGATGGACGAGACTATGGTGGCCAATGAAGGACGTTTCCTGAAACTGCTCTCGCGAAAGACCCGTCAACATCTCGCCGATTTGCGGTGGGCCCTTCTTTCGAATGAATTCCGCCTTAACATCGCTCCTTGTTTCCAAGTCGATGACTTGAATGCTGTCGTCTTCAAAATCGCGGGTCACCCCGTAACGACGGCCCTTAGCGCTCAGTTCCAGACTCACCCTGTACGACGCTCCCGATAGTGGGCGCATGGAGTCAATTCCGGTTAACTTCTCGGGAGTCGTTCGTTCGCGAGGAAAACCATAAAGCGCCGCACAAATTGCTTTTGCTAGTGTTGACTTTCCGAACTCGTTCTCCTCAACCAGAAGATTAACGCGGTCTGGCGCGAACCTCACTTGTCGGTTTTGGAGCTTTCCAAAGCCATCGATGATTAGGCGGTCAATCTTCATACTTGGGTTTAACCTCGCCTTGGATTAATGCGTCCAAGCCATAGTAGAGCGCTCGCTCAAAAAGCTGACGAGTCTCGCTGCTTTCTGCTGAGGCCATGCCAAGTTTCATTTGCTCAGCGAACCTGCCCTGTACCATCCTTCGATCGTAATCGTCAATTTCGTAGTCCGGCACGGTCCGATCAAAGAGCTTGAAATGAAAGAATCGTTCCTGGAAGTTTTGTTCCAACGGACTAGCGCTGAATCCCTTGGGTACTCGGCCACTCAGCGTCACTGCAACAATGTCAGCTGGGCGGCATTCACGAACGGAAATGGCAGCCTCGATTCGCGAAACGATTTCAGGGCCGTCTACTCCCGTCAGATCGACATCTAAGGCGCATACGCGGCGAGGATCGATTTCAATCTTTTCAAGCTCTCCGACTAGACCAGTTGAATCAACTGAACCGACCAGAACATATCTCGGTCCCGCTTCCGTAATTGTGCGGCCTCCAGTTGAACCAGCATACGCCCCACGAACTTTGCCATCGCCGTCAAGTATCTGGTCAAAGTTGTGGTAGTGACCGAGCGCGGTGTAACTAAAGCCTTGGGTGAGCAATTCTTCACGAGAAAAAGGTGCAGTTATCTTGCGCTTGCCTTCTCGCACGTATCCATCAAGTGAGCCGTGAAACAATAGGAGCCTGATGTCCGCAACGGGACTCGAAATTCGCTGGCTTAGCAGTCGCTCAGTTGTTTTTACATTCTCGAGGAAGGCGCGTCCGACGACCACGACGTCGTCACGCATGGGGTGGTAGCATGCAGAAAAGTTTGGCTTGTCAAAGATGATTACGTTCTCTGACCATTGTCGCATCCCACAAGCGGCTTGCGCTGCTCTGGAGTAATAAGACCAGGATGAGCAGAAGTCGTGATTTCCGGGCGCGACGAAAACCGGAATTGGATCAATCGAAGCGAAGGCCTCAACCAAACCGTGAACCGACTCCTGCGAAACGCTCTCGCTATCCCAAAGATCACCGGGAATGAGCACGGCCTCGATCCCATAATGGGGTACGAGCTCCATTGCTCTGTGCACTAGGGAGTTTATCTCTCTTACGCGTGCCTCTCGTTTGTCTTTCGGCCATCCCAACTGACCGTGCGTGAGCTTCGAGTCGACGTGAACGTCCGAGATTTGGAGGAAGCGGAGCGGAGTGGAAGGCATGATCTTTAAACCCTACTTTAAGTTGCTATGACATAGAGCATTCTAATTCTTGTGTTTCATTTATGCAACGCTGTTGAATACGCGCCACTCAAGGGGCTTTTGCTCGGCTCATCGCCCAAAGCACGCAATCAAACGCTCGTACACCTTGCGCGTGACGCGCACGTCGTTCAGGTTGTATTCGCGAATCTCGGCGAGCTTGCCGGCTTGATACAGGTCGAAAACTTTGCTGCCTTCGACGGCTTCCGTCTTGCTCGATTCGATTCCCAGCGCCCACGCGATATCGTCGAGGCCGACACGGTTGCGGCTGCCGAGCCACCAGCCGCGCATGGTGTCGAACACTCCGCGCACATTGTATTCGCCCAGATTGATCGGCGGCCGGGCCGGGATGTTGTTCACCAGGCAGCGCTGATAGATAAACGGTAAGTCAAAACCAATAATGTTGTGGCCGACGATTTCGTCGCACTCCAGATCAAAGTCGGAGATCAAAGTCAGAAAGTCGCGCAGCGCCTGAGCCTCCTCCTGCTCGTTACCTGCTTTGTCGATGCCAAACGCGTGCTCGCTTTGATCTGAAGTCAGGCCTTCGATCTCAAAGCCGGGAATCGGCCCGATGTGCACGGCGATTGATAACACGCGCCCCGACGTAGCGTTCAGCGAACCCAATTGATAAACCCGCTCTTCTTCTGCGGCGATGTCTTCCAGATAACGCTGCTGTTGTTCCAGGCGCATATAGCCGAGCTTCAGATCTTTGTCCAATTTTGGCCCAACGCGATCGCGAAAGCCGGGCAGCGCCAGCGTCTCGATATCCAAAGTGAAAGCGCGCGGCAGAGTTGGATCGCAACCGACATACTCACGGTATTGATCGATTGATATGGGCTTGTATTCAGAGACGACAAACTGCGAACGGTCCTGGAAGGGTTCAAGCTTTCCAGTGATGCCCCATAGGCCGGGTTTCAGTTCTTCGCGGCCTTCGAGAACTTCGGCCCAAATCTTCAGCGACAGGTTGCCGGTGGCGTTGCGCGCGCTGGCATCGCGAAATGGCTTGCCCTGTTGCGTGCGGCGCTCGCGCACCGAAGTCACCGCGACCATCAGCCACACTTCTTCCGAGAATGGGAGCTCGGGAATGGGAATATTGCCTTTCATAGGTTAATCATGGAATCCTGTCATGACTCGAAAACGATTTTCCATCTTCGGGTATGTCTTCGTTTGAGCTTTTCTCCGTGTTCTTTGTGTCTCCGTGGTAAATTCCTGCCTACAATTAGACTCACCACGGAGACACGGAGAACACGGAGGACAGAAAGCTCTCTAATTAGGTCACTACCCCATCTTCGACTCTCTGGACATTGTTCATCTGCGGATCGTTTTCGCGTTGCTACGTGCCAATTTGTGGGTCGTTCACCTGGCCGAGATAAAAACGATCCACGAAATCACACGAACGGACACGAAGAAGAACGCTAACTCACAAAATCAGAAATAACTTCATCGAAGCCAGGCCGGATAAAATCGCGCGCATGCGGAAAGGTTTGTTCGGCCGTGCGTCTCAGACGCTCGAGCTCAACCAGCATCGGTCTAATCGAATCAGCTTTCTCGGGAAGCGAACTCTGCATCACGCGCCAGGCGCTGGCTGAACGATCGATGGCGATCAAAGCAATCTTGGCTGAGCCATCCGAATCATACCCGACGACGTCAAAGTCCATTTCGTCCTCGTCAAGTTCGGTATCGGTAAAGATCTCGTCCGCAACCAGGTCGTCGTCCGCAACCAGGTCGTCGTCCGTCATCATCTCGGCAAGTCCCATTAAGGCGCGGAAAACCTTTGCCGCAACGAAAAACTGGTACCAGCGGATCACTTCGACGGCGTCGCTGATGTCGATGTCGTCTTCCGTGTTGTTCGAGTTGCCGGTCGTGTCGTCGTGCACGCGCTCTTCGACGGCGAATTCTTCGGTAAACCATCGCTGGACCATCTCGGCATAGCGGCGCGCCGAAAGTGAAAGCTCGTGCTCCTTCGCGTCGTGTCTTTGTTGCTCACGATCGGCCAACGCGGCTTCAGCTTCTACGGCTTCCAGGTCAACGCCGGCTTCCTCGGCCCATTCCAGGATCATTTCATGCGTTTCCCGAAATACTGACTCGAGCCGGCTCCAAAACTTCGCGCTATTGATGTCATGGTCTTCGGGATCGGCAGCGTCCTCGTCGGCTTTCTCAGTCGCGTACACCAGGCAGCGCGCAGTGAAAGGACACCGTTCGCACCAACGGTCACAGTAGTTGTAAATGCCCGAAATATGATCAGGGTTCCGGGCAAGTTCTCGCAAATGATTCTTACGCATCGCGATCTAAGACCTTTGCAGCGGTCAGAGTGATTGTGGCACGTGCATCTTGCACGTGATCATGGGCGGGACGCCCATGCCACCTTCACCGGCCGAAGAACGTAACCGGCTGGAACCCAAACTCGTCATTAGTGACGGGCATTGTAATGTATTATTGAAACAGTCACCATGACAACTACCAACACCTGTCAAAAGATCACACTGGCTGAAGCACTGGGTCGTTTGCCTGGTCCCCAGGGCGAACAAGTGGTAGGCGTTTTCGAACATGGTTCGTTGGTGGTAAAGCTATACGCGCCGCGCGGCCAGGATCCACAAACACCGCATTCGCGCGACGAGGTTTACGTGGTGGCCCGCGGCGTTGGAGAATTTATCTGTAGTGGTGAACGCCAGGCTTTCGGTCCGCACGATGTCCTGTTCGCCGCCGCGGGCGTCGAACATCGTTTTGAGAGTTTCAGCGATGATTTCGCGGTCTGGGTCTTCTTCTATGGGCGCGAAGGTGGCGAGGTGGATAGCGGATAGAAGTTAAGAGCAGTTGCCACAGATTTACACGGATATGCACAGACACCCCGTTAAGGGTGAGATGTTTATAGAAACGAGTGCAACGTCTCGTCCGGCTCCGTTCGAAGAAGCGGAGTGAGTCTCGAATAGAAAGAAGTCTGGTTATCTTCCGCTCCTTCGAACGGAGCCAGTGTCGAGTGGGAATCGGGTCTATAAAGATGTCACTCCTAACGGAGTGAAGACCTTCAACGAAGGATCCATTGATGCCGAAACTTTGCAGCGCAGCTCCAACGTTTCCAGTCGCTGATGTAGACGGCACGATTCGCTGGTATGAAACTCATCTGGGCTTTAGCAGCTATGCCTTTCCGGAAAATCCGCCTTATGTCTTCGCCAGCGTCTCTCGTGACCAGGTCGAGATCATGTTTCAACGGATTGATGGATATCAAAAGACCGATCTCTGCCATCTTCGGAGCGGAGGAGTTTGGGATGCGTACATTCGCATGGAAGGCGTCAAAGATTTCTACGAAGCGGTGAAGGAACAGGTTGAAATAAGAATGCCTTTGCGACAACAGGGCTATGGCGATTGGGAGTTTGAAGTGCAGGATCCCAATGGTTACATACTCGTTTTCAGTGAGCTGATCGAATGACGGCGCCTCGCAAACATCAGAAGCTGGTTGATCTCGGCGTGATCCTCAGCGTCGCCGGGCTCTACTTTCTTGCGGCAAAACTCGGTCTCTCTCTCGCCAGCCTTAACGCCAGCGTGTCGCCGGTCTGGCCGCCCACTGGGGTCGCGATCGCCCTGGCCCTGTGGTGGGGTTATCGCGCAGTGCCCGGGGTTCTGTTGGGCGCGCTGCTCGCTAACTATTTGTTGACCGACGTTTTCTTTGTCACTGCGGTCGGGATTTCTATTGGCAACACGCTGGAAGCAATCACCGCGGTGTATTTGGTCCGTCGTTTCGTTGGTTCGCGCAATCCTTTCCAACGCGCCATGGATGTGCTGAAGTTTGTCGTCTTTGCCGCGATTCTCAGCACCGCCGTTAGCGCCACGATTGGCAATGTCGTTTTATGTCTGAGTGGATCCGCCTCATGGAGTAATTTTGGCTGGCTCTGGTTGACCTGGTGGGCCGGTGACGGCGTTGGCGCGCTGGTGATGACTCCGCTAATCCTTAGTTGGGTCGACAAACCAATTGAGCGCTGGCGCGGCTGGCGTCTGGCTGAAGCCGTTTCGTTGTTCCTTTTGATGTGGTTCTTATCCGCGACGATTTATACGAACTTGTTGCTCCGCTCGGTCACGGCACGTCCCTGGGGACACGTGACGATACCTTTACTGTTGTGGGCAGCGTTTCGCTTTGGCCCGAGGGGCGTGTCCACAGCGATTGCCGTGCTCTCTGCGATCGCGATTTGGGGAACGATCCACGGCTATGGTGGGTTTGCGATCTACAGCGAGAACGAAGGCTTGCTTTTCCTGCAGGCCTACATCGCTAACTACGCCATCACGACTCTTTCGCTCGCCGGAATTGTCACTGAGCGCAAGCAGGCCGCACGGCATCTGGGTGGGAGTCTGTCCGTCACGCGAATCCTGGCTGAATCGCCGGCGCTCGCCGATGCTTTGCCGCGTATGATGCAAAGAATCTGCAATACATTCGGGTGGGAAGTCGGCGCGATGTGGACAGTCGACGCGGATACCGGCGTATTGCGCTGTTTGAAAGTCTGGCCGTCGCACGGCCTTTCGGATGGATCGGCCGCGAGTAGATTCGAAGCACTGTCTCTCGAGAGCAGGTTTCCACCGGGCATCGGCTTGCCGGGACGTGTCTGGAAAGACTTGAAGCCGGCCTGGATACCCGATGCAACGAAGGACGATAACTTTCCGCGCGGGCCAGCGGCAGCAGCCGAAGAACTGCACGCGGCTTTTGCCTTTCCGATCTTTTCAGGTGAGAAGTTCCTCGGCGTGATGGAATTCTTTAGTCACGAAATTCGCGAGCCGGATGAGGCCCTGCTGGCCACCTTCCGTGGCATCGGCAGCCAGATTGGACAGTTTATCGAACGGAAGGAATCGGAACAGGAACTCTTCGAGAGCCGGGAACGGTTCGTCATGGCGTTGCAGGCCAGCGGCATGGGCACCTGGACGCGCGAATTGGACGAGACCAGTCGGGTGCAATGGTCACCCGAGCTGGAAAGGATCTTCGGTCTTAAGCCCGGTGAATTTTCCGAAACTGAGGCAGCGTTCTTCGATTTTGTTCATCCTGAAGATCGAGAGGCTTTGCAAAGGGCCGTGATCGATGCGATCACGAACCGGACTGACTACGAGATAGACTTTCGCTACACAGCGAAGGACGGCAAACCCGGATGGATGATCGGACGGGGCCGGGCCTTCTACGATGGAGACGGAAAGCCCTACCGGATGGCCGGTCTGGGCTGGGATGTGACCGAGCGAAAGCGGGCCGAGAAAGAACGCGAGGAACTCATTGAGCGCGAACATCGGGCGCGAATGGAGGCCGAAGAGGCCAACCGCATCAAGGATGAGTTCCTGGCCACCCTGTCGCACGAGCTACGTACACCGCTGACGGCGATGCTGGGTTGGCTATCGATGCTGCGGGCGGAGCGCCTGGACAAGGAAACTACTGCGCACGCACTCGAGACTGTGGAGAGGAATGCCCGCGCGCAGGCGCAATTGATTGAAGACTTGGTCGACGTATCGCGCATCGCCGGAGGGAAACTTAACCTTGATATCAGTCCGGTTGATCTCATGCCGGTCATTTCCGCGGCGGTTGACATCGTGCGGCCGGCTGCGAATGCCAAAGGAATTCAAATCAAGATTTCCGCTGATGCGTCGGTGGGGCCGGTGGCCGGTGATCCCGCGCGGCTGCAACAGATAATCTGGAACCTGCTTTCCAACGCCGTGAAATTTACGTCCCGGGATGGCTGGGTCTACGTTTCGTTGCGCCGGAACGCGTCGTTAGCCGAACTCGAGGTCCGAGATACCGGCATGGGAATCGAGCCGGATTTTCTGCCGCGCGTATTTGAAAGATTCCGCCAGGCTGAATCACCGCTTACCCGCTCTCACCGCGGTCTGGGCCTGGGATTAGCCATTGTCCGTCACCTGACGGAACTGCACGGTGGTTCGGTCACCGCGGAAAGTCCGGGCGAAGGCTTAGGGGCGACGTTCACGATCAGAATTCCGCTGGCGGCGATCCGATCGGAAGAAACCGCCACCGTCGAATTTGAAAAGGAAAAAACGGCCACAACCCGACAGCCGCTCGAGGGCGTGCGAGTGCTGATCGTTGAAGACGAACCTGATGCGCGCGAACTTCTGGCGCTTACGCTCGAGTGTTCAGGCGCAAGAGTCGAGGTGGTCGAATCGGCACAGGAAGCCCTGGATAATTTGCAAGTCTTCAGACCTCACGTTTTGCTTAGTGACATAGGTCTGCCGATCGAAAGCGGATACGAGTTAATTCGCAAGGTCAGGTTGTTGTCTCCAGAAGGGAGCCAGCTTCCCGCCGTCGCGTTGACAGCTTTCGCGACAGACAAAGACCGGCAACTGGCGCTGTCGGCCGGCTTTCAGGTTCATCTGGCCAAGCCGGTTGAAGCCAGCGTGCTCATCGAAGCCATCGAACGGTTGGCTAACTCTAATAACAATTCCGAAAAGCCATGAGCCCTCCAAACTCGAAAACAGAACCGCGCCGATGTAACTGGGCCCGCACCGAGTTGTCGATTGCCTATCATGATCTGGAGTGGGGCGTACCCACGCACGACGATCGCACGCTGTTCGAGTTCCTGATTCTTGAAGGCGCCCAGGCAGGTTTGAGTTGGGAGACTATCCTGCGGAAGCGTGATAACTATCGCGCCGCGTTTGATAACTTCGATCCCCGCAAGGTGGCGAAATACGATCAGCGCAAGATTGAGAAGTTGATGGGCGATGCCGGTATCATCCGCAATCGTTTGAAAATCAACTCAGCCGTCGGGAATGCCAGGATTTTTCTTGAGATCCAGAAAGAGTTTGGCAGTTTCGACAAATATGTCTGGAGATTCGTAAATCGACGAACGATCAAACGCAAGCGCGGCGCGGCTGCGCTGGCCCATACTCCGGAATCGGACGCCCTTAGCCAGGATCTAATTCACCACGGCTGTAAATTTGTCGGTTCGACGATCTGTTATTCATTCATGCAGGCCGTCGGCATGGTCAATGATCACGAGCCGAGGTGCTTTCGATACAATCAGATTTGAGGGTCCACTCCGTGCGCGGCTTGCCGCCGCTAATAGTTAGTGGCAGAATTTGATTTATGGAAATTGTCTTCAGTGTGTATCAGGAGAACGATGGTGGGTTTGTGGCGGAGTGCCTGTCGTATGACATTTTCACGCAGGCGAATTCTTGGGAGGAGTTGCGTTCCAACGTTCAGGAAGCAGTTACCGGGTACTTTTTCGATCAAACCAAACCTGATCAAATTCGTCTACACCTCGTGCGTGACGAAGTTCTCGCCTGCGCATGAGAGTTCCGCGTGATCTTAGCGGGGCTGATCTCTCTGACGTGCTTTGCCGCAAGTACGGCTACCAACGCGTTCACCAGGTTGGGAGCCACATCATCCTGGAAACTAAAAGTCCAGGACATCATCGAATAGCTATTCCTAATCACAGTTCGTTGCGCATCGGCACGTTGAATTCAATTCTGCGAGCAGTTGCTTCCGCACAAGGCAAAGAGAAAAAAGAAATTCTTCGATCACTCTAAGAGCTAATGTTGGATCCAATTCCACCATCATGCGCGTTCTGCAAGATTGTCCATGGACAAGTAGCCGCTCGCCTCGTATTTGAAGATGAAATATCCCTGGCCTTTCTCGACCACCGTCCGGTTTTTCCTGGCCATTGCCTCTTGATTCCAAAAGAACACTACGAAACTCTGACTGATTTGCCCGAGAACCTGGTCGGACCCTTCTTCAGGAATGCGCAACTTCTCAGTCGTGCAGTCGAGTCGGCGCTGGAAGCTCACGGAACCTTTGTCGCGATGAACAATCGCGTCAGCCAAAGCGTGCCGCATCTACATACCCATATTGTGCCGCGACGCCGCAAAGACGGACTGAAAGGCTTCTTTTGGCCGCGTTACCCGTACAAAAGCGAGGACGAGGCTGACGCCGTTCAGGCTGCGATACGCAGCGCAATGACTGCTCTCATCGAATAGGACCATTCCCGGATTATTCTTATCTCGTTTCCATTATTCGCCTGGCCGGGTGCCGAAAAGAGTCCAAGTAACGAGATTGCTGACGACATCAGAAAAAGCGATCCACGAATTCACACGAAATAGCACGAAGAAAGCCTTTGTTCGTGTCGCTTCGTGTGAATTCGTGGATCGCTTTTCCGTCGCATCGCGGGCCCACCACTTTTTCCGAGCACCGCAAAAATTTCTTTGTCAGCCTGCTGAGGAATATGCTGAGCATTCTTCTTGAGAAAAGAAAAACAGATCGTCTTTCGAAAAATAAAACACATAAAACTTTGACGAGAAAAATTCTTTTCGGTATAACTCTGCCCGTCGCGAAGGTTACGGCCTTTGAGACCAGCGAAGGGACAGGCGAACAGAGTGGTGACACTCTGGGAGAGAGTAACGACAGAGCGGTTTGTGGTTGCTATGACGCCCGTCGCTGAAGCCGAAAGGCTTGCCAGGGAGAAGCCGAAAGGTTTTTCCTGGGCGCCCGGATAAAAACGGGTAGCACCCTTTGGGAAGGACCCGCTGAAGGGAAGCCATGTCGCTCAACGAAAGTTGGGCCTCGTTGCCGGGGACGTAACCGGCGGTGGAGGACAGCCACCAAAAAAACTACCTAGAGGCACCACGCTCCGCAAGGAATGTGAGATTGGTGAAAACAAACTGAATGTCCCGCAAGGGAAGCTAGGTAAGTGGAAACGGATCGCGTGCCGACCGGGGAGCATCGACCGCCGATTGCTTGTCGGTATACAAATTGGCAGCTTGTGCTCGGCCAAGCCAGGCTGCCATCTTAGAAACCACTTCGGTGGTTTATAAGATTAGAGATTGCGCTGCTAGCAACTTCGGTTGAGAGCAGCGCGATTTCGTTTTTAGGCGTGCTGGTTTGGAGCTCCGACTTCAGTCGGCCTCTCCAAAACGCGTATCAGCTTTTCCTTCTCGATTCGGAAACCGACTGAAGTCGGAACTCCAAACTCAACTAGCTTTTCCCCCCGCGCGCTGATAAAGTTTCAGCCCCTTGACGGCAATCATTAACTCAATAAGGAGAAAACCGAAATGAGCGAAACAGGAACGCAGACGCAACTCGAATTCGCGCCAGGCACATTCTGCTGGGCTGAGCTGGCCACGACCGACGGGCCGGGCGCAAAGAAGTTTTATGGTGAACTATTCGGCTGGGAAGCGGACGATATGCCCATCGGACCGGATATGGTTTACACGATGCTGAAACTTGACGGTAAGGAAGTCGGAGCGCTTTACCAGAAGGGCGAAATGATGAAAGAAGTACCCACGCATTGGGCTTCCTATATCAGCGTCGCCAGCGCCGACGAGATCGCCGCCAAAGCGAAATCTCTCGGCGGCACAGTGATGAAAGAACCCTTCGATGTCTTTGACGCGGGCCGGATGGCGGTGATTATCGATCCAACGGGCGCTGCTTTCTGTATCTGGCAAGCTAACAAACACACCGGCTTCGGGGTAAAGGGCCAGCCTAACACAGTCTCCTGGAATGAACTGCTGACCAACGACACGGCGCGGGCGATTGATTTCTACTCGAAGCTTTTTGGCTGGGTGGCCAACACGCACGGGGCTCCGATGGAATACACGGAATGGATGAACGGCGACGAGCATGTGGGCGGCATGATGCAGATTCGTCCGGACATGGGACCGGTCCCGCCTAACTGGGGAATCTATTTCGCGGTGGAGGATTGCGACGCGAGCTTTCAGAAAGCTACGTCGTTGGGAGCTCGGGCCTTCGTTCCGCCGATGGACATCGAAAACGTGGGTCGCTTCGCGGTCATACAGGACCCGCAAGGCGCGGTCTTTTCGATTATCAAGTTAACGCCGCATCACGAAGAGAAGAAGGCATAGTAGGTTGCGAGAAGCGGGGCAGTAGCCCGACCGTCAGGGAGGGCTCTATTCGCCCAACGAAGCCCTCCCTGACGGTCGGGCTACTGCCCCGTACTTCGCCTTTGAGCTTCACGCTTTGACGTCTTCGCTCTCCCTCACGTACAAATGATCGAATGAAAGGACGCATCGTCTGGCTGATCCTCTGTCTCATTTGGGGATCAACGTGGCTATTCATCAAGATTGGTCTCAACGACCTTCCCCCAATCACATTCGCGGGCATTCGATTCGTCCTCGCTTCCCTGATTCTGATCCTGATGGTGCTCGCCCGGCGAGCGGCTTGGCCACGCACCCGTCGTGACTGGACCTTGATCGCGGTCGTCGGCTTTCTGCAATTCAGTCTGAACTACGGCCTGGTGTTTTGGGGCGAGCAATACATCTCCTCAGGCCTGGCGGC
The DNA here is from genome assembly GCA_035317005.1 of Pyrinomonadaceae bacterium. GTDB lineage: Bacteria > Acidobacteriota > Blastocatellia > Pyrinomonadales > Pyrinomonadaceae > UBA11740. Next base: position 19,347 of record DATHHW010000005.1, on the reverse strand, counting down.
CGTATTGCAATCTACGTTTCCGGCTTTTGGTCTCGTGATAGCGCATTCTTATCTGCCGCAAGAGCGCTTGACGGCAGGAAGGGCGATCGGTGTCCTGTTGGGAGTCTGTGGGGTAGCAGTGATCTTTTCAGATCAGTTGAGCATCGCCGGGTCGATGGCTCTGCTTGGCAGCATGGCGCTGGTGCTAAGCGCCTTCTTCGGCTCGTACAGTAATGTTCTGGTGAAGGCTTATGGCGGCAAAATCGATCCGCAAGTATTCGCTGCCTGCCAGATGATTTTCGGTTTTGTCCCGCTACTGGCAATCGGGATTCCCAACGAAGGCAATCCCTTACATTTCCACTGGACCACGATGGCCGTCGTCTCTTTGCTATATCTAACCGTGGTCGGTTCCGTGGTTGCGTTTGCCCTCTACTACTGGCTGGTGCGCAATATGGACGTGACCAACACCATGCTGATCGCTCTGGTAACGCCGGTGGTGGCAGTCATCCTGGGAATGATCGTGCTGCATGAAAAACTTAATTGGCGCTTGCTGGCCGGCGGCGCCTGCATAATTGCAGGTATTGGGATGATTGTGTTGCTTAAGCGACAAAAGAGTGTGTCGACCAGTGCAGACGAGCCAGAGCTGATACCGAAACCTTGATGGTGATCGATATAATTCTTTCATGGCCATTGCATCAATCAATCCCGCCACTGGCGCAACGCTGAAAACTTTCGAGCCGCTTAGCCAAACGCAGCTCGACGAAAAACTTCAACTAGCCCTCGATTCCTTTCGCAGTTATCGGCGGACCAGTTTCGCCGAGCGGGCACCGATGATGCTGCGCGCCGCGGAGATTCTGGAAACCGAAAAGAAAGACTTCGCACGGGTGATGACTCTCGAGATGGGCAAGCCCGTCAACGCAGCGGTTCAGGAAACAGAGAAGTGCGCGTGGGTCTGCCGCTATTACGCTGAGAATGCCGAGAAGCATCTGGCTGACGAGTTGGTGGATACCAACGCGACGAAGAGCTTTGTTCGCTTCCAACCGCTCGGTGTAGTGCTCGCGGTGATGCCCTGGAATTTTCCTTTCTGGCAAGTCTTTCGTTTTGCCGCCCCGGCTTTGATGGCCGGCAATGTTGGGTTGCTGAAGCATGCTTCGAACGTGCCGCAATGCGCGCTGGCTATCGCGGACATCTTTCGCCGCGCAGGCTTTCCGGAAGGCGCTTTTCAGACGCTCCTCATTGGATCCGATCTGGTGCAGACTGTGCTGGAAGACTCACGCGTGGCCGCGGCGACGCTCACCGGGAGCGAGCCCGCCGGTCGCAGCGTAGCGAGCATTGCCGGAAAGCAAATCAAGAAGACCGTGCTGGAACTCGGCGGCAGCGATCCTTTCATAGTGATGCCTTCCGCTGAACTGGAAGCGGCGGCCACGACTGCCGTGAAAGCTCGCACGATTAACAACGGCCAGTCCTGTATTGCCGCCAAGCGCTTCATTGTCCACGCTCAAATTTATGATGAGTTTGAAAAGCGTTTCGTTGAAGCGATGAAGCAGTTGCGCGTCGGCGATCCTATGCTTGAGTCGACCGATATCGGCCCGTTAGCGACCGAGCAAATTCTGAAAGACCTGGAAGACCAGGTGCAGGTGAGCGTTGCCGCCGGCGCAAAAATTCTCACCGGCGGTCAGAAGTTCAAGGCAGAGGGTGACTTAGCGCGGGGCAATTTCTACGAACCAACGGTTCTAGTGGATATTCCTAAGGGTTGTCCTGCTTATCAGGATGAAATCTTTGGCCCGGTCGCTTCGCTGTTTCGCATTGCAAACATCGATGAGGCGATCGAGCTCGCCAACGCCACATCGTTTGGTCTTGGTTCAGCAGCATGGACCAATGATGAAGCTGAACGCGATCGCTTCCTCGAAGAACTTGACGCGGGCAGCGTCTTTATTAACGGCATGGTGGCTTCCGATCCGCGTCTGCCATTTGGAGGCGTGAAGCATTCGGGTTATGGAAGGGAACTGGGCGAGTTCGGGATTCGCGAGTTTGTGAACGTTAAGACGGTTTGGATTAAGTAGTAGCAGACTGCTGGGCGACAATGATTCTTTGCGCCTCCCGACTTTCTTTGCGCCTTTGCGTGAAATCTATTTATTGGCGGTGTGGTTCACGCAAAGGCGCAAAGCTTCAAACGAAAGGCGCAAAGAAAATATTTCTATTCAGACGCTACTTTCTCCCGTTTCAGAAGTTCCTCCTTCCGCTTCAATCCCCACCGATATCCACCCATGCTCTTATCTTCGCGAATGACGCGATGACAGGGAATCACGAGCGCCACGTGATTGTCAGCACAGGCACTCGCGACTGCGCGTACAGCTTTCGGTTTGCCGATCGCCTTGGCTATCTGCTGATACGAACGCGTCGCACCCAGGGGAATGCGCTGCAATTCTTCCCACACGCGCCATTGAAACGCGGTGGCCTGGATGTCGAGCGGTAAGTCTATCCGCGGACTCTTACCGCCAAGGTGCTCGAGCACCTGGCTGAGCCAAAGATTCAACGATGGACTAATAATCGTGTCACGGGAATCGATCGATGCGTTCGGGTATTCCGCGAACAGGGCCGCGCTAAGTTCTGCATCGGAGTCGCCGAGCGCGACTGAGCAAACGCCGCGCTCCGTGGCGGCGACCAGCACGCGCCCGAGCGGACACGCGGCAATCGTGTAGATAATCCGCATCCCCTGTCCGCCGCGGCCGTAGGTCGCCGGCGTCATGCCAAGCCGCGCCGCCGACTTCTCATAAAGACCGCGGCTCGATCCATACCCGGCGTCGTACATCGCATCAGTCACTGATGCGCCTTCCTTAACTTTTAATTTGAACTGGTCCAGCCGTCGCGACTCTGCGTACTGCCGAGGCGTGATGCCCATCACGCTTTTGAAAGTACGTTGCAGGTGATGTGCGCTGACTCCTGTTTCCATGCTGAGCGTTTTCAGGGTCAGCGGCTCTTCATCGTGTTCGTCGATCGCGTGACAAATGCGGCGGACCAGATCGATCTGCGGATCGCCGGTTTGAGCACGGCGTGGATGACAACGTCGACAGGCGCGAAAGCCGGCTTGCTCAGCGGCTTCGGGTACTTGAAAAAAGCGGACCTGTTCGCGTCGCGGCCGTCGCGCCGGACAGGAGGGTCGGCAATAAATGCCGGTCGAGCGCACCGCAAAGACAAAGCTGCCGTCGCGCGAAGCGTCGCGGGAAATTACCGCATTCCAAAGCTCGGGATTGTTCATTACCGTGGTCATGTTAGTTGATACTTGCAACATCTTACTTCACCTCATCGAGATTTGATGAGGCCATAATAGAGGAGGGAGACGTCACTATCTATCCGATGTTTGCGGTCAAACTCGATTATGATAAAAGTACCCTCGCGCCGGCGAGCGGGTCAGAAGCCCGACCGTGAGGGAGGGCCCCAGAAGCAGGCAAGACCCCTGCGCTCCGCCGAGGTTGTTAGCGCTTCGATTGGAGATACCATGAAACTCGCCCTCAAATACGGAATCCTCGTAACCCTGGTCATCGCCGCGTGGGTGGCCCTGAAGCACTTCGTTCTGCATCTCGAATCACAGCCCGCTCAATTTGCCGACGTCGCGATCTTCAACCTGACGGCGATTACTGGATTGGCGCTCGGGATTAGCGAGAAACGAAGGATGAACGGCGGGACACTGACTTATGGCGATGGATTCATCACCGGAATCAAGATTGCGGTGACTTACGCAATTCTGACCAGCGCCTATTTCGCGCTCCTGCTCGCTACCGTTGGGCCGAAGATGATGCAGCAGGAAGGCGAGACCAGCGTGGTGAAGGCATTCCTCGGAGTTTCGATCGGGTTTGCTTTGTTTGGAGGGGTATTCTCGGCAATCATCGCGCTGGTTTTGAGAAGACGATGATGATTGTTCGCGCTTCGCGCTCAATGCGGACGGGACGTCCGCGCTCCCAGCGGAAAGGTTAATCGATCATCAGCGCCTCTTTCACCAGACGTGTCTGCTCTTGCGTGTGGACCGCGTAACTACCCGTGGCCGGACTGGCTGAGGCTTCGCGTCCTACATAACGAGGCCGCTCACAGCGCGTCAGTAAGTTTTCCAGACGCGATTCCATAAAGGTCCAACCGCCCATGTTCTTAGGTTCTTCCTGACACCACACCAGTTCCTTTGCATTCGGATAACCGGCGAGTGTTTCAGTCAAGCCGCTCAGCGGGAACGGATAAAACTGTTCGCAGCGAACTATCGCCACGCGATTGTCTGTTGAATCATCTGAGCCCTCCCTGACGGTCGGGCTAATGCCCCGTGCTTTCTTTCGAGCTTCGTTTAGATCGTAAAAGACCTTGCCGCTGCACAGAACGATTCGCTCAACACGATCGGGATCGGTTATTTCCGCATCATTGATCAGGGGTCGAAAACCACCGCTGGTTAATTCATCAAGCGCAGATGCAGCAGCAGCCAAGCGCAACAGGCTTTTTGGCGTCATCACAATCAGAGGCCGTTCGAATCCGGGCCGGACCTGGCGGCGCAGCAAATGAAAATACTGGGCCGGCGTGGTGGGGTAACACACCTGAAGATTATTCTCGGCGCAGAGCTGCAGGAAACGTTCGAGGCGCGCGCTGGAATGCTCGGGGCCCTGGCCTTCGTAACCGTGCGGCAAAAGCATGGTCAGACGCGACGTTTGCTGCCACTTGTCCTCGCTGGCGGCGACGTATTGGTCGACGATCGACTGGGCGACGTTATTGAAATCGCCAAATTGCGCTTCCCACATTACCAGCGCATCACCGGCTACCACCGAATACCCGTATTCAAAGCCGAGCACACCCGCTTCGGAAAGCGAGCTGTCGAAAACTTCGAAGCGGCCGCGCGGAGAATCTAACGCACGCAATTCAGCGAGCGGCTCCCATGCCTTACCAGTCTGCGTGTCGTAGAGCACGGCGTGTCGCTGACTGAAGGTACCGCGGCCCGAATCCTGTCCACTCAAGCGTACGCGCGTACCTTGCAGGGCCAGCGATCCGAACGCGACCGCCTCGGCGAATGCCCAGTCCATGGGCAAGGCGCCTTCGCCCATCTTCGCTCGCCGCGCCAGTTGACTGACCATCTTCGGATTTAGGTTGAACCCTTCGGGCACGACTGAGATCTGACGCGCGATGTGCTTGACTATGTCCACCTCGACGCCGGTCCCGACTATCTCTGAGCCGTCAAGTTCTACTACCTGCGGCTTGTGCGTGTCGGCTGATTTCTGAGTCGCCGCGATCTCCTTGGAGCGTGCCAGGGCATCTTCATAACGACGGACGCATTCTTCGATCAGTTGATTGACGCCGGCTTCGTCGATCACGCCTTCACGCACGAGTCGCTTGGCATACAGCGTTCGCACGCCGGGATGGGCCTTCACGCGCTGATACATCAACGGCTGGGTATAGCTCGGCTCGTCAGTTTCGTTATGTCCCAGACGGCGAAATCCGACCACGTCCAACACGACGTCCTTCTTGTATTGTTGCCGGTAGTCGAGCGCGATGCGCAGAGTGCGATAGGCGGCTTCGGGGTCGTCTCCGTTGATATGAAAGATCGGCGATTGGGTCATGCGCGCGACGTCGGTCGAATAGATCGACGAGCGGCCCGCCTCGGGCGAAGTCGTGAACCCGATCTGATTGTTGATGATAATATGAATCGTGCCGCCCGTGCGATAGCCGCGCAACTGCGCGAGCTGCAGCGTTTCCATCACAATGCCTTGCCCCGCGAACGCGGCATCGCCATGCAGCAGCACCGGGAGCGCGCGGTTCATCGCTTGCTCGCGCGCGAGATCGCTTTCCATCATCGCGTCCTGTGTGGCGCGGCTCATGCCTTCGACGACCGGATCGACGGCTTCAAGATGACTGGGATTAGGTGAAAGAGTGAGAAGGACTTTTTTACCGCTCGCGGTCTCGCGTTCGCCTTCAGCGCCCTGGTGATACTTCACGTCACCCTCGTCCGCCGGGAACGATGGATGTACTGAGCCTTCGAAAGCGGTGAAGATGCGTTCGCAGAAGTGTCCGATCACATTGGCCAGCACATTCAAGCGGCCGCGATGCGCCATTCCCATCTTGATGTCTTCGACACCGAGATCGCCGGCGCGCTCGATCAACTGATCGAGCAAAGGAATAATCGTTTCGCAGCCTTCAATTGAAAAACGTTTCTGGCCGAGGAACTTCGTGTTCAAAAAACGTTCGAACTGCTCGGCGGAAATCAATTTCCAGAGAATGCGTTTCTTGATTTCAGCGTCAATCGGCTCAGGTTGGACGAACTCGCGCCGGATTTGCTCGCGCAGCCAGAGCTTTTCTTCCTTGCTCTGAATGTGACGGTACTCGGTGCCGACTTTGCCGCAGTACGCACGCTGGAGGAGGTCGAGGATTTCGCGCAACGTAGCATTCTCAGTGCCGGCCAGGCCGCCGGTAAAGAACGAGCGATCGAGGTCCCAGATGGTCAGGTTGTAGGTTTCGATGTCCAGCTCGGGGTGATAAAGCAACGGCAGCGCATGCAGCGGATCGATGTCGGCCATCAAGTGCCCGCGCACGCGATAAGCATTTATCAGCTCCATCACGCGGCCCTGGCGAATCGATTGCTCGTGCGTCTGATCGGAGCCCATGAAGAGAGGATTCCGATCTACATTCCAGCGCAGCGGCGCGTACGGAATCCCAAGATCGGAGAAAATCTCCTCATAAAATTTGTTCTTGCCCAGAAGCAATTCATGTACGCGGGCGAGAAAGGCGCCGGACTCGGCGCCCTGAATGATCCGGTGATCGTAGGTGCTGCTGATGGTGATGGCTTTGCTGATTCCCAGTTGCGGCAGGATTGTCGGCGCCATCGATTGATACTCGGCCGGGTATTCGATTGCGCCGGTGGCCACAATCAGTGATTGCCCGGGCATCAAACGCGGCGTGGAGGCGACAGTGCCGATCGTTCCGGGGTTGGTCAGAGAGAGTGTGGTGCCCTGAAAATCCGCCACCTGCAATTTGCCTTCCCGCGCGCGTGTAACTACATCGTCATAAGCGGACAGGAATTCCGAGAAGCGAAGTTTGTTTGCGTTCTTGATATTGGGAACGAGTAGGGTGCGGGTCCCGTCCTTCTTTTCGAGATCGATCGCGATGCCCAGGTTCACTGCTGCGCGTCGCACCCGCGAAGGCTGTTCATCTATTACTTCAAAGCCGTCGTTGAGCTGAGGAAACTGATCGATTGCGCGCAGGATCGCGTAGGCAATCAGGTGCGTATAGGACGTCTTCCGATCCGTCTCCTCCAGATGCCGATTAACGATGCGCCGGTTTTCGTCGAGCAGCTTAACCGGGATGCGACGTTGTGAAGTCGCGGTCGGAACGGAAAGGCTGGCTTCCATGTTCTCGACGATCTTCAGCGCGGCGCCGCGGATTGGAGTTGCTTCGGCTCGGGTTTCAGTTTTGGCTGGCGTTTCAGGAGTCCTGGCCGGCGCGGTCTTTGCCGGCGCGACGCCGGTTCCGTCTCGATGACCATCAAACTTTGCCACGGCGCCGCTACCATCGGCCTGTGGCAATGTCGTCGTCCGGCCGTCCTGGGGAGATGCGGCTGCGCCATCTCCGCCGAGCAACTCTTCAAAGTAAGTGCGCCACGATTCATCAACCAGCGCCGGATCGCTGCGCCAGCGCGCGAGCAAGCCCTCTACATAGGTCGCATTGGCGCCAAAGTTTTCCGCGATAATCTCAGATAAATCGGTTTTGGTTTGCTCTTGAGCCAAAGAAATTCACCTCGCACCCAGGCGACTGTTCGACTTGCTGTAATTACTTAGCGTTGGTTTTCGTTAGGCTAATAGGTTAGCACCTTCCGTTTCTGTTTGCATCCGACCTCTTTGAGTTGCACAGACTTCAGTCTGTGATTCAGTTTGGTCTGACTCGGATCGAAGACTGAAGTTCGTGCCGCCTACAAAAACAACGCTCAAGAATTTTGGCAACGATTTGCTTGATAGACGACTATCCTCTTATGCTTACTAACTTCTCAAGCGCGGGACGGGTCGGAAGTGTCAGCGTTTCCATGCCCTTGATTTGCCGGCCTCTAATTTTACGGATCAGCATTATGAAAGAGCTTATGTCATCGCGAGCCTGAACCACATTTGATCATGCTGATCACCCTTGATGACCTGCGGCGTTTTGCCGTCGCCCGAACCCTCTTCAGGCCCACCACGCTAAAGCGTGCGCTCAGCAGGCTGGGCTTTGTCCAGGCCGATCCGATCCGCGCGCCGGCGCGCGCTCAGGATCTGATCCTACGCCATCGCGTAAAGAACTACCGTGCCGGCGACCTCGAACGCCGCTACGCGCAACTCGACATCGAGGAGGACTTCTTCGTCACCTACGGCTTTGTGACCAGCTCGATCCAAGCACTAATGCATCCGCGGTCGGATACCCGGGTCCCTGCCGATAACGTCGGGCTGCCCTGGCCCGCTGCACGCAGAAAGCAGGCAGAACTTCTGCTGAAGTTCGTACGCGAACGCGGAGCCGTGCACCCGCGCGACGTAAATGAGCATTTCTCGCACGGCACGGTCACGAACTACTGGGGCGGCTCGTCGAACGCCACGACGCATTTGCTTGACGCCATGCATTACCGCGGTCTGCTGCGGGTGGCGCGACGCGATCGCGGCATCCGCATCTATGCCGAACACGAGCACGGCCTCGGACCAACCGATGCAGCGGATCGTCGGGCGCGGATCGACGAACTGGTCGATGTGGTTGTCCGCATCTATGCGCCGTTGCCCAGTGCGAGCCTGTCGGTCTTTGTGAGCCGGCTGCGCTTTGCCGTGCCCCAGTGGCAAAAAGAGTTGAAGAGTGCTCTGCAGCGGGCGAAACAGCGGCTCTCTCATGCGCGCGTCGATGACGTCGACTGGTATTGGCCGGCCGAAGAGAGTGCGGTGCGCCGGGCACCGCAGGACACGGTGCGCTTGCTGGCGCCGTTTGACCCGGTGGTGCGGGACCGCGACCGCTTCGAACTGTTGTGGGGCTGGGTGTACCGCTTCGAAGCCTACACACCGGCGCCCAAACGTAAGCTCGGTTATTATGCACTGCCCTTGCTCTGGCGCGAACGCGTGATTGGCTGGGCCAACCTCGCAGTGAAGAACGGTGAGCTTGAGTCTGAATTCGGCTACATCGAAGCTCCACCGCTCGACCCCGCCTTCAAGCGCGAACTCGACGCGGAACTGGATCGCATGCGAGCTTTTCTGGGCCTCAAATCCTGAGCATCTAGTGGCACAGACTTCAGTCTGTGATTTAGTTTTAGCCGTCTCAGATCAAAGACTGAAGTCTGTGCCACTTTTAGGCTCGAATTAAAGTCCGCCGAATGATATTGTATGCGGCCATTCATTGCTCAGTTCCGGAGGATCAAGTTCGTTCATGGCTGACGAAACCCCAGAGCCTAAATCAGGCTTCAAAACCGTTCTGGTCTTTTCGATGTTGTTCGCCGTGTTGGGCGCTGTCGTTGTCTTTGCTTACTTCGTTACCTTTCAACGTCCCGTGACCACGGTTATTCTGATTCGTCATGCAGAGAAGGTCATCGATCCCAAGAACCCGGATCCCGACCTGACTCCGGCGGGACAAGCGCGCGCGCAGGAGTTGGTTCGAATTTTCGGCGACTCTGGAATCAATGCGATCTACGACACCCAATACAAGCGGACGCAACAAACTGCGAAGCCACTCGCCGATAAATTGGGGCTGACGCCCACCCTGGTCCCTTCAGCGAACACAGCGGATCTGGTCGCCCGGATTCGTACTCAGAATTCAGGCCAGGTCGTTTTCGTAGCTGGCCATAACAACACCGTACCGGAAATCGTCGCCGCTCTGGGCGGCCCAACGTTTCCGATTATTCCCGAAACCGAATATGACAACCTTTTCATCGTCACCATCTACCGAACCGGCAAGGCCAAGGTGGTGAAGATGAAGTACGGAAGTCCGAGTCCAACGCCCTAAGCCGTGAGCATAGCAACGGGGCAGTAGCCCGACCGTGAGGGAGGGCTCAAATCCAAACTATCCGAGGATTCTATGAAGAAAAAGCGTGTCACTAACCCGACCGTGAGCGAAGGCTCGAAGAAGCGAAGCATCGGTCGCCGTTCCTTTGTCAAACTTCTCCCCGCTGCCGGCGCCGCCGGTCTTACCGTTTCCGGCTTACCGTTGAACGTTTTGGCGCAAACCCCGACGCCAACACCGTCGCCGCGTCCATCGCCGACACCTTTCCGCCTCACCAAAGACATGATGCACAGCGCCGAGAAATTGATTGGCATCGAGTTGACCGATAAGCAGGAAGACATGGCCCTGCCCGGCGTCAATCGCTCGCTGGATAGTTATGAAGTAGTGCGGAAGATGGACATACCACTCGATACCGAGCCGGCAGTTGTCTTTCATCCGGCGCTGCCCGGGTTTCACGTCAAGCGGGCCGCCACGAAAACTAAATTTAAGTTTGGTAAGAATGAACCAGCCCAGTTCAAGTCAGTTGACGATCTGGCTTTTGCGACAGTGCCTCAACTCGCCGAACTGATTCGCACAAAGAAAGTTTCTTCGGTCGAACTTACAAAGATGTATCTGGCGCGTCTGAAACGCTACGGACCGAAACTACTCTGCATCGTAACGCTCACCGAAGAGCTGGCGATGAAGCAGGCGCAGGACGCCGACAACGATCTCAAGCGCGGCAAGTATCGCGGCCCGCTGCACGGCATTCCCTGGGGCGCGAAAGATTTGTTTGCCACAAAGGGAATCAAGACCACCTGGGGTGCTGAGCCTTATCGCGATCAAATGATCGACTATGATGCGACCGTAGTTGAACGCCTGCGCGACGCCGGCGCTGTGTTAGTAGCAAAGCTTTCGATGGGCGCGCTGGCCCAGGGCCCGAAGTGGTTCGGCGGCGTCACGCGCAACCCCTGGGCGCCCGATGAAGACCGAGCCGGCTCGAGCGGTTCATCGGCCGGCCCGGCATCGGCAACCTCGGCCGGCCTGGTGGGATTTTCAGTCGGCACAGAGACGCTCGGATCGATTGTCTCGCCATCTTCGACCTGCGGCGTCACCGGGTTGAGACCAACCTATGGCCGCATCAGCCGTTACGGAGCGATGGGTTTGAGTTGGACGATGGACAAAGTTGGGCCAATCTGTCGCGGCGTCGAAGATTGCGCCGCCGCGCTTAACGCGCTTTATGGGCCGGATCAACATGATCTGACCGTGGGCGATGCGCCGTTCAATTGGACCCCTGACGTTACGCTCAGCAGCCTGCGTGTTGGTTATCTGAAAGCGGAATTCGAAAACACCGGCTTTACACCGCAGAACGAACAGCAACGGATGGTCGGTGAACAACGAAACGCGATGTACAAAGAGGCGCTCGCTGCTCTCGAGAAGGCCGGCGTGAAAATGACTCCGATCGAGTTGCCGAAGTTCCCGACGCAAAACATTCGCTACATATTGACCGCTGAAGCTGCTACGGCCTTTGACGACATCACGCGCGATGGCCGAGTCAATCAGCTTTCGGGTCAGGACCCTGGCGACTGGCCAAACTCGTTTCGCACTTCGCGTTTCATTCCGGCGGTTGAATATCTGCGAGCGCAGCGCGCGCGCGTGTTGTTGATGCGCGAGATGGACAAGCTGATGTCGCAATGGGACGTTTTTGTTTCACCCGCGCCCGGCAGCGCGAGCCTGACCATCACGAACCTGACCGGTCAACCGGCGGTATGCGTTCCCTGCGGCTTCATCAACAACCTCCCGCGGGCAATCATGTTCACCGGCGGCTTGTACGATGAAGCCGCGCCTCTGCGCGTCGCTCTGGCGTTCGAGCAAGCGACGAAGTGGCACACCATGCATCCGAAAGTTGATTGGTCTTGAAGAGGAAGGAGTGAGTGAAGTATGAAATGGGGGGTTATCGTTAGGATGTCGTTTACAGGCAAAAAGGGTTTGCAATATGATCTTGGAAAGCGATTGGAAAGATGAGGATTAGAAGCAAACCTAATACAACCGGTGTGGGAAGGGTACTTCTTCGAGGGAAGCAGAAAGCGATCCACGAACGCACACGAAATAACTCGAACTAAGTCTTGTTTCGTGCCGTTTCGTGTGAATTCGTGGATCGCATTTCTGTTCCCATGAACAACTCGCACGTACGCGCATGATAAGAAGAGCTTTTCAGCAGTCTGTGATGGAACTCCCTAAAAGTCCCTTGTGACGAAAAGATGCTGTCATGCGCGCGCAGAGTAGCGCGAAAACATCTGCGCTGCAATCCAACGATCCGCGCTAGAATCGCTCGATCGATTAGCGCGCTTTCAATGGGTTGCGCATCGAAAGGTCCAACTCAATCGGCACGACGCGTTTGAAACTGAACAGGCTCTTCTTGAACTTTCCAAAAACGTAAACCCGCCCGGTTACCGGCCAGGTTTCTTTCGTATCAGTCCAATCGCCGAGCGCCGCCAGCAGGGCGCTGGGGAGATAAATGTAAAAGCGCAGCGGCTCGCGCAACGTCAGTGGTTGCTGGTTAGGCAGATCGAACGAGTGATGGTATTCGTCAATATCCACTGACGCGCCGTTGATTATCATGTCTTCGAAGACGAGAAACTCGACGTGCCCGCTTTGCTTGACTGGGGAGACAACGATGGGAACTTCAAAGGTAATTCCCAGCGGCGTAACCCGCCCGAGTTGCGGCTTCCCCAGTTGAATAAGTGCGTCGACATCGCGTTCCGAGTTTGGTTCGGCATTCGTTTGCCCGTCGGAGTCCTTGTTTCCACGCTGACTCTGATCCTTGCGGGTCTGTCCATTCGTCGCTTCCGGTTTCTTAACTTCGACCACAGTCCGTTCGACCTTGTAGCCGCGGATCTCTTTCGGATAAGTGCGAGTCTGGAGCAGGACGGTAGTCGCGCCAGAAACAAACATCAGGACGCCGACAATTATCGCCACCAGCCTTTTCCGGGTTCTGGATGTCATAGGTGCAAGAGTGTTCAAACAAAGAGTGATGTTGACGACGCGGGCTACTGCCCCGAATTGCAAAGCGTTCGTGCTGGAGCGTCTATCCCCGGTTCACAGTTCAAGCTTTAGCTTGCTCCAATTAATTAGCAATCTAAAGGTTGAACGCTTGAACTCTAAACTGTCTTGCACGCGACGCATTCTCTCACTGCGGGTCGTTATTATGAATTGCGGTCTATGGAGATGTCGTTCTGACTGCACTTCCAGACGGCACAACTCTCTCTTGCGCGTTCTTGATCAACTCTTCAATATCCAGCACCAGGGCGACGTTGCCATCGAACAGCTCAGCCGCGCCACAAACGCCCGCCCAACGCGCGGCATGCCGGCCGAGACTGCGCACCAAAGTTTCCTGATGCCCCTTGACGCTGTCGACGACCAGCGCGTATCGACCTGTGCTCCCCTGATTTGCTGCCACGCCAGCACCGTTGTTCCGGGCTTGCCATACAACCATCGTCGCGGCGGTATCCAAAACATCGCTCTGGCCCAATAGCGTGCTCAGACGAAGCAGACGCAAAGACTCTCCCTGCCAATCGACGCGGTCCCCATTTTTGCCCGGTTGATTTGCGTCGGTCAGCTTGCCCTCACTAACCGCGGAAGATTCGATCGCGTAAAGCTGATCGCCGGATTGCACGATCAGGCACTGGACCAGGGCGAGCGTCGCCGGCATGATCATCGCGAACGTAGTTCCTGCTCCGCGCTCGGTGGCCACTCGCACTTCGCCTCCGGCCTGCTCCATGGCGCGATCGACGACGTCGAGCCCGATGCCGCGGCCTGACAATTCTGAGAGATTACTCGAGGTCGAAAAGCCGGGGCGGAAAATCAGCCGCAGGCACTGGTCAGTCGACAGATCAGACGCATTGCTGGCGATACCATGCGCAGCCGCTGCGGCTACTATTCGATCCCATTCGATGCCGCGGCCGTCGTCGCTGACGGTGATATGAATTCGGCTTCCTTCATTGAAAGCGGCCAGCTTCACTCGGCCTACCACACTCTTGCCGGCAGCCTCTCGTTCCGCGGGGACCTCAATGCCATGAGTGACCGCATTACGCACCAGATGCAACAGCGGATCGGCGATCGTGTCAGCGAGCGACTTGTCGATGCCCACATCGCCGCCGACTATTTCAAACTCAACTTGTTTTCCCAGGCGGCGCGCCGCAATGCGTCCGCCGCGCGCGGCTGCCCGGCCCAACACTTCACCTGCCGGCACCAGGCGCAACTTGAGCAGCCGTTCTTCCAGTTCGACAAACCGGCGGCGCAGATACCTGGTTGCAGTTTCAAAAGGCATTTTGTCAGACGCGCCCAACGACAGCAGAGCGTTGGTCGTAAAGCGAAACAGTTCGCTGGCTCCCGAGATCAGTTCGTCCAGTTGCCTTAAGTCGACGCGAACCGTCTCGGCGATATCAGGCGCCGGCGCGTGGCCGGGGAAGGCTTCGGCGAAGACCTTCGCGCCAGCCGCTGATGACTCAATCTCTATCTCGCTGATTTCGATCCGGCCCAGCGCTTCCGCCTGTCGCAGGATTTCGCCGGACACCAGCTCAGCGGCATAAAGCAACCTGAAGTTAATCTCGTCCGCGGTTGAAGGCTCGCCTGGGCCGGTGGAAATTATTTCACCGCTTTGACCCAGAAGTTTGGTCAGCTCGCGAAAGTTTTGGTCGAAAGTTTCGATCGCGAAACCAGCCGACACCACGAAGAGCTTGGCGCCTTCGCGGACCGCCTCCCGCGTGTGCTGAAGATCGTATTCACTCAGCGAGCGAGCAATCTCCGGCGGCAATGCCGAGCGCAGGCTGCCGGCGATCGTTCCTTCCTTCTTGCTCTGCGCGGCCAGCGCCGCGAGCCGTCTGATAACCGCAACGGCGCCGGGACTGGTCTCTTCGTTGGATCCTGATTCCAGGGCGCGGGCGATAGCATCAGTTCCATCTTCGAACAGGTCGAGCACCGCATCGTTGATCTCCACCCGACCAAGTCGCACTCCGTCGAGCACGCCTTCGAAGTCGTGCGCGATTTGGCTCACGGATGTCAGTCCCAGCGAGCCGGCCGAGCCTTTCAGCGTGTGCACGCGGCGAAAGATGCGCGCGGCCAGTTCGCGTCGCTGTCGACCGTGCGAACGCGCGCTCCGCAATTGTTCGAGATCGCGGTAAAGCTTCTCGACCATTTCACGTGCGTCACCAATAAACTCGCTCTGCTCTTCGTCCATGCCGAAAGCAGTTTAGCTCAAGTTCGAGGTTAGTGTGTTAGTTAAAGCGCCCTTTGACGCGGCTTTGCCGCCTGATGTGCGGAAAGGCTCTGCCTTTCCGATTAGGATCTATTACGTTGAAGAGGCTACGCCTCTTCCGGCCAAATAGGATCGGGAGTGTCTTGAGCTAGACATGTGATGAGGCGGAGCCAAAATCAGGGTAAGCGGTCAACGGAACGAAAAGAGCAGCTATCCGCCGGATATGCGGAAAGGCTCTGCCTTTCCGGTAAGCTTTCTATTAATTCGCGGAGGCTAGGCCTCCAAACCAGGTCGGAGGCGTAGCCTCATTGATGAGGGACCTTGATCGGAAAGGCGGAGCCTTTCCGCACATCAGACGGCAGAGCCCCGGTACATCGAGCCTATGGGTGGAACTCCATTTGTCTTACTTCAAGAAACTGACTCTGGCGGATCGGGAGCAGGTGACTCGTCATCTTCGGTCTCTTCGTTCGCCACGGTATTGGCCTCAGGCTTCTCCTGATCCAGATCACGCTTGATGGCATCGAGGATTCCGTTGATGAACTGCGTAGCTTCGTAGGTCGAGAAGCGGCGAGCGATCTCCAGCGCCTCGTTTATGGTAACCGTGCGCGGTGTAGGTTCCTTCAAAAACTCATAGACTGCCAGCCGCAGGACGTTGCGATCTACCAGCGCCATGCGCGTAATCCGCCAGTGTTCAGCGCGCGAGCGGATTCGCTCGTCAACCTCTTCCAAATTGGCGAGGGTGCCGATGGCCAGTCTGGTGGCGAACTCCTGGGCCCCGGGTTCAATCTCGCCATCCGCCAATTCAGACCAGAAGGTGCGCGCGAGTTCATCCCCGCGCGTTCCGGCAACGTCAGCCGCAAAGAGCATTTGCAAGGCGCATTCGCGCGCCTTACGACGCGAACCCATAAAATCAGTGATGAGTGATGAGTGATGAGTGATGGGCGCCAGCATCTTGCTGGTCATCACTCTGAGCCATTTGCGACGATAATAGGTGTTCTCTTATTTCATCACTCATGACTTATCACTCATCACTTTTCGAAAGCTTCCTTGTAAAGATTGACTAACTCAACCGCCGCCGTCGCGGCTTCGAAACCCTTGTTGCCCAGTTTTACGCCGGCGCGATCAATGGCCTGATCGACATTCTCTGCTGTGATGACGCCAAACAGCAATGGCACGCCGGTCTTCATTCCCGCCTCGCCAATGCCGCGAGCTACCTCCGCAGCGATGTACTCAAAGTGTGGCGTCTGACCGCGAATAATTACGCCGAGGCAAATCACCGCGTTGAACTTTCCCGACTCAGCCGCCTTCAACGCGCAGAGCGGAATCTCAAACGAACCCGGCACGCGAAAAACCTCCACTGCGTTCTCGTCGGCAGAAAGTTCTGCCAGCGCATCGAGGGCGCCAGCAATCAGCCGTGACACGAGCGAATCGTTCCAGCGGCTGGCGACAATCGCAAAGCGAAAGCCTTTGGCGTTGAGGATTCCCTGATGTGTTTCCGGTTGCAAAGACATCAATTGCAAGTCAAAGAATTATCGCTGAGAACAAATTGAGTATAGAGATGGCCGCGCGAGTTGCCAACTTGGGCGACCCTCTTCAGCGCTGGGTGTTGTCCTACTTTGATAAGCGGTGTTCAGAGTACCGACTTTAGTCGGGCTCTTGTTAAGCAAGAAAGAACCCAACTAAAGTTGGCACTCTATACGCCGCTAAATTAGGAACCACCCAGCGATGAAGCGACTTGCAGTGTATGATATGCGCGAGTTCGATCTGAAGAGACTAATGGAGGAGAGATTGAGCGTGAACCCCCAATATCGTTTGCGAATGAATAACTGGAAAAGATTTTCACTAGCCTGGCTATCAGTTTTGTTTGTTCTGGTTTTATGGCCGGAGCCCAGCGTTGCCCAGCCACGCCGGGCCAATATGGTTTTTGCTGTGTCAGCAGAGGATGGCAATGGGTCGATGGACGCGGTGGTCCTGGTTGAAGGCAAGCAATTGCGCGTGCCGTTTACCGACGAGCAGAAGGACAGGCAGAAGAAAATCGCGGAAGAATACTTCGCTTCCGGCCGTACCTATCGCTTGATCTTCGGCGGCGGTGAATCCGGATCGGTCACTGTCAAGAAATGGAGCGAAGGCTGCAACAGCGTGCACGCGGAAGTCGGGTTGTCTACTTCGGCGCGTCTGGGTGGTCCGGTACGGGCGCTGGCGACAAGTTCCGATGCGCTTGGAAAACGCGCGAGCGCACGGCGAGCGCCGACTGATGCAGAACGCGCCGCGGTCATGACTCTGGTGAAGAGCATCTACCGGCAAAACCGCACGCCGGCTAGCCTGATCTCTGAGCTCAAGGTCACGAATCTAACGGCGACCGATCTGGATGGCGATGGCCAATACGAATTCATCGGCAGTTTTACCTCGGCAGCGAAGAACAAGTTCGAGCGCGATCTATTTCTGATTGCCAAGCCGCAGGGCGCGGGGATGCGAGCCGACCTGGCGAAGTTTCAGGCTTACCAGCCACCGCCTGAGACTTTCCTGCACAGCATCGACTTTATTGATCACCTCGATCTGGATGGCAACGGAGTCGGCGAGGTCTTTGCCGTCCAAGGCGCCTTCGACGGGTACGCGTATCTGATCTTCAAGAAAGTCGCCGGGCGGTGGCGCGAGGTTTACAACATGATGGGCGATGCGTGCTGACTTTGTATGGTGAGCAGTGCGCGGCAGTAGCCCGACCGTGAGGGAGGGCGTAGTTAGAGCTCTTCAACCCTTTCAAGACCCGGATAATCGCGAGTCTTCTAAACAATTTTAACGCCCTCCCTTACGGTGGGGCTACTGCAAGCTACTTCAGCGGAGCGTGCCGACGCCGTAGCGGAACGTGCCGACGCCCCAGCGGAGTGTGCCGACGCATCGGGCCGAACGTGCCGGCGCCTCAGCGGAACTTGCCGGTCACTCAGCGGAATGTGCCGACACGTCAGCAGAACGTGCTCACGGCTCAGCATAACGGAACCGGCTCCCAGCATTTGTTGACCCCGTCAAAGCATACTCTGTCCGCGCGCCGGAACGATGTGCTGCGATGAGGAAAAAGGCTATTGCCACCCGGAAATAACAGGCGTAGAATGCCGCCGCTGTAACCCGGATAGTGGCTCACCATTATCGAAATAGTGTTTCTCACTCTAAGCAGTGTTTCTCACTAACCTTAAGGTGCTGTCCCACTAATCTCTTTCTCATCGGAGGTTGGCCCAATGGCTAAGAACGAAACCGTCAGAATCAAACCATCCCTGCTCGCCATTGACTTGGAAACGTATGCGGCGATGCAGAACCTTTCAAACTACGCGCCGGCGAACCCGGCCTATGACAAACCGACAAACACCACGCGCTACAACGACATGATCACGAAGCAACAGCGCGAGGCGCAGCTTACTGGTGAGTTGGCCGCGGCGCGCGACAATCGAGTCGCTTCGGAATGGGCATTTCACAATGGAATGCTCGGCACAAAGGATCAGGTTGGCGCGCAATACGGAACCAACTCGAACGAATACCAGTCGATGGGCCGGAAGAAGAAAACGGAATACAAGAGTCCGAAACGCAAAGGCGGATCGGGAACGTCGACTCCGAAGATATAAGCTGATCAGAGCGGTAAGAGCGTTAGACAAGAACATCGCTAGTTAGCGGTGTGAGTTCTAAAATGGAGGAACACTATCATGGAGAAGATGCGTGCCCTTGAGGGGGTAGCTGAGATCGCCAGGACGTTGGGTTACATGGTAAGTGCCAGAGAGAAAATGTCGCAAGGAAGAGAAGGCGAAGCCTATGCTGATCTTACTCGTGGGGCTGGTAACTTACTCAAGAACTGGGACGTGATTAGTTATCCCGTCAAAACTCTCTGGCATGCGTTTGATCCTCCTTCCTTTTCCACCGTTCAGTCAGCCTTAGCTGTCTCGGTTGAGGCTCGCAGGGGTTTCTTTACGGGTAAATGGGACTCACAGCCGGGCGGGATCCAGCTCATATATCACGATAAGGACACAAATGCGATTACCCTGTTCTTTGAATGTCGTTAGCACATGATATGTCCGATCTAATTAGCACATGAAGTGTCCGCTTTGAGCGGCGGGGTGAAACTGCATGACAGGATGCAGTAATGAAGCAGATGACCCCAGCCGCAGTGGAGCGGGCGATGAAACTACAGGACG
>DATHHW010000004.1:0-4043 GCA_035317005.1 Pyrinomonadaceae bacterium | reverse complement strand
AGTCCTTAAGGGCGTAATCAAGCCCTGGGATTGCAAGGTCTTCGGTAGAGACTGTACTCCGGAGACGCCTCTCGGCGCGCTGATGGTTTCATCGGAAGGCGCGTGCGCTGCTTATTATCAGTACGGCGACATCGAGAAGATTCACGACACCAGGGCACTGATCAAGGAGATGGCATGAGTACCGTTTTAGAGTTGACCACAAAGAACGGCAAGCCCAGGCACCGCGGCAAGGTGCGTGTTCCAACTATTACACTCGCCCACGGCGGCGGCGGCAAGGCGATGCATGATTTGATCGACGACGTCTTCCTCGAGGTGTTTGATAACGGAACTGAGGCGCCGTTGGAAGACCAGGCGCGGCTCAGTCTATCGGACTTGGCGGCATTTGGTGATCGACTTGCTTTCACCACCGATTCCTACGTGGTCCAGCCGCTCGATTTCCCCGGTGGCAATATTGGCAAACTGGCAATCTGCGGCACGGTTAACGACTTGGCCGTGGGTGGCGCGACACCACTCTTCTTGTCGTGTTCGGTCATTATTGAGGAAGGCCTGCCGGTCGAAACAATGCGCATGGTGGCCAGGACCATGGCGGCGGCAGCTCTGGAGGCCGGCGTAAAAGTGGTTACGGGCGACACCAAGGTTGTCGAACGGGGAGCCTGTGACAAGCTGTTTATTAACACTGCCGGCGTTGGTGTGATTCGCGCAGGCGTCGACTTGGGAGTCGACAAGGCTCAACCCGGTGACGTGATCCTCGTCAATGGGGTGTTGGGAGACCACGGCGCAGCGATCCTCAATGCTCGCGGCGACATGAAGCTGACTACACTTATCGAGAGTGATTGTGCTTCCCTGCATGGTCTGATCGATACGTTGTTGTCAGCCGTTCCTCGTACCCGCTTCCTGCGGGATGCCACCCGCGGAGGACTCGCTACTGTCTTGAACGAAATTGCCGAGGCTTCTCAGGTTGGCATCGAAATCTACGAAAACCGCACGCCGATCCGCAGCGAGGTCAAAGGCTTCTGCGAGATTTTGGGGCTGGATCCCCTCTATCTCGCCAACGAAGGCAAGATCGTCTGCGTCGTCCCGCGGGAAGATGCCGAAACCGCACTGGCGGCGCTCAAGTCGCATCCTCTTGGCAAAGGAGCCGCGAGGATCGGCGACGTGACCGACCACCGCCCCGGCCGTGTCGTGATGGAAACCGTTTTCGGCGGGCGCCGCATCGTCGACATGCTCGTAGGTGAGCAATTGCCGCGGATTTGTTAGCGCGCCCGAAAGCCACCTGGGCCGGCAAACCAATCCGACCACTGGCCAAAGGAAACCATAGGTCGTCAACGGGAGGACAATCGAATGTCAAGCAACGTAAGTGAACGCGTCAAAGCGGCCGAGGGCGTAACGATTCGCATCAAGGACCAGGGCGAAGTTCTGGAATTGGATTATGACGGGGCCGTCTGTCAACACCCGGGATCGCTTTGGTGGGGCACTGCGGTTGGCTTCCGGGCTATGCAAGCTGCCGCGCAGGCTCTCTCTCAAGACGATCTTTGGGCGCGCGATAATCTCTACATCGTTAGCGGTCATCCCGGCCCCGGGGTGAAAGATACCATCGATTATGTGACGGGCGCCGCCAGCCGCGATCGCTACAACGTCATCGTCGCCGAGGGCTGCGGAATGCAGTGCAACAGCAAGATGAAGTATGAATGGTGGGTCAGCGACGGTGAGAAGACTGCGAACATCAATCTGCGGCCGGATTTCGTGCCGCGGGAGTTCTACGATCTCACCGACCGCCTCGAGACCAACGCGACAACCAAGGAAGATATCAAATCGTTCCGCATCTTCAAGGTGAACCTGTCCACTCGTATTTGGAATGCGCCGTTGGAGGAGAGCTTCCGGGTCGAGGTCGTCGACCAGCCTCTGCAGCCGGGAGAACTGCCTGAGGCTGCACGGGCAAAGGACTATTTTGACCTGGACTAGCGTCTAGTCTGTCATTTGGGTGCAACGTGCCTTAGCAGCAAAGCGGTGAATTGACGAAATCGCTCAGCTTGCGTTGAGCCGGGTTCGTAATCCCCGAGCGCAGGAAGTTAGTCAAATAGACATCGTGTACTCTTGTTCCGGCGTAAGGCGTCAGGTTAAGGTCGATGACGTAATGCCTGTCGTGACCGTCATGCACGATGTCGATGCAGCCAAACTCCACCGGCGTGTTCTCGACAAATGTGGCGACGTCCCGCTTTAACTGCGTGCTGACCGGGAGACTGTCAGTAGCCGCTCTAAGCTGCTCGAGGTCCGTCACAAAGTTCGTGTCACGCGGATCGCCCGACAGTTTCTTGATAATGCCCGGAGCAAAGGCTTTGACGATGATGACTTGTTTGCCGGAGAAGTAAACGCGATAGAACGAGTTCTCGGAGTTGGTGACGTACTTTTCAACCACGATGGCCGGGTCCGTCCAGATACCCTCCTGAAGCATCCCACGTTCCACGGTTTTGTAGTAGTAGGCTCCGATGTCGGGGGAGATCATCTGCTCAAGGCCACCGGTCGCGATGCTCTCCGGCGGTAGCCACCTTTCCAATTCGCCGCCATAGTTAAGGTCGGTTTTAACGAACAGAATTTCGTCAGAGGAACCGGAAGGCGCTGCCTTTAGCGAAGAAAGCCCGATGGCTTCAAGGTGTGCGTGGAGGGTCGACTTGCGAATGTCCTGGACGAGTCCGTTGACGACATGGAGACCTCGTTCTACGAAGCGACTCGTAAGGTCGCGGATCCGCAGCGGCAGTCGACCACGAACTGACAGGTTAATTTGGAAACAGACTGTCGTAACTGAATCGCAAACGCGATCGAATTGCGCGGACGGAAATTCACGGAAGGGGTCCGTCTCGATCCGCACTGCGTCGTCGCCGAGGACGTGAGCAAGCAGGAAACCATCCCACGCTCGCCAGTCTAAAACTGCGACCGGACCGCGTACCTGCCCGCATTGCGACGTGGCGTCGCTGGACGGCCCGCGGGCGGAACCATCGTCTGCGATTACCATCGGCCAAGATTACCGCGAGCGACACGCGAAAATCGAGCGACCTGACAGAAGAGGGTGGTCCAGAACCTCATAGCAGGCCGTGCAGTCGTATTCGGGTCTGGGCGACCGCAATCCGCATCAGCTTCCCACGGACGCGCAGATGCCAACTCAGCGGCCTCGGCTGTTCGAGGCGTTCGCTGATCATTAGGAAGGTCACGCCAGCCATCGCTGCAAAGTGGCCGTCTGACAGCAGAATGGGGAATAGCATCAACGCCCAACAAGATCCGACGCACCAAGCCCCGTGCGTAATCCCGAAAGTGCCGCCGTTATTCCACGCATTCGCTCTTGTATAGGTGGCCATCTGGGTTCTCCTTTCCGTCACTGATATGATTGCACTCTTACTTTTTCGAGGTTGCGTGTTTATCGCGATTAGACCGCACCCTGTAACTCGACGAACTGGCTGGCGCCCTTCTCACCGGCTGTGCACATCCGGCAGATAAAGACGCCCGGGCCGGCGGGATTTCCCTGATCGTCTTTCCCGTCCCAAATCACCGTTCGTCTTCCTCGGGTCTGCGTCTTCTCGCTGACCAGCGTGCGGATGTGGAAGGCGAACTTGTTCCAGAGTCCGACGAAAACGTTCTCGGCGTCTTCCGGCAACGTGTAGCTGATCTGGACCGTGCCATCATCGTTCGGTACCTGGGCCAACTCGAAGCCCAGACCGGGATCGATGGCTACCGCCTTCTGCTCGGCGAGTGCCGAAGTCTTGTTAGCATGGTCGGGGCGGGGAGGCGTGATGGAGCCCTGCGTGGAGTTGGCGGGCTCGAGGCGTTCCATGGCTGCGCTCAATCCATGAGTGCGCTTGGCAAACGCCGCCTTCTTGCCGCCAATGTTCAGGTTGAATACCTGTTGGCCCGAGCAATACCCGGTGGTCAGATTTCCCGCGATGTCCTTTACAAACCGATAGCGGTTGATACGGTAACGCGGGTCGTTAGGGATTGTACTGTCGGGATTGGGCAAATGGTCCTGAGCAATCCAGGTATCGCCGCAATCTTCG
>DATHHW010000003.1:0-2548 GCA_035317005.1 Pyrinomonadaceae bacterium | reverse complement strand
ACCGAAGGCCAAAACGCTTCCTTGCGCAACATCATTAAGGATGTCGCTTTTCTGCCAGCCCCCCTTGACCTCATGATGACCGAGACCACTAAACGAATAGCCGACGTTGGCATCAATCGTGGTGCGGAGAGATACATCCTTGGTAGTCTTATCGTTGCTGCCAATGTTTGAGAATCCCTGGGTGCAACCGGCAACAGCAACAAACGCCGTAGGCACACCCTGACAGATGAAGCGCGGGTCGCTCGCTATGCCATACGATCCCAGCTTTTGATTCATAAAGCCGCGAGTATACCGGACATCGGCAACCAGCTTGCTGGTCGGAATCCAGACACCTTCAATCCTAAAGTTATTCGAGTTCTGCCGGCCGCCTTGCAACTGCGCCAGCTGAGATCCTTGATAAGTCACTCCGTTTAGAGTAGCCGTTCCCGGCGAACCATTCACGTAGGTGCCACCGAGAAGCGGGCGTTGGTCCTGAATCGGATTCCAGGTAAAGCTGGACGATATGCGCAGTGAGTTTATTGGTGCCGCATCGAGTCTAAATGCAGAGTAGTTGTAGGTAGTCTTTTCGGTCACCGTTTGAACGTTTGATGCACCAAGAGCCACGAGACTTGCGGCCAGGACACGCGGACCACGAGTGCTGCCCACACCCTGAATGTAATTTGTCGTGCGAGTCGTATTTATAATGCGCGGACTGTGAATAGCAAAGAACCACAACTTATTCTTGACCACCGGACCGCTCATAGAAAACGTCGGATACTCATTGGTGCCGGCGTCTCTTCGCTGCGGGAAATATTCAAGGATCTGACCGGTAGTGCCGGCATCTGCACCCGTCGTGACACTTGTAAGGGACAATACCGGGCGCGGGCCGCCATTAAATCTTGCAATGTTGTACTGCAGACCGAATTCGCCATGGAACTCATTCGAGCCACTCTTGGTGACAGCATTAATAACGCCACCGGTGGCGCCACCGAATTCCGCTTCGAATCCGCTGGACTTGACTTGGATTTCCGCGATCGCCTGATAAGGAATGTCATTGTTGGTGTTCAAGAGACCGTTCTTGTAATTCTGGGTTTCTTGTCCATCAATGAGGAAACTGTTTTCAGGTCCCGTCGAGCCGTTGATCGTATACTGTCCGCCGAGGGGCTCCGGGCGAACTGCGACCGTGGTCTTCAGTAAGCTGGTAAATCCAGTCCCCTTGGGCAGAGCATCAATTTGACGAGTCGAGATATTGCTCTGTGCCTTTGTTTCACTTGCATCTATGATAACGCCGGATTCGGTAACGTTCACTACGGCGCCCACAGCAGAAGCCGCCGCCGAAAAGTCAACGGTACTTGCGTCACCGATGTTAACTTGAATATTCTCTTTAGTTTGTGCCGCAAATCCGCTGCTGGCACCAATTGATACCTTATAGATTCCCGGAGGAATCTGACGAGCGCTGTATGCGCCATTTCCATCGGTTTGAACTTCACGTTTAAAGCCGATGTTTACACCCTCAATGGTAACGGTAATGTTGGGAACAACTGCGCCCGTTTGGTCTTTAACCGTACCCTTAATTTCACCAGTTGTTTCTTGCCCGAAAGCCAACCCGGCCAGGCAAAGAACAAGCGATAGCGCGAACGCAAATTTCTTGAAATTCCTTTTCATTTTCTCTCCTAATTTTTCGCGAAGCTCATCTCGCGGGATTGATAAGTGGACATTTTGAAACGAACAAGCAGGTTGACTTAAGCAAAATATAGGCCCCTGAGCAATCCACTGAGTCCCATAACTCTTTGAAAGCTTTGTGCTGGGGGATAAGCTCCGCATATTCAGTGATTTAGATAGTCGCTGCGAAATGGAAAGCGAGTTTCTGTTGTTTCAAGTTTCACGAAGGGTCCATCTCCAATAATCCAAAATTTCGGTTTTACTCCGAAATTCCGTAATGCCCTGGCGCGGCAGTTTCGCGCCATAACCTTGGCTCCCGCTTTCACCATGTAGCCGAACGGCGCCGTGTGGTAGACTGCCGCGATCCAATCCACTGAA
This sequence comes from Pyrinomonadaceae bacterium, assembly GCA_035317005.1. Lineage (GTDB taxonomy): Bacteria > Acidobacteriota > Blastocatellia > Pyrinomonadales > Pyrinomonadaceae > UBA11740. The sequence continues at coordinate 529 of DATHHW010000003.1, read as the reverse complement.
TAGGTTCGAGAGCTTGTCCCAGCGAATTTATCGCGATCCGGTTCATAACATCATCCCTTTGCGCGACGACAGCGCTGAAGGCCAGCTGATGATTAGCTTGATCGACACGCCTGAATTTCAAAGGCTGCGTCGCATCAAGCAACTTGGTCTTGGTCTGTACACCTACCAGGGAGCAGAGCACTCGCGCTTCACCCACAGTCTGGGAGCGCTGCACCTAATGACGCGCATTCTCGATCAGCTTGGCGATCGCTATGAGATCGGTTTGGCTGATCGCGCCGCGGCGCGCGCGGCAGCTCTCTTGCACGACGTCGGCCATGGCCCCTTCTCACATGCGATGGAAAAAGTCCTGGGCGTCCATCACGAGAGTTTGACCATGCTGGCTGTGACCTCAGCAGAAACCGCCCTTTGTGACGCTCTCAAATCATACTCAGCAGAACTGCCGGGACGCGTTGCCGCTATAATCGAAGGGACCTTCAAGCCTGCGGCGTTGGCCCAACTGGTCTCGTCCCAGCTTGACGTAGATCGAATG
>DATHHW010000002.1:0-3882 GCA_035317005.1 Pyrinomonadaceae bacterium | reverse complement strand
CAAATCCTGCAATTAACCCTCGAGCGCATGGGCCACGAAGTGGTGGTGACGCGCACTGGAACCGAAGCGTGGGAAACGTTCGATCGCGCTCCTGTGCGTGTTGTCGTAAGCGATTGGATGATGCCGGGGATAGATGGCTTGGAGTTTTGTCACCGAGTGCGGGCGCGTCCGAACACACCGTATACTTATTTCATTCTTCTCACCGCCTTGAATACTGGTGCGGAAAACTACGACCTCACCACTGAAGCCGGCATTGACGATTTCCTAACGAAGCCGCTTGATGCCACCGCTATTCGGATGCGACTGCGCGTCGCGGATCGAATTCTTTGGTTTACGAGAGAAGTTCACCAGCTCAAGCAATTGATCCCGATTTGTGCCTATTGTCACAAAATACACACCGCCGAGGAGTACTGGCAGCGTTTCGAAACCTACATCAAGCAACAGACCGGATCGGAATTCAGCCATGGCGTTTGCCCCGAGTGCCTTGAAGCTGAAATGGCGAAACTAGGATGCGCCCGGTGATTTTTGTGCGACGCAGCCGAGTTGCATCAGCTTCCTCGTGAAGGATCTGCCTGAGCTGGCAAGTTCCGCCCGAGATTGAGTTCGTGAGTGGGAGCTGGTAAAGGCGCGAGGCTACCGGCGGCAAAGACCATGTGGGAAAGGCGTTGGCATCAACGCCGTATTGAATTTGGAATGCGTCCTGCTTCGACCACATGATGCAACCAAAGAAAGAACGACCAAGATTAAACACCGTTTCTCGATCGGTCCATCTCAGGAGAACCGCAGGACGATCGTAGGCGAAGTGGAAGCGCTTCAAGTCGACCATGAAGACCGTTGTCATTGTTGACGATCACGAAGATAACCGGGCACTGCTCATTGCGACGTTGGAGCCCCGCGACTATCGCCTGGTCGAAGCCTCCAGCGGAGAAGAAGCGTTGAAGCTGATCGGCAAAGAAGAGCCGGACCTGATTATCGCCGATGTGCTCATGCCCAGGATGGATGGCTATGAGTTTGTCCAGCAGTTGCGGCAGGATCCAAGAAACGCGCAAACGAAAGTAATCTTTTATACCGCCAGCTATATCGAAGAAGAATCACGGAGATTAGCAAAGGCGTGTGGGGTTAATCATATCATTGTCAAACCGACGGACCCCGATACCGTCCTCGAGATTGTTGATGAAGCGCTGGGGGAGAAGTCGAAATCGGCGGCGATTGTTCCGACACCAGATTTCGAGCGTGAACATCTCCATCTTGTTACGGACAAGCTCTCCGAAAAGGTGGAGGAATTGGAGACGCTTACTCACCAACTCGAGCAGGAAATCGTAGAGCGTAAAAGTGCGGAGGATGCGTTACGTGCAAGTGAGGCTCATTTGCAAACTGTCGTCGAGAACCTCGACGAGGGTGTGATCGTCTCCGATCTCAAGGGCGAATTGGTGCAGTGGAATCGTGCCGCATTGAAGATTCATGGGTATACCAGTTTGGAGGAGGGCCTTCGATCCCAGAGCGACTTGGTTGACACCTTCGAACTCTCGACCTTGGACGGCGCTCGCGTTCCGCTGGAAGAGTGGCCGCTGTTTCGCATCCTTCGTGGCGAAAACCTGCGCGATCTCGAACTGCGTGTAAGAAATATTCGGGCGGATTGGGAGCGTATTTTTAACTATGGCGGTACTCTCGTTCACGATGGGAGCAACGAACCGGTGCTGGCGATCGTTACCGTAAGCAACATTACTCAGCGTAAGCGCGTGGAGGAACGCCTGCGAGAGCAAGCTGACATCATCAATCATGCACGGGACGCGATCATCATCCGGCACTTCCAAGATGATCGCATCACCTTTTGGAATAAAGGAGCGGAACACTTATACGGCTGGACCGCCAACGAAGCGCTGGGCAAGCCAAGCGGGGAATTGCTCTACGCCGATGCCAACGAGCGTGACGCCCCTTTAAAAGTTCTGCTCTCTACTGGCGAATTTCATGGCGAACTTAAGCAGGTCACGAAAGGTGCCCGGGATATCGTTGTCGACTGCCGCGCCACCCTCATTCGCGATCCCGCCGGGGAGCCTCGCTCGCTGCTCCTCATCAACACGGACATTACTGAGCAAAAGAAACTTGAAATGCAGCTGCTGCGCGCGCAGCGACTTGAAAGCATTGGTACCTTGGCGGGTGGCGTAGCTCACGATCTTAATAATGTCCTTGGTCCGATTTTGATGGGTGCGGAATCACTGCGTTGCAATCGGACGGGCGAACATGCCGCGGCCATGATTTCACTCATCGAGGAGAGCGCGCGACGCGGCTCAAGCATTGTTAAGCAAGTACTCACTTTCGCGCGCGGCGTGGAAGGTGAGCGGGTGCTAATTAACCCGCGCCATCTCATTGACGAAATGGTCGAGATCGCGAAAAGAACATTTCCCAAAACGATCGAAGTCACAGGAAAATACCCAGAGCATCCTTGGGCGATTAGCGGTGATCCAACTCAACTGCACCAGGTTTTGCTGAATCTTTCTATGAATGCACGGGACGCTATGGCCAATGGCGGCTCCCTGATTTTAGCAGCAGAAAATGTGGAGGTGGACGATAATTTTGCTGCAATGATGCCAGGCGCAAAGGCCGGGTCGTATGCGATTTTGCGTGTGAGCGACACCGGCGTCGGGATACCGCGTGCGCTGGTGGAGAAGATCTTCGAGCCATTCTTCACCACCAAGGATCCCGGCAAGGGCACCGGCTTAGGGTTGTCCACTTCATTAGGAATCGTGAAAAGTCACGCCGGCTTTATTTCAGTCTCCAGCGAACAAGGCAGGGGTACGACTTTTACGGTTTTCCTTCCTGCTGTCCAAGCCGATGTCGCTCCATGCCGGAAAGAGGCCCCGCCTGTCACCGAGGGAAATGGCGAATTAGTTCTGCTGGTCGATGACGAGATGAACGTTCGTTGCGTTACGAAGATGACTCTGGAGACGCACAACTACTGCGTGCTGGAAGCGAACGATGGCCCCGAGGCATTGGCTATCTTTGCCCAACACAAGGATTCGATCAGCGTTGTTCTTACCGATTTGATAATGCCGTATATCGATGGGGTTGCCCTAATTCGCGCACTCAAGCAGATAAAACCGGATATGATTTTCATCGCGTCTAGCGGACAGGACGCCGAGCCTCGCCTGGTCGAACTTCAGGGGCTCGGGGTCGTAAATTTTTTACTCAAACCGTACGATACGAGGAAGCTGCTCACCGTGCTGGAAAACGCCGTTTCAAAGCAATTGGCACCGCTTGCAAAAAAATGATTTCTGCCGCTCAAGATCAGAGCATGGCTCGGTTCCAGAAAGCGTAATGAGCCTAAGACCTCCACAAGCTATAATTGTTGTGTCGTGAAGACGGTCCGGATTCTTCTCGCAGACGATCATAAGGTGGTCCGTCAAGGAACGCGTGCGCTTCTGTCGGCGATCCCAGAATGGGAGATTGTCGGCGAGGCCGATAACGGTCGAGATGCGGTTGCACTGACTGCGGAACTAAAACCGGACATCGTGATTCTGGATATCACAATGCCCGAATTGAACGGCCTCGATGCGGCACGGCAGATCAAAAGGAAGTCCCCTGAGACCGAAATCCTGATTTTTACGGCGCAGGAGACGGAAAAGCTAGTTCACGATGTCTTCGACTCCGGAGCACGTAGCTACATCATGAAAACAGATGCGGCTGATCATTTAATCGACGCGATCAAAGCACTTTCCGAGCACAAACATTTTTTTACATCGCGGATCTCGGAGATCGTTTTCGCGCGGTGTATTCAGGGAAAACAAGCCCTTGAAGGGACTTCCGAAAACAGCCGGATCACCGATCGGGAGCGGGAAATCGTGCAGCTTCTGGGTGAAGGTAAAAGTAGTAAGGAAATTGCCA
>DATHHW010000001.1:0-2894 GCA_035317005.1 Pyrinomonadaceae bacterium | reverse complement strand
ACCCAAACCGGTCGTTGCGGTTGGTCCGCGTAAGCGTCCGTGAAGGGTGGAGAGAAGACGGTGCGCTTCGGCTGTGCGGGCTCCAATTGACCGCGAGCGTAGTGAAGGCATCCTGATTATGTGATAAATGCTTTTGCTTCTATGCGCAGAGGGCGAGGGACAAACCAAGCAAAGCCAGGGAGAGCAAACCATGTTGCGGATTTCAGTTCGTCTTGCATTTGTGACCGCGTCAGTTATCGCGCTTTCAGCCTTCGCGGCCATGGCTGACGATTCACAGATCACGCGCGGCAAATATCTCGTCACGCTCGGCGGCTGCAACGACTGCCACACGCCGGGATACTTCTTCGGGAATCCCGACATGTCACGCTTTCTCGGCGGCTCGGATGTGGGCTTCGAGATTCCGGGTCAAGGTGTCTTTGTGGGCCCAAACATCACACCCGACAAAAAGACCGGCATCGGTAGTTGGACCCCAGAGCAGATCGTGAAGGCGATACAGGTCGGTGAACGGCCGGACGGCCGCATCCTGGCGCCGATCATGCCTTGGCACGCTTTTGCGACACTCACAGCGGATGACGCCATGGCGATCGCGGCTTTTCTCCAAAGTTTGAACCCGGTCAGCAACCAGATTCCCGGTCCGTTCAAAACCGGGGAAAAGGTTTCGACCTTCATGTTTCGGATTGTGCCACCGGGCGAAACCGCAGCGGCTGCGGCCAAGTAGTCTGGGTCTGATTCAAACAATTCTCAGCATTTGTTTAGCGATCGTCAGCTTTTGGATGGCCGCTTTGCGCCATCAGCGGTCTATCGAACTATGAACACGTGACTTTTAATCATGGGGTCGAGGGTTCGAGTCCCTCCGCGCTCACCAATAAATCCTTTAATTTCAATAATTTCTGAAGTATCTCAACGTGCAAGTCGACACACACACACAACTGTCGTTAGGTACTAGTGTCCTGAACCAGAAGTTCGTTGCCTCTGATCATGCGTTTACCGGGGCATTGCGGAGGCAGAAACGCTGGATTGATTGAAGGATGTCGTCTGCGGATTTGGTCCATTTGAAGGGCTTGGGATCACGATTGTGTCGTTCGATGTAGGAAGCGATATCGGCTCGGAGCGCGGCGACGCTACGGTAGATGCCGCGGCGGATTTTGCGCTCGGTGATCAGCGCAAAGAAGCGCTCGACCTGATTGATCCAGGATGCGCTTGTGGGTGTCAGGTGGACGTGCCAGCGCGGCCTCTTGACCAGCCAATTGCGGATCAGGGACGTCTTGTGGGTGGCGTAGTTGTCCCAGATGAGATGGACCTCGAGACCCTTGGGGACATTGGCCTCGATCTCATCGAGGAACTTGCGGAACTCGATCGCCCGATGACGGCCGTAGCACTTTCCGATCACGTGGCCGGTGGCGATGTCGAGGGCGGCAAACAACGAGGTCGTGCCATGCCGCTTATAGTCATGGCTGCGCCGGGCAACTTGGCCGGGCCGCATGGGCAGCATGGGCTGGCTACGGTCCAGCGCCTGAATCTGGCTCTTCTCGTCGACGCAAAGCACGACCGCATGCTCGGGCGGCGCCACGTAAAGGCCGACGACATCGCGCACTTTGGCGACGAAGTCGGGATCGGTCGAAAGCTTGAACGTCTCGATTCTATGCGGCTGCAGGCCAAACGCCTGCCAGATGCGTTGCACGGAGGAGACCGAGATACCGGACACCTTGGCCATGCCGCGCGAGCTCCAATGCGTGGCATTCTCCGGCAGACTTTCCAACGTCCTCACAATGACCGCTTCGATACCGGCATCCTCGATCGATCGCGGCGCCCCGGAGCGAGGCTCGTCATGCAGACCGTCCATTCGCTGCTCGACAAACCGGCGACGCCATTTGCCGACCGTGTTCTTGGCAACCCCCAAGCCGGCTGCAACTTCCTGGTTTTCCAACCCCTGCGCGCATTCAAGAACAATGCGGGCCCGGAGCGCCAACGCTTGCGCTGTCTTCCGCCGCGACGAAAGCTGCTTCAACTTCGCCTGCTCCGCCTCGCTGAGAACCAGTTCCGCCATCGCTCGAGCCATCTGAGATCCCCTTTTCTGTCCAGCACAACTCTGGCGCAGCAATGCGAATCTGTAATGACTCGAACTTCTGAATCAGGACACTAGGATGAAATGCGATCGGCGCGGTAAGCGCCCGGAGCGATACTACCCTGCAAACCAGAGCGACACGCCCGGGTTTGTTCGAAGGATTTAGATGTCCTGGTCGCACCCATTCGACGAGCCAATCTTCTTCAGCCGATCTTGAAGCCTTTTCTTCTCGGCAGTGATCCTTGCCTCCAGTGTTGCAGTGAGTTGTTCGTGGAGCATAAACAACTCGTCGAGAGACATTGAATCGAGTTCGCTTTGCTTCATGACAATTCCCAATTTGGACTGCGCTATCATAAGTAGAATGAGTCCGAACCTTTGAGAAACTGCTTAGGGTGTTCCATGGATGGAACTATTATTTTAAATGTGTTCAAAATGTAACATTTAACGGGTTTAAAATGTTACATCTGCCCGTTAAGGTGCTCACGCCGACCCGTGCCTAGGTCGACTTGAGCCGGCCAACATCAGTCAGTCAGTGAGTGTATAAAATGCGCTCTTTTCAAGAGAACGTTTCAATTTTCATCGGTAATAAAACCAACCTACTTATTCAAATTTCCGAATTGAACCAACTCCGTGAGCAGCTCAGGAAAGCGTTACAATCTGCCCAGCCGTCCGACGGAAGAGAACGCGAATTGAACGTTCAGCACATTCCTGAAGGCGGATAGCTGATTGCACGTTTGAAAGCCTGTTGCCGTCTGGGCTCGTCCCTTCGATGATCCTATCCCGCTGCCGGGTGGGCGCGCGATCGTGACTCTGCGCGATGCCGGCAACT